>NZ_JAFWOM010000124.1 GCF_017545445.1 Fibrobacter sp.
ATTGTCACTGTGTGTATTCATCTTCAAAATGCAGAAGACGCTCCACAGGATGGAACGTCTTCAGGAACTCCTTCTACATTTGCAGACGAGATAGTCTAAATATAGGATTGTATTCAGCGTATATCAAGGGCTTGCCTTGAATGCATCATGAAGATGAATGAAATGAGTAAGTGAACTCCCTTTGTAAAATTTTTCTGCTACCCTTGCCAGTTTTTTCGATATTAGGTACATTAAAAGCCGACGCATCTCGCTGTACAAAGGCGAGGTGCGTTTTTGCTTTTATCAACTTTTTGATTTCGCAAGAACGCCTCTAACATTAACCGGTCGCAAATTGCGACTACTTGGAGGCTATATGGCAAAATCCGAAGACCTTATCAGGAATTTGATATCTCTTCCCCATGAATATGAATGGCTGGATATTAAGGGCAACTGGTTTTCAAAAGATGAAATTGGGGAGTATATTTCTGCAATCTCCAATGGGGCGGCTCTGTGTGGACGTGAATACGGTTATGTCGTTTGGGGTGTAGATGATACTTCGCATGAAATCATTGGTACAACCGTAAATTTCGACAAGGACATTGATCACGAACCCTATAAGCACTATCTTGCTCGCAATCTAAAGCCGAGTGTCACGTTTGAAGTCGAGGATGTGCAGGTTGATGGCAAGCGTCTTGTATTGTTGACTGTTCCAGCGGCTAAATCTGTTCCGACGAAATTTTTGTCTCAGGCGTTTATTCGGATTGGTTCCAGCAAAGAGAAATTGGCGAAGTTCCCTGAATGGGAGATTCGTTTGTTGAATGTTCTTTCAAACGGTATTCCGACTATTGTCAATACGGCGGCTCCGGATTATGCACAGGAGCTGACTTTTGAAAAGCTGTTCATGTATTACGGGGCGAAGGGAATTGAACTCCGAAGGGAAACTTTCAAGAAGTCGCTCAAACTTTTGACTGCCGATGGTCGCTATAACATTATGGCTTTGCTACTTTCGGACGCAAACGACATCCCGATTCGCGTCTCGGTTTTTAGCGGCAAAAGTAAGGCAGATGCGTTGTTCTCGGTAAAGGAATACGGAAATTCATGTATCTTGTACGCGATGGACAAAATTTTGGAATACGGCGATGCAATCAATATCATTCAAGCGGATGAACGCGGCCGCATTTCCGAGAGGAAGGATGTCCCGCTTTTTGATTACGAGGCTTTCCACGAAGCTATTCTGAATGCTTTTATTCACAACAAATGGCTGGGTTTGAATGCCCCCATGATAAGCGTCTTTACGGATCGTATCGAAATTCTTTCGCATGGCGGAATCGGGCTTGAACAGGATATGGAGGGATTCTTCAACGGGGTGAGTATTCCGGTTAATGAGGTGCTCGCATCTATATTCTTGCAGCTTCGGCTGAGTGAGCGTTCGGGGCGTGGTGTGCCGAAAATCGTCGGTGCATATGGCCGGGAATCCATTCGTATAGAGAAAAATTTCATTGTCGTGACGATTCCCTTTAACAGGATTAATGTGACGCCATTTGAACTGAACGAAGGAAACCCGACAATAAACCCGACATTAAAGCCGACAATAAACCCGACATTAAAGCTTACAAAAGTACAAAGCGCCATTCTTGGGGAAATATCTAAAAATCCAAATATTACACAAGCTGAATTGGCGTCTTTACTTAAATACCAGCGTTCGTCTATTAGTGAAAGTATGTCAAAATTACAGACTTTAGGCATATTAAAGCGAGTTGGAGGTAAAAAGACTGGCTACTGGGAAGTAATGAATAATTTAGACGAGGTTTAGACGAAATTTAGACGAAAAATGGCGAAATTGAACGAAAAAACGGCAAATATTTAGACGAGATTTTTCCCAGTTCAATACTGAAGAAGAGGTCGAGAAGGTTGTCGTTGACAACTTCAAGCTTCTCTTTGGGGACTATTTCATAATGCTCGCGAAAAGCAAGATTCTCACTTCCGGCGGCAAGGGGACGATTCCCGATGGCATCATTGTCGATTTCAAGGAGAATCGATGGTTCAAAATCGAAAAGCAAAAGGAGTTCTTGAATCTTCTTGAATCCGACCTGAAATTGCCCAGAGAAAGCCCTGAGTTTGCCTTCCGATTGCCCAGAGAAAAGGCGATAAATAAAAGAGAAATTCTTCCACAAGTTGCGAAGAAATTGTCACTGTGTGTATTCATCTTCAAAATGCAGAAGACGCTCCACAGGATGGAACGTCTTCAGGAACTCCTTCTACATTTGCAGACGAGATAGTCTAAATATAGGATTGTATTCAGCGTATATCAAGAGTTCATAGAAAGATTCACAGAAAATGCAACAAAACCGGCTGCAAGTCGCGCCTATTACCCCCCAAGTCACCCCCCAAGTTGATATAAAACACAACATTAAACCCGACTTTAAAAACCTCCCAATTTCCTCCCAAAACCCGCATTTTTCTTAAGCGGCTCGGCCTTTCGTCTGTTGAGGCGGCTTCAACGGATTTTCTGTAGCGGTGGGTCTGTTTTGAATGATAGAATCTATATTATTACAAAATGGAGTGTGTTTTATGAGGATTTTTAAGCTACCTGCAATCGCTGTTTCTGTAGTGTTGAGCCTTATGGCTTGTTCTGAAGACAGCAGTTCAATTGTCAATCCTAACGGGGCTCTTTCCCCTGTGGAAACGTCTTCTGCCAGCGAAGTAACGAGTTCCGGTAATGAAGCGCCTATCAACGAAGTCTCTAGTTCCAGTATCGAAACTCTTGTCAATGAAGTTTCTAGCTCAAGTGTTGCTGCTCCGGTTGAAGTTTCCAGTTCTAGCATTGCGGCGCCTGTCGTTTCCAGTTCGAGCGAAGCGATTTTGAAGTTGTCTAGCTCCAGTGTGGCTCAGGAAAACAAGGTTTCTAGTTCCAGCGTCCAGCCTACCAGCAATAGTGAAAGCGATTTGGAAAACGGGAAGGCGAACGGTTCCGAGATTGTCTTGAAGCTCGCGGGGAGCACGGCGACTGTAGAAAACAACAACAACTGCGTCGAAGTGAAGGACAAAGCGGCGACCATCACTTGCCCGGGCGATTACTTTGTCACTGGCGAAGCTTCCGATTTCCAGGTTGTGGTGAATACTCCGGGTGCTGAAAACGAAGGCAATACCGGAATTTATCTCAACAATGCGACTTTGAAGAGTTCCAACTCTCCGATTCTTGTGAAGAATGCCGACAAGACGGTGATCCACTTGGTAAAGGGTTCTGTCAACGTCGTGGAAGACGGTAAGGGTAATCATTTGTTCACAACCGTCAACGGCAAGCAGGACACTTCAAAGGCTGCAATTTATTCCAAGGACGACCTGAACATCAAAGGTTCCGGAAAGCTGACCGTTACGGGCAACTTCAAGAACGGCATCCAGTCCAGCAACGACCTCAAAATCAAGAATGGCGACATTACCGTGGTCGCAGCCGATGACGCTATCAAGGGCAAGGGCAGCCTCGAAATTTCGGGCGGCACATTGAACATCACCGCCAAGGCGGGCGACGGACTCGAAAGCGACGAATGCGTAGAAGATAACAAGGGCGCTTTCAAGGACACGGTGGCCGGCAAGGGCTTTGTTGAAATCTCTGGCGGCAACATCACCATCAAGGGGCACAAGAGCGGCATAAAGGCGGCCAACTACATTCTCGTGAGCGATTCCACCGAACCTTCAACAATCAAGATTGAATCCCCTAACAAGGGAATCTCTGCCGAAAAGTACATCTATGTCAACGGCGGCACCATCGACGTGAAATCGGATTCTTCCGCAATCCGCACCAACTGGCAAGTCTATATGAACGGCGGCGACGTGACTATTTCTACAAAGAAGAAGGGCATCCACGCGGATTCCGCCCTGTACATGAGAGGTTCGACAATCAACGTTGTTACGTCTTTCGAAGCTATAGAAGCGTTCAAGATTTTTGCGGAGGGCGGCGTAACATCCGTGTTTGCGACTAACGACGGCTGGAATGGCGGCGGCGGCCCCAAGAACAATAGCAGCTCCATGGCCATGTTCAGTGAGAGCAGCGGCTATGTCACCATCACCGGCGGCTACCATTACATCAGCGTGAAGGGCAACATGGTTGACGGGTTAGATGCTAACGGTACTGGAAAAATGACCGGCGGCGTGGTGATTGTTGAAATTACCGGCCAGAGCTACGAAGGCCAAGGCGGCATGGGCGGCGGCATGGGTGGCGGATTCAACTTCGGCGGTGGCTGGGGCATGGGCGGTCAGCAGGGCGGAAACAACTGCGGCGCGTACAACTTTGCCGGTGGTCTCATCGATACCGACGACGGATTTACAATTACCGGCGGCGTGCTCCTCGCGTTTGGAAACTACACGATGGATGTTCCCGGGTGCACCGCTTTAACCCACAGCAACAACAGCTATTACGGTTCTGACAAGGCGGCCGTCAAGCCGACATACCAAGGCAACTATATCCTTTACGGCGGCGAAGTAAAGTCTGTGGCTCAGGTGCAGACCAGCGGCATGAAGGAAATCAAGTTCCCCAACGGCGTGAGCTATATGTACAAGTAAGACTTGTCGAAATCGCAGAATTTATAATTTCCCGTTTACTTTTTGTCACCCCGGCCTTTAGTGGCCGGGGTCTGTCATTCTGGAGCCGAAGGCGATAGAATCCAGTGCATTGCCACCCTGCACTCTGTTGCGGGGCATCTCCTTTTTTGAGGCGATTCAAGGTTGACTGATGCGAAACTTCGAATTAAATTATCATCTATGAAATTCTCAATCTTCTTTGTGCTTTCTGCTTGTGCGTTGTTGCTTTCCGCGTGTTCGGAGTCATTCACGGATTCGCGTGACGGACAAAGTTACGATGTCGTGAAAATCGGCGATTTGACGTGGATGGCGGAGAATCTGAATTTTGAAACTGAGTCCAGTGCGTGCCCTGATGGCGATTCCCGCAACTGCAAACGTTTGGGGCGGCTTTATTCGTGGGCCGAGGCGAAAACGGTTTGCCCGGAGGGTTGGCGTTTGCCGACGAGAGCGGATTTCGAGTCGCTGATAGCCTCGGCGGATGGCTCGGGTGTGGTACTCAAAGCTCGCGACGGTTGGTTCAAGAAAGGGAACGGCGACGATAAACTCGGCTTTAACGCACTCCCGGCGGGTTATGGTTTTGCGAACGGCGCTGCATCGGGTTCTGCGCCCTCGAATAAATTTGACGGCATTGGCGGTTACGCGTATTTCTGGAGTGCGACCGAAGATCCTGAAAACCGCGAATCGAATGCGTATTATCTGTTTCTTGCTTTCAACAGCAAATCAGCAAGCGTAAATTCATTTTCGAAAAGCGACTTGCGTTCTGTGCGGTGTGTTCAGTAATCTAATTTGTTTCTAAATTGTTGATACTGTTGGTATCGAAATGTACAAGTGCTTAGTCGTCATTCTGCTATCTTTTTTGCTGTATGGATGTGCGGCTTCTGGAAATGTACCCAAAAATATCTCCGGCACGGAGCCGAAGGGCAAAGTTCATATCGTTAATGCATTGGGCGGCGCTGCTGTAAAAATCGATGATAATTTGGTTGAAACGACCCCTTTGGATGTTATGCTTCCGGTGGGCGAACATAAGCTAACGTTGAATTATTTGGGTAAAGTAATTCTCGATTCGACGATTGTTGTGACGGATGACTACGAGCGAAATATGAATACAGCTCTTGTCGGAAGTATTGTTGGCGGTTTTGTTCCTTTTTTGCTCTTGCCGTTTCCGGTGAATTTAGTTTCGCTTATTGTCCCTGTTGTAACGATGGTGCCGGCGGAACAGTTAAGTTCGGATAAAATTATCTTAAATGATTTTGCAAAAGCAAAAAATAGTGGTATAGCCGTAAATGCTCCAAAGCAACATTTTTCAGCACCGACTTTTTCAGTGAATGATTCAGTGGAAGTGGCGACAGAAGTTGCAGAAAATTTTCCAGAAATGAGTGAGTTCTATGAAGAACAAATGAAAGAATCTTTTTCTGAAGTATCGATGCATAAAATAAATTCAGATAAGTTTAAATTTCTTCAGGGAAAACAGGGCAAAAAAAGTGCAGAAATAGTCAAAGCGGAGTCTATTTGTTATGACCCTAAAGAAGATTTAGTCTGGACGTATCATCCTTGGCAAAAGAAAACATTTACCTATCAAAGCAATGATTTTTTACCTTGCGATGTGGAATCTCTTCCGTATTCCAGCGATGTTAAAGCCGGATTGATTGGTTTTGCAATTTCTGCTGGAGTTGGGGCGATTGTTGGTGCTATTGGTGGTGGCGGTAAAGGTGCCTTGGCCTGTGCGGCGTCTATAGGTGCTGTTGTTGGGCTTCCGGCTTTCTTTGTTACAAGCTCTGTAGTGAATAATAAAAATGTTCGTGCATGTCAGCGTTTCAGGGATAGCGAACAAGTGAAGGAATGGTATAGCCATTACCGTTGTCGTCAAAATACAAATCCGATTCCTGAATCGAAGAACCAGTAACGTCCTTTAAACGATTCGCCCACATACACGGTTGCACCTGCAGAAAGTTGTACGTGCTTTGCAATGAGAACGGATGCTCCGAAATATTGCGAAATAATGTATGGAAAGCGAAATGAAATTTCGTAATCACGAACTTCGTCATCCCACCAGGGCCTGTAAAAGAATGGCGCGTATGAAATCGCGATTTCTTTTATCGGGAAAAAGTTGATGAATCCTCCAAAGCCTCCGTGGAGCTTGAATTCCTGTTGCTCATTTTCTATGGAGCCATGATAGTCTTCGTAACCGTACATCATTCCTTCATATTCGTGGGAAACCCAATTTAATTTAACGCTTGAATGGTTTAGGCTTACGTTCACGTATGCTGTTACGCCAACTTCAATGTATCGTGAATTTGCTCCAATAGTTCCACGGATAAAAGGGTAGGGGTCAAGCCCGATTCCTGCTCCCCACATAGAAAGATCATTTTTGCTAAAATAATCAAATGAACCTGTTATGGGGAATCTTTTGAATCGATAAGCGATATTCGCATCCCCTCCTTGTAATTTAACTCCGTCTTCGTGGATGTCGTCATTTTGAACGTCTTTGAGTTGCCATGTTTCCTTGCCGTAAGAACGGATTTGTACGCTAGCTCGCATGGCACTCGATTTTTGATCCATCGAGAACGCCGCCCCTGTAAAAGGTGCTGGGGCATATACATCGAATATGCCTTCTTTGACGCTTGCCTTTTGCCAACTGCAACTGCATAGGCAAATAATGCATGCCGCAATGCTTGCGATGAACGTGTATGTCGAAAAGACTTTATTCACAGCAAATAGTCCATCCTGATTTTTCGCATACTTTCGAATAAGTTTGCTTTTAGCGTGGAGCTGCCCTTGGTGAGGCTCTTGATTTCTTCACGGATGGTCTTGCGGTGGCTTGCTTTCGAAAATTCGCAGGTGCAGGTGAACTTGCGGATGTCCGCATCTTCGGCGTATGCGATGATTTCGCTTTCTTCGCAGTAGCAGAGCGGGCGGATAATGCTGCACGGATACTTTTCGTACGGCACCATCGGCGGCATCCCGCTGAACTCGCCTTTGTACAGCATGTTCATCAAAAGCGTTTCGACGATATCGTCCATGTGATGCCCGAGCGCAATTTTGTTGAAGTTGTTTTCGCGTGCGAACTTGATGAGTTCCGTGCGGCGCTGCGTACTGCACCAGTAGCAGTTCAGCTTGCGGCCTTCTTTGAGGCGGCCTTCTACCGCCACGTCTTTAAAGTAAAACGGAACTTGCGGATATTCTTCGGCCATCTTCTGCAAAAATTCGCGAGGCGCTTTGTCTGCAAAATCGCTTTGGATATGGATGGCGGCGAGTTCGCACTTGGGCCCGAATTTGCCGAGGCGTGCGGCGAGTTCCATCAACAGCACGCTCGAATCTTTGCCGCCGCTTGTGGCGATAAGCACGCGGTCTCCGTCTTCAATCAAGTTGAAGTCGTGAATGGCTTTCGTGATTTTCTTATTGACTCTCTTGCGAATTTGACTAGACATTTTTATTTTATTTAAAATTTAGTAATCTTACTTTATATTAATAGGCGTGCTTTTCATTTTGTCACCCCGGCCTCTGTGCCGGGGTCGGCTTCTTTATGAGAATTCGCTTTTATTGTTCACTATATTTTATTAAAAAAGGCTCTCGAACGAGAGCCCCTTTAATTTTTACGAACCGCGATTAGTTGTCGGTGAGGTGCGTCGGCATCAACAGGAACGAGAAGTTCATGTTTTCGCCCACCGGTTCGATGATGCAAGCGCCAAGCGGATTGTTCATCTTCATGATGACTTCTTCGCTCTTGCACATGCCGAGGATTTCTGCGAGGAACTGGCCGTTAAAGCCAATGCAGAAGCTGCCTTCGCCGTTGTGCGTGATAGCGAGTGCTTCGCGAGAATCGCCGCCGACATCCGGGTCTGTTGCGCTGAGTTCGAGGATGTTGCCATCGAACTGCAAACGGATCTTGCGGGTGCGTGCGTTAGCCATCGAAATCACGCTGCGGATCTTGTTCTGGAATTCCGTGGTGTTCGCCTGTGCGGTGCGTTCGAACTGCTGCGGAATCACGGAACGGTAGCTCGGATACGGTCCTTCGTACAGTTTCGAGATGACCTGGATAGAACCCGTGTTGAAGAGGATGTGCGTTGCAGAGGTGCGGACTTCAACTGTGGAATCGCCCTTCGCCATGTGCAGAATGTGCTGCAATGCCTTGTGCGGGATGATGACGCCGTTCGAAAGTTCTGCGCCTTCCTGATCAATTGCTGCACGGCCAAGACGGTGGCCGTCGGTCGCGACCATGGATACCTTGCCGTCCTTCGCTTCGAGGAACACACCGTTCAAGCTCAAGCGGGTAGAGTCGGTCGAGGTGGCGAACAATGTTTTTTCGGCGAGGAACGCAAGTTCGCTTGCGGCGATGTTCAAGGTTTCGCCATTTTCGATTTCCGGGAACGGCGGGAAGTCGTTTGCGTCAAAGCCGATGATGCTTGCCTTGCCGCGTTCGCTCCACTGGATTTTGACCAGGTAGTCCTGTGCGTCGAAAGTAATGTTTGTGATGCTCGGATCCACGAGGTTCTTCACTTGGTCGAACAACTTGCGGGCGTTGATGACGACCGCACCATCACGTTCGCCCTGCACTTCGACCTTGACCCTGATACCGAGGTCCAAGTCGGTGGCACTGACTTCGAGGAAGTTGCCTTCGAGGCGGAGCGAAAAGTTGTTGAGAATCTGGATGGTGGATTTGTTCGGCACGGCGCTAATCGCCGCTTGCAGGGCGTCCTGCAATACATTCTTTTGAATAGTAAATCTCATGGACTAGGCACCTCTTTGAATTAGCATTGTTCCTACGAAAAACACAACGACAATGATGGCAAGGAGCACGATGACTCGTTTGTCCAGTGCGTTTGCCTTCTTGGGGACGAATTTTTTGACGTTTTGCTTTGCTCTTCTGCGATCGCTGCGACTCATAGAAAAATCTCCGTTGTTTTATGTTGAAAAATCTACTATTTTAGAGGGAGGTCGAGAAGATATTATGAACGAAAAAACTCTAAATAAGCTGAAAAATACGGCGATGGACTGTGCGTCCAACGTACTCTCCCGCGTTGAATTGTCGATGATGCAGTCCAAGCTCAAGGCCAAGTTCCAACTTCTGGGGCAGCATGCTTACGACGCCATTCAAGAAGGCCGTTTTGACACCTTCAAGGACGACTCGTCGGCAATCGAGGCCGTGGGCGCCATTTTCGAAATCAAAAAACAAATTGCAGAAATCGAACAGAAATTGAATAAGGCCGAAGGTCCCAGTGAAAAAGCTTGAGGTTCATGTACATCCGGGGCTGAAATCCAAAGGACGTGACTTTACGTTCTCGGTGAAGAAAGCTGTCGCTTATGTTGTCGTAGGCGTCTGTGCAATCTTGGGTTTTGTCATGTTCTCGCCGGTCCAGATTCTGGAGAACTTGTCGAACGGCAACCTGATAGACGTTTATCACCAGAACTCCGTCATCAAGAAAGAAATCAAGAAAATCCGCACGGTCGTCGATACGACAATCTTGAAGATTGAAGAGACCCGTGCCGTCCGCGACAGCTCCATGAAGTTGGGCGGACTCGGTTTTACGCTCGAAGGCTCTCCCATCGAAGAAGAAACGCCGAAAAAGAATTTACACGCAATCCGTTCGACGTTCAGGAGAACTTTAAATAAACTAGAGAACGATTCTGCACTCGCGGCTCGCGTTCCGGTACTGCACCCGCTCAAGAACCATCACGACATCAAGAGCCGTTTCGAGATGGTATTCGATGCATTCACGGATCAGGAACTGCCGCATCGTGGCATTGACTTCTTGGCCGCCGAGGGCGATACCGTCTATGCACCAGGAGCCGGAACTGTTGTCGAAGTCCGCAAACATCGTGGCTTTGGACTTACGATGAAAATCGAACATCTTAAACATGTGAAAACGTTCTACGCGCATTTGGGCAAGACTCTTTTGGATAAAGGAGATGAAGTCCGTCGCGGAGACCCCATTGCGGTAATCGGCAAAAGCGGTTTGCAGTCAAGCCTTGGTTTACATTACGAAATCCGCGTGAATGGCGTACCCGTCAACCCCGAGGATTACTTTATTACGAAATAAGCGAAAGCGGTTCGGCAAGCTCACTCCCCATCCCCCTAACCACTGTTTACTAACCACTAATCACTTCCTACTAAAATATGAAATCACCTTTTGAACAAAATATAATCGCTATGGTGTGGGACTGCGACAAGACCCTCATCAGTTCGTATATGCAGGAGCCGCTCTTTAAACATTTCAATATCGATGGCGGCAAGTTTTGGCAAGAGGTGAATGCTCTCAAGTCATATTACGGCAAACAGGGCATTACCATAAATTCGGATACGAGCTACTTGAATCACATTTTGACGTATGTGAAAGCAGGCCTTTTTAGAGGACTCGACAATGCGCTTTTGCGTGAATTTGGCAAGGAACTCAAGTTTTATCCGGGACTTCCGCAGTTCTTTGGCGAGGTGAAGTCGCTCATTAACGATGACGAAAAGTACAAGGCGTTCGATATCCGCTTGGAACATTATGTTGTAAGCACTGGGTTCGCCGAGACGATTCGCGGGAGCGCAATTGCTCCGTTTGTCGATGGAATTTACGGGTGCGAATTTATCGAAACTCCTGCAAAGCCCGGCTATTTAGATGCTTTTAATGGAGATTCGAGTGCTATAGATGTTGCTGCGTGCGTGCCTGAAGTTCCGCGAGAAATATCGCAAATCGCATCCGCGCTGGATAACACTTCTAAGACGCGTTACCTTTTCGAAATCAACAAGGGCAGCAACAAGTATCCCGAAACGATTGATGTCAATTCTTCGATTGCCCGCGAGAGCCGCCGCGTGCCCTTTGAAAACATGATCTATATTGCTGACGGTCCAAGTGATGTGCCTGCGTTCAGCATCCTGAATTACAATGGTGGTAGCACGTTTGCCGTTTATCCCAAGGGCGACGTAAAAGCGTTCCGACAAGTCGATGCTCTGCGTCGAGACAATCGCGTGCAGATGTTCGGCGAAGCCGATTACGAGACTGCAAGCCAGTCGTGGCTTTGGCTTACCGAAAAAGTCCGTGCCATTGCAGACTCCATCGTAGAACGCAAACAAGCCGCTATCCGCAACAGCGCCGGAGCTCCGCCCACGCATTTGAATTAAGGCTGTGCTATTACCCAGCCTTGGATGGTGAAGCCTTAATGGCAGTACCCAAAGCAATTTCCATTTTGACAATAGCCATTTCAGCAGGATTCAAGTCAAGGAATTCATCCACATCCCCAACTGCCCAGCCTTTCTTTTGCAATCTTTCTTTTTTCGCTTGATCCATAATCTAATCCTTTGTGTCATATTAAAAATACACTGAACAAAGTTCAGTATCAATAGGTAAAATTTCGGAGAAATTATAACTTGCCGTAGAGGATCAAGGGGGAAAATTTTAGGAGGTGATGGAATTTTCATTACAACTAATAGCAAAAGTATTGATTTGTAATGACGTTTATAGCATATTTATCAAAAAGGAATTGAATATGGCGACATTACAATTAAGAGTAGATGACGAATTGAAGAGAAAATCAGACGACTTGTTCCAATCCAATGTCTGCCGCGCCTCTGAAGATTTATCTCTTGAAAAGGCAATTAGTGATACGCGGAAGCAAGAGAATCTGCACGGTCACTATTCATCTGCGCAAGAAGCCGTAGCCTCCATGCTGGATGATTGATTTTGTACCAAATAATTAACGGTGAACTTATTCTTTCCGCTACCGCAACGGGAACACACGCCGATTTATTTGGGAAATAACGCACGGTAGAACAGAAAAAGGACTGCGCGGGGGCAGTCCTTTTTAAATGTTACTGGATCCTTCCGCCTTCGGCGTCAGGATGACGAAGGTGCGAAGGTCAAGATGACGCTATAAAAAAGGCGACCCCGGCACAGTGGCCGGGGTGACATTGTAAAGGCGATCCCGCAACAAGTGCGGGATGACAGTAAGCGATTAGCCTTCGCGGCCAAGCATGAATGCCTTCTTGTTGCCTTCGTGGAACTTTTCGGCAAAGAGCTTGTTCAAAGCGACCATCCACTGATCGACGGTGAAGTCGAAGTGCTTGGAGAGCTTGCCGAGCATGGCGACGTTCAAAGCCTTCACGTTTTCGAGCTTGGAAACATCGATGTCAGCCGGCGTGAGGAGCACGCCGCCCTGCTTCATGTAAGCTTCGTTCACGACAACCTGCGTCTCGTCAAAGACGACGAGGTAGTCGGCTTCGCCGCACGGGATCATCGGGGACTGCACTTCTTCATCTTTTGCAAAGCGCACGTCAGAAGCGATGGAACCGCCGCGCTGGCTCATGCCATGGACTTCGGCCTTTTTCACGTCGTAACCTTGTTCGAAAACGAGTTCGGCCATCACGTCACTAGCCTTGATAACGCCTGTGCCACCGAGGCCTGCAAATTTAACGTTCATTACGCTCATAATTATTCAACCTCTCTATTAAAAGTTATTGTTCTTCTTGGCAGCGGCTTCCGCTTCGGCCAAAGCCTTTTCGGCCTTTTCCTTGTTTGCCTTGTCCCAGGCAAGGATGCTCTTGAGGGCGAGAATGCACGGGCTCTTTGCAACGATAAGCGTGAGTTCGTCCTTTTCGAGGGATTCCTTCACGAGGCGCTTGAATTCTTCCGGTTCCTTGACCTGGTTCACTTCATAGACGTTGTCGAAACCGGCGACCTTTGCGACTTCCTTGTAGTCAATCTTGTATGCCGGAGAGTGGTCAAGGTGACGGCCCGTACCCGGGTGTTCCTGCTGACCGGTCATAGCGGTGATGCTGTTGTCCAAAATGATGACAACGTGGCCCGTTTCCGGACGGTTATAACCCGCTTCCACAAGGCCGGTGATGCCACTGTGAACAAACGTAGAGTCGCCAATCACGGAGACAACGCGCTTTGCCTGTTCGCGCGGGAGCACGTTACGGAGGCCGATACCCATACCGATAGCGGCACCCATGTCAATCATGTAGTCCATGGCGCTGATGGGCGGGAGAGCGGCGAGCGTGTAGCAGCCGATGTCACCGGAAACGATGCAGTCGAGTTCCTTGAGAACTGCAAAGGAGCTGCGGTGCGGGCAGCCCGGGCAGAGCATAGGCGGCTTACCCTTGACCGGAACCGGATCCGGGTTCTTGTCGCCAGCGATAATGCGGCGCACACGGTTCACGTCGAGTTCACCAAAGCGGAAAATCGGGTCAAACTTGCTTTCGCACTGGATGCCAGCGGCCTTGATGTTTTCAGCAAGCCACGGGTCGTTTTCTTCGATGACCATGAGGCGCTTGCCTTCGAACTTCTTGGCGAAATCCTTGATGAGCTGCATCGGAAGCGGGTAGGTCATGCCGAGCTTGAGGATGCTTGCTTCCGGGGCGGCTTCGCGGACGTGGTGGTAGCTGATGCCGCTCACGATGATACCGAAATCAGCGCTGCGCATTTCGACCTTGTTCGGGCCTTCGGCAACGTTCCAGGCTTCCATTTCGTCCATCTTGGCGCGGAGGCGACGGCCTGCCGGCTTGGAGAATCCCGGCACCATCACGTGCTGGGCGATATTGCGTTCGAAGTTCGGCACCATAGCCGGAAGTTCTTCCTTCGGCACGACGATCGACTTGGAATGATCTACACGGGTGGTCATGCGGAGGATGACCGGAATCTTGAACTTTTCGCTCGTCTGCATGGCGATGCGGAAGAAGTCGTAGGCTTCCTGGGAGTTGGACGGTTCGAACATCGGGCAAACGGATGCCTTCGCGTGGTTACGCGTATCCTGTTCGTTCTGGGAG
>NZ_JAFWOM010000125.1 GCF_017545445.1 Fibrobacter sp.
GGCAGATTGCTTACGCGTTACTCACCCGTTCGCCGCTCGGCATTGCTGCCTCGCTCGACTTGCATGTATAAGACACGCCACCAGCGTTCGTTCTGAGCCAGGATCAAACTCTTCATTGATTTTCAAATAGTCTGTCCTGTTTTCCGTAAAATAGACTTCCAAGAAATTTTCTTGGGCCGTCACTAAGCACATCTCCGATTCCTTCAATATTCCCGAAAGTCTCGCAGGCTTTCGTCTCGTCCGTTTCGGCGTTTCCGCCGTCTCGTTCGAGGGTGAAGCCAATTATAGAATTTTCAGGGAAAAAGTCAAGGGGTAATCGTGAAAAAATTTCACTTTTTTTCACTTTTTTCCATAGAAACGGGATGTATGCCGCCGGCATTACACAATATCAACATCCTATTAACAGAAATCTTTCGAGGGGTTATTCAAAATGCCGACCCCGGCATGGTTCGACAGGCTCACCAACCTTAGGCTGGGGTGACAAGAGCATGGTAGCCGCAGTGACATAATGGGAAATGAATGCATTCTTTCGCCAAATGTTTATTTTTCAGCAATCGGCGATAAGAAAACCGTAGAGAAGATGAAAAAAATCTTTATGTTTTCGGAATCCCTCTGCTGTTTTTCAAAGCTTAGATTTCAAATAAAGAAAAAAGTCTGCCCCCAACAAAGGCAGACTCTCTTTATATAGTATAAATTAAATTACGCACCAAAAAAAATCAATGCACAGCTAAGCAGCAGGAGAAGCACACCCCATACCGTTTCTACAATGGGGCTGAGCTTTTTAACCTCAACTTCCTTGTTTTCCATAATAACCCCCTTAACCCGAGACCAGCAACATCGCCCGCCTACAATTTTTAATGTACAATTATGAGAAAAAGAATTTGTTTATTTTTTAAATATTTTTTCTTTTTCTAAACTCCAGCTTGGAATATTGCAAATTACAAAATAATTTATCTAACATTCACTAGTTTGCTTTGAAGGTCGATACGAACAATGTAACAGCCAGCTTGAGGAACATTCACATTAAAGCTGGAAGCAGTCACCTCACGATCCATCAAGACGCGGCCCTGCATATCGAACAATCTAAGCGTTGAACCGATATAAGCTCCAGTAATTTGCAACTCGCGGCCTAAGACATTCAACTCAAACAAAGGAGTTTTAGCGATTTCAAAGGGTATCGCTTGCCCCTTGACAGAACTGGAAGACTTTGCGGAGCTGCTGGACTTCGCCCTGGAGCTACTGCTCTTTGCGCTCGAACTTGAATTTTTGGCAGAACTGCTGCTTATCACTTTAGAACTTGACGAAACCGTTGCGGCACTAGAGCTGGACCTTGCTGACGAACTCGAAACACTGCTACTGGACTTCACCACGGAACTGCTGCTCTTGATACTAGAACTAGAGCCTTGGATAGAACTGCTGCTTACCATCTTGGAACTTGACGAAGACTTCGAATCGCTGGAACGATTTTCGATTGCAGTCGAGGATGACGAAACAACGACGCTACTGGATGAGGATTCAATAGAACTGCTAGGCATGGCGTAGTACTGCAAGTACGGATATGAATCCTTTAAAATACCCCAATCCACCACAAAATTCCATTGGCTATATGTGTCCTTTGTCTTCATGGCCGCAGTCGTTTGCGCAGGCGTGTTATCCACCTCCGCATACACATCTCCATATTCATCGGAACCTTCCACGCCAAGTCTGCAAACCGTCGCATCGTAATACGATTTCTTAATCGTCATTTTTCCATTGACGTAACCCACAAGGCACCCCGTGAATACGGGATCTTTTTCCATCCCCTTCACGGCTCCGCTGGCATAAGTTTCCTCTAAAGAACCCTTGCCAAAGCCCACAAGACCGCCGATGTAATAATTGCCGGTGTTCTCATCTTCCGTTTTGTAATAACGTCCGGTCACATTACCGTTGGCGTAAGATTTTAAAATTTCGGATCCGTCAAATCGTCCGACTAGGCCTCCAATTTTTGTCGTTCCCGAAACATCGCCTACTGCAAAAGACCTTGCGACAGAACCATTATATTGATACCCGACCAGACCTCCCAAGTTATCGTTTCCGGCACTAGAATTATCCTCATCGCCATTCACATTTCCAAGGGCATAGGATTTCGAGATATTTCCATAAGCACTGCCAACCAGTCCTCCCACGTTATCGTCGCCTTTTACATTGGCAATAGCATAAGAGCTATCGACATTGGACTTCGCATATCCCAGTAAGCCGCCCACACTATTTAATCCTATGACGGAATCGCTCTTTGCATACGATTTAGAAACATTACCGTTCATAAGACCGACAAGACCGCCAACATCAACGCGACCCACAACACGGCCTTCCGAATAAGAATTATAAATAGAGTCTGAATTGGAACGGACTATACCATCACCTTGATTGGCACCGACTAAACCTCCCACATAATCATGGCCCGATACAGCTCCCTTCGAATATGAATTTGTAATAGTCGCCATCACATCGCCGACAAGCCCACCCACAAAATCACTAGTTCCAACTACATTTCCTCGATCGTGGTAGCAGGAATCAATTACTATCTGAACAGCGGATGTTTTCTTCAATTTTCCAATAAACCCACCTACAACATTATCCCCTTCTACAGTTCCCTGCGAATACGATTTAGATATCAGTAGCCTCTTTACCGTAGATGAAACAGCAACGGAATCAAAACCGATTAAACCACCAACATTATCATCTCCTTTGACTTTTCCGATGGCATGAGAATTGACAACAGAATAAACATCAGCATCTTTTAAGCCGTAATCATTTTCATTCACATATAAAGAACCCACTAAACCGCCAATATAACGGCCAGTTCCAGTTACATTTCCTTCGGAATACGAATCACTCACCCCAGCATTTAACGCTCCTGCAAGGCCACCAACTCTATTCGCTCCATTTACATCTCCAATATGGGATGAATTGCTAACGGAATATCCAAAACCAGCTATGCCGCCAACGTAATCTTTGCCCGAGACAGGAACTTCTGCATAAACATTGGTAATGTTTGCTTCAAGGGATTTTCCAACAATGCTACCCACATAATTGCTTCCCTTGACCGAACCCACTAGCAAATCCAAATTGCTAATGGTCGTCCCGCTGATACAACCGAACAAACCTGCATAGTCGCTTGCGGAATTCACGTAAAGTCCATAGATTTTTCGATTTTTTGTTCCTGCGGAACTTTTAAATTCGCCCTTAAATGGATTAGATGCAGTTCCTATCGGAGTCCAAGCGTTCAATTTCTTTTTAGACCATGTTCCATCGCCGTAGCCAGTCGTATCGTTCAAAAAAACATCAGCACCCAAAGTGATTATTTTACCTTCAAACGAGTTTCCCGAATTCACTAATTTGGCAAGACCAGCCAATTCTTCAGCTGTTGTAATATTGAAAGCCTGAGCATCTTCGGAATACCAGCTAATATCGGCTGATCCGTTCCAGACATTGGCTGCCATCGAAGTGCAAGCTAAGAAAGCCAGGGCAAAAATGAATTTTTTCATAAAGCAATCCATTTCCTTAAAAATCGATTTTATATGGGAAATTTAAAAATAGGTTGTAGGTTTTAGGGGGTAGGGATTAGGAATGCAAGGGGGAGCGTATCTGTGAGAGGAAATGTATCTGCAATGGGTAACGTTTTCGCAGGGGAAACGTATCTGCGATGGGTGCAGTGCAAGCAGGTCCCGGAACAAGTCCGGGATGACAATCGCGGGCGAGAGCGTGTCCGCAATGGGGAAACGTATCCGCAATGGGATTCGCTCCTTTGCGTCATCCTGACGCCGAAGGCAGAAGGATCCAGTAACTGTTAGGGGTTTGATTATAGGGATTACAGGTTAGGAACGCGAGGGGAACCGTATCTGCAATGGGTACAGTGCAAGCGGGTCCCGGCACGGGGGCCGGGATGACAATCGCGGGCGGATGACGGCAAAAACGAAAAAGCCCCCTCGACGGTTTACCGTCAAGGGGGCGTGAATCCAGCGGCGACCTACTCTCCCGGACCCGGGGGCCAGGTACCATCGGCGATCTGAGGCTTAACTTCCGTGTTCGGGATGGGAACGGGTGTGACCCTCACTCGATAACCGCTGAAACAAATTCTTGCATGGAA
>NZ_JAFWOM010000126.1 GCF_017545445.1 Fibrobacter sp.
CTCAGGATGACACAATCTCTCGTCTTTCGTCTCTCGTCTTTCGTCTAATCTCACAGTCCCATCTCCTTCATGTTCTTGGAGATGGTTTTCATGAGGGCGTTGCTTTCGTCCTGGAGTTTCAGGAGTTCCTGGTGGATTTCGGTCATGCGTTCGGCAAAATCCACGCCGTCGTCTTCTACGGGGGCGACGCCTACATAGGCGCCGGGGGTCAGGCTGTAGTTCTTTTCGGCGATTTCGGCACGGGTGGCAATCTTGCAGAGTCCAAGGATGTCCTTGTACTTGCCGTCACCGAATTTTTCGTAGAGCCAGTCGGCTTCCTTGGCGACTCCGATGATTTCGTCGAGTTCCGCGAGGCGGGCGTCCCATTCTTCCTGGGTTTTCTTCTTGCTCTTTTTGTCGGCGGCTTCTACGGCGGATTTCGCCTGCGCACGGAGCGTTTCGCGGTGTTCCTTGAGTTCCGCGAATATTTTCGCAATCTTTGCGGACTTGCGGAGAATCTTTTCGAGCTGTTTGTCTTCGGTGGTGTCGGCGTAGGCAAGCAAGGCGTTGCGGTATTCCACAAGCAAGTATTCATACTTGTCCGTTTCGCCGCGGTAGAGCCAAACGATGGCGTTCAGGTTCTTGAGTTGCCATTCGTTCCATTCGTTCAGGGTGCGGTCAACGACGGTGTAATAGTTGCGGGCATCGATGAACAGGACCTTGTCCTGAATTTTCTTCTTTTTGCCCTTGTCAAAGAACCAAAGGGTGCACGGCAGGCTCTTGGTATAAAAGAAGTTGTTGCCCACGCTTATCATGCAATCCACGTGTCCCGTAGCCACCAGCTTTTCGCGGATGTCCTTGTCCTTGCTCTGGCTGTCTGTCGCAGAAGCGGCCATCACAAAGCCCGCGCGGCCGGTTTCGTTCAGGTAACTGTAAAAGTAAGAAATCCACAGGTAGTTTCTGTTGCCAATTTCCTTGTCCTTGTTTACCGCAGGGAGCCCGAAGGGGAGTCGCCCGGCATTCTGGCAGCTTTCCGCTTTTACCTTGTCAACGTTGAAGGGTGGGTTCGCCATCACGTAATCGCATTCGCCTGCAAGGTTGTGCGCATCGTGATAGAAAGAGTTCGCCTCGTCGCCCGATTTTACAACTCCGGTAAGCCCGTGCACCGCCATGTTCATTTGGCAAAGCTGGGCGTTGTATTCCACCTTTTCCTGGCCGTAAAAAGTCATGGTTTCGTTGCTAGCCATGCCGGCGGCATTCACAAAGTCGCCCGTCTGCACGAACATTCCGCCCGATCCACAAGCGGGGTCCAGCAATACGCCATGCGTGGGTTCCAATACGTTCACAATCATTTTCACTAGGGACTTTGGCGTAAAGAAAACGCCGTCGTCACTTGCGATGTTCTTGGCAAACTTGCTGAGGAAGTATTCGTAGATGCGACCCATCACGTCGCCGCCGACATCGTCCAATGCGTTGTTGTTGAAGGTGCGCAAAAGTTCTGCAAGCAGTTCGTCCTTGAAATCAGTGTAGGTCTTGGGCAATACGCCTTTCAGCTTTTCACTCTGGGCTTCGACAAGTTCCATGGCGTTGTTCACGACTTCGCCAAGGCTGTTGAGCGGCTGACCGTGCGCGTTCTTGAGTTTTGCCGATGCAATATTTGCGGGCAAGTTCACGAGGTAATCAAATTGCGCTTCTTTCGGGAGGAACAAAGCACTCTTGGACGCAAAATCGCTAGGTTCAACAGGAAGCACTCGGCCACCGCGACTCGGGCGGTTTTTGAGAATTTCGGCTTCGACCCTTTTGAAACGGCCATAGGCGTAACGCAAAAACAAAAGCCCCACAACAGGCATGCAATACTGATTCGATGTCAACTTGGAATCGGCACGGAGCAAGTCCGCAGATTCCCACAAATCGGCTTCAAGTTTCTTTAAACTCTTGTTATCCATTTTGGTCCTTGCCAGTTTCTTGATTGAGCATGTATTTCCCTTTGCCATTTCCTTGCACGGGCTTTATAACGCCCAAACTAAACATTTTCTTTATAATTCCGATTGCGGCAGTTTTGCTAACCTTAAGGGAATTGGCAACATACTTGGCTCCAAAAACCTGTTGCAGCCCAACTTCGGTAATCATTGCCTTCATGTGCCTTTTCATCGTTATATTGTACGTTGAAGCGTCTACCATTTTTTCAAAGTTAAGTTTTTGCGAGTCAAAGTCAACTTTTTTCGGAGAAAAGTCACTCTTTTTAGGATTAAAGTCAACCTTTTCCGAAGCAAAGTCAGCTTTTTTCAAAACATAACCCGAATTTCGAATAATGGCTTTCAAAATAAAGGAGTCCTGTTTGTATTCCGGCTTGGGCAGCCCCTGCGCTTCCATTTCCCGGCACATACGGTCCACACCTTCGCCGAAATCCTTCACGTACTTGTAATCTTTCAAGTATTCCGCAATATGGGAATTGCGGGCAAAGTGGGAATTACGAATCTTGTTGATTTTCACCTGACTGGGCAAATTCCCCGGAGACTCCACCACCAAATGATCATCGAACATCTTGATTTGGATTTCGGTTCCGCGAATGGAATAATCCCTGTGGGTTACCGCATTTACGACCAGTTCTGTACGCACAAATTCCGGATATTCAAGTTCGGTGGTAAAGATTCCGCCCGAAGTCAAATAAGTGCGTTCCTTGATTTGCGTTTGGATGTAGGCGACCGCCTGGCGAATCTGCTCCAGAATGCGACCTTCAAAAGTCACATCCTTGATAACGTTCATCTCGGCACCGAATTTTTCTTCTGTTCCCTCGTAACGGATAAACCTGACTCGGGCCCTCGGGAAAAACGACTGGGGTTTCTTGCCGAACAGCAAAATGGCTGCAACGCTGAGTTGCAATACTCCCTCTTTCTCTTTTGCAAAATTCTTGTTCTGCAGCAAATACTCTCGTGGGGATTTAGAATATCCGATTAAGCTCAAGTATTCTTTGAGATAAGATTCCTCTATATCTTCGTAGCTAGAATCAGGAACAAGAAAATCTTCAAAGGAACGCAACCCTTTGTCGAGGGTCAACGTCAAACGGTCATCGTAAGAAAGGAGCTTAGACTTGTCGCCCACACGCATATAAACGTCATGCGCCTGGTTTTCGTGAACAAAGGGGCTTGCCTCTATGTGGAATACCAGCACATGGTTCGGCTTACCTTTAGCATCAACGCATTCAACAAGTTCATGAGCAAAAGGAACCGTCGGCGAACAAAAATCCATCGGAACACGCAAGAGTTCATTGACATCTTTTTCACGATGGTCAACACCCTCGATGCGGCGATTTTTATCAGAAATGCCGACAACGATGATTCCCCCATCGGCATTTGCAAAAGCGCACACATGGTTAGAAAAATCCTTCGGAGCAATGTTTATGCTCTTTCGATCGAATGTCTGGGATTCTTCCATAGCGAGAATATCTTCTATACGCACTGGGCCTCCAGATTTATGCTACTCTATAATGGGTGTAAACGTATTCGTAAACGCGGGCGCGATACATGTTGATGGCCACGTCATCGTAACTTTCGGGCAACTCTTTCCAGAGCGTGTCGCGAATGAGGGTGTCCACAGCGGCCTTGGTTTCTTGCTTGTCGGTCCAGTGATCCAGACTGCCAATTTTCGCCTTTATCTTTTCGAGTAATTCTACGGCAACTGATTTTAACTTCTTGATATCCTGCTTGCTCAAGTTATCCTTGAAAAGCAAGTCGTACATGGAGAGTTCTTCGTCGTTCTTGAAACCTTCACGGACAAAGCGCTGCTGCTCGGAATCCATGGACGATGCCAAATCCATCAAGTCCATAAAGGTCTTTTCGATGGTCGCACGGTCCTGTTCGCTATTGTAAGCGTTGATGATTTCTTGATAACGCTCGTAAAAATTGATTCTGCCGGAGTTGGTCGCCAACAGCAAAGAAAGCCGCTCCTTTAACAGTTCTTCCAAATCGCGGAGCAAAAGGTTCTTGTACTTCGCCTTGGCAAATTCCCGGCCGAGCAATTCAAAATCAATCTTGCTGATGTCGAACTGCTTGGGATTCTTTTTACCGCCTACGTCCATCTGAACGTATTCGCTCACAATCTTGTTCAGTTCCACCATTAAATCCACATTGGTCACATGACGGCGTTTTGCCTTCAGGTTGCGAGCGACCGCGTCAATCGCGTTTATCTTGGCGCGATTCTCGGCTGTGACATCTTCGCGGTTCGTGTAGCGTACCAGGCGAGAAAGTTCGGCGGCGTATGTAGAGAAGGCCTTCTTGTTTTCTGCCGAAGAACAGACTGCATTTGCCGTGTCTTGGATTGCGGCAATCTTATCAAAGCCCTTGGATTCAACGACCTTTGCAAGGGGAGCGTTGAGGCCGCCTAAAAATGCTTCCGTTTTCGCAATGACTTCAATAATGCGATTCAGCAATTCCGACTTGTCAATTGTCGGGTCGGCACGCCCGCCGCTTACATTGTTCGTATAATCGGCGAGAGCCTTGCGCAACGCCTTCACGATACCCGCATAATCTACAATCAGGCCGTTGCTCTTGCCTTCGTTCACACGGTTCGCACGTGCAATCGTCTGCATCAGCGTGTGAGCCTTCAACAGTTTATCCAAGTAAAGGCAACTGAGGCACTTGACATCGAAACCGGTGAGCCACATGGCACAAACAAACACAACGCGGAATTTATTTTTAGAGTCCTTGAATTCCTTGTCTAGTTCCCGCTTTTCCATCTTGGTGCGGTGCGGAGTAATGTCCAAGCCCCACTTGGCAAAAGTCTGTTGCTCGTTCTGTTCCTGGCTTACGACGACCGCCATTTCCGTTTCGCGCATCCACTGAATTTTGCGCTCCAGTTCCTGGGCTTCTTGCTGGGTTGCAGTTTTCAACTGCTTTTCGAGAGCGGCGATTTCTTCGGTCCAATATTCCTGAACGTAATTGTACATGCGAACGCAAGTCACCTTGTTCAGGCAAACAAACATCGCCTTGCCGCTAGTCCATAAGTCGGAATAATGATGCGCAAAATCTTTTGCAACCAAGCGCAATCGCGGTTCTGCCGTAAGCAGGTGGTATTCCTTGGCAAAATCCTTTTCCAGTTTTTCTTGCTGTTCCGGATCAAGGTCTGCGGCTTCAATGGCATTGAGAATCTTGTCTGTAATTTCAGGATTCTTGAGTTCCTTGATTTTGTCGGCACGATTTTCGTAATAGAGCGGAACTGTCGCACCATCTTCTACGGCTCGCTTGAAATCGTAAATAGAAATGTAGCCGCCGAAAGTTCTTTCGGTGATGTTGTCATCTTTCAAAAGCGGAGTGCCCGTAAAGCCGATACGCGAAGCCGTCGGAAGCAAGGCACACATGTTGTCTGCAAAAATTCCATTCTGGCTGCGGTGCGCTTCGTCGGATATCACTAAAATATCGTGATCCGGATAAATCGGGGCCAAATCTTTCTTGTTGAACTTTTGAATCAGCGTGAAGATGAAACTCGGGTTGCCCTTGAGTTTTGCGACAAGGTCGTTCCCGCTCGTGGCAATGAACTTGGATGCTTTTACCTTGCCGAGCATTCCGCAATTTTCAAACGTATCGCTAATCTGCTTGTTCAGTTCGTCACGGTCCGTAAGGATGACGATTGTGGGCGAACCTTTTGCACAACGGCGAATCTTCTGCGATAAGAATAACATTGAGTAGCTTTTGCCACTCCCCTGCGTATGCCAGAAAACGCCCAACTTGCCATTGCGAAGTTTGCGGTCTTCGTATGCTTTGAACGCTTCGTTTACGCCGAGATACTGGTGGTTGCGGGCAAGAATTTTGACCGTATTTCCATCGGAATGATCGTAAAGAATGAAATTCGCCAACAGGTCAAGGAATGTTTCTTTTTTGCAAATCCCGCGAAGCATCGTCTGGAGCGCAACGGAACCAGCATCGGATTCCTTGAGGCGTTTCCATTCGTGGAAAAAGTCATACTTACTGCCAAGCGTGCCGACTTTCTCTTCTACCCCATTAGAAAGCATCAAAAATGCGTTGTAATAGAAAAGTTGCGGAATCGTCGAAAGGTAATCCGTGTAGTTGTCGTCGTAGGCGTTTTGCACAGCGACATCGTTACGCTTGAGTTCCACAAACAAAAGCGGGATGCCATTAACAAATCCGACTATATCGGTACGGCGGCGATAAATTTCGCCGTGAATTTTCATCTCCTTGACGGCGAGAAAATCGTTGTTTTCGGGGTTCGAAAAATCAATGACAAGAGCCCGCTTGACATCCGAAGTTCCATCAGGTTTCTTGTAAGAGACCGGAATGCCATCGCGAATAAAGCCGTACTTTTCTTCGTTGATTTGAAGCAGTGATGACGTGCTGAGGGTTGCCGTGAACTTTTGTACGGCTTCGTCAATTTGCGTAGGCGTTATCCACGGATTCAGCTTCTGAAGTGCTTCGCGAAAATACCGATGCAACAAAACTTCTCTGTAAGAGGTGCGCCCGAATGTTCCGTTATCGCCTAATTTTTCTTCATTATACGCAAATACAACACGCCAGCCCAACTCATGCTGGAGCAGGTCGCCGGCACTCTCTTGAACAAGGATATTTTCGCTGTATTCGTAGGACATAAAAGCCAAACCATTCCAATGTAAATATAAACAAAATAGGTTGTCATAATATGCCAAAAACTCGCGGGCCTATTGACAAACTGGATTTTTGAATCTATATTTAGTGCACAAGTGTGTAGTCTTTGGCATTTTTTCCGCTTGTATGCCAGAGGAGTTGACGATGAAGAAAGATGTTGCGGCCAGTGCGGCCGGGGCCGTTGCGCCGAAAAAGCCTGAATTTTCCCTGATAGACGAGGATTTGCTCAAGTCGCGAATATATACCATCCGCGGGGTAAAGGTCATGCTCGATGCCGATTTGGCGGAGATTTACGGGTATTCGACCAAGTCTTTTAATCAGCAGGTCAAGAATAATATTGAGCGTTTTGCGGAGGATTTCCGTTTTCAATTGAAGGAGGCTGAAATCATCTCCCTATCGAGGTCAAAAATTTTGACCTCGATGCAGACCAAAGGTGTTAAGGGAGGACGATCCTATAAACCTTTCGTTTTTACGGAACAAGGCATTTACATGCTCATGACTGTGTTGAAAGGCGATTTGGCAGTACAACAGAGTATGGCCCTCATCCGTCTTTTCAAGCAGATGAAGGACTACATTGCGACAGAGAACGCGTCGGATGTTTCTGCGGGGATAGTCGCCTTGGCGACGCAGACGAGTCAGAACACGCGGGATATCGCCGAGATTGCCACGGATGTCCGCACGCTTTCTAACAAGGTGGAGCGAAACGAGAGCTTTCTCCAGAAGGTCATGGCGAATTTCGTCGACCCGAGCACTTTTAAGCATTTTTTGATTCTGAACGGGCAGCGGCTTGAGGCCGATGTCGCCTACACGCAGATTTACAGCATGGCGAAGAAGTCGGTGCTGATTGTAGATGATTACCTAGATGTAAAGACTCTCGATTTGCTGCGGTGCGTGGCGAAGGATGTTTCGGTCAAGATTTTCAGCGAGCAGCACGGGCGTACCCGCCTGACCGAAAGCATGCTGGCGGACTTCAGGGCCGCCCGCCCGGATGTGGAACTTGACGATGTTCGTGCCACGGGGAACGTGTTCCACGACAGGTACATCTACCTGGATTTCGGGACCGACACCGAGAAACTTTTCCACTGCGGGGCATCCTCCAAAGATGCCGGCAACAAGATTACGACCATCATGCAGCTAGAAGATATCGCGGGGTATCGCGCACTGTTCGAGAGGCTGCTGCAAGCGGGGGAATAAGGGCGCGCATCCATACCCCCTCAAGGGGGCATTTTCGAATTACGTTTACGCATCCGGTTGTTGACCGTCGTGCGCTTTCCATGCGCATTCCGTCACCTGCATATCCGTAAATCGAGCCGTGAAGCTGGAATTTTCCGGGCTGCATGCATATATGCCAAACCGAATTTTTTCGGTTCCTTCGAGCATGTGGCAAATCCGCATTTGAGAATACTGCACCCCGTCTCGAGAACATTCTATGCAGTAGTCATCTTCGCGCCTGCTGAGCCTATACCACATGGATTTTACATCTGCAGGAATCGCAGTCGTCGCCCAGTCTGAATACCCGCGGTTTGTCACAACGGAACCCAGGTGCTGGAATTTTTCATTCTCATATTCGACCGACGCCTTAAGCCAATTTTCCGAATCCAGATACAGCGCCACCCCGCACTGGTCGAAGCGATGACGACTTTCGGAAAAATCGGTTTTGACGACAAAGGAAAAGAACTTTTCTTCTGTTTCCATCTGCAGAACCGGAGCGTTATCGTTTCTGAAATGATAGTAGGTCCTTTGCCAAAGGTCCGTATGCGGGGCGGTCACAATTTCGACGCATTCCCGATTGATGCTGTAGTTCCGGGGTTCCCTGACCCATTTCATTTTAGAAATATCAAACATTTCTGTAGCCTTTGAATTTGTCCCTATCCGAATTTATTCCAACATTTTTCCAAGTTCATACCTAATCCACTGCGATATGCTTTGTTGCTATAATCTATAAAAACAGCTAGAGATTGCCAAGTCATCTCGCCCAGCGCCAAGACATTCTATATTTATCAAAAAATGGATCCCCTCCCTGACGGTCGAGGATGACAACAAACAAACCTGCAACGAGTTTATTATGGAAGAGACTTTCAAGACCAGAGGCGTTTGCGCGACGACGATTCAGTTCACGCGCGACGGAGACAAAATCAGAAACATCCGCTTTACGGGCGGATGCAACGGAAACTTGAAGGCAATCGCGAAGCTCTGCGAAGGCATGAGCGCCGAAGATATCGCGGCAAAGCTCATGGGCAACACCTGCGGCGGGAAGCCGACTTCGTGCGCCGACCAGCTCGCCCGCGCCGTCCTCGGGAA
>NZ_JAFWOM010000127.1 GCF_017545445.1 Fibrobacter sp.
ACCCAAGTGAATCAGGTAGGTGAACACATCGTGTTTGCTGTGAAAGTCAGTCATGGTGTTCAGGTAGCTGGACACCTTCACGCCCACACGCCCACCACCAATCATCACCTTCACGTCCTGCAAAATACCCTCGAAATCCATCAGGATGTAATTCTTGAGGGCTTCGTAAGACCCTGTCTGAGTCCAGTAGCTCTTTATCCGGCCATTATCAATGGCTTCCACGATGGAATTCGGGCTGTAGATTTCAATACCGTTCAGATTGTAGCCGTCGTACCAACGCTTGCATTCTTCAAAATCTAGCCCGCTTTCCTGACAGAGTGCTTGCACCTCTTCCGCAGTGAAACCGACAAATTCGGATAGTCGGCTTGCACCCGCCATGGTGTATTCGCGGAAAACGTTCAACTTTGACTGGACCTTGTCGCGGACGACGGGCAAAATACCCGTGAGGTAAGCGAGCGCAATGGCCGGCGCAAGGTTATCGTTTTTGAACATGGCATTCAAGAAATTCACGTAAGATTTGAAAACCTGTTCCGAAACCCGTTCGCGAATAAGCACGTCATATTCATCCAAAATGACTACGAACTGTTCGCCTGTCTTGGCGTATATTTTGAGAAGAGCATCAGCAATACTATCGTCCTCGGTGATGCCGCAATTAGGGAATGCCGGAATGAGTTCGTTTACCACGGCTCCGTTGAAAACCGGCGTTATGTCCCTTGTTTTGCGATCAACCTTCTCTTCCTGTTCTTTCTTTGACAGGTTCGAATAGAACGCATTTACATCAAGCTTGATGACATTCAGCGTGTTCAGGTATTTCTCGAAGCTGGGATCTTTCGCAATCTTCAAATTTGCGAACAGCTCGCGGCTGTCACAACCCTTGCTGAAGTAGGCACTGAGCATATTACCCGCCATAGTCTTTCCGAAACGGCGCGAACGTGAAACGCACACGAAGCATTTTTCCGTGTTGACCAAACGATTAATCTCTGCAATAAGCATGGACTTGTCCACATAAATGGACGAGTTCAGACTCCTTTGGAAATTCGCATTATTCGGATTGACGTAAAGTCCCATATTTTGAATATATAAAAAGGGCTAGGTGATGTCAATTGAAGCTTTCGGATTAGGAGGTCTTGACTCGCATAATCCCTTTATATAGATTCTTGGTACAGTATAAGAATATCCCAGTCGGTGTACGTTTCGACAATTCGAAATTCAAACGTAAGAGCGAAACTTCATAAACAATGGGAAGCCATAGACAAAATTATCAATAAAGAAACAATGCGATTTTTTCAGACACTTGGAATAGTTTGGTTATAGACAAGTCAGAATTGGAGGCTAATTACTCTCGGCGCTTAAAAATCATTTTTTTCAAATCACTTTTTACCTGGCCTATAAAAAATATATGACAAGCCAACTAATATAAGAATAAAACAAGGGACACCGAATAGAAGACCTTCTTTAGACAATGGTGTTTTGGGGGTATTACCAATTCCATATTGATTGCAAAAAGCTATAACACCTACAATAAATGCAGAAAGAAGAAACCGACATAAAAAAGATTTCATAAAGCACTCCTATTTATCAATTACTTATCTTCAATGTAATGGTATACATCTGTAACTATATTATCAATTGTTTTTAAAATTCCACTACCAACCTCGTTAATAATAGATCCAGCCCTTTCGGCTCGGCCATAAACAGGCCCGGCTCCAGAAATAAGCCCACCCACGAAATCCATAGTTCCATAAAAACTTATAGGCCCAACATCCCAACGTTTACTTGTGAAAGGTATAGAGAATTGATAAACTTTACTTGTTGCCGTCATCATCGTTCCAATGACACATTGAGGACAACTCATAAATTCTTGGGCTAACCCAACAGCCTTAGAAAAACCGACAGCAAACATCGCACTTCCTGCAACAAACATTTCACTAGCTTTGGCTGATCCAGCCGCAATAATTTCAGGCCCCGCAGTAACAGCAGCCGCTATAGATAACGCTCCTATATCAAATGCGGCACTTGCAATCATCAAGTCTAGCCCAATATCCAAAGAGCTTTCAAATATGGCTTGCTGTGTAGGTTCAATAATATTCGTCATTGCTATTGAAGATCCAATATCAACTTCATTTCCATCCGGATCAATCACATTCACCGGATTATACCCATTCCCTGCATACAGATACGGGCTTGCAAACTGTCTTGCGGGGTCAACAGAAGTCCACAATCCAAGCATCGGGTCTAAATATCTAGCACCGAAGTAGTCGAGCGCGATTTCATCGTCATGTTCCTTGCCTGTGAAATTTTCGGTGACCTTGCCGGTTGCCGGTGGCGTCAATTCGACCATTTCACCGAAGGAGCGGTAGTCGTACGCCGCGATTTTCTCGCCGACATCGGCTTCACTCGGATTTGTCGAAGCTACAGTTCCGTACACGAGCATTGTGCTTCCAAGGTGGTTCTTCAAGTACCATTCGAATTTTTGCGAGGCGTTGGCTTCTGCAGATTGAACAGCATCCTCGATTCCGTATCGTCCGAGGCCATTCGGCATGTTGACGACAACCTTAGTCTCGGCGTTCGCTCCCGTGAAGCTTTCACGGATTTCAGTGCCGATGCTGGTGTAATGCGTCACAAGTTCCTTTTCCCAGTCCTGCGAACCTGCGTTCTTGACCCAGCGGGTCTTCGAAATCCTTCTGCCCGACCCGTCGTACGCCATCGTGAGTCTGAACAAACTATTGCCAGAACTACCCGTAGGTTGTTGCAGTTGTTTAAATTCGATTGGCATACCTCTCCAATCATACAAAATTTTCATTCCCTTGGACTCAAAAGAAATTTTTTTATAGTGAAAATGGTTGTGAATCGGGGACTGCTAAAGATGGCATCATGCGTTGTTTTGTCGATGGTTTAATCGCGTTTATTCGAATTTCGTTGTTATATCCAGCGTATCGCCACGACCGTACTGGTCTTTATAGACAAGTTTCCATTTAATGGTTGAGTCCTTGTAAGATTGAAGCGATTTGTTAAAAAGTTGATAGTTGTAAACACGGGCTTTTTCGGGCAATTCTTCAAAAATGATGTCGCGGTATTGTTTGTAGGGGACGGGACGATTAGACACACTCCGATATTCTAGGGTGCACAATTTTTTCTTTTTAGAAATCTCTTTAACGACTGCTTTCGGAAAGTCTCTTCGCCATTTGAAATCTTTAGGTAGCCCGATGGGTTCTATACTGTAATTGGATTTGAACGTTAGCAATGCAGAACAGGATGTGCTTGGCAAAACAGAAAAGACTTTTGCCACGGAGTCGCGATTGAATTCGGGAATTTCTGCTGTAGGAATGTAGTTTGTGATAGCTTCTTTTCCAAAGTTTAGATTTTTGTAAGTAGTATTTGCAGAATGGTTTTTGTGGTACGGGACACATTGTTCCCACATGGTGGCTGATACTCTACGAACGCATGAAAAACGATCACCGAAAATTTTACAATCTGAAGGATGCCAAATGGTGGTATCTCCTCTAAAATCAAGAATACGGTAAAAGAGGGTGTCTTTTGTTGGAGGTTTTTCATATACAGAATCGTAGCATTTTGAGGGAATGTTTTTTTGATTTGCTTCGAATTTTGTTGTGATATCTAGTGTGTCGCCACGACCGTATTGGTCTTTATAGACAAGTTTCCACGAAAAAGTAGTGTCCTTGTACTGGAGCGAGTAATTAAGTAGTTTGTATTCGTAGATTTCCTCTTTCTGGGGTAAATAACGAATTTCAACATCTCGTTCTTGTCTTGACCAATCAAAATGTCTAAGAGTTGTATGTATAGGAATATGTTCTTTCGGTGATTTCGTGAATTTTGATTTTGATAACATATCTGTTAAAGAGCTGCATATATTTTGTCCTGCCGTATTTTTGTGAATATTTATTTCATATGCATTTTGATTTTTCCATTTAAAATCATCAGGAAGTCCAATAGCTTCGATTTTATAATTTGAACTGAATGTCAAAAGTTTGGAACACGGTCCTCCAGATATATAAGAAAAAAACTTTGCGACGTTGTTTCGATCGAATGCTGGAATATCTGCTATAGGAATGTAATTGACGATGGCGTTTTTACCGAAATTTAAGTCTTTGTAAATGACTTTTTTACCAAAATTTAAATTTTGATAAATGTCTTTTTCTTGAGGCTTTTCATTGGGCTTTTGCGTTTGGTATCCAAGCAATTCAAGCAATTTTTTCCCGTGATCTATGATCTCTACTTTTTTGCATGAAAATGAAGAATCGCGGATAACGCAGTCGGCAGAATCCCAAACGGTGGTATCACCATTAAACTCTAAAATTCGGTACATGGTCTTGATTTTGGGGGCTGTGCTGTCAGAGGTGCTTGCTGTATTATTGGAAACGCTAGCTATATTTTTATCGTGAACGACTTGCACGTTATCGTTTTTAAAAACGAAGAACAACGAGATGATGGTTAAACAAACCAGCCCGAAAATGACAATAAACTTCTTTTTCATTCCAAAACTCAATCGTTAATAATCACAACTGCAAAATACAAAAAATGGAGAATTGGGGAGGATAAAATTTTTTGTACATTTCCTTTATTTGTGCACTTCAACAACTTTCCATTCGCCGATGGCAGACCTCTCCAATCATAGAAAATTTTCATAGATCCGATATTACAGCGACATAGCCTAGTTATTCAAGGAACATGGTCATGTAGTAAGGCAACGTCACTACTTTCCCGACAACGCCTAAATTGTTTTCAGAAAGCTTGTAGCAAACGTTTACTTCGTAATTTTCGTTTTGCAGGACAGTCTTTGCAGACTTGGCCTGCCCCGAAGTCGCCTTGACTTCAATTAACGCGGTTTCACCAGCGATGGTTTCGACAAAATCTATTTCAAGGCCAGAATCCTTGCGGAAGTAGTATAGGTTTCGTCCTTGTTTCGAGAAACAATCGGCGACAATGTTTTCGTAAATAGCGCCCTTGTAAAATCCTAAGTCTCCGCTAAGAATTTTGGCCGCGCATCCTTTTTCGAGCATCGCGACGAACAACCCGGAATCCTGTACATAGATCTTGAATGCATTTTCAATCTTGTAACCATCCAGTGGAGTTGAAATATTCGTGAGATTGTGGCATAGATTGATAATGCCGCAATCGTAAAGCCATTGGATTGCGTTCTGGTATGCTTCGGAACGGCCCTTCTTTTTCAGCGCGGAATAAACAAATTTTTTGTTTTCTTTGGCGAGTTGCGCCGGAATGGAATCGAATACGCGGTTGATTCTACCTAGAAGCGTTCTGTCAACTTCTTCATTTTCATCTTCGTCGAGGTGCTTGCCAAAATCGTCCTTGTATTCTTCGAGAATATCCTGCTGTTCTTGCCAAACAACGTTCATGTCGTTTGTCTCGACAAAGCGTGAAACAATGTATGGGAGACCTCCCACGCAGAGGTATTCCCTAAAATAGCGCAACATGGCGTTATGAGTGGCTTCGCTAACAGATTTTTTGTTTCTGAAACATTCTTTTAGATAATCAATGACTTTTTCGTCAATGCCCTTTGCCCACAGAAATTCCTCGAAATCCATGGGCTTCATGTAAACAATTCTCTCGAAACCTGTCGGGACGCCCTTGCCCTTTTTTTTGTTATACCCCTTTATTCCCAGGAGCGAACCCGTGCAGATAACATCGTATCGGCCATCTTCCATGAATGGCTTAATGCTTGCGCGAGCATTTGCACATTCTTGAATCTCGTCAAAGATGATAACAGTTTTTTTCGGTTCGAAGCGAGCATCGGGAAGTAGGGCAGACAAGTCGATTGTCATGCGGTTGACATTGAAATCGCCGTCGAAAATTCTACGGGCGCTGTCGTTTTCCTTGAAGTTCACATAGACTACATGCTTTGTAGTGACTCCTGGCGAATTCAAGCACACTGAACGTCTTGCCGATTTGGCACATTCCCTTGACGACGAGAGCCTTTTTCTTGCCCCCGCCATTCATCCATTTTTCGAATTCTTTCAGAATTTTCCGCTTGAACATACTCTAAATATACACTTTTCCAAGGGATAAATCAATGTACAAATACACTTTTTAGACCCACTTTTTTGAATTAAAGCACACTTTTTCAAGGGAAATTTGAAGAAAAAGGTTTTTTTACAAAATTTTCAGGCATTTGGACTTGCAGATACTACCGCAAGCAACCGCATTCCCTTGACAGCGTCCTTTATTTTTCGTGGGGATTTACAATCGCTATAGATTCCCAATGAACCAATCTAATTCATGTTTCAATAGAGGTAAACTTTCAATGGTGACGTTCCTCTTTAAAGATTCATCAATAAGGCCACGTTCCGACTCTATGTAATAAATTTTATCTCTTGAATATATATAACCAAGTAGCGATTTCTTATCAAGCAAGCCAATTAACTCTTTAAAACCAGCCCTCTCTATAGACTTACAAACGTTTGTCGAAAAGTATTCCCTATTCCAGTCTATGTGATTAGAATAAAGATCAACAGAGGAATTTTTTGACCTCGTATAAAGTGCATAGGCAGAATCACGATTCAATGATATTACACCATTTTTTCGATCCTGTGGATTAGATGGAGTGAATACGATGCAATCAAACCATTCTGACACAGTTGTATCATAAGGATTCCCATTGTATTCAAAATTAAGAAACATCAAATATTCTTTTACCGAAGGAAATGAATGAAAAATTGCAGAATCCAACACGTAATTGGAATGCAACTTTTCATTTAAGAACCATCGTCCTGCGTTACGCACAAGAAAAGCTTTATGATTAACAATATTCTCTACACTCTTTTTTGAAAAAACAAAAGAATTATCCCCAAAATACGCATCTATGTTTAACAAAGCGCTGGTTGATACCCCATTTGATTCACTGAGAATAGAATCAAACAAAATATTCATTTCTCTCGCATCTAATTTGTCCAACTCATCGGTAACGTCTCCATCATTTGCTCCCGTATACGCCTTGTAAACAGAATTGATTTTTTGATTCCAGTCTCTATTGGCATCTTTCTCACATCCATTAAGCAAAATGCTAATTACCAGCAGGTTCAAAAGACTCAAATTGCATATCGATTTCATCTTCGTATCCATTTGAAAGATCCTCCGCTTTCATCATCTCAACAGCATCTTTGAATTTTTCATAATTAGATTGATCCATCATTCCACATCCATGAGACGCTCCTCGTTTATGAAGCTGTATATACGTTCTTTTCTTTCCAGTATCATCCTCTACTGTTGGTGTATTTGTATCAGGATCTAGAGCCTCAACTCTGAATCCCATACTTCCGTACTTCATCAGGAGTCTGAACAAAGTATCGCTAGAACTTCCCGTAGGTTGCTGCGTTTGTGTGAATTCGATTGGCATATACATTCATAATGATTTCTCATATTATTTACCATAATAATCTTTATCTGCAGGTGCGATTTCACAAGAGATAAAGGGATACTTAGTTTTAGATACATGAAATGGATAAAATTTCAAAGCTAGATTTTCATCAAAACAAGGAATTTCAAGAATGATTTTTTTCCCAATATGTTTTTTGTTTAAATTATATTTTTTTTCATTTGAATTCATAAAGCAACCAAGAGAAGACCATTCAATTGTTATCCGTTGCTTGTGTTTTTCACGTAATTTTGTGACTTTAGATTTATCTATTTCAAATGAATACATTGGAATTTGGATAATTTCTTGTATACTATCATAAATAGATTGTGCTGGCGGTGCAATTTTCAAAGTCGTAGTATCATTCTTTATTTCTATATCATAAGAATTTAGGATTTGATTAACGATACACGATTTTGTTGTTTCTAATTCAACATAAAGTCCTTCTGTTAAAAAATCTATGATTTCGCCGTCACAAGTTCCTATTTTATAAGACTTTTCAATCGTTTTCTTTTCGGCAATTCGTTTTAAAGAATCCAATTGATTGCCAATTTCATAATCATATTCATGAGACCAATAAAAATCTAATTCACTGGCGGATGGAAATATATTTTCGTATTTTTTTATATGACAAACATTTTTAAATTTGTAATCTATAATATTATGTTCACTCAAAGCCAACATCCACATTTCTTGTAAACATGAATCAGGATCCTTTTTTATTCTATCTACAGCTTTTTGAGAAACTCCAAAAATAGAATCGGGAATTGTCGCATATAAATAAACATCCATCCAAAGATGTTCTTCTTTTTTTATCATGGAATCCAAAAGGCAATTTATCCTTTCTTTAGAAATGTCCGCAAAAAGCTCTATAGGATCCCATACATCAGTATTACAATTAGGTGTAGCAATACATTTATAGCGAATGTAAAGAGAATCAAGCTCTTTATCCCAAGCGCAGTTAAATTCATTAGATTCTTTTGATGAACATGATAAAAGAATCAAACTAATGAACGTCAGGACCAGGGACATCTTTTGGTGTAAAGGCGGGATCAAATTTTTCTGTATCAACAAAAATGTCATCATCAAACCCATTATCAAGATCCTCTTTTTGCATTGTTTCTATAATTTCTTGAAAACGATCACGTCCTTTTTTTCCATCAGGCAATAAAGAACAACCTTCTGAACAGCCTGGTCCTAAATGGATTTGGACGTAAGATCTTTTTTGCTTTTGGTCATCTAAAATGGTACGAGATAAAGTTTTAGGATCTCGTAATTCTATTCTATAGCCATTGGGAGCATTAAATAACGGCCATCCACGAAAAGATCCATTTGCAATAAAAGGTCCATTTCCTGCAAAAGCATCTCTTGTAACCTCTATAATAGCATCGCTCCCCGAATTATTTCCAATATACATGTTGTATCTAGGAACACGCCGTCTATATTTTCCTAATTCGGGTTTTGCTTTAATCTGATAACTCTTATATTTGTAAACAAATCCATAAGAACCACTTTTTTCATTGGATAACAGAATATTTACTGAATTTCCATCCGGATCCACCCCATTCACGGGATTCACGCCATTCCCTGCATATAGATACGGGCTTGAGAATTGTCTCTTCGGGTCCACAGAAGTCCACATTCCCAGCATCGGGTCAAGATATCTCGCACCAAAATAGTCGAGCGATATTTCATCGTCATGCTCTTTTCCTGTGAAATTCTCCGTGACCTTTCCGGTCGGCGGTGGCAACAGTTCGACCATCTCGCCGAATGCGCGGTAGTCGTAGGCGGCAAGCGGCGTGCCGATATCGGAGTGCGCGGGGTTCGCATCGGCCTGCGTGCCATACACGAGCATCGTACTTCCGAGGTGGTTCTTCAGGTACCATTCGAATTTCGTGTTCGGGATGTAGCCTACGCCGGAGCCCATGTCGGGATTTTCAGCGTCCTCTATTCCATAGCGTCCGAGGCCCTGCGGCATGTTCACGACGACTTTCGTCTGTTTTGCCGGTCCGGCGTAGTTCTCGCGGATTTCCGTTCCGATGCCGGTGTAATGCGTCACCTGTTTTTTCTGCCAGTTTTCAGCACCAACCGCCTTACGCCAGACAGTCTTGGAGACGCAGCGACCAGAGCCGTCGTACTTCATCTCGAGTTTGTACAGTTCATTGTCCGTACTCCCCTGAGGCATTGCAGTCTGCTTAAATTCAACCGGCATACCTCTCCAATCATACAAAATTTTCAGGCCTTTGGATTTGTCTTCCGTTAAATTGCCCTCGGAATCATAGATGAAGTTATCCGGGTTAGACATTGTACGATTGGATGCGGAGATTCCTCCCATGTTGTCGGCAACGGATTTTAAGCGATTCTTTTCACTTTCGTAAAAATACTCACCACCGGATTTTTCAACCTCATATTTGCCATTTTTTAATTGAGCACGATGCTGCGCGGTAATTCGTCCCTGAGCATCATATTCGAACATTTCATCAAATACATCTTGTTTCGAGTCATCGACGCTTGTCAAGCGATTCAATTCGTCATAGAGATACAATACATCACGCGATTGGCCGTATTGATCGTTCCCATGAGCCATCTGATGCACCATGCGGCTAATATTGCCGTTATACTGAGGCTTGTCGCTATCTTCATAATGGAGTGTTTCGGAATAAAGCTCTTTACCATCAACAGACTTAACAGTCGCTGTTTTAACCGCTCCACTAATATGATAAGTATAAGAGAGCTTAAGAGCATTTCCCATGGTAATATTTTTCACGCTACCCGTCGGATAATACTCGTAATGAGCAAGAACAGCCTGTGAACCATTACCATTCTTTGTGTATATATCGCTTATGCGTCCAAGACGGTCATAAGTATAGTTTTCCGTTATACTACGTATACGTCCAGAAGTAGTCATCCCATAGGGGTATTTAGTAGATGCAAGAACCTTGCCACCGAGATCATATTCGGTTTCTACAGCCATCATTCTCAAGTCTACTTATGCCAAAGCCGAAAGTTGCTCCGATAAAGGTGGCAAAACCTAAGGAGCCTATATCACCCAAAGAACATCCGCCAATTACTCTGGATGCAATTTTGCCGGGGAATAACCCTGTAGCTATTCTCAAATTCCATGGCGAGTCCGCTGTTGTTAGCGTCGGTCAAAAAATTTGGGACGTGACTGTAATTGTAATAAAGAATGACCGTGTAATTTTACGTGATGAAATAGGAAAGTTTGAATTGAAATATTAAGGCGAAAACTTGCGTTTTCGTTTTTGGTAACATTTAGAGATTTTTTCTACATTTCCCTCTATGCTTACCATTTCGGAATTCCTTCAAGAAAATTCGTTCCCTGCGATTTCGCTTTTTGAAAATGCTGATAACGAGGCCATTCACGTCAATGGCGCGTCGGTTCCGCTTGCTTCGATGATGGTCGCGAACCGCTTCTTGAAAAGCCCGCAGAACATTCTGGTGATTGCGAAGGATTACCGCAGTGCCGAAGTCTGGGTCGAGAATCTCGAAAGCATGGTGGGCGAGGAGTTTGTTCGTTTTTTCCCATCGCTCGGCTTGAAACCTTACGAAATCAAGGTGCCGTTCGAGGGCGTGCTTGAAGAACGTCTGAAATTCTTCCGCGATGTTTCGCATACCGAAAAGCCTTTCGTTGTTGTTTGTCCGCTCGATGCGTTCTTGATGAAACTCCCGGAACCGGGCGAAATCATGCGTCAGGTGCGTACGCTCCGCGTTGGCGACCAGCTGGAGCCTTCGTCTTTACGCCCGTGGTTTCTTGATCACGGTTTTACGGAACAGCCGATGGTGAGCGGCGTGGGCGAGTTTTCGATTCGCGGTTGCATTGTCGATGTGAACTGCTTGCTTTATCCGCACCCGATTCGTATTGAATTTTACGGCGACGAGATTGAATCTATCCGAGCATTCGATATTTTCTCGCAGCGTTCGCTGGAGCAGATGACGCACATCGAGTTCTTCCCGATGGGGGAATTTACGGTGCCGGAATCGGTGATGGCGGGTGAGGAATGTTCTGCAGAATCGCTTTGGTGGCATCGCCCGCATCACCAGCGTTTGGTGGCAAGTCTCTTGGATTACATGCCGCGTGCATCGCTTGTCTTTGAAGAACTTTCGTTGCTTTCGGAAACTGCTTCGAAGATGTATGGCGCATTCCGCGGTGCTTACGACGAAGCCCGTGTGACGGATCCGGGAATGGCTCCGCCGAACGAACTGTGGTTCAAAATAGGTGAACTTTCGCGTTTGTTCGTAGGTCGTGCGTCGCTCGATATGACGCGAGTCAAAGTCGATGATGGCAATTGGCACGAAATGCATATGCGTGCTCAGGACTTTACGTCGAATGGTACGGACGCGGTTGCCAAAGAAATTGAAGAATTTTATGATAAGGGCGGCCGCGTTTATGTGATGGCGCAGACGCTTGGCGGTGTGAACCGCTTGCGTGAAATTTTTGACGGTCTGCCGGTCGAAGATTATTTTATCGGCAACTTGAGTGAAGGCTTTTGGCACGAAGACGATAATGTCGCGTTCCTCACGGAATCAAGAATTTTAAACCGCCATGCAAACAAGGCTCGTAAGCACAAGATTGCAGGCTCGGTGACGAATGCGTTGATGGTGGAATCGCTGAATCGCGGTGACCTTGTTGCGCACGAAGACCACGGTATTGGCCGCTACTTGGGCCTTGTCCGCGTGGAAGTCAATGGCGGTATGGTCGATTGCGC
>NZ_JAFWOM010000128.1 GCF_017545445.1 Fibrobacter sp.
GCAAAGAACTGCATACATTTTACTTCGGACGAAATAAAGAAACGCTGCGGTTTCTTTCCGAAAAGCAATTCCGCCGAATTTACAATGCGTCCGGCATCGTCCATCAGGTCCAACGCCGTCAGCACATGTTCTGGCGAAGCTCCCGCAGGGATTTTGAAATTCCTGATTTCACGTGCAATCTTCACGAAGCGACGAATCTTGGTCACACTCAAATCGCTCAAAGTAATTCCAGAATTTTTAGAAGCGTCAAAAGGCAGCACATTAATATATTCACGAGAAACAAGAAAATTCGCCAATGCCGCATAAACGGCAGTCCGCAATTCATCGTAAGTCGAAAATCCCTTACGGACAATTTCGGCATTTACCTTTGCTACAAAACGCTCCTGTTTTGATTCACGGGGCTTATCCGTTTTCAAGACAAAGCAAATCCGCTCCTTGTGACGTTTGCCAGCCTCGTTGTATTCCTGCTCTGTTGCCGAGACTCCCTTAGCATTCGTGTTTCCGTATGTATTGCCAATAATCCCTAAATAAATATCACTTGCGGCAACTTCATTCAGATAAAGTCCGGCAGCATCACGTTCCTGAGCGGGAACTTCTTCAAACAAAAAGACATCAAAGAATCGGCCAAGAATCGCATCTTTACGGATGTAATCCGCAAGCCACTTGCGTTCCTTTGCAAATTCTTTCTGCACGCTTGATATGAATATTCTGAATGACATATTGGACTTCTACTATTTTCTACCAATTTCTCTCAAAAAAACTCATCGTTTAGAATCCCAGCCAAGAAAGTGTATTTAATCGTCGTCATAAGATTGCATCGACATTCCTTTCTTCCAAATCGAGTTTCCAGATCATAATAAGAACATATCTTCCTCTCTCGCTCTCATTCACTATAAAATCTACAACCGAATTGATATAGTCACGACGGACGCAATTTTCCCGCCGCTGGAACCTACGTGAAGCTGCAGGATGCGTATGTCGCTGAAAAAGGAACCGTTGTTGGCTCAATGAAGGCTATTGGCTACTCCATTCCGACATCAACTGTCTTTACGTATGCAGGCTTCACTAGTGGTGATGATGTGGCTATTTCCTCAGGTAAAACTGAAGCATGGAAAGCTACAGCGGGTGCGACTTTGAATGACTGCGTTAGTGGTGTATGGCAGCTTGACATTGCCCAAAACACCTCGACTGGTGGTTCTATCACTTATACGCCTAAGGTATCCTCCATTAGCAATTGCCAGAAGCCTCTGACGCCGAACTTCTGCAACATTGGTGGAAGCGGAACTTGCACCGCTATCGGCGGCTAGTCATCTTTTCTAAAAAGATAAACTCCATCGGGTTTCTTCCGGTGGAGTTTTTTTTAAAAATGTCAGATTATCTATTATCTAAAATAACATATTTCTTAAAAAAAAGGAATAAATCTTCTTCGGATGGTTATACATTCTATTTGTTATTTATTCCGATATTGACTGCAATATTACCTTATTCAGCAGTTCAATTTTTTGATACACCCGTACCACATGGTTTCTTTTCTGCAGAAACTTTCATACTTTTATTAGCACTCGTTACACCTCAATGGCAGATAACATATAAAATACCTTTTGTTGCAATAGCTCTAGGTTATGGATTCTGGATGGGGACTGATGATGCTTGGGCTTACTCCATTTTATGCATTGCTTTAATTGCCATCACAATAGTTCTTCCACGAAAAAAAATCCTTTTATCAATATTTTACGGATTATGTATTTTAGTAATATTTGCTGTTGATTGCGAAAATTTTTTTTACTACACATTTTCTTTGCATATTAGAGATGTTTGGAATTTAGCTTTGTTTTATTGGTGGGGTGTATTACTATTTATATTGACCCTATTTTTTCAGATTGCCCTTGCATTCTATTTTTTTAGAAAAATTCAGTGGACCGTTATAAATGATTCTGCCTCTCATAAAAAAGCTTTATTTCTTTTCGTCATTTTATTTTCATGTAATGCGGGCATCAACGAAATGCAGTCGCGACAACCAATTATGGATTTTCCGATAAAGCATTTGTTTTCTTACAATATTTTTCTTCAACATTTTGAAGATACACGATCATTAGATGAAACTACAAAAAATACGTTTAAGTCCTGGAATAATTCAAAAGAAATTGCTTCTGATTTTAACAATACAACTGTCATGATTTTAATTGAAAGTTGGGGAGTGAATAAAAATAGTTTGTTGACAGCAGAACTTTTTTCTGTATTTGATTCTTGCAACAAATCTTTTGTGGGGATAAAAAAACGTGATGCAGCCCATACACAAGGTGCTGAATGGGAAGATTTTTGTATACCCTCTTGTAACGGCAATTCAACGGCTATTCCTCAAAAATTTAAGGCTGCAGGCTTAAAAACAATATATCTGCATGGCTATAATGGCGATTTTTATAATCGGGAAAGAATGTATAGCAATTATGGCTTTGATACACTGTTGTTCCATAAAGAATTGTCGTCTATAGGATTGTCTAGTTGCAAGTATGGGTTTGAGGGTATCTGTGATTCATCTGTTGTCAACTATATCGACTTCCTTTTGTCCGATACAATACCAAAATTTATTTATTGGACAACATTAGATGCCCATCCCCCATACGAATTTGTAGAAAATCTTGTTTTTTCATCTGAATGTAGAACTTTACACTTATCGGATGTCGAATGCACTTTTTTTACTTTACAGCAAAACACGCTTTTACGCATTGCCTCACTTGTAAAAAAGCATCCTAATGTTCATTTTATTATTCAGGGTGATCATCGTCCTATACTGAGTTTCCGCGAAAGAGCTTTTGTGAATTCATTTTTCTCTCGATGGGTATCGGTGGCCGTTTTAAATTAAGTGCTCGATATGACTAAATCATTCTTGTTTGTTATACCAATTTTTTCAGCCATACCCTTTTGGGTTACAGGGAAATTTTTTGATACACCACAACTACATGTTTTTTTTTCGGCGGACATTTTCTTCCTTCTTTTATTATTCCTGCTCCCTTACGGCAAAATCCTGTATAAAATACCATTTGTGCTTGCCTGCTGCATTTATGCCTTTATATCAGATTCGATTGATGTGTACATAACTATGGGTGTGTATGTGTTGATGATCTTTGTGACAACGGCAACCCCGCGTGTCCGAAAGTTTGTTTTGCCTGTTTATTCACTGTTCGCGTTACTTTTTTTGATTGCTGATGCAGGAAATTTTTTTTATTCGACTTTCGTCCTTACACTCCCTGATGTATGGGGACTTGCCAAATTTTATTGGTGGGGAATATTTTTATTTTTTTTGATTCCTTTATCCTTAATTTCATTACAAATTCTTTTCGCACAAAGACTTTTATGGGGTAAAGAACATTTTGAAATTTCTCATTTGGCTGTACTCTGCATTATCGCAAGCATGGTGGCCGCAAATGCGGGTGTAAATAAATTGCAAAGACGTCAGCCCATTATGGATTTCGCAACCCAGAAATGGTTCTGGCAACTTTGTACGCCAGGAATTATCGGACAAAATCCATATTTGCAAGAGGACATTAAAGCGGCTTTCCCTTTTTGGCAGAAAGGGAAAACTGTTGTTGGCGATTGTTCAAAATCGACGGTTGTTGTTCTTGTCGAAAGCTATGGTGTCAACAAATCCGTTGCTTATACAAAGGCTTTGCTTTCTCCGTTCTCAAATTCAAATGCGCAATTCTTAGGTCTCTACCCAAGGGACGCATCACACACGCAAGGTGCGGAATGGGAAGACTTTGACGCTTTAGGAGGAACTATCCGACAGACTCCTTTGCCTCAAAAGTTTAAAGAAAATAATTTTCAAACCTGGTATTTACACGGCTACGATGAAAAATTTTATGAGCGTGGCGAAAATTATGGGAAATTTGGATTTGACAGTCTGTTGTTCAAAAAGGATTTAGCTAGCCGCGGGCTTGCGAGCTGCCACTATGGCTTCGACGGAATTTGCGACACATCCATCGTCAATTATATTGATTCACTTCTTACGGATTCTATACCCAAATTCATTTATTGGACAACGCTTGATGCACATCCGCCTTACGAACTCGCCGATGGAGTTGAAAAATCTTCTGTTTGCAGGTCCATGCGCTTTGACGATGTGGACTGCGTGTATTTCACACTGCAGCAAAACACAATGAAAAGATTGGCAAAACAAGCTGAGAAACATCCCGACTATCGTTTTATAATTCGCGGAGACCACCGCCCGATGGGTTCGTTGGAACAATCTAGTTTCGTGCAGTCATTTTATTTTCGATGGGTCCCGCTAGTTATACTTAACTGAGAAAAACAGGTTTTTGGCTCTATTTGGTAATTTAGCCTTTTGGGGGATGTATTTCCTATTCCTTCTTCATTATTGAATGGAAAATTTTGGTATTCATTAAAGCCCCCCCCTTTGGGACCCCTCGCGTCATCCGAGTTTTCTAAACTTTTTCATTTCTTTATCCAAAAAGGCATCAATATATTTTGCATAAATTAACGTTGTTTCTAAATTTCGATGTCCCAACAATTTGCTTGTCGCAGAAAGTGATATTCCTAGTGTAATGCAAGTTGTCGCAAAGGTGTGACGGGCGAGGTGGCAGTGGATATGCTTGCTGTAGCCCAGTTTTTTTGCGGCATTGCGCAAGGTTCTGTTAAAATGGGAATTTTCCACAACCCGGAAAATTCTGCCAGCCTTCATATGTTCTGGTAGTAACAGGCGTGCCTGCAATGGAATCGGAATATAGACCGCATCTCCTGTTTTATGCATCTGTTTGCGAATTTTCCAATCAAAAATTTCTGAAGCATCAAGAGATTGCAAATCACTGTAGCGTAACCCAGTGAAACAGCTGAACAGAAACACTCGCATGACTTCCTGCTCTGTTTCCGAAAGAATGTTGTAACGATCGTTAAAATTGAGATACAAACTTTTAAGTTCACGAATCGTCAAGAACCCTCGTCGTGTATAGGCTCTCCCGATTTTCACCTTCTCAAACGGATCCACTTTTAGCAATCCATCCTGATAAATTTTTTTAGAAAAAATGCGGAATACAGAAAGAGCTTTGCATACAGTAGCAGGCTTGTTCCCTAATTGTTGAAGATGAATTTTATAATCTTGGACGACGGACTGGTCTAAATTTTCTAACTCTAGATTTGGATTATAATCAAAAATTTTTTTCAAATTCCAATAATAGGTATGTACCGTAAATGGTGAAAGGTTGTATTTTTCTTTTTCCAGATGCTGCAACGCGGTTTCATAAAATAGCATGTTTTTTCCTTTTTACAATGGTGGGCTTCTGAGAATTCAGAAGTTCAGACAAGGTAACATTATAAAGGAAAAATAAATAGATATTAGTAGATTTTAGAAACTTTTCTTTGCGATAAATCGCCTTGAACTAGAAATAAATTCGCTAGATACTACGTGAAGTTGCAGGACGCTTATGCCGCAGAACGTAATGCTGTTGGTGGTTGGAAATTGATTGGTTATACCGTTCCTGCATCTAATAACTTTAGCTATAAGGGTGCCATTGGAGCAAGTGAAACAACCGTTCTCGACGATTTGGATGGAACGCAGATCGGTTGGCAGGCTCAGAATGTAGTTGCGCTTAACGAATGTACTGCCAACGCCTGCTTCTGGGACATCGCCTTGAATAAGGGTGATAATGGTGGTCAGATTAAGTATGCAGCATGTCTTACGGATGACGCCACGCCGCTGACTGCAAACTATACTGCAATAAGCACGCCGGGTGAATCCTGCACGGTTAGTACAAGTGCAATCGACTAATTTACAGTAAAATTGTAAAAAGAGCTCTCCGAATAGGAGAGCCCTTTTTTATTAAGAATGGTTTGTTAATTACTGACCAATCTTGGTGAAATGGGGGGTCAAACCGGCGCAATTCGTTTCGTCAACAATAGACGGTGTGTAAGTGACAGAACCGGTATTGGTTGCGGAATTTCCAGTTGCAGCACTAATCTTCCAGTTCACTTGTGCCGGGCAATCGTTCAGCTTCACATTGTTCTGAGCGGTCCAGCCATCTGTGATGGAAGAGCTTTCTGCAGCAACAGTCTGTGCCTTCCCATCAACTTCCTTATAGCAAGGCGATTTGCCTTCTGCTGTGGATGCAGTGTAGCCCGTCGGGCACTTATTTTGTGCAGCAGTCTCTCCACCTGCATACGTGAAATTCGTACCACCAGGTGCAGCGTAGCCAATCGTTTTCCAAATGCCAAGGGCATTTGTTTCAGCCACATATGCATCCTGCAACTTCACGTAGGTTAAGGGGCAATGGAGAGGCGAAAGTTCTCGCTAGTGTGGTTTGTACCGAAGATTCTTGTGTGTTGTTGATAATGCCTAAGAACTTCTATGCCGAACGTGACTCGAGTCCTTTTTCTTTGCGATACATTTCCTCGATGCACGAGGGACCATCGCACCAGAACTTCAAAGATTCGTCGTAAAGTTTACGACCCGTTTGTGACGTGAGAAAATCTGCTAGGACTATCGACGAATCCTTTTTTTCCTTTTCAGCAATGGACTCAACGACCAGGGTTGCAATCTGGTCAATTGCCGCCTGAATCTGTTCCTTTTTCACATCCATACGCGAGTACTCTTTAAGAATTTCAATTGTTCAAGTGCTTTTGTCGTCCTAAAGCAGTATTGGTCTTTCAACCGCTCCGGAAGAAGCAGGCCAATACAAAAGTTGTCCGCAGCTTTTGTTCCCATAACACCATACGCCCCGGTCATGTAGTTTGTCAAGGTGATGTTTGTCGCATCATTTGCAATTTTTCCACCAATGACATCGTATTGACTGTATATGCCAATCAGGTCCGAAAAGGCCCCCGACATTCGGTGGGCCACAATGCAGTGCAACCAATTTGTATCGGATGTCGGAAACAGGTGGACATTCAGCTCTCGCGGAGTGTACTCGAAATGCGAAACAATACCACAATTTTGAGCATGCGCAACGGTTCCATTGGCAATGGACTTTCGTACCGTAATTTTTGCAAAAGCTTCTGCCTGGGCAAGGTCCGTTGTCAAATAGAAGCCTTTGCCGAAATCTTTGTAGCGGGCGCAGCGCTCCAGGTCAGGAGCGGTCACCTCGCAAAAACTGCCGTGGTACAGAACGACGGGTTCATGCAGACTGAACATTTGGAACCCCTTTAGCCGCAAGATATCGTCTTATGTCATCAAGTACGGCCAAATCCCCCTCAATATGGAATAACTCCCACATGTCCTTTATGTAGCGGAATACGCCAAAGCGATCGAAGACCTTGACCATTTCGGGAATAGGAATACGCTCTTGCTCGGCAGCGAGCCGCACAAGTCGGGTCTGCATGTATGTTATTTGCATATTCTCGCTCATACCCTCTAAAAATAAATAATGTGCAGTAAAGAGTCAATAGGGAAGATGCCGTTGTTTCAAAGAAACACTTCCAATACGTCCTTGTTTAGAGTATTTCTAGCAACATCCTACGTGAAGTTGGCGGACGCCTACATTGCTGAAATTGGAGATACCCTATCAACATTCCAGGCAATTGGCTACGAAATTTCTGACACGCCAAACTTTAGCTACACAGACTCTTGGGGTGAAAAAAAGGCTCTTACTACGGCAGCTGCATGGACTGCAACGTCGAAAGTGGCTTTGAACGATTGCGCCAAGGAGAGCACCTGGGTTCTTACTGCAAACCAGTCTGCTACGGGTAATGGCGCAGCTTGGACAACAAATACACTTGAAGCCGAGTGCGAAGCTTTAACTCCTCAGTTCAAGAACTTGCAGAAGGGTGAAGTGAAAACCTCCACAGGTGGCTAATTGTTTTAGTGTCTTATACGAAAAGAGAACTCCAAATGGAGTTCTCTTTTTTTGTGTAATCCCTTTTACGTTATTACGGGTTGGCGTTGGCTGCCGCCGTCTGGAGCTTCGTAAAGCTAGGAGTGAGAGGTTCGCACAACGTTGTTCCTGTATTTGAGACTGTAGCGGTATACAAAACCGTGCCGCCAGTTGTGCTGTTAGCAGAAGTGGTGAGAGCCCAGTTGTCGCCCGCCGCACAATCATTCAAAGTTGCAATGTTGTGAGCAGTCCAAAGACCAGCGGTGAAAGAGTCCGTCGTTATGTCAGCCTGTCCACCATAACCATCGGTATTTGTTCCTTCGGCGCAGGTGGCGGCTCCGCAATAATAGAAGTTATTTGTGTTTTTCATCAAATAACCAATCTGCTTCCAACTTCCCACGGAAGTTCCCTTTTCGGATACATACGCGTCCTGCAACTTCACGTAGGTTCCAGCGGCAGGGCCGACTTCGGAAGCTTTGGACTTAGCGATCATGCCGAACAGTTTCGGTACTGCGACGGCGGCCAGGATGCCCATGATCACGATCACGACCATCAATTCGATAAGGGTAAAACCTTGCTTTTTCATAGTGTACTCCTTGTTGATGTTTTGTTACACACTTTTTGTGGTTTCCGGCCCGTTAGTGGGCGTTCAACCCGTTCACATCCTTAATATAAACAATTTTTTTCAGAAAAGCAATAGTTTTGTCAAACTTTTTTGCATTTTTGCGTAATTTTTGTCTCGTTTGCGTCACGAAAAATTACTTTGTTTGCAAAATCCTTTCGTTTTCTGTTCAAAATCGCCATATTTCGGCATGAACTTTGATGGAGTATATATACAAATTTTTTTCAAAAAAAACATTTTTTTAAGAAAAAAAGTCAAATTTTCATATTCCAACTTGGAATAAAAATGACAAAAAGCCCGGCTTTCGCTGGGCTTCAAAGACAATTTTCAGGAGTAGGTCACCTATTTTAACGAAAGCATCGTAGAAATCACGCTGTCCGGCACATTCTGCGAACGCAAGTAGTCAGCTCGCTTGGAGTCTCGAGCAGAATTTTCGGCGTCATTCTTTTCAC
>NZ_JAFWOM010000129.1 GCF_017545445.1 Fibrobacter sp.
GGTCCGTGGCTCAACTACCGCGGTCACCTCGAAAACATTTCGAACAACATGCTCATCGGCGCCGTGAACGCCTTCAACGGCGAAACGAACAAGGTCCTCTGCCAGTGCGGTGAATACAAGGAAGTCCCGGAACTCGCCAAGATTTACAAGGCCAAGGGCACGGGCTCCATCGTCATCGGTGACGAAAACTACGGCGAAGGCTCCAGCCGCGAACACGCCGCCATGGAACCGCGCTTCCTCGGCGTGAAGGCCGTAATCGTGAAGAGCTTCGCCCGCATTCACGAGACGAACCTCAAGAAGCAGGGCATGCTCGCCCTCACCTTCAAGAACGCAGCCGACTACGACAAAATCCAGGAACAGGACGTATTCGACATCGTCGGTCTCACCAAGTTCGCTCCGGGTTCCGAGTTCACGCTCGTCGCCCACCACAAGGACGGCTCTGTCGATAACATCGCCCTCAGCCACACCTACAACGAACAGCAGTGGGCATGGTTCAAGGCGGGTTCCGCCCTCAACTTGATCCGCGCGAACAACAAGTAAGCGATCCGACACATAGACAATTAAAAACAAATTAAAAAGCCCTCACGTACGTGGGGGCTATTTTTTTTCATTCTCCCGATATTCTTATATTCTCTTTTTGTATTTTGTGGTTAGGAATCATCAATTTATTCGCAGAGTATTGGAATGAAAATAAACTTGTTGTTTTTCGTGCTGGTTTGCATTGCGTTCTTGTTTTCGTGCGCAAACCCCAAAGTCAATGCACCGAGCATTGAGAAGAAAAACATCATCAGCCAAACAAACGTCACTGACACAACGAATGAGAATTCGGCTATTCAAACAGACAGCTCGACAAGTGCACTCGAAATCATTAACAGTTCTCTAAATAATACATTCCTCGACAAATCAAAACACACGCCTTTAACGCTATATCGAGTTCTTAATTACAAAGGGGATACGACCCTCTGGAAATCATGCCATATTGAAGATTCAACATTTTCTTGCAATAACACCCACGAAACACCTAGTTGCGGAACCTTTTCTTCAAGATTTTCTCTTCCAGTTTTAGATCGAATTGAAATTTATGATACAACTTTTATAAACTTGAATTTTGGGAAGGACGCCATCACCAATTACATTCCTATGGCTCGCATTCCTGAATTTGATCGCGATTCCGTAGCAAATTTATTTTCATCGTTACCAGGAGAACCTTGTACTCATATTCTATTTTATTCATCAAATTACAGTTTAGAACCTATTGGACTTCCCGATAATTTTATGTTGAAACCTGTTTATAATTTCGAGGATTACTATTCCACACACAAAAAAACAGACGACACCGGCAATGAGGTATGTTATTTTAATCAAGATTATAGGACAGTGACATCTTTCGGATATATTGATGATTGTAGTGTCTATTATGAATCGTTACCAGAGAGGAAAGAATATTTCACATATCAATTTCTCAACATTTCGCTTCGATCTTACAAAGGTTCAACCCTCACGTGGAAACTTGTCTATAGAGATCAATATAATCGCGGCGACACGCTCGATATAACGACAAAGTTTGAATGAAACATCTACCAAATCAGTAAACCAAGACCTAAAAAAAAACTGTAAAAAAACAGTCTTGACCCCATAGGACTCCCCGATTTTCTAACATGGACGAGCGACTACCCCACGGCTCGAATTGAGCCGACCCCAAAATTCGTACAAACCCAAAACGACACAAGAATTGATACAGAAAACAAATGTATCACAAAGCCTAGAAAAGACGCATATAGGGAATACAGATGTTATAGGTTTGAACAAATTCCTGAAAAACTGCAAACTTACGACTACCAAATTTTCAACAATTCTTTAAAAACAAACAAAGGCGCAATATTTACGTGGAAACTTGTATATAAAGATCAATATAATCGCGGCGATACGCTCGATATAACGACAAAAATTGATTCTTATGAGTCACACGACAAATCCATAACCAAATGCTATAGCGCCATTTCCAACGAAAAAGGCTATGGGAACTATTGTAAATTCGATAAAGAAATATCCCCTGAAGCAAAAAAGTACAAAAATCCAAGATGCATGATTCACAAAAAGACAGGGACATGTTTTTGCGATGAAGGCCCAATTTTGGAGCTCATATAAATTTCGTATTGGCAATTGACATCGTTTTTTTGTAATTTGTATGTCGAGAGTTTTGCGATGGAAATTGGAATGAGTAAATTACGCAAAAAATGGATTATTGGGCTCGGCCTTGGGGTAATTGCACTCGGACTTGTCGTGTGTAGCATAGCTATTTGGATAAAAAGCTCCGCATTACCAGATGATATTCAAGTAGAACGGAAATTGACTGTTGAAGATAGTATTTTCTTGAATTTAGAAAAAAAAGCAAAACAAACATCCAATAAAATAATTGATAGTACGTTTCACATAAAAGTAGATCTTTATCGCGTTTTAAACTATAAAGGGGATACAACGATTTGGCGGACTAGTGATTGCAAAATTAAGAAAAAATCGTTTGAATGTTATCATAAAGAATGCTGGGGAATCGGTTGTTCACGCTATCGCCTTAGAACTAGAGATTGGATGACAAAAATTCATTACAAAGACACGGTTTACGACACTACCTATCAAAATCTAAACTTTGGAAAAAATGCACTGGTTCACTACACACCAATTGCTAAGGTTCCTAAATTTAATAGAAAAGCCGTAGCAAAAGCTCTTTCCAAACTTTCCGGTAAGCCGTGCTATCAAATTTTCGAATTGAGGTCCAACTACAAGCTTGAAGCTATTGGCCTTCCAGGTTTTTCATGGAAAAATAAAAATGACTATAATTGGGAGCTCGAAGCTTATGTAAAATCAGATGAAAAAACAAACGAATCAAAATGTGAAGTCAGGGCACCACTTGTTCTATATCATCCCGATGCAAATGCATATAGGTATATTTCATGGTCATTACCCGAAAAAATCCAAAATTATACTTACGAATTATTTAATGAGTCCATGAACAGCTATAGAGATACGACTATCAATTGGAAACTCGTCTATAAGGACCAATACGGTCGCGGAGACACGCTCAATATAACGACAAAGTTCAAAGTTGATGATTCTGATGACGAATATACTTGGCTAAGACGAAAAAAAAGATGTTACGACACTTTAGATTCTGAACGTTGCAAATAGATTCCCGCCTTACTTCGAGAACCTTCCCCACTGCGTGGGTCAGAATAACGTTTTACAAACAAAACACCCTTGCGACTTTCATCGCAAGGGCATTTAAGTTCGCAACTCTAGGCCGCTTTGAACATTAAGCGTTGCGCTCTGACGAGCGCAAGCCTATCGGCTCGGGAATGGGAACAAACGAGTTTGTACCCGCTTCACTCGCCTTATTAGGCTTTATTGAGGCGGTCCTGGATCATGTCGATGATTTCGGAGAGTTCCTTCAGTATTGATGGCGCCGTCCTTCGGCATGTAACCGATCGGAGTTTCCTTGGCGTTATCGACACCGTTGCAGCGGTCGAAGATCCATGCGAGCACGCGGCTGTTGTCGCCGTAACCCGGCCACATGAAGCCACCCGGGAGCTTTTCGTTGTTGGCATCCTTGCGGAACCAGTTCACGTAGAAGATCTTCGGAAGCTTGTCTATAAAGATCAATATGGACGCGGCGACACGCTTGATATTACAACAAAATTTGAATAAACATAGGTTCACCGAATCAGCGACCGGCACATAAAACATTAATGGTTTTGCAAGGTTTCAATGGCTGTAAAATGACTTTTTAAGCAATTTCCCAATCCCTAACACCTAATTCCTAACCCCTAATTTTCTATCTTTCCTCAAGAATTTTATAAAGGATTCTCCGAATGAGCAAAATTATTAGCCTTGATGGCGACTGGCAGATGATCTGGGACACTGAAGATACCGGCATCTCCAATCGTTGGTATGCAACGTATCCTGAAAAAACACAAACTGTTAGCGTGCCCCACATCTGGGAAAGAGCTTTTGACAAGCTTTTGATGGCCCAGGACTGCGCGTTCTACTTTAAGAGATTTACAATTGACGACGAAAAGCAAGTCACTAAGCGTATTTTCCTCCGTTTTGAAAAGATTGCAACGCATGCCACTATTTGGCTTAACGGTAAACTCCTTGGCGACCACTTCGGCGCCTACACGTCCTTTGTCGTAGAAACGCAAAAGGCAATCAAGCTCGGCGAAGAAAACATCCTCTGCATCCGCGTCGCAAACATGGGTGCAACGAACAGCCGCATTGACTTTGGCCGCGAAAGCAAGGAAGGCGCAAACGACCGCTACGCCCACCCGGGCGAAATGCCTGTCGGCCTCCCCTGGTCGCAGTATCCGTATGGCGGTATCTGCGGTCACGTCGATTTGATTCTTGGCAACGCCGCGTTTATCTCGGACATTCACGTCGAACCGGACATGGACCAAGAACGAGTTTCAGTCGAAGCGTTCTTCAACAACCCGCGCGGTTACCAGTCCCGTCTCCGCATCCTCATGAAGAACCCCAACGGCGACGTGTTTGAATACTTCAAGGATATCAAGCTCGAAAAGGAAAACGCCACGCAGAAATTTTTGCTTGGCATCAAGGACTGGAAGAAGGACAAGTGCGTCTGGAGTCCGGAACATCCGAACTTGTTCGCGATTGAAATGCAGCTTGAAATCAAGGGTGCCAAGGGCAAGGCTCCTGAATACACCTTCCCTGTCGTTAAAACATTCGGTTTCCGCAAGTTCGACTGCCTCAAGGGCGACTACTACGTCAACGACGCCATCGTAAAACTGATGGGCGTGAGCTACAACCAGCAGTGGAGCGAAGGCGGCCTCTGGACAGACCAGAACCCGGCTCTTGAAAAAGACCTGAACGCAGTCAAGACGGCAGGCTTCAATGTCATCCGCTCTTGCGGGGCGCCGCTCAGCAGAACGGCTCTCGACATCTGCGATAGAATCGGTTTGTTCGTTTTCCAAGAATTCCCGATCCACACGATGCGTTCTACCGCACAGGGTCTCGAAATCACAAAGAAACTCATCAACGATATGGTGCGTGACCAGCACAACCATCCGTGTATCGCCGCATGGATTCTCGGTTCCGAAAACGGAACGTTCATGCTCCAGAACGGAAACAAGCTTTTGAACGCCATTAGCCCGATCGACACTTGCCGCCCGGCGATTAGCAATTTCAACAGCATTTATCTCGACAACGAGGCAAACTTCCACAAGGACACGGGCAAGATTATCCCGGTTTCGATCGACCGCATTTCGCAGTACGCAACGATGCGCGTGAACCCGCGTGAAAACCCAAGTGCGGCCTACACGCACTACCTCGCCCACATGTTCGACAAGGAAGACTTGGAACTCATGGTACCGGATTCGGGCCTTGGCGACAGCCACTTCCAAGACGAAGAAGAACCGATTTTGAACGATATCGAAAACAAAGTTCTCGTCACGCTCAAGAACAATACGCTTTTCCCGAAGCATGCGACCACCATTGCCGGTCCTCGCAGCATCAAGAGCCAGAAATCCATCAAGAACGAGTTCAAGTCCGTGGAAACGTTCGTTGAGGACAGCAAGCTTTCGATTTGGCCGAACTTCGAATCGTTCAACGCCGATGTCTATCGCATCGCGCTCAAGAGCAAGTACGACCAGATTACCGCATTCCAGAGCAACCCGCAGATTGCAGGATTCTTCCTCGACCAGTGGGCAGACAACGGCACGGACTTTAGCGGCATCATGGACGAAAACAGAAAGTCCAAGGGCTTGCAGAATTTCGCCCGCCAAATCACGGCTCCAAGCCGCGTGCTCATCAGCGAACTTGAACATGTCGTCGCTCCGCAAAGCGAAGTCAGTTTCCAGCTCACGCTTTTGAACAACAGCCGTTTGGAAGATGTGGAAATCGAGGTTTCGCTCCTCGATGCTAAGGACAAAGTTCTCAATACGCAGAAGGTTTTGCCCGAAGAACCCGCCGAAAAGAAAACGCTTACGCAGCTTGGCATTTGCACGTTGATGGCACCGCGCAGCACGGGCATGTACAAAATCAAGCTCACGCTCAAGGACAACGGCAAGGAAATCCACTCCAGCTTTGAAGATTTGATTGTCATCGAGCAGACGGACGTGAAGGATGCCATGAGCAAGGTTTGCTTCTTGGACAACTACGACGAATCGAGCGATGCCCTCGCCGCACTGGACGGTTCTGAACAAATTATTTTCACAGCAAACTTGAGTTCTTGGCCGGATGAAATTTTGGACAAGATTATCGACGTTACGAAGAACGGCGGCAAGACGCTGTTGCTCTCAGACATGACGACTGAAGATATCGACCTCTTGAACCAGAGCCATCACTTTGAACATAACATCGAAGCACACTGGACGACTGGAGCAAACGAATTCAGCTTGCACTACTTGCCGAAGGATTCCCCGCTCATGAAGGTGTTCGGTGGCAATGGCGTGCTCGACCACAACTCTGCTTCGGCAATGCCAGGCATTTCGTTGAACGAACTCGACGGAGCGAAGGTCTATGCTCGTTCTGTGTCGCTCAAGGACGGCGAAATCAAGACGGGCGTGGATTTGCAGCTTGTGCCGTTCGGCAATGGCCAGATTATGTTCAACCAGTTCAGCGTGATTGAAGGTTTGGAAACGAACGCATTGTCTGACGCACTGTTCACGGCAATCGTGAACTTGCTGTAAGTGGTTCGGTTTTATCGCTAAACAAGAGTCCCGCCGCAAAGCGGGACTTTTTTGCATTAGGTCATGTAATGCAAGAAGGCGATCCCGGCACAGGGCTGGGATGACAACATGGCAGGCATAGCAAAGCCCGCAAAACGTCATCCTGAACGGCGAAAGCCGTGAAGGATCAAATGCCGTATCTGCGATTGTAGCCGAAGCCGTCATCCTGAACGACAGTGAAGGATCCAGTGAACTCTTGTAAAACGTAGGCGGAATGTGACTGGATCCTTCCGCCGTTAGCGTCAGGATGACGATGATAAGTGTAATGCGTGGACCCTATCGGTCTTGCACTCCCTCCAGGGTGACAGAAAGCGATAGGATCCAGTGCGGCACATTTTAAATTTATATATTTGCTTTTATGACACAGAATAACGTTAATTTGGAAAAATACTCTGACGAGCTCGCGACAAACGCAAAGAACGCGAGCAAGAAAATTCGTACCTTGAGCGCCGAAAAACGCGCAGCCGTGCTCGCACGTGTTGCAGAAATTCTCCGTACAAAGAAGCCGGAAATTCTCGCCGCCAACAAGCTCGACCTCGAAGCGGCCGCCGGCAAGCTCGACGATTCCAAGATGGATCGCTTGACTTTGAACGATGCCCGCATCGAATCGATGGCCAAGGGCGCCGAAGAAATCGCCGCATTCACCGACCCGCTCGGTCGCATTCTCGAATCGCGCGAACTCAAGAACGGCATCAAGATTAGCCGTGTCGCCGTGCCGATAGGTTCTGTGTTCTTTATTTTTGAAAGCCGCCCGAACGTGACAATCGATGGCGCCTGCCTTTGTTTTAAGGCGGGCAACGCCGTGATTCTCCGTGGCGGTAAGGAATCGCTCAACTCCGCAAAGTGCCTCGCCGGGATTTTCCATCAGGCTCTTGAAGAAAATGGAGTTGACAAGGACGCCGTGCAGCTCGTGACCGAAACGAGCCATGACCTCGTGGGCATGCTTTTACAGCGCAACGATTGCCTTGACCTCGTGATTCCTCGCGGTGGCGAACGCTTGATTCGCGCAGTCGTGGAACAGAGCAAGATTCCCGTCATCAAGCACTTCAACGGCATCTGCCATGTGTATGTCGATAAGTCTGCCGATATGGACAAGGCAGTGAACATCCTCATCAACGCCAAGACACAGCGCACCGGCGTATGCAACGCCATGGAATGCGTGATTATCGACCGCCACATCGATGATGCAAACGTCAAAAAATTGCTCGATTGTCTCGCCGACCGTGGCGTGGAACTCTTTGGCAACAAGGATGCCCAATCGCACGACAGCCGCATCAAGGATATTGGCGACGACAGCAACTACCATCACGAATACCTCGCCCTCAAATCGAGCGTCAAGTTCGTCGATAACGTCGAAGAAGCCTGCGACCACATTGAAAAGAACAGCAGCCGCCACACCGAAGCGGTCGTTGCAGAAGATGCCTCTGTGCAAGATTACTTCGTCGCAAATGTCGATAGCAGCAGCGTCATGGTAAACGCCAGCACGCGCTTTGCAGACGGTGGCGAATACGGTCTCGGTGCAGAAGTGGGAATTTCCACCGACAAGCTCCATGCTCGCGGCCCGATGGGCGTCGAAAGCCTCTGCAGCTACAAGTGGATTCTCCGCGGCAACGGACAGGTGCGCGGATAATTAGACGAAAGAACGGCGCATTGCGCCTACAGACGAGAGACTAGAGAAAAATCGTCATCCTGAGCTTGTCGAAGGATCTCAAAACAAATATCACTGGGTTCTACCCCCCTACAGGAGCCAGAACGACGAACTATAACATACAGCAATGGTTAGGAGTACATTTGTAATGAAATTGAATAAAAAATTTTCAGCAATCGCTATCGCGGCCATTGCATTCGCAGTTATAACCGGTTGCGGCGACGATTCCTCGACCAATCCTGGCGGAGTACAGTCTGGCGAACGTGGAGCCTTCCGCGTAGCACGCCCAGCAACTTACGAAACAAAAGGCGGCATCAACTATTTTACCTACTACTGGGGCAAATGCACCATATCCAATGGCGTTTACTCTTGGGATCCCAAAGGTTCTACCGATAGATCCGCATACATCATCAGTAAAGACTCCCTAAAAGTCTATTACCGCGATACCGAAGAATACGAGAACGACACTCCACTTGACGAGGATGTCAATTACTTTATGTATGGCGGAAATAACAACAATAGCATATTCGGCCATTGGGATGCCGTTCACTGCGGAATCCGAAACGGAGAATACAAATGCGGAACCCAGGAACTCAATAGCTCCTACGAATTTAAACAAGATTCTGTCATCACATACTTGACCATAGACCCCAACTTCAACTTAATCAATAGTTTTCTTCATACTTTTTTCCATGATTACTTTAGTTTCTGCACAGATGATTATGACACAGACGAAAATGGAAATTTAAAAGACATTCCCGAACGCGGCATCTCTTTTAGTTTCCAGTCTAATAAAGCAGCAACGGTTACCATTCAAGGACAAGTTATCAAGATCGAAGCTGACGCATACTCTGAAACTAAAGCCTTACATTCGTTTGGCAAAGTTTCATCGAACGGAATCACATGCACTAACGAAGGCCGGTTCGGCTATGTGAACAAAGAGGAATACTGTAGCGAAGCCTACAAAGAGTATTTGACAAACGACAACCTTGATTATAAAGGGTCAGACATTTCGACCTATTATCTTCGCGATAAAGGGAACCTCGAAGAGTACACAAAATGCATAGAAACACTATTCCAAAACAACCCGGCCTATAAACCAGAAAAGAAATGAGTGGTGAGAGCCAACCTCAAAGCAAAGCGAACTCATAGCACAACGCACGACTTCATACCTAACACCTACAACCTATTACCTTAATTATGAAATTTGAAGAATTAATCAAAGAAGTAAAATTCGAAGTGGAATTCGGTGGCGAAAAGCTCGCCCCGGCAATCGTTCAGGATGCCGACAAGGGCGACGTGCTGATGATGGCATGGATGAACGAAGAAGCCCTCCGCCGTACGCACGAATGCGGAGAAATGGTGTTCTGGAGCCGTAGCCGGAAGGTTTACTGGCACAAGGGCGACACGAGCGGTAATGTGATGACCGTCGTCGAATGGGCTGCTGACTGCGACTCCGACGCACTCCTTTTCAAGGTGCGTATGCAAGGTCCGCAAGTCGCGTGCCACACGGGCGCACGCAGCTGTTTCTTCAAGAAGTGCGAAGATTAAGACAAACGCTTAAAATCCCAAATCTTTTTTTGCTGCCTGGAAATTCTTTTCCAGGTATTTTATATTTTCGCTTTCGGACAGCAAATGTTCAAAATCGAGTATCGGGAACAAGACATAGGGCTTTACACGAGCATCTACATCCGAGAGCTTTTCAGGTGAATCCGCGTTAAAATAATACTTTGCAAAAGCATCCCAACATTTACGCATCGTCGATGCGTTCATGTAGTGTGCATCCATGAGGTAATCATCAGGCAAATAATGACAGAAATAATAGTAGCATCCTAAGTCATAAAGCGGATTGCCATAGGCAAATTCACCCAAGTCAATAAAGAAAGCATGCTTGTCGTTTATAATTAAATTTCCTGTTTGCAAATCGCCATGGAGACATGTAATTTTCACAGGCGTATTGTCGATGAGTTTACGTGCGTATTCGGCAATATCCCCCGTGACGAGCCTCGACTTTTCCAAAAAACGCAAATACTTTTTTTCGACATTTTCAAAATCGCCAGGAACACAAGCCGTCGAATGCAGCATTTTGCAATTTTCAGCAAAAATTTTGATGTAATATTCAAGTTTCTCGGGTTCCTCGCCTATACATCTTGAAATGGAACGTTTCCCCGTAATGCGTTCGTAAATCATCCCCAAACGTCCATTCTGTTCAACAATTTCACCGACTTGCGGTGTCGGAATCCCAAGCGAAAAAACCTTGCGACAAATAGCCTGTTCGCGAAGGAGTTCTTCTTTCGTAGAACAAAATCCAGGAAAACCCAATTTCAGCATCCACTTTCCATCCGGACTATTGTAGTTTTCGGAATTATGGCGGTCGCTAAACATGATCCAATTTGATAAATCAACTTTCTCCATAACCATAAAATACACCTTTTTTTCAGGCGAATCAAAAAAAATTAACCAATACACTGCTTTTTTTGACAATTTCAACGCATTTTTCATGAAAAATACGTAAAGAATATCACGTTGTGATTTTTTTCACACACAAGCTGCGCAAAACTATTTATATTGTACGCATCAAAAAAGGAGTGATTATGGATTTACCCAGCAGAAGTAACGAAGGGGACGATTACATCCCGCCGTTCAAGCCGTAATACAAAACCATACGATTTCAAGGATTCCACTGGCAAAAGCCGGTGGTTCTTTGTATATAGGTGATACATCAAGATACATCTTTCTATATTGACGCACATGGATTCGCAGAAAGAACTTGACCGTACCCGCTATTTTGAGTTAAAGAAACAATTAGAAGAAGCTAGCCGTCTTTATTACAAGGACGGAGTCTCCCCCATGAGCGACCAAGATTTTGATTTTGGACTCAAGGAGATGGAGGCGCTCGAAGCAAAATATCCGGAATTACGCGGAAAAGGTTCGCTCACGCAGAAGGTTGGCAGCGACCTCACGAACGACTTTGCGAAGGTGGCGCATGCGGTGCCGATGCTCAGCATCGCAAACGTCTATAGCGAAGAAGAAATGCGCGAATTCGTGAACGCCGCCGAAAATGCGCTCTCTGAAATACAAAATGTCACCCCGCACTCCGTTGCGGGGCCAGTGGATTCGGAAAAGCCGATCCCGGCTCAAGGCCGGGATGACAAGCGCGACCGTGCCCAAAGCCATACATGGATTTGCGAGCGGAAGATCGACGGAGTTTCGCTTTCTGTCGTTTATGAAAATGGTCGTTTGAAGCAGGCGGCCACTCGTGGCGACGGAGCGCAGGGCGATGATGTGACAAACAATGCGCTCACGATTGCGGATATTCCTGAATATTTCGATGCGAAGAAATTGAAGATTGACCCGAGCGAAATTCCGCAGGGGACGTTCGAAGTCCGTGGCGAAGTTTACATGGAACGCGAAGCGTTCGAACGTTTGAACGAGCAGTTCATTCTCGAAAACAAAAAAACATTCCAGAACTGCCGCAATACGGTTTCGGGTTCGCTCAAGCTCAAAAGCGTTGCAGAATGTAAGACTCGCCCCATGCGATTTTTCGCCTACCATATTCCGCAGAGCAACAACAAGACTCACGAAGAAAACTTGAAGCAGCTCAAGCGTCTCGGGTTCCACACGAACGATTATTGGACCGCCGATACGGTCGATGAAATCATGGCGATTTCCGAGAAGATTGGAGCAAGTCGCGACAGCCTCCCGTTTGATATTGACGGCATGGTCGTGAAATTGAACGATTTGCAGCAGCAGCGGGAACTTGGCAGCACTAGCAAGAGCCCTCGCTGGGCTATCGCATACAAGTTCAAGGCCGAACGTGCCTACACGCCGCTATTGTCTGTAGAATTCCAAGTCGGTCGTACCGGTGCTGTGACGCCGGTGGCAAACCTCGCACCCGTGCGCCTCGCAGGAACTACAGTCAAGCGCGCCACGCTCCACAACTTTGACGAAGTATCACGACTCGATTTGCATTACGGCGATACTGTCGGCGTAGAAAAAGGCGGCGAAATCATCCCCAAAATTACAGATGTCAAACGCGAACTCCGCCCCGCCGGAGCAGCCCCCGTCACCGCACCCGAAAAATGCCCTGTTTGCGGCGAACCCTTGACGCACATCGACGGAGAAGTCATCCTCCGTTGCGAAAACATGCACTGCCAGGCGCAAGTGCAGTGCCTTTTCGAACATTTCGTAAGCCGCGAAGCGATGAACATCGAAAATCTCGGGCCAGCGCTTATCGCAAGCCTCCTCGCGACCGGCAAAATCAAACGCATCCCCGACCTTTACCGCCTCACGCTCGAAGACTTGGAATCGCAAGAACGCATGGCGAAAAAAAGCGCGAAAAACGTCTTTGACGCCATCGAAGCCTCAAAGCAAAAGAGCCTTGAAAACTTGCTGCACGGTCTCGGCATCCGCTTTGTGGGCCGCACCAGCGCAAGGAACATTGCGAAGCATTTCCGCACGCTCGAAAAAATCCGCACCGCAACCGTCGAAGAACTGCAAAACGTGACCGACGTCGGCGAACGCATCGGAAAATCGGTCTATGAATTTTTCCACACACCGCTTTACACGCAAGAAATCGAAGAATTAATAGCACTCGGTCTCCCGACGGAATTCAAGGGCGTCGTGAAAACACTCTTCCAAGGGCAAACCGCCGTCATCACAGGCACGCTCCCGAACATGGATCGCGACGAAGCCCGCAAGCTCATCGAAGAAAATGGCGGAAAAGTGAGCGGCTCCGTGAGCAAAAAGACAAGCTGGGTTTTGGCAGGCGAAGCCGCGGGATCCAAGCTTACCAAGGCAAACGAACTCGGCATTCCCGTCCACGACGAAACATGGCTTATGGAGCAAATCGCAAATGCAGACAACGCTTCCGATGAGAGCACCACAGTGAAAGAAGACAGTGGAGTCACAGTCCCCACCGCAAAAAACGAAGACCAACTTTCACTGAACCTCTAACACACACAACAACAGCGATACATACAAAATGGGCGTTCCCGAAGGAACGCCCAGAACTTTTTTGAATCGTAGATCTAGCACCTCAAAGCTACGACCCTATCCCCCCCATGAATAAACGAAGGACGACCATCAAATCAGTTCGTTTTTTTTGGAATCTCTTTAGCCCTAAGCCCTTATCATGACTCCATTTACAAATTTACACAAAAAAATAAGAAAAATTAAATATTTCTACAATGTTATTAAAATTTTTCAATAGAACCTATATCAAACAAACAAAAAGAATTTCCAAATAACAAACAAACGTAAAAAAAAAGGCGCCCATAGCGGACGCCGGAACTTTTTTGATATTTGGATTTAGCACAACACCGCTACAATCCGTAACCTTCGAAGAAGGATTGCCTATCAAAGCAGTTCGCTTTTGGAATAAAATTTGGCTCTAAGCCCTCATTTCAATCCCTATCCCAAATGTAAAAATTTTCATGAAAATTTCAAGACATACACAGCCTTTTCTGAGTCGATTTGCCTAAAATCACTTTTTTTAGTAAATTTGATTACATGAAATCAGTACCTATAACGCTCCTCACCGGTTACCTGGGAGCCGGCAAAACCACTCTCCTCAACTACGTTCTCAACAATCAGCAAGGCTACCACGTCGCCGTCATCGTAAACGACATTGGCGAAGTGAACATCGACCAGACTTTAATTGAAAAGGGCGGAAACATCACCAAGGAAGACTCGGGCAAGGTAGTCCCGCTTTCGAATGGTTGCATTTGCTGCTCTCTCAAAACCGACTTGATCGAACAAATTGCCGAACTCTTGGAAATGGGCAAGTTCGACTACATCCTCATCGAAGCGAGTGGCATTTGCGAACCGATTCCTATCGCACAGACCATCAGCTTTGCAGGGAGCCAGCTCCGCAGCAAAGACGGCAGACCACTTCCCTGCCATTTGGACAACATCGTGGCAGTCGTTGATGTGCTGCGCCTTGCCGATGAATTTGCCGGTGGCGAAAAGCTCCTCGACGAAGACCTCGAAGAAGAAGATATTGCAAACTTGCTCATCCAGCAGATTGAATTCTGCAACACGATTATTTTGAACAAAGTCGATGCATTGAGCAAGCACGACTTGGAACACGTGAAGGCTGTCGTGAAGGCATTGCAGCCGACCGCCAAGATGATCGAGACGAACTACGGCAAGGTCGAAATGAAAGACATTCTCGACACGAAGCAGTTCGACTTCAACAAGGTTGCTGAATCGAGCACGTGGGCAATCAAGCTCAACGAAGAAGGCCACGACGACGATGACGATGATGACGACCCTTCGACAGGCTCAGGGACCGGGGAACATCACCATCACGACCATGATGACCCTTCGACGGGCTCAGGGACCGAGGAACATCACCACCATCATCATGACCACGACGATGAAGAAGATCATAGCCATTGCGACCATGAACACGGTGTTTGCCACTGCGGCCACCACCACGACAAGGATCATCCGCATGGCGACGAATACGGCATCAGCACGTTCGTGTTCGAAGACCACCGTCCGCTAAACCGCGAAAAGTTCGAAGCATTCCTCGACGACTATCCGACAAGCATCATCCGCACAAAGGGCCTCCTCTGGTTCAGCGACGAACGCAGCGAAAGCTACTTGTTCGAACAAGCTGGCAAGCAGGCCTCCGCCCAGAATTTTGGTCGCTGGTTTGCCGCCGAAAGCGAAGCCGAACAGAAGCGCCTCCTCGCCGAAAATCCGCAACTCCAGAAAATCTGGGATGAAAAATACGGCGACCGCATCATCCGCTTGGTGTTCATCGGCCAGCACATGGACAAGATAAGATTATCCAAGTGATGAAAGATTGCCTGGATGACTAGTTATGATCATTAGTCAATAGTCATTAGTATGTGAGACGAGAACTCCCGCGACCGATCGATCGCGGGAGTTTTTACAGAAACAACTTCTTTAGAACTTCACGGGCCGAACAATCGGCCCTTTATTCAATTCTACAACTTTTATCTAAAACTAACGGATGTCAACCCTGTTTCAGTTTTTAAGATATAGCGTCCAGCATTCTTGACAGACACCGTCACATTCGACGAAGAAGCTGTATAACGTCCAACAACACGGCCCTGCAAATCCATCAAGGAGAGCGTTGAACCCGGACGAACTCCAGAAACATACGCCATGCGACCCTGAACAGCAACACCTAAATTCAAAAGTGTAGGAACTTTATTTGCAACAATTGGCACTCTTGGATTCAAGGAATCATCGTCAAACACATGCTGAGCCTTCGCCTTGCAAGGGCTCATCTTTTCTGCGACATTGGACTGGTCCAGATAAATATTGCTGAAAATATTCATATTACTCATCGTCGTGCGACGGTCACAGAAGAAAATATCCAAATCGTATTCCTTCCCTACGACCAAAGCCTTACCGTCCTTGTCCTTAACCTTGTCAAGATCTGCATAACCAGGAGCGGCAAGATGCGTTCCACCCAAGTCAATCGCAAGCCTACCGCCAACAAAAATCCAAATGTCATCATCACCGCGAACACCAAAACGCAATCCTTTCTTGTAAGTGAAACGAGCATGAGATTCATAGCAAAAATGCTGATTACGGCCCGCCTTACTATCTGAACGCCAACGCATATCGCCATTCATGGCAGACCCATTACCGTTAACGTTCCCGATTAGCTGCTCAGTACCGCTCTTGAATATAGGCCAACCTTCGGGAGCCGCACTTGGGCAAGACCATCCCCAAACACACTCATCAACGTAATATTGGCTTTTCACCAAAATATCATCAAGAATTCCGCTCATAGCAAGGTCATCGCCATCAGCAAACAGCCCCGAACAATCATGTCCCTTATCCCAAGCAGGGCCATTGCACAAGAGGTTCATCTTCATTACGCCTTCCGAAGCATCCATTTCACGCAGTTTCGGTCCAAGGAACACAGGACCTTCCGCCAAATGCTTCGTGCGAGCTTCAATAACAGGCGACCCAACGACGATATCTTCATCAGCCGTATTTTCTACAGGGTAAAATCCACCTACAACTTTCGTTCCCGGAGAAACGTAAGAATCCGAAGCAAATTCCCATTTTCCATAAACATTCCTACTAAACGGAATGGAAGAACAAGAGGTTTCGTTAACGCCTTCAGTCGGATTAAACAGCTGGTTAAAATACTTTGTATTGATAAAGCACTTTTGACCATTCATAGAAAGCACCGGTTTGCCATTTTCGCCAAGCGTTTCTTCGACGATTCCAGGAGTCACGCCGATACAAGAATTCACCGCAGTAATAGCAGTCTTCAAATCGACACCTTGAGCCCCTTGCTGGCAGCCTTCGCCGCCTTCGCTATAGCAAGAGAATGACGGATGAAGTTGTGCATCCGTATCATAGACAATGCCGTACAAATTCACGCTGCAAATTCCATCGTATTCAGGTTTTGCTTTATACCAATATTTTTTTGCAGAGTCATTCGCAACAAAGTACAACACATCTGTTTTCAAGGCCTTATACAAAGAATCTAAGTTCGTCTTATCACCAACAACGACACTCTTAGAAATCGCACCATAGAAAGACGCCTTATTCGGAATAGTTTCTTCAAAGAACATCGTAGAGAACCATCCACAGTATTCCCCGATAGGGGCCATCTCAATCCCGGATTTTCCGCCATCTGTTGTGTTTGTGGGGGGGGTGTCCCCACACAACAGCCTAAACCAACAATTTCAGCATCGTCTATTTTTTCATTACAACTTCAACATATTCAACTTTCGAAGAACACTATCAATCTCTTTTTGGAAGGCAGGATCTTGGAATTTATCACTCATCTGCCCATAAGGACTTTTCGAATTTGGCTGTCGCAAAATTTTTCTATCATTTTTTAAACTATCAGAAAATTTTCCAGTCTTTTTATGCGTTTCTTCTAGCCGATATTTACCGGATTGAGCCTGACTCAAAAAGAAAAATGGTTCATACCCCAATAATTTTGAAGTGATGGATTGAACCATCCCCACAGAATCAGCAAAATACAAGGACGTCATTACGTTTCCGTTCTTAATCGAAACAAATTCTATTTTTTCTTTTTTTTCATCTTTATAATAAATTCTAACAACTGATGATTCAAAAGAATTTTCAATCGGTTCATCGTTTAAAGATTTTGGATCAAAAACCAAAGCTTCAAATTCTATCGGTTCATTTGAACTTGTGGGTTGAATAACGCACACAGATCCTTCGCATTCGATTTTTACGTCTGAATAAACGCAATTCCTATTAAGCAAAGCCAAGCCCAACGGTAGCAAGGCAACCAAAATAACAAGCAAAAAATAAAGTATTCTTTTCATAATCAAGACTCACCAAGAATCAATATTTCCTATTTCAATTTCTTTCCAACAAAACCAGTGATAAAAGCAAACGCGATTTTGATTTTCTTTTTAAAGTTCATTTGTCCAATATACAAAAAACGACAACTTAACAAAAAGTTGCCGTTAAAATGTCACTGGATCCTTCGCGTTGCTCAGGATGACGAGACTCAAGCTCTCGTCCCTCGTCTGTAGCCGCGCAGCGGCGTTCTTTCGTCTAAATCACCCTTGCGAGGTTTCGGCGAAGCTCAGGCGTTCGTAGTTTTTGAGTGCGAGATTCAGGCGGTATTCGTTCGGGAAAAGGCACACGAGATTGCGTTCCTTGTCCATCATGCAATCGCCGGCGTATTCATCGGCAAACTTGCCCACATCTTCTTCGGGGCCTTTCACCCAGCGGATGCAATGAGCAGGCACACGGTCGAGCTGCACGTCGGCGCCGTATTCGCTCTGCAAGCGGAACTTGAGCACATCGAACTGGAGTTCACCCACGACGCCCACGACAGGCACGGCGGACTTGAGCGGTTCATAGAGCTGCGTTGCACCTTCTTCCGAAAGTTCGGCAAGGCCCTTCGCCATCTGCTTGGACTTGAGCGGGTTCAAAAGCGTCACGCGGGCAAAATGTTCCGGCGCAAAGTCCGGGATACCCGTGAAGTTCATTTTTTCGCCATCCGTAAGCGTATCGCCAATGCGGAAAAGTCCCGGGTCGTTGATACCCACGATGTCGCCAGCCCAGGCGTGGTCAATAACTTCCTTGTCTTTCGCGAGGAAAGCGGTCGGAGCAGCCAAGCGGATGTCACGGCCCGTACGCACGTGGAAAACCTTTTCGCCACGGGTAAAGCTACCCGAGCAAATGCGGAGGAAAGCCGTTCGGTCGCGGTGTTTCGGGTCCATGTTGGCCTGAATCTTGAAGACAAATGCGCTGAAAGCGTCTTCGTCCGGCTTGACCGGGCGCTTGTCGGTGTCGCGGATCATCGGCGGCGGAGCGAGTTTTGCAAAAGCGTTCAAAAGCTGGCGCACACCGAAGTTGTTCACGGCAGAACCGAAAAACACCGGGCACATTTCGCCCTTCAGGAACTTTTCGTGGTCGAACGGATCCATACCGCCCGTGACCATTTCGTATTCTTCCTTGAACTGATTCACCCAGTTTTCACCGCAGAGCTCAACCAAACGCGGATCGTCCGGGCCTTCCATTTGGATAATTTCTTGCTTGCCATCGTCCGGGTTGAACGTGTGGAACGTATTTTCGGCGATGGAATAGACGCCCTTGAAAAGCTTACCGACGCCAATCGGGAGCGTAAACGGAGCGGTCTTAATCTGCAAAACACTTTCAATCTGGTCGAGCAAGTCGAGCACATGGCGACCATCCAAGTCCATCTTGTTGATGAACGTGATAATCGGCGTATGGCGCATACGGCAAACATTCATCAAGCGAATCGTCTGCTTTTCAACACCGTTCACGCTATCGATAAGCACGAGAGCGGCATCCACAGCGGTGAGCGCACGGTACGTGTCTTCGCAGAAGTCCTGATGCCCCGGGGTATCGACGAGGTTGAACATGCAACCTTCAAACGGGAAGTTCAGCACGGAACTCGAAACAGAAATACCACGCTGCTGTTCAATCTTCATCCAGTCACTAACAGTGTAGCTCTTGTTGGCCTTCGCGCGCACATGACCAGCCTCGCGAATCACATTCCCATACCACAGGAATTTTTCGGTGATGGTGGTTTTTCCGGCGTCAGGATGGCTGACGATAGCGAAAGTGCGGCGTTTTTCAATTTCTGGATTCATAGATAGGTTACAGGCTATAGGTAATAGGTATTAGGTTGAAATGTCGCCTACGGCGATTTCCAATTGACGCGGGCAAATATAGCAATTTTAAGTGGTAAGTTCAATGTTAGGGGATAGTGGTTAGTGGTTGACGTCTTCGACGTCCGCGGCTGCATTCGGACATAAAAATAAGCAAGCTTATTTTTGCGTCACTCATTTGGCTCGCTCTTGGTGGTTAGTAAACAGTAGGCAGTGGGCTATGGGGTATGGGGGGTGTGTGACGAGAGACGAGAGACGAGTCATCCTTTTTATTGTCATCCCGGACACTGTTCCGGGATCGGCTTTCGTCATTCTGGAGTGTGTCATCCTGAGCGGAACGCAGTGAGGTCGATATATGAAACTAGGCAAGTTGATGCCTTTGGCATCCGTAACTTCGGCTCAACCATGCCAGTCTGCAAGCAGCCTGTCGCGGCATTCGCCTTGTATGCTTTTGTTGCCTTAGTTGAATTAGGTTCGAAGGAGCAGGATCCAGTGAAATTTTCAGCTTAGCATGCGTATGCTATAGAGAGACGAGAGATAGAATATCTTTTTATTTTTAAGAATATGGTCACAAAGAAAAAGCAATCCAAACCTGCAAAAAATACGAGGACTCGGGTAACGCATGAGTTTCCCGCACTTTTCGACGCCAATTCGGAAGTTCTTTTGCTCGGTTCCATTCCCTCGCCCAAATCGCGCGAACAGGGATTTTACTACGGACATCCGCAAAACCGCTTCTGGAAAGTTCTCGCCAGCGTCTTGAACGAACCACTCCCCGCAACCATTGACGAGAAAAAAGCGATGCTTTTGAAGCACCACATTGCACTTTGGGACGTTCTCGATAGTTGTACCATCATCGGCGCAAGCGACACGAGCATCGAAGACGTGGTACCTAACGACATTGCCTCGCTCCTCGCCCAAACGAAAATCAAGCGTATCTTTTGCACAGGCGCCACCGCCCATAAACTCTACGAAAAATACTGCGAAGCTTCAACCGGCATAAAGGCCGTGAAACTCCCTTCCACCTCCCCTGCCAACTGCGCCATCAAATTCGAAACGATCGTGGAAGCGTACAGGGAAATTATTAGGTGGTAGGATCGTCATCCTGAACGGCGGAAGCCGTGAAGGATCCAGTCGCAGTTCTAGCAAGCTATGATTAGAGATGTAAGAAGTTCCGTATCTGTAGATAGAACTGTATGGATGGGGCAAGCCCCAACCTCTAAGGTTCGGTTATATCCATGTGACCATGGCTGCAACGCTCGCCTTTTGAGGAGGTCCCTCCCTAACGGTCGAGGATGACAGCTTCCATAACAGGCTTCGAGAAAGACAACTTCGAAGACGGACTCCAAAACAACACACTCACCTTCCTACTGTCTACTTCTAACTTCCTACTAAATCAAAAAAGCCCCGCGGTTTAAATTCCGCAGGGCTTCATTCATTTAGAAAATTGAATTACTTCTTTTTCTTGCCGGCAGCGTTGCCGCGAAGGTCGTTCATCTTCATCATAACATTGATTTCCGCATTCGTGACCTTGGATCCTGCGCCAGCCGGGTCAAACACCTTGTACGTAAACTCGTCAATTCCAGTGAAGCCCTTGTTCGGCATATATTCAAAGGAACCATTCAATTCGTTCAAGATAATTCGACCATTACGCGGCTTCATCACAAGCTTCACCGTTGCAATCTTGTCGCCATCCGGGTCAATCGCACCAGCCATGAGACCACCCGAAGCAGGGACCTTCAGCTTTTCGTTTTCATGGGCCACATAGTTCTGCGGTTTTGTCTCTGGCGGATTGTTCACGGCAATCACCGTAAACGTAGCAGTCTTGTGAGCTGTACCCCCTTCCGGGTCCGTCACCGTAAACGTGATCTTTTCGGGATCGCCCTTCCAGTGAGAGTAAGGCTGAGCAATGATGACCGTCTTCTTGGACTTGTCATAATTCACCTGCAACTGCTTATTACCCGTAAACTTCCACTTGAGATCATCAAAGTTGTGGTCCTTGTCGCGAGCGTACTGGTCGAGCTTAATCGTAGCAATAACGCCGTCATTCTGATTTTCCTTGATGGTAAAGTCAGGAATATCACGCATGACCGGAGGTGCATTCACATGCTTCACGACAAACTTCACAACAGAATTATCCGAAGCACCAGACGGGTCGGTAGCGGTAAAGACAACCGTTTCTTCGCCGAACCAATTTTCCTTCTTCGGCTTGATTTCTGCAACACGGGATGCGTTGATTCTCACGTCGAGGTTCTTTGCGCCAGAAGTCTTCCAACGGATTTCGCTATTCTTGTGGTCCGGGTCGCTGACAAAGTCATCCAAATTGATGGACTTGAACGGCTTGCCTTCGAGCGTCGTCTGTCCCGGAATATCCTTCACGACCGGCGGGTCGTTCACGGACTTCACAGTAAAGCGTACATCCACAGAAGCCTTTTCGCGGCTCGGGTCAAACACGTTAATCGTCACAGTTTCACTACCGTTCCAGAACTTATCCGGAATTTCGACCGTGAGGATTCCCTTACTGCTAATGTTGTACTTCAGCTGATGCTTTCCTGCAACCACTGGAGCCGGGGCTTCTTCTTCGACATGCTTTTTGCCCTTCTTTTTCTTCTTATCCTTCTTCGAATGCTTAGCCTTTACAGGTGCTGCCGAAGCAAACGGATTTTCATCGTCAATCGACCACTTCATTTCTTCAATCTTGTTATCCGGGTCGGTAACATATTGAGAAAGGTCTATCGGCAGGAAAGCCTTCTTTTCTTCAATCGTCTGCGGCGGAATAGCCTTGAACTTCGGCGGATCGTTCACAGAAACAACTTCGAACGTAGCCTTGGTCGATTGCTTGTCGCCAGCCGGATCCATCACCGTAAACGTAAGCGTTTCCTTGCCATACCAATCCGGACTCGGAGCCGTAATGCTAGCGCGTCCGTTCTTAATATCCACGGCAAGTTCATTATTCCCCGTAACGGTCCACTTGAGTTCATTCGGCTTATTATCCGGGTCGTTCACAATCTTTGCGAGATCAACCATCGTAAATTTTTCTTTTTCCTTAATTTTCTGATCCGGGATATTCTTGGAAATCACTGGCGGGTCGTTCACCGGAGTAACTTCGTAATCAATTTGGAGAACGGCCTTTGCTCCTTCCGGGTCCGTCACTTCGAGGCGAATCTTTTCCGTACCGTTCCAATACTTGTCCGGAGTTGTCACGATCAATTGCTTCTTCGCGTTGATAGAAGCCTTGAGTGCACGCGGTTCTGCAACTTCATACTTCAAGGATTTAGCCGGATGATCCGGGTCAGAAACATATTCCGTCAAGTCCAGCGGCTGGAAACGTTCCTTTTCCTTGATAACTTGAGCGAGAATCGGCCTAATTACCGGAGGATCGTTCACGGATTCCACAACAAAATTGACCGTTTTGGAGTCCGTTGCGCCATCCGGGTCCTTCACAGTGAACTGCACATTGCGTTCGCCATGCCAGTTCGGATCGGCGATATTGATGTGAGCGAGGCCGCCCTTGTAAATCACGACGCTGAACGGATCCTTCAAAGGTTCATCTTCGTCTTCGTCATCATCCCTGCCCTTCTTGCCTTTTTTGCCCTTCTTGGCGTGGGCGGATTCGGGCTTCAGCACCTTGACCGTCCAAGAAAGCTGTTCAATCGTATTATCCGGGTCACGGACAAACTTGCTCAATTCAATATCCTTGAACTGGCCCTTTTCACGAATCTTCTGTGGCGGAATATCCTTCAAGACCGGAGGATCGTTCACAGACATCACTTCAAATGTAATCGACTGCGAAGTCTTTGCACCGTCCGGGTCGCTCACTTCGAGCACCATCATTTCAGGAGCGCACCAGAAATCCTTGCCGGGAGCCGTTACCGTAAGTACGCGGCTTGCAGAAATTTCAGCCTTGAGCTGTTTTCCACCTGTAATCTTCCAGCGAAGTTCATTAGGCTTGTTGTCTGGGTCCTTCACGAATTCATCAAGCTTGATAGGCTTGAAGGTTTCCTTTTCCTTGATTTTTTGGTCTGGAATACGGTTCACAAATGCAGGAGGATCGTTCACGCGTGTCACTTCAAAGAGCATTTTGTGGCGAGCGTATGCGCCTTCCGGGTCAGTGACGGAGAACGTGAGCGTTTCCTTGCCGCTCCACTGCGGATCCGGTGTAGTGATAATCACGGTATTGTCCTTGCGCATATCGACCTTGAGGTTTCTGTTGCCAGAAACTTCCCACTTCAAGGAAGAAGCCGGATGGTCCGGGTCGTCGGCAAGAGTAGAAAGGTCAATCGTCTTGAAGCGTCCACCTTCGAGAATGGTTTCACCCGCCGGAGCGTTACTTGCAAGAACCGGAGCGTCGTTCACGGAACGAACCTCAAAGCGAGCGGTCTTGCTTGCAGAAGCCCCTTCCGGGTCCGTCGCGGTAAACGTGATGTTTGCGGCACCATGCCAATACTTGTTCGGAATCACGATGTTTGCAACGTTATTCGCATCCACCTGGACATTGAGCGTTTCGCCAACAGATTCTTCTTCATCCTTGCCCTTCTTGCCTTTCTTCTTGGAAGAACCTTGGCCAATCGGGCTGACCTTGAACGTCCACTTGAGTTCAGAAATCTTGTGGTCCGCATCCTTCACGAAATCTTCAAGCTTGATCGGCTGGAACAGTTTCTTTTCGTCAATGGACTGGTCACGCAAATCACGTACAAATTCAGGTGCATCGTTCACGGAGAGAACCGTAAACGTTACTTCCTTGCTATCCGAAGCCCCATCCGGGTCGGTCACCGTGAAACGAATCTTTTCGGAACCGTTCCAGCTCGGAGACGGAGGAACAACCGTTACCTTGTGTGCAGCATCCATCGTCACGCGGAGTTCCTTGTGTCCTTCCATCTTCCACTTGAGGCGATTCTTCGGATGGTCCAAATCTTCAACAAAGTTGTCGAGTTCAATCGTCTTGAATTCGCCCTTTTCCTTGATGGTCTGACTTGCAATTTCCTTCATGATTGGCGGGTCGTTCACAGAAACAACAGTAAATGTTGCCGTTGAACGAGCCTTGGCTCCAGCGGGGTCCGTAACAGTGAACGTCACCTTTTCGGTACCATTCCACATCTTGTTCGGAGTCTTCACGGTCACGATGCCACTCTTGGACATATCGACCTTGAGATCCTTGTTGCCCGTAAAGTCAATCTTCAAGCTTTCAAAACGGTCATCTGGGTCAGACACAAGTTCAGATACATTGAACGGAGTAAATTCGCCCTTTTCCTGAATGGTCTGGTCGGCCACCTGCTTGATTTCCGGGAGATCGTTCACAGATTCTACGGTAAAGAGAGCCGTCGAAGAAGCCTTGGCCCCTTCGGGGTCCGTCACGGTAAACGTAATTTCTTCGGCACCGTTCCAGAATTTATCCGGAACAATAATTTTTGCAACCTTGTTATCGTCAATTTCAACCTTGAGTTCGCATTCTCTCTTCTTACCACCTGCCGGTTTGCACGTTGTCGCAAACGTAAGTTCAGAAAGCTTGTTGTCCATGTCCTTCACCATGTCGCCAAGCTTGATCGGCTGGAATTGACCCTTTTCCTTGATCGTCTGCGGAGTCACCTGCCTTACGAACATCGGCACGTCGTTCACAGATTCCACCGTAAAGAGCACGGTGCGTTCATCGCAAGCGTTGTCCGGGTCGCAGACCTTGAACGTAATCGATTCAGCGCCATGCCACTGAGCGGACGGCGGAGTGATGCGAGCGTTATGACCGGCATCCATCTGGACTTTGAGTTCCTTGTTTCCAGAAATAGTCCACTTGAGACGATTCTTCGCATGGTCCGGGTCTTCAACGTAATTATCCAGTTCAACAACCTTGAATTCGCCCTGTTCCTTAATCGTTTGTTCACGAATATCCTTCATCACCGGAGGATCGTTGATAGCCGTGACCGTAAACTTCGCAGAAGTCGTTGCACGGGCACCTTCCGGGTCCGTCGCCGTAAACATCAACGTTTCCGTACCGTTCCACTGGTCGTGCGGAATCTTCACGGAAACTTCGTGCGTTCTGTTGTCTATATTGACCTTGAGATCCCTGTTGCCCGTTACTTCGACCTTGAGCTTCGAGAAATCGTGGTCGGCATCGCTCAAGTAATCATCCAAATTAAACGACGTGAACTCATACTTTTCTTCGACACTCTGGTCGGCAATTTTCTTGAATACCGGCGGGTCGTTGATGGATTTCACGTTGAGAGAGACATCCTGCTTGGCAGAACCACCTTCGGGGTCCGTCACGGTAAATGTCGCAATCGTGTTGCCGTTCCAGCTCGGATCCGGAATTTCGATTGTCGCGACATGCTTATCGTCAATCGTTACGTTGAGCGTACCCGTTTCCGGCATCGGCCCCTGGTGCTTGACTTCGACATCCCAGGAAAGTTCGGAGTTTTTGTTGTCGTCATCTTTGACAAAGTCATCCAGCTTGATTTTCGTAAACTGCTGTCTTTCATTGATGTTCTGTCCCGGAATCGGACGGATGAACTTCGGCAAATCGTTCACAGAATTGACCGTAAACATGGCTTCGGATTCGGCACAGGCTTTGTCCAAGTCGCAAGCCGTGAACTTGATGGATTCGGAGCCGTTCCACATTTTGTTCGGAATGCGGATTGTGGCGACACCGCCAGAGACGGAAACTTTCAAATCCTTGTTGCCAGTAACAGTCCACTTGAGCACTTCGACGCGGTGGTCTGGATCCTTCACGTACTGCCCCAGCTGGATCGGAGCAAATTCCTGCTTTTCTTCAATCGTCTGGTCCGGGATGTTCTGGACAAACTCCGGAGGATCGTTAATGGAATTTACTTTGAACAAAACATCCTGCTTTATCGAAGCGCCGGCAGCGTCAGTCACGGTAAACGTCACACGTTCCTGACCATTCCAGTTTTCATCCGGAGTCGTCGTGATAGCAGAACCATAACTGTCAATTTCAATCTTCAGGTCCTTGTTCCCCGTCACAGTCCACTTGAGCTTCATCGGATCGTCATCCGGGTCCGTCACGTAGTCGGACAGCGAAATCATGTCGAACTGGTTCTTCTCGTCGATAATCTGGTCAGGAATCTTCTTTGAAAATACCGGAGGATCGTTGACAGCCGAAACAGTAAAGGCCGCGGTCTTGTTGTCACTGCCATAATCCGGGTCGTTCGCAATGAACTTGATGGTCGCAGAACCATACCAGTGAGCGTCAGGAATGACAATCGTCGCCACGCGGTTCGCGTCAATCGTCACAGACAAGTCACCATCGCCTTGCGGAGCACCCGTCGGGCGAACTTCGGTATCCCACGTAATCTGGTCTTTCTTGTGGTCGGGGTCGTTTACATAGTCATCTAAGCGAATCTTTGCAAACTGTTTGCCTTCAGAAACAACCTGACCAGGAATTTGCGACACAACCGGAGGATTGTTCACTGATTCAACGTTAAAGTTCACAGTCTCAGAAGCAGTCGCCCCTCTAGAGTCCGTTACTGTAAAAGTCAAATCTTCAGAGCCATACCAAAGAGCATTCGGAGTCGCAATTTCTACCGTATGGTCTGCGCCAATCGTCACCTTGAGGTTCTTGTTGCCGCTAACCTTCCAACGAAGCTGGGAAGGATGGTCCAAGTCATCCGTTACAAAATTATCCAGATTAAACTTCGAAAAAGTACCACCTTCCAGAATAGATTCGCCAGGTATTCCGCTCACCTGCGGAGGTTCGTTTTCTGCTACAGGAGCTTGAACCGGAGCCGGGGCTTCCGGAGCGGGAGCAGCCGCAGGCACTTGGGCCGGAGCCGATTCAACCGGAGCCGCAGGTGCAGGATCTTGCGCAAAAGAGGAGGTCGCAAACACACTAGCCGAAGCAAGCAAGGCCGCCATGGACCTTTTTATTTTTTTCATTTTCATTCTCCGAATTACCATACACGAATTAAAAATTTCGAAGTGAAATTTTTCACACGTTCTAAAAAACGTCAATAAATATAATGTTTTCGAAAAAAAACATGACGATATTAAATCATGTTTTTTCTTAATTATAAATCATATTTTTGTCAATTAGACTCAAAAAAATTCGTAACATATTGAGTATCAATGAGTTAAGAAAAAAACAGCCAGAAAAGTACACCAAGCGCCATCAAGTCTTTAAAAACGGGAAGAAAGCACCCACTTTGTAAACTTTTTGTAAAAACCAGCTTTTTCAAGATAAACACCCTCGCCGACACGTCCCCTAATACCACAAAAATCGTCAAAAAATGCTAATTTTAAAATTAAAACCATTAAATCTAACCAGGAAAAACAATGAAATTCGTATTTCTCTGCGACGCCAACTACCTCAAAGGCGACATGGTCAACTTCCAGAATAACTTCCCGACCAATCACGAACTCGTGACGATGACCTCTGAAGACCTTCTCCAGAGCAAGTCCATCATCGAAGGGACCTTTGCAATCTTGGCAGAACGCACCACTTGGCAGAAGAACTTCAGCCTTTTCCGCTACTTCGGACTCTTGCCGCTTCTCGAAGTGCTCCCGCTCGGCATCGTAAGCCGTGGCCGCCGCAACGAACCCATCAAGGGCCGCAGCCAGAACAGAAACCAGGAAATTTTCTTCAACCCGGCCGCATCTGCTGAAGAACTCTACCTCCAGGTCGATAAGTTCGTCGCAGCACCTCCTTCTGGCTATACCTATCCGCGCGGTGCCGCCAAGTAAGGCATGCAAAGAAAGGTCCTAGAAAGCCTTTACAACCAAGGCGGGTTTACGCTTTTCGCCATCTCCGACGAAGACGTTTTACCCACAGAAGCCTTGCAGAAATTCGCACTGGCACTTAACGCCGGTGCGCGTTTTGTTGTAATTGATTTTACCGGCAAGCGCCCTTTTGATGGAAACGCCCCCTTGCAGGCCGCAGACCTTTCGAAAAAAAATTTGGACGCCTCCGACATCGCAGAAATTTCATCTACAGACGTAAATATCACGTTTAGCGGCACGAAAGCCTTGCCCACGACAGATACGGAATTTCGTACGCTCTACCACAACATCAAGAGCCTCGAAAAGATAGCCCCGCATGTCATCGGCATCATTTCGACCGAGCAAGTCGAGAATGTCGGAAATCTCGTTTCGATGGCCCGCCTTTTAATCATGCATGTGACCGAAAAGTCCATGAATTCGGCGGCAGCGTTCATCGAAGACGTAAAAGAAGCGCAAAAAGCACAAATTCTCTGGTTATCCAAAGAACGCCCCGCAAGGCGCAAATACCCCAAAGCTCGCAAGGCCATCCGCCGAAACGCCACCGCCACCAAGGAAGCGTTCGCCCTGGATTTCCAGAAGAACCCGGAAAAACTGGCCAAGGTCGTAAAGAAGCTCCATAAGATATCCATCCTCGTCAAAAACCCGCTCGATGGATTCCCGCGAATCATACGCAACAGTTTCCCATTGCTGCTGATCGTCGCAATTATCGCCCCATTCCTCTTTGTCACAGACATTGACCGCAGCGATTCGAACCTCCGCGACCGCATACAGGAAAGGAACCTGCTTTCCGTTGCCCCCTCCTTCGAATACACCTTCGACGGAAACGAAAGCATGCAACGAATCGCCCGTTACGCCATCGGACGATTCGACGCAATCATCACAAACGAAAAGATGGTCAAGAATTACGTCGCCAAGACGCTTGAAGACAACGGATTCAAAGTCACCTCTTGGGAAAAAGGCAACCTGAATATTCCGCCCAAAGGAACAACAATCCGGTTTTCGCGTCCAAACGAAATCAAGCGCCCCGCATCCGCAGACACCATCGGAGCCGCCTGGAAATACTGGACATCCGTCATCTCGGACAGCATCGCCTACATTACGGAATTCTATCACGAACAAGCGACAGCCACACAAAGAAAACACAACGGCATTGATGTCGCAAGCCGTCAAGGAGCCCGCATCCTCGCTCCCTTCAACGCCAAAGCATGGACTAGCCGCGACGAACGTGGCGGGGTCATCATAGGCCTTGTCCGCAAGAACGACGTTATCTTGTTCATGCACTGCGACAAGCTGCTCTACTTGAACGGACAGGATGTCATGCCGGGCGACCCGATTGCCACTGTCGGTACTACAGGACACACGACGGGCCCCCACGCACATATCGTCACAGGACTTGTAAACAAGAAGGGCAAAAAACGCATCGGGAACGTCCGTTACGATGTCATCGACCCCATCAAGTGGTTTTACAAGTTTAAACCCTCATCTAAGTAAAATATTGGTGTTTTATATCACATGTAACTTAAAAATATCAAAAAAACGGCAGTTTGTAAACAAAACTTTACACTACAACTATCGCAAATCTATTCACAATTAAGTAACTTTGTTCCACGGGATTGATGTAGTGTAATAACAATGTCAAAAAAAAGGATTAGGACATGAAAAATTCCATCATTTGGGCATCCCTCGCACTCGCAGCAGCACTCGTTTCCGGTTGCTCTGGAGTTGTGACCCCAAAGGCCGAACTCGCCAGCCACAACGACTCGGTTCACAACATTCCCGCTATCGACAGTCTCATTGTCAGCATGAAGCAGGACTACATCAAGCAGTGCTATATGCCGGTCGCATCCCACATGCCGCCCGAAAACTCTTGCCAGTCCGACTTGTTCCAGATGGTCGAACGCCGCTACCACATGGACTACAACCAGAACCATGTCGCATCTGCTAGCAACGAACTTTTCTTCAAAGATGTCGTGCCTGAAATCCAGAAGAAAGTCAAAAGAGAACCGGCTCTCCGCGACCCGCTCCGCAAGGCATTCTCCAACAGCGACGAAATGCTTGCCTACTACAAGGACAAGTACAAATTCAATACCCAGATTGAACAGTTCTAATTCTAATTTTTCCTGTTAATGACTACATTTGGCGCAACCTTCACGGGTTGCGTTTTTTTTTCTACATTTTCGGCCATGAACGAAGAACAATGCGCATCTTACTCCAAGAAATTACAAGAAATTGCCAAAGCTCCTAAATACCGCGGAGCCATATTCCAAATAGAAGCTGACGAAAAAGGACTCGCACTCGTCGATGTCAAAGAAGCAAGCCTCAAGGTTTACTTGATGATTGATCCGGAATGCGACAAAATTCTAGAAACGAGGTTCTTTACGTACGGCGGCCCCGTCTTTACCGCCCTTGCACATTCTTTCTGCCGCAGAATACAGATGGCAACCATCGACGACGCTTGCAAGATTACCGCCGAAAGCCTCGAAGACGAACTGCGTGACACACCTGATGCAAGAGCCATCCCGGAAACAGCTCCCGAAATCAAGCAAATGAACACGCTCATCGCAAAGATTTTAGAAGCTTATCCTGAGAAGAAAGCGACAGCCATCATCGTTCGCGAAAAGATGGAACGCATCAAGTACCGCACGCAGACCGCCGAAGGCCGTGCCGAAGCAGATGCCGAATGGAACGCCCTTACGAAAGCCCAGAAAATAGAGAAGATCGAGGCTTGGTTGCACCAGACCGTACGCGGAACACTCCAAGGTGACGGCGGGGACATACAAATTCTCGACTTGACCGATGACAACCGTCTGCAAATCCGCTACCAAGGCGCATGTGCCGGATGCGGTAGCGCCATGGGCGGTACTTTGTTCTACATCGAAGATGAACTCAAGAACAACGTTTATTACAACATAATTGTAGAACCGGAAGATCCGCTCGCGAACATCCCGCAAAACCCAGATTTGCCCGGTTTGGACGACAATAATCCACCTGCAAGCATGTATTAATGTTGACTTTACATAACGATAGAAAAAGAGATCTGTATATTTTTCTAAATTTTTACCAAAAGATTCGCGCATTCACCACTAGAACGATTGTGCAAATGATAGTTTGAAAGATTCCCGTTTTCACGAGAATGAGAATATGAAAAACGTTGATACGATTGCCGTTTTGGACTTTGGCGGGCAGTACGCCCACCTGATTGCTAACCGCGTGCGCCGCTTGGGCGTATTTACCGAAATCCACTCCCCCGCTGCCCCGGTCTCTGAACTCGAAGGCGTGAAGGGAATCATCTACAGTGGCGGCCCCTCCAGCGTGTATGCAGCCGACGCTCCGGAATACAATCCCGAAATTTTGGACCTTCCGGTGCCGAAGCTCGGCATCTGCTACGGTCACCAGCTCATCGCCCAGCAGTTGGGCGGTCATGTGGAACCGGGCAAGGTGAAAGAATACGGTATTGCAGACCTCATCGTGGGTGACGAAAAGTGCCCGCTCCTGAAGGGACTCCCGAAGGCCAGCCCCATGTGGATGAGCCACGGCGACCAGGTGACCAAGCTCCCCGAGGGCTACAAGATCGTGGCCAGCACCAAGGACTGCGAAATCGCCGCCGTCGCCTTCGACAGCGACAAGCCTGAACGCCAGATTTTCGGCATCCAGTTCCACCCCGAAGTCACCCACAGCAAGTTCGGCATGAAGTTGCTCGAAAACTTTGTGGACTTTACCGGTGCAAAGAAGACCTGGAACATGAAGAGCTACCTGCCGCTCATCACGCAGCGCATCAAGGACCAGGTCAAGGACCGCAAGGTGTTCTTGCTCGTGTCCGGCGGTGTGGATTCCACCGTCGCATTCGTACTTTTGAACCGCGTGCTCGGACCGGAAAAGGTTTTGGGTCTGCATGTGGATAACGGCATGATGCGCCTCGGCGAATCCCAGAAGATTATGGAATTTTTGAAGGCCGAGGGGATGAACAACCTCAAGGTCCGCGACGCCAGCGAACACTTCCTCGCTAAGCTCAAGGGCGTGACTGCACCCGAAACCAAGCGCGGCATTATCGGCAAGGAATTCTTGACGGTGAAGGACGAGGAAATGGCGAAGCTCAACCTCGATCCGAACCAGTGGATGATGGCTCAGGGCACTATCTACCCCGACACCATCGAAAGCGGCGGCACCAAGAACGCCGACAAGATTAAGACGCA
>NZ_JAFWOM010000130.1 GCF_017545445.1 Fibrobacter sp.
ATAATTGGAGAATTTATGGAAAAAGAATTCTTTAAGGCGATAGGCTTATATATTGATTCTCAATATATTAAGGTCTATACAGAGTATTGGGTGTATGAACGTGGACGGTGTTCAACAGTCCCTGCATTCGTATTACGTAGAGATTGTAGCGATGAGGATTTATTGAAACATATCAAAATTTGTTTTGAAAACAGTAAATATATATCCGAAAAAGAATACGACAATCTCGGTGGATGGGATGTTCTATGGGATATTCTAAAGAAAGCATTGAAAAAGAAATCGCTAAAAAATTTCTATCAAACTTCTGTTGGCTTTTGCTTGGAATGGACAGGAGAAATGGCGGTTCACATATCTGTATGGAAATATTACGTGGGGAAAGCTGCGTCGCAGACTACGGCGGATGAAACTTTTGATTTGGAATACGATGAAGCATCTCCTGCGAAATTTGTGGTAAAGCTTCGACAAATCATGGAAGAAATGTACGAAAAATACCACGTAAAATCGAATGACGAAATTCGCCAAGCGAAAAAAAAGCCAGGAAAAAGAGAAATCAACAAAGCGTTGAGTGATTTAGAAAAAAAAGATACTTTATGCAGAAGAATCGTTTCCAAAAAATTCGGGTGGAAACAAAGCAGTTTCATCAATTGGAAAGTTGAAGGCGGATATTATTTTTATTTGGAACATCTCAATTGCTATAGTGAAGCAACCTTGTATGTCAAGCCCCTTTATATAGACGACTTATGGTGGGATGTTTTTGAAATGTCCAGCAATAAAAAAGCACCCATGAGCTTGAGAGGAAATGGAACGTTTTCGTTAGATGGCGTAAAAATACTGAAGACCCCCGACCTTTTTGACATTAGAACGAATGAGCGTGGGGCTGAGTATGAATTAGAAAAAATACAGAAATATTCCAACGAAGATATCGAAAAGATTTGGGACAACGTTTTCCGACAATTTGACGACGAGGTAAAACGTTTTCTCAAAGAGAATCCTGATCCTGATTCCTATTTTCCAGAAGAGGAAAAATGCCATGAATATTACATGCTTATAACGTATTTACATGCAGGAGACAGGCAAAAAGTTCTGGACAAAATCGCGGAGTTCAGAGCGATTCCAAATCGAATAAAGACTCGTTTGGGGGCTTCTTATGACGGCAAAACAAGAGACGGACTCGACTTTATCGAAGCATGGTGTTTGCGAGAACTCGCAGAGCAAGGCGATGTGATGGCTCAGTACAAACTTGGAACGGCGTATGAAGAAGGTTCTTGTGTTCACATAGATAATGAAAAAGCCGTCTTTTGGTATCGCAAAGCGGCGGAACAAGGAAATTCATCAGCTCAATACAGTCTTGGAAGGATGTTCGATTACGGGTGCGGCGTCCCCGAAGACAAACAAGAAGCTGCCATTTGGTATCGTAAAGCCGCTGAACAAGGCGACGGGAATGCCCAAAACGATCTTGGCGTTATGTATCTTACCGGAGAAGGCGTTCCCGAAGATAAATCTGAAGCCATATTCTGGCTCCAAAAAGCCGCCGAGCAGGGAGTCGCACTTGCACAAAATAATCTCGGCATAAGGTATCTTAACGGCGATGGCATTCCCGAGGACAAGGCGCAAGCCGCCTTTTGGTTCCGCAAAGCTGCCGAGCAAGGACTTGCCGCAGCTCAATTCAATCTCGGCGTAAGGTGTTTTAAAGGAGATGGCGTTCCCGAAGACAAATCGGAAGCAGTGTCATGGTTTCAAAAAGCAGCCGAGCAAGGGCTTGAAGAAGCTCAAATCAATCTCGACTTAATATTACAAGACAAACAAGAAACTCTGGCGTGAGGAACAAAGCCATCGTTTTAATTTGGATATCAATTTCACATGTCAACAACCTTACAAATTATTGAAATAAAAAAAGGCTCACCGTATCTTCCGCAAGTTCAGGCGTTGTATGAATCGGCGTTCCCGGCAAACGAGCGGATTCCGATGAAGCAATTGCTCGACAACAAAATCAAACGGGAATTCTGGGCGTTTTTCGAAAAGGAAGATGGCGAGAACGGCGCAGCCCCTACGTTCTGCGGGTTTTCGAATTCCATTTCACACGGTGACATCACGAACATCGTTTATTTCGCAGTTGTGCCAGAACTACGTTGCCGTGGGTACGGCTCGCAAATTTTGCAGGCCATCCGCGAAAAGCATCCCGACGCCCGTATTGTCGTCGATATCGAAGTCGAAGAAGATTCCAAAGACGATGAGGAACTCGAACGCAGGAACCGCCGTCGCGACTTTTACCAGCGCAACGGCTTTGACGCCGCACCCGTCGAATACCACTGGCAGGGCGAACACTACCGCCTACTCAGCGCAGGCGGCACCGTCACCGAAAAAGAATTCCGCGATTTCTGGAAAGAAATCCTCAAGGATATTCCTGGAGCAAAATATCCGTAGTTATATTATTGGGACTCTATAGATCTATTTTTACCACCGTATAGTTAGGATACAAGATGGAAAATATCATTAACACAATTTTGTTGTTGTCAGCAGTGGCAATTGTAGCTTATCCTTTTTTTCTCGCACCCTTTGCTGAAAAGCATTCAAAATGGCTATGGCTAGTGGTGGCTATCGTAGTACTGAATATTTTTCTGAGTTTGGCCTATTGGGCCTTCGATGATTTGTCAACAGGCTTTCTGTTATCCTATTATGGATATAATTTTGACGGTATGTTTGAAGAGGAGCAATATGCGAATGTGGAGCCTTGCAATCGAGAGAGGGTGGATCGTCTATTCTCTCATTTAATGGGCGTTGGTTGGCCGTTGAGAGCTATGTTTATGTATGTGATTGTCACGGCTCTTCATCTTGTCGCCTGTCTCGTGACGCATTGGCTATTTAAGTTAGTCCATTTCCTGAGAAAGGGATAGCTTTGGGAATATGATTTTTTCAATTGAATACAAAATATTAAAAACATCAATAAAGCGCAGAGTTTAGCCTTCTTGCATTTCCTTCTTGTACATTTCTTCTATGTACGCGGGACCTTCACACCAAAGTTTTTGTTCTTCGTCATAAAGCTGACGAGCCGTGCGGGAACTCAAGAATTCCGGCATCAATTCCGTCGCAGAACGTCCCTGTTCGTGAGCCAGGTCCATCACCACCATAGAAATCAACATGTCTATGGCTGCATCAATCCTCTCCTGCGTCACAGCCATACGCGTTCCTCTTTCTGAAAGTCAAGGCAAAGGATTGACCGACTTGTTCTAAAGCAGTATTGATTCTTGAGTCTTTCAGGAATTAAAAGAGAAATACACAAATCGTCCGCTTCTTTAGAGCCAACCGCACCATAAGCGCCAAGCATATAGGCGGCAATAGTCAAGTTTGTCGCATCATTGGCTATTTTGCCACCAATGATATCGTACTTTTGGCATTCCAGAACAACGTCTTTGAACGACGATTTACGTCTGTGCCCCACAACACAGTGAAGCCAAGAAACATCGGCGACGGGAAAATTTTTCTCAAGAATCTCGCCGTTTCTGCTAAAAAGAAATGACGACACAACACCAAACTTTTGATTTGGGTTTACATTCCCGCTATCAAGAGCATGACGAAGACTAATCTTCGCAAACGACCGCGCCTGCTCAATATCCGTAGTCAGACAAAAGCCCTGTCCAAAGTCTTTATACTTAGCACATTTAGCAAGATCGGGTTCATGGACCGCACAATAACTACCATGATAGAGAACTGTTCCATCAACTAATTCATTGACCAATGACCGCCCCTTTTTTCTCGAGGTATTGACGGACATCGTCCAAAACAGCAAAATCCCCTTCAATATGGAAAAGATCCCAGAACTTTTCGATATATGCATATATACCATACTTCTGGAATAAGGCGTTGACCGCATGCATAGATAGGCCCCATTCCTGCGTCGCCAACCTGACAATCCTCGCCTGCATAAAGGTTATTTGAGTTTCCTTTCCCATATTACAAGTATAATATAGATTGATTGCATTGGATAATCAAGCGAAGATTCGTTTGAAACGCCAATTATAGCAGATTCCCCGAAAAACAGCCCAAAAGTAAGACTTTTACAGGCCTTTACGCTCCGCGCATTCTACCTATATCCGTAAATAGTAAAAGTTTGTTCTGATTCGTTATACTCATACGGAATACTGTGTTTCTGCAATATCTCCAGAATTAAAGACTTATGATCAATGGTCTGAATTTTATCCGGCACAAGCAACCCGATGTGCTCACGAACCGTCTCAACATGCTTTATCTTCATCCATTCAATTTCCGATAAGTCCAGAGTTTTACTCCCAAAGTTAAAGTCTTCATCACCATGCAAATTCCAGAAAACATCAGGTTCGGGTGCGTTTTTTTCAAATAAAGTTTTATACTGCACACAATCCCAAGGCGCTTTTTCCATGAGGTCATTCACCAATTCACGCCACTTGGTATTGTTCATATACGACACAAGACTTTTTTCTTCAACAAATGATTTTATCTGTTCGTGCCAGGTCTTTTTATTTCTGTATTTTCCGTCTTCTATATCATCTATATGATGTTGCAAAAATTTAAGTCCATCATCACAGCGCAAAGCAATGTAAGACATTGTAGATATAAACTGTCCATTTCGCATAACATAACACCACCCCCATTTATAATGACTATATCCTTCAACAATATAATGAATACCGCCTTTCCATTTGATGTCAAGTACCTTTTTCCAGCCAGTCTCATTTGTATTATCTATCGGCTGAAATACTCCGCTTCTTGGATTAAGCTTTTTGTACAATGACTCGAAAAACAAATCCTTATCAATTTGCATAACATTCCCCCAACGGCAATTCTACTGTCATTATAAATATTTTGCAGGAGAACGTCAACGCACTTAGAACTGTATGGATGGGGCAAGCCCCAACCTCTTTGGCTCGGTCATACCCGTTCAAGTACGGTTGCGACGCTCGCCTTTTGAGGTTGTCTTATCGCCTTCGGCTCCAGGATGACGGTTTCCAAGACGATGCTTTCGAGAAAGGTTGCTTCGAGGATGACCGTGGCTGCGACGTTGACGCATTACATCTGGCGTCAAAACGCTAATCTATCAAATCATTCTGGAATCTTGACAGGTGTTCAAACGGCAAAATTTGACGGCCTCTGAACAGCCCGCAGCCATCGTTAATCAGCTGATTGTTGATGGCCTTGAACATGTTCACATCGATTTTCGCAAGTTCAATTTCCTGCAACTTCGTCAAGCGTTCGTAAGCCTCGTCAAAGTAAACACACTCGCCGCTCGGAATTTGGTCGTGCTTGGAACGTTGTTTTTCCTGCGTTTTTTCGTAACCAAAGTGATTTGCCTCGCCAATTTCGGCGAAATCATCCATATCTTTTGTACGCAATTGAACTTCCGTATAGCAGCGTGCAAGGTTATCATAAAACGTTATATGCAACGACTGGTAACCAGAACTTCTTGGAGTTGCAACCGAGTCATGATAATACGGTTGAACAGCCTCTTTAAGCAACTCGCAATGTCCGCCGTCCGCATGCTTGGAAATTTCTGGAGTAAAGCCGCGCTCTTCCAAAAACTCGGGCAAGACGTTTGCAATGTCATACAAGTATTTCCGTTCGACTTCGCTCCGTTCTTCGCCTTTTTTGATATGGCAAACCGGCATCGAAATCACGATACGGTAAGCAATCAAATCACGGAAGTTCAGTTTACTTTTGATTTCAGCTTCGGATGGGAATTTTCCGTTTTTCTGGTAATAGTTGTAAATAAATTCAAGAATGTATCCATTGAATTTTTCTTCGGCACGGACAAGTGACTTTATTCGTCCTTTAAAGGTAAACGCAAGGAACGGATACTCCCTTGTCATGTACTTGTAGAACTCTTTGATTCTTTGGGACTGCGAGGTGAGGAAGTCATTGTGCTCCAGCAATTCAATAATCTGTATCAGAAAATTTGAATGCGCAAGGTCAATGCTATTTCGCGATTCTTTAGCACTGTTTCTGAGGTCATTCGAATACTGATGCAAAATTTTCAGTACCGTATTCCCGGAAAACAGATAGTCGTTCAAAGAGATCATTTTATTACTCCCGAAGCAGGGCTTCTCATAGAGGCTTACGAGCAGTAATATAACAAAAGCATTTGCGGTTTCGCGGGAAATAAAGTAAATTATAAAAAAATAATTTTTTTTCATTTTAAATTATTACGCATAGTGTAAAACAGGTTTTCACGAATTGTAACAGATTACAAAATATGGTCACTCATGAGCATTTAGGATAAAGTTTTATGAAAAATAGAGAACTCAAAATTCACGGCATTTACAAGCACTTCAAAAATCGCTACTACATCGTCGAAGGCGTAGCCAAGCATTCCGAAACCGAAGACGAATACGTCATTTACCGAGCCCTTTACGGAGACAATACGGTTTGGCTCCGCGAAAAATCGATGTTTCTAAGCGAAGTCGATCACGAGAAATACCCAGACGTTCAACAGAAATACCGCTTTGAACTTGTGGACCTAAAATCTGTTGTTTAGCGGCAAAACTTCACGTATGAATTACATACTAAAAACGCGTTTTAAGCGTTTTAGTATGTAATTGACAAATCGTTATTTTTCTCATTACATACTAAAAATCAAATTTAAGGAATTTAGTATGTAATTTTTGTCTAAAAATGACTACTTTGAGTACCTTTGGGGCAAAAAAAAACATAAAAAACAATTTTAACGCTATTTTCGTCGTTTTTTCATACATTTTTACATACTAAAATATCATTTTTTGTAATTTAGTATGTATTGTAACAAAATAACATACTTTAGTACCCGGATAACAGCATGTTCCATAAAAATTTTATTTTAGCATTCTTAGCATTCGCGTCAATCGCCTGTGCCCAGACGATGAAAGAAGGCTTATTCAACATGGTGTCGAATTGCTATAACGCATGGGAAAAAGCAAAAGCAGAAGGATGGGCTAGCGACGACGCGGAACTAAAGGATTTTGGATACGGACATATAACGTACGATATACCCAACGGCTATGTAGAAACAAGTGGAATAACTGATGCAGATCCTCCATTCATGAATGAATGCGAAGCTAAAGCAGCAGCATTCAAGGATGCAAAAGGGAAATACACATACGTCAAGTACGACCTGTATTATTGCAGGTATTATGAAGAATCTACGGCAAGTAGAGACATCAAAGATGTTATGCCAGAAGGTTTCGGTCTTGATTCTTTTGTTGGCCATCATGTAGAAAAGCCAAGCACAGTCTCTTTCTTATTAACATTTGACATTCCTAAAATTGGCACCGAAATGGATATTCATCTTAAAATACTGCCATTCGGTTTAGCCCCTAATGATGTGAACGGTCTCACATACAAACAAACGAGGAAAGTTTCAGAATTTGAAGAACCATTACTTCGTTTTAGGGAGATTGCAGACCATGTAGATAACGCCACCCTTCTTTTGGCAGCAGAAGGAAAGTACGATAAAATACCTCCCAAGCAGAAGCAGATATTCGACAACACAATAAAAGAATTTGGCTATGGAAAAGTTTCTACAAAGGATATTCTTTTAATTGCCAATGATTTAAAGAAAATGTACGACATTTATTCGTCTTTAGAATGTGTCCAAATGACGCTCAAATGGAATAAGCAAACAGCCAGATTTGAAATAAAGTCAAAAGGGCCGAAGCCTCCTGCTTACAGTACATTCAAGGATTTTTTGGATGATGATACTGGCAAAGCATTCGTAGAATTTGTTGGTTTTAGATGTTAAATATCAAACTATGATATTATCGCCGATTTATTTCAACGGAAGTCCATATAGATGGCGGATCTAGTCCGCCATGACATCATGAGAAAAAAATCGTTTAAATACAGAAATTCAAACAATGAGAACGAAAACTACCATTTTAGCATTCTTTGTATTCGTTTCATTCGCCTGTGCCCAGACGATGAAAGAAAGCTTGTTCAACATGGTGTCGAATTGCTATAACGCATGGAAAGCTGTAGAAGCGGATGCCAACGATGACGAAGATTTAAAAAACATGGGGATTCCATTCGGACATATAACGTACGCTATACCCAATGGCTATGTGGAAACATCAGGAGGAACAAGTCTGCCACCCTCCATGGATGAATGCAAAGCTAAAGCGGCAGCATTCAAGGATGCAAAAGGGAAATACACATACGTCAAATACGAAGAAACGTCTTGCAATTATTATGAAGAATCTTCGGCTAGTAGAGACATCAAGGATGTTATGCCTGTAGGTTTCAGTCTTGATTCTTTTGTTGGCAATCATGTAGAAAAGCCAAGCACATCCTCCTTTTTGTTAACATTTGACATTCCTAAAATTGGCACCGAAATGGAAGTTCATCTTAAAATGCTGCCATTCGGTTTAGCCCCTAATGATGTGAACGGTCTCACTTACAAAGCAACAGGGGAAATAAATAAGAAGTTCGGTCATATGAGCTTTGAAGCGAGACGATGCTTTAGGGAGATTGCAGCCCATGTAGATAACGCCACCCTTCTTTTGGCAGCAGAAGGAAAGTACGATGAAATACCTCCCAAGCAGAAGCAGATATTCGACAACACAATAAAAGAATTTGGCAATGGAAAAGTTTCTACAAAGGATATTCTTTTAATTGCCAATGATTTAAAGAAAATATCCGACATTTATTCGTCATTAGAATGTGTCCAAATGACGCTCAAATGGAATAAGCAAACAGCCAGATTTGAAATAAAGTCAAAAGGGCCGAAGCCTCCTGCTTATAGCACTTTCAAGGAATTTTTGAAAAAAGGCGTAGAATTTGTTGGCGAAAGATGTTAAACATAAAAAATTGTTTATATTAAAATCATGAACAAGAAAAAACTTATTACCTTGCTTTTGGCTGTCGTCGGGATTCTCATGATTACGTTCTTCGTGAGGGACTGGCTTGTATTTTACAACTGCGGTGCTGTCGAGCAATGCCTCGTTGAAAGCAGTAATTATCAGAACATTGCCAAGTTCGCCGTTACCGCCATCATGACGATTGTCGTGTTTTTCATTGGCGGAAATTGCCTTTGCAAGCGCGACCGAAACTTTTTGCAAGCCGGGTTCGCCATGGCTTTGTGTGCAGATTTCTGCCTGAAAATCATGCACAATTACGCTAGCATTTTGGAGCATCGCAGCGATTATACGCTACTCGGCATCTGCTTTTTCATGGTGGTGCAAGCGTTATTCATTTTCCGCCACACGCGCACAAGCGATACTGACAACAAAGCGCCTTGGATTTTGACCATTCCTTTTGCGGTCATGTTCATCACGAACGCCCTCCACCTGTTCCGCATTTTCGAAGGGCCGACCATCCCTATCATCGCAACTTACGCAGCATTCCTCTTCTGCTCGCTTTATGTTGCCTGCAAAGTCCCAAAGAAAGGCTACTTCCCTGCTAAAAACGCAAGCAACATCAAGCGCGGCATGATTCTCTTTTTCTGCTGTGACGTATGCGTGGGCATCTCGCTTGCTACCGGTGACGACCACACCGTTCAAGAAATCGTCGCCACGGTTGCGAATAACTTTGTATGGTATTTCTACACACCGGCCCTGATTTTACTTGGACTCAGCGGCTACAAGAGAAAAGAATAGACTACAAAAAAAATCTCGGTTTTAACCGAGATTTTTTTATTTCAGCAGACGACCTCCCGGAACGAAGTCCGGGATGACAAGAAGCAGGTTACAATTACTTGATTGTCCGACCTTTGAAATCGTATTTACGGAATTCACGCGGTTCATTTAAAGGACCTTCGTGACGAGCACCTTCGCCGAATTCGACAACGAGTTTTCCATTTTCACGATAAACTCTACTGCCATAGACGTGTGCCGTAGAACGCATTGCCGAGCTGATTGACGTTTTCGAAGTGTCCTTTGCCGGGATTTCATCGCTGAGCTTGAGCAATCGCCACATCTGATACCACGGCCAATCGTCGTTCCAGCTTTGAACCACGCGTTCGCCATCCGTAGTTGCACGCAGATAATGTCCGCTGTTCTGCATTTTCATACGAACAACATTTCCTTCGTAGCCAGATTGCTTTTCCATTGCAATTTTCTGATGAGCACCGCCGTTCCACTTGTACAGCCCTGCCGTCACGCCAGCATCCGTTTTTTCGTTCGGGATTTCAACAACCACGTCGCCAAAGTTGATGCGGTAAGAACCTGAGATTGGCGTAATCGTCGCTATCGCATTATCGCCCTTGCAGTCGCCAAGCGAGAGGCCTCCCTCTGCATTCTTGACCATGCATGTGCCAAAGTTCATCGACATAATGCGCACCGTATCCGGTTTCGCGGGCTTTGCCTGCCACACGCGAACCCAGTCCGCTTCGAAATACGCAGGCTTGTCCGCCGTGATTTCGATGTCATCGCCAGCCCAGCCGCCAATAGCCAAGTTCACGATGATGTACTGTGCAGAAAGTTGCCTGATTTCGGTCGGACGGTTATAGCTAGCGAACTTTTTGTCGTCAAAGTAAAAACTGAGAGTCGATTCATCCCATTCCACCGCATACGTGTGGAAGCCGGCGGAACGATCCGTGTTATCGTCCTTGTGTCCGCCAAAAGAGGCTTCGTGATCCCAAGCCGAGCCATGACTGTTGTACCAACTCGGGTCGGTGTAATGCAGATAATAATGGTGCTGCTTACGCGATGCAGGTATTTCCAGAATGTCGATTTCAGGAGGCCAGCCATCTTGCAGAGTCCAGAACGCAGGCCAAGTGCCCTTTTGCCACGGAGCCTTGAAACGTCCTTCGATATATCCGTACTTGACTTCGAAATGGCCCTTGGTGTCAATCGCGCCCGAAGTGTAATCGACCGGAATTTCCTTGTTGTTGAACTTCGCCTTTTTCCCCTTGGCATCTGGATGGGTTTTCTTTTCGCCCTTGAGCTTAAGCGTGCCATCGGAGACAATCACGTTTTCCTTGGCACAGTAAGCACGGTGGTTGTGCGTCGGGCCCCAGTTGTACGTCGAGTTCCACTTTTTCGTATCCAACGAGGTTCCGTCGAAGTTATCTTCAAAAACGAGATTCCAACCAGACAAATTTCCTGGCGGGTCAGCAAAAGCAAAGGACGCCAGAAACAAGATGATAGAAGGCTTAGCAATGCTTGCAATGACGTGATTCTTTTTCATATCCAATTCCAATCCTCACCCACGACTTTCAAAAACACCATCACCAAAAAAATAGCCGTAGGCATTATAAAATATACCTACGGCATCGCTATTATTCAAGTTAAAATATCATAAACAATCAATCTTTCACGCAACGGACCGAAAGTCCATTGATTTTTCTCACAGTATTTACGATGGCGTTGTCGTTGCTGCAATCCAAGTACATGTGGTAAGCGAGAGAATCCGCAGCGCCGCCGTCGGCCTCCGTAGCAGCCCACATGAGGGAAGAGCAACCGTGATAGGTAAATCCATCCTGGGTGCGAGTGGTAAATTTCATGCCCGCGGGGAGCGCTGTAAAGCCGAAATCATCAGTACCGCTGCCTTCGTTCTCCCAACCATTCACGGACTTGAGCTTGCTAGAGCCTTTCCAGAGGATCTCGTTCAAGGAATCGGCACCGACTTCTTGCAACAACGATTCCCAGTCCGCCTTCGTCGGCAAACGCCAGCCTTCGGGGCAAACCCTCTTCGCCACTTTCCACGTGTAGAGGCGGCCCGCCGATTCGCAGTTCTCGGGTTTATCCCAGTAGCACCAGTCGTTCTTGATTGAGCTCGCAGCCCCTTCGATGTCGAAGTAGTTCAGGTTCTCGGCCATCCAAGTCTTGCCGCCAATCTGCGTCGTCTTATAGACTGTCCCATCACGCGGGTCCGTCATCGAGCCGTAAGCGAAGTTCGGATTCATGTGCGATTCCTTGGAATCGTAGAAATGCCACACGCCCACGCTGTCGGGGTCATGACGGGCCGTATCGATGCCGTCAATGCCATTGGGGAAAAGAATGTCCATAATAGAATCTAACGAAGCGGAATCAGCACTAGACTGTGAAACCTCGTCCGTCGAAACTTCAGACAATTCTTCAACAGCATCCTGTGCCGCGACTTGATTGACTGTTCCTTGAATTTTGCCCGAAGCATCCGGCACATCCGCCGTTCCCTTTTGCGACTGCAATGTCGGAGCTTTATCGCTACCAGAATTCTCGACAACACTCAAATCATCATTCAAACCTTCCGGGGATGAACTCGCATTGTCGCAAGCAACAAATGCTGCAACAGTCAATGCAGATGCTGCCAAAAGCTGTATTTTTTTTAAAGACATAACACACCTCTCCAAATCCTTTTTAAATAATTTAAATTCGTTTGTGATGAAAAGCAATAGAAGAATGCCTACGTTCGGGCTTTTTCGCCCAAAAAACTTATCAAAAAAGCTATATGACACAAAAGACAGTCGCAAGACCCATAAAAACGCAATAGAGCTACGCCCCCTCCATTACGAATACAACAAAAAAGCACTTTTTAAGACTGAAATGGCAAAATCGTGAATCGAAAACAGGGAAAAAGCGATTTTTTGATACCAAAACGGCTTGATTATCGCTTTTGGTAGCACATTTTTCATACAAGCTAATCAAATTTCATCATATTTCAACAACTAATGCCGTACCATCCTCTACAAAATGCTACCAAATGGGCGTAAAAACAATTTTTAGTAGCACTTTTTTCACAGCAAGCCCGTACACAAGTACACACAACATAAAAAACATGCTACTAAAAGGACCATTACACGCGTTTTAGTAGCATATTTTCGCAAAAAAGCATAAGATGCCCGATTGTCATCCCGGACACTGTTCCGGGACGGGCATGACAAGATGAAAAACTGACCCCGGCACTGAGGCCGGGGTGACATGAAAAAAAATGCCCGCTCGGTCTGTTCACCGAGACGGGCTTTATTGCTTATGCGAACCTAGCAGTTTATTCTTCGGTTTCCGTCGGGCCGACGTCCTGCTTTTCAGCATCGTCCTTCACAACGGAATCGTCATCGACTTCAACGCCCTTGACTTTGTCGAAGGTTTCCTTGGCATCGGCGCTATCCTGTTCGATATCCTCGACGCTCGGGAGTGCGGTTGCATCCTTCACGACGTCGCCATCGCGCAGCGTAATCGCCTTGACGCCCTGAGCGTTGCGGCCCGTAAGGCGGATATCGGCAGCCTTGATGCGGATGACCTGACCGTCCTTACTCGTGATAATCAAGTCGTAGTCGTCGGCAACGCTTTCCACGAACACGGCGGCACCAATCTTGTCTGTAACGTTCAAGTTGCGGACGCCCTTGCTGCCACGGCGGGTCACGCGGTAAGAGCCCGGTTCAGAACGTTTGCCATAACCCTTTTCGGTAATGGTCAAGATTTTGTTGCCGGCCTTGAGCCACAAGAGCGAAATGACTTCGTCGCCTTCGGCAAGCGTAATGCCCTTCACACCATGAGTGCCACGGCCCATAGCACGGAAGCAGCTAATCGGGAACGTGACCGCCTGGCCGTTCTTGGTCGCAATCATCAAGAGGTCCTTCGGAATCGGACGGTTAGCGAAGTCTTCGGCATCGCCAGATTCTTCTTCAGAAGCATCGGTTGGTGAGCCGGTTGATGAGCCTGCCGAATCAGTCGAACCATCGTCGGTTGGTGAGCTCGTCGAACCATCAACGGTTTCTGCAGAATCGTCGTCAGAGGCGTTCTTGCTGGCTTCGTATTCTTCGGCAGACATGCCCACGAGCTGAACCTTAACCAATTCATCGTCTTCATCGAGGCTAATGGCATTGACGCCAGCCTTGCGCGGACGGCTAAAGAGCGTGAGGTCCATCTTGTTGATGATACCCTTCTTGGTTGCAAACACGAGGCAGAAGTATCCACCGAACTTGCGGACCGGCACAATCGCCTGCACCTTTTCGCCTTCCGTGAGGGCGACAAAGTTCACAATCGGGCGGCCCTTGCCATTGCGAGCGCCTTCCGGCAAGCGATAGACCTTCGTCCAATAGACGCGGCCCTTGTTCGTGAACACGAGCAAGTAGCTATGCGTGCTAGCCGTGAAAATCTGTTCCACGTTGTCTTCGTCCTTGAGGCCAGCACCGATGATACCTTTACCACCGCGGTTCTGGGCCTTGAACGTATCAATCGGCAAGCGACGGATGTAGCCTTCCTTACTGAGCGTAATAACCTGTTCTTCTTCAGCAATGAGGTCTTCGTCATCGCTATCATCAATAGCTTCGCCAATCGTCGTGCGGCGATCGTCACCGTACTTGTCAACAACGGCATCGAGCTTCTGGAGCATGATAGCCACGCGGCGTTCGCGCTTTTCCAAGATGTCCTTCAAGTCGGCAACGGTAGCCACGAGTTCGTTGTACTCGGCTTCCAACTTTTCGAGGTTGAGGCCGGTGAGCTGACCGAGGCGCATGTCAACGATGGCCTGCGACTGGATTTCATCCAAACCAAAGCGATCTTGCAAGCTCTGCTTTGCAATTTCGGTTGTCTTGCTCGCCTTGATAATCTGCACGACTTCATCGATATTCTGCGTTGCGATGCGCAAGCCTTCGATAATATGCAAGCGGGCTTCGGCCTTCTTCAAATCGAACTGCGTTGCACGCGTAATCACATCGAGGCGGTGGTCAATATAAACCTGCAAAAGATCCTTGAGCGTAAGGAGCTTCGGGAGGTTATTGACGAGCGCCAAGTTGTAAATACTAAACGTTGTCTGCAACTGCGTGTACTTGAACAAGTTATTCAAGACAACTTCGCCAACTGCATCACGGCGGAGTTCAATCACAATACGAATGTCGCGGCTAGATTCATCGCGAATATCCGTAATGCCATCAACGCGCTTATCGCGAACGAGATCAGCAATCTTCTTACAGAGTTCGGCCTTGTTCACCATGTACGGGATTTCCGTCACGATGATACGCGGCTTGCCCTTTGAATCCGTTTCAATTTCAGTACGAGCGCGCACACGCACACGGCCATGCCCCGTGAGGTAAGCTTCACGAATACCAGAACGGCCACAGACAATAGCGCCTGTCGGGAAGTCTGGGCCCTTCACATATTCCATGAGGTCTTCGCCAGTCAAGTCTGGATTTTCAGCCAAAGCATGGATAGCGGCACCGACTTCGCGCAAGTTGTGCGGAGCCATATTCGTCGCCATACCTACAGCAATACCCGATGTTCCGTTCACAATCATGTTCGGGAGCGCAGACGGGAGCACCAGCGGTTCTTCGAGCGATTCATCGTAGTTCGGGCCCATGTCGACCGTCTCTTTTTCGAGATCTTCGAGCATAAGGGCGCCAAGGTTGTTCATCTTCGCTTCGGTATAACGCATGGCAGCCGGGCTGTCACCGTCGATAGAACCGAAGTTACCCTGACCAAACACCAGCGGATAGCGCAACGAGAAATCCTGCGCCATACGGGCAAGAGTATCGTAAACAGCAACGTCACCATGTGGGTGGTACTTACCGATAACATCACCCACAATACGGGCAGACTTGACCGTTCCCTTGTTCGGAACCACGCCCAACTTGTGCATACTGTACATCACGCGGCGGTGCACCGGCTTAAAGCCATCGCGGGCATCCGGCAATGCTCGAGCGACAATAACGCTCATCGAGTAGCGAAGATAGCAGTCCTGCATGTCTTGTTCGACAAGACTCTTGAACTGCGATCCAGGTACCATTTCTTCTGACATTATTATTCCTCAGTTAGTGGTTAGTGGTTAGTGATTAGTGGCTAGGTTACAGGTGTTAGGTTGTAGGAGGTAGGTGAATAATCTTTTGCTACGCAAAAACTCTTTAAAGAGCGGCATGGTTCGGCAAGCTCACCAACCTTAACCGCGATTATAAATCCTAAGACCTAATACCTAAACCCTAATACCTTTCTCTACCATTCACCTCCCGCTAACATTTCATTTATCCTCTTCAAACTTTTTTCATCGGTCTGGTCGATTTTATGCGGAGTGACTGTTGCATACCCCTGATTCAACAGATAGTCATCGCTATCCTTGGGTTGCTCATCCCACAGTTTTTCGCCATCCAATTGCCACAGTCCCCCATCATGGGAGTAGTGGTCCGTAAACATACCAAGGGCCATCCTTGTCGCCTTGAACCCCTTGAAGGTTTCAGCAGTAGCCTTTGGAAAATTCACGTTCCAGAACACGCCCGTAGGAATTTCGCGATACCAGCCATTTTTCACGACACGAACCGCAAAATCAATTGCAGCCTGCAAAAGACAATCCCCGCCCCGCAGCGAAAGTGCAACGCCAGGCACGCCCCAAAGAGCGGCTTCTCGCGCCCCGGCAACCGTCCCCGAATAAAGCGACGACACGCCGGAATTTTCGCCCACGTTCACGCCTGAAAAACACACGTCAAAAGCACCCGGACCACCTCCCTCAGACCCTGTTCCGTGCTGGGCAAAATGCCCTATCGCAAACTTGGCACAATCAGCAGGAGTTCCCGACATGGCATACACACGTTCGGCCACGTTTCTGAGAGAAAGACCACGGCGAACCGTAAACGCATGAGAAACGCCACTCTGTTCCGATTCTGGGGCAAACACAAACACCTCGGCCACCTGCGAAAGAGCAGACGCCAAAGAACGCATATAGGCGCTTTCTACCCCATCATCATTGACTATCAGGACACGTGTTTTTAAGTTGTTTTGCATGCTCCGGCAAAGATAGAAAAATTCGCCAAAAGCTACCGTTTTTCGCAACCTTTTTCAAGCGTTTTTAGCAGGGAATCAAGGCGTGAAGTAAACATTTCAGCCCCCTTGTCGCACAAGTGATCGTAATCTGCCGCGACATCTCCAAAGTAATCATGATTTCCCATTTTATTCTCATCCATCAAGACAAAATTTTTATTTTCTTCGGCGATCTTTTTAATCCGCTGGATAAGCATTTCCGCCGTAGAACGCCGCATGCCATAACGGCCATAACTCCCCGTATTTCTGTAATAAGGACTTAGCGGGAAAATGACTCCGACAACAACGATATTTTTTCTTTTCGCGATATCCAAAATGCGTTCCAATTCGGCATAATTGGACTCGTAACGAGAATCATCATTGTTCCAAGTGCTATCTTGCTGAATTTCAACGTAGCCGGTTCCGTTTGACTCCCAATCGTTTATACAAGTTCTAGGAATCCAGCCAGCGCGTTTACGCATATCCACGTAGTCTTCATCTTTCTCGGCATTCGCGATTTCTTCCACGCGAGATACAAATAAACTATCAACCCCATCAGGCCAATAATCATGGTTTTCATCGTACTGGAATCCAAGCGCATCCCCTCGATTGACGTTAACAGAACCCATGGGTTCGTATTCGTTCCAAAGATCAAAATCAAGCCCGATGACCAAATACTTCAAGTTTTTCAGATGCAGCGAAATATAAGTCTCGTAAAGAAATTCGATGCAATGCATGTCGCAAGGAATCGTTGCCATATTGAGTGCAAAAAAATTTAATTCATCTGCAATAGCACCGTGCAGCATGCGAGAATTTCCTAAGCAAGCCACTTCTACAGAATCACGATATTTCCATAACAGAGACATTTTTTGAGGCAAAATACGCCAATACTGATCGTGTTCTGCATAATAGACACCAAGGCTATCAAAATTCCAAGAACTTTCGTCAAAAGAGTTCTCGCCCGACCACAACGCAGGATGCCACAAATCTTCGCCCTCGACAAGAGGCAACGTTTCGCCCGACTTTTCATTCACCAGGACTATTTTACGGTGAGCACCGTTCACATCCACAAGCGTCGCCACAAAAATCGAATCCGAACCCGCAATCCATTCCGTATGGTCAAACGTGTAGCCCACCGGAGCTGCTACTGAATTGATTAACTTGCCTGTACTATCGGCAATCAACACGCGTTCGTGCGTTCCATAAGATTTTCCGACAAATTCACGTCCCAGTTTTCCGCCAAAGTCGAGGAACAAGACTTTATTCGCACCGCCATGGCTCAGCGACACGTTGCACGCCTGCTTCCCATCGTACCAGACTTGGTTCTTCTCGCCGACGCGAGCCCGCAAAAGAGTGGAGCCCGTCACTGCAATGCCGTTGTTTGGCGAAACGCCCCCGTGATACGCACCATCGAAAAGCTTTTCAGGCTTACCGAAGTTTCCATTCGCATTTTGCCCAGAGAACGAAACTTGATACGTTCCGCGTTTCAAGAAATCCGCCTCGTCCTTATTGTTCCCGGCATCAGTCACATAAACAAGAACCGTATCGCCGTTCTCCAGCACGCGCCAACGCGGAATCGTCGCAGATTCTACAGGCAAAACCTGCTCGACTCCCGAAGCATCAAGGCGGCGCACACGGATTTCAGATTTTCCAGAAATGCCTTCCAGTCCCGTAGAGTAAGCGACAAATTTTCCATCCGGCGAGATATCGGAATGATACCCTACATCAACCGGGAATTCATCGACAGAACGCACCGCCCCGTCGAAATTGACGTAAACCAAACGCTCCGTTGCATCATCCTTAAAGACCAACTTTGCATGTTCCGCCCCGACAAAATCATTTACAGTTTTAGAATTAACTAATAGCGAATACCCAACTACGTTATCTTCGCCACGCGAATCCAGATACGTCGGGCTCGGAATTGCACCAAACGCCAAACGGAACCCGACGTAATCGGCTTTCGTCGAAGAAGTCACCGTATAGACATCGTCCCTGCGGTACAAGCGAATAGACGCAGCTCCGTTGCGGAAGCTACCGCCTTTCACGACGCGTTCATCCAAACCATTCGCCCTCTTGCCACCGGCAAAATTGCTCACAGCGTCGGAACGGAAACGGACTTTAAAGTCATGGACCCATTCCGCGGCATTCCCCGCCATGTCGCAAAAGCCATCCTTCCCCTCTTTCGACGTGCAAACAGGATGCAGTTCATAGCCAGAATTCTCGCTGTTCCAACTATTTTTCGGATTCCAATTCAAGCCCGCCGCGTACATCCATTCTGCCTCAGTCGGCAAGCGGTAAGCATTCGCTTCGGGGCGAAACACAAGCCCTTCCATCCCCACACAAGATCCGCTATTATCAAAAGTCGCCGAAGTATAAAAATAAGCCGTGTCAAAACCTTCAGCAACACTGCGCCGATTGCTATACAAGATAGCATCAAATAAAGTAACATTCGTTGCAGGCAACGAATCCGCACAAGAGATCCCCATTTCTTTGCAAGTCACTTCATGATCGCCCATCCAAAAATCATAATCAAATTTGGATTCCATCATCGGGCGAGCGCTTATCGGTGCCGCAGAATCGTTCGTCCCCAAAAATACGGACTTGCCCTTGGCCCGAACCAACGAGAAATCTTTCAAGTCCAGCGACTCCAAATAGCCTAAATCTTTGGAATCCAAAGAATCCGACTCCGTACAGCCGCACAATCCTAACAACATGACTAATATAAATAGGGGAACGAGTTCCTTCATAGCTACAAAATTACATTTTTTCATTCTTTTTTAGCAAACTAAAATGATTTAAAGGGACGTTTGTGCTAGATTTTCTCCATTTTGTTTTACATCCACTCAATTTTGTTTTATAAAATTAAAATTTTTCAAAATAAAGAACACAAAAACTCAATTTTTCAAATATTTTTAAATTTTTTGTTTTATACCTATTGACTTTCCCATTTCTTTTCTCTATTTTTTAGACATGCTTAAATCAATCATCGAATATCAAGACTATCACCAGTACATACTGGACTACTACACCGAGAGGAAGCGCCTTTCCGCTTTCACTTGGAGGGAGTTCGCCAAAGAGGCCGGTTTCGCATCAGCTTCCTATCTCAAACTTGTCTGCGATCACAAAACACGCCTTGTGGAGGAGGGCGCACAAAAGACCGCCATGGCCATGGATCTGCATGATTTTGAATACGACTATTTCATGCTGTTGGTTCAATACGAAAACGCAAAGGACAACCAACAGAAAAAGAAATACTTCGAAAAAATCCAGCAAATAACATCGGCACATAAAGTCAAATTGCTGAGTAACGAATCTTATGCCTACTACGAATCTTGGCTCCACTCCGTCGTTCGTGAACTTGCTCCCAACATGCCCGGAGCAAAGCCGCTCGAAATCGCGAAGGCTATCCGCATTCCGGTCACCGCAGCCGAAATAAACGACAGCCTCAATTTCCTAGTCAAGAACAATTTTTTGACCATTGACGAAAGAAAGCATTTCCACCAAACGGACAAGTTACTCACAACAGGGCGTTTGGAGTTCGTCTCCGTGCCTATACATTCGCTTATACGAAAAATGGGTGAATTCGCCTTGCAAGCGTTTGACGACCTTCCCATTTCAGAAAGGCATTTCAGCGGCCTCACCATGGGCGTGACGGAAAAAAGCTACAACCAGGTCATCGAAACGTTAAAGGAATGCCGCCAGAAAATTTTTGCAATCGTATCTGCCGAAGATGATGTTGAAAAAATTTGCAGACTCAACATGCAACTTTTCCCTTTAACAAAAAATATCAAAAAAAGAGCAAAAGATACACTGAATAACGAGGAGGATTAAACCATGAGAACTTATTCTTTAAAGCTTTTTAATGCACTTGCAATTATCGCATGCATTTGCGCCTGTAGCGGAAACGACACCGCTGGAGGCATCAGCGAAGAGACCGAAGGCATCGTCGCTCTTACGAACAAAAAAATTGCCGGTGCGGCACAAAAAGGCCCTCTCGTAAAAGGTTCCAACGTCGTCATCAAGGAAACATCTGCCAACGGGACACTCGAACCAACAGGCAGAGAATTCAACACCACAATCACCGGCGACAAAGGCGATTTCGCAATTGACAGCATCAATCTGGAAAGTCAGTACGCACTTCTTTCTGCCGAAGGCTACTACATTCACGAACACAACGGTCAACGGTCAGAATGCCCCATGCGTCTTGACGCTGTTTCTAATTTGGAAAACCGCGAAACATCCAACATAAACCTCTTGACGCATTTTGAATACAAGAGAGTTTTAAACTTGGTCAAATCTGGAAAATCCTTTGCAAATGCCAAGAAACAGGCCGCTTCGGAAATTCTTGGAGCATTCGGAGTCCATATAGACGTTTCTTCAGCCGAAGATTTGAACATATTCAACACCTCTGAAGCAGACAGGACGCTTTACAACATAAGCCTTATCATTGACGATCGATACTTGTGGGACCCTTGGGATCGCAAAGGCGACGAAATGGAGCATTGGGAAAATAAAAACATCAACTGCTCCAAGTTACAAGACTACATCGATAGAATTGCCGATGATTTCGCAGATGACGGCATTCTCAGCGATTCCATTATGCAACATGTCGCAACCCTAGCTTATGAAACACTCCATGAACACAGCGAAATGGAAAACATAGACGAAAAGGAGATTGAAGAAAGGGAAAAACAGGGTTCATACGAGTATCTCAGTGTTAAAAAGAAAAAATATGAGTTCAGCAAATTGGTATTTTCAAGTTACATGGGAATTGAACCCTGCACCGAAAATCTTTGGGGAAACCGCAGACAATTCAACAAACCTATCGTAACATTCGGTTATTACGGAGATGAAACCATCTTGGATTCTGGCTACGTTATTTGCAATGGCCATTACTGGGAATTAACAACAAAAGAACACATTGATTCCCTCACAATGAGAATCGAACACCAATCGGGAACAATGACGGATCCGCGAGACGGTCAGCAATACAAGACAGTTAGTTTTACATACAACAGAAAGAATTACGAATGGATGGCTGAAGACCTGAAGTACGCAATACCGAATTCGCAAGACTCTAGCGCTTATGGTCTCTATAGTTGGACAACCGCCATGCAGATTGACGCAAGCACAACAGACACTATTCAACAATTCTCAAGAGAAGCGTATAAGAGTGATGAGGATTACGAACAAAACAAAGTCATAACAATCAAAGCTCCAGCCGGTGCAATTGATTCACTCCATCAGGGTATCTGCCCTACAGGCTGGCACATCGCCAACACTCTGGATTGGGAAGCCTTACTCTTCTATGTAGAAGGAGTCAACAATCTGCTTAACGAAAATTGGAAAATAGACTATAGCCAGCAAACAAAGGATTTAACAGGAGTATTCTACAATCGATTCGACTTTAACCTTGAACCAATGGACAAGACGAATCCCAAAGCATTCTATCACACATACACTCACGAATCCTTCTCTAACAATATAGAAGCCGAATACAACGCGCTGCGGAACACTCTTGAAGCCAACGGAACTATCGACGAAGAATGGGCATCCATTTTATTGGCCCACTATCATAGCAACAGAAATGTCGATAACACCTCTTTTGAGATTACTTTCACTTTCGGCATAGCAAAGACAAAAACACAAAAAACGGCAAAAGTCCGCTGCGTAAAGAACTAAGCTACTTGGAATTGTAAGGAGGAGGAATCCTGCGGAAAAATCCGCAGGATTTTTTAAGCTTTCGCGCAATGCGCACTTCGCAAGCAAAACGCCATGATGGCAAATGCGCCGGCTACATTCATGCTCGCCTTGCGACCCGCCATCGGAATCGTGACTTTCATGGTTGCTTGTTCCATGATTTCGGGAGCGATGCCGAGTTCTTCGTTGCCAAGCACAATCAAGCCCTTTTCGGGCCACTTGACATCATTGATGCTCGGGATGTCTTCGCCGGTTTCAAGAGCGATGATTTCGTAGCCGTTTTCGCGATGATACTTGATGCACTCGAACGGATCGTCCCAGCGCTTGATTGGAATCCACTCCTGGCAACCGCGTGCGGCACTCTTGACCGTCACATGGTCCGGGCCGCAACTGTAACCACTCAGGTGAACGCCTTCGAGACCAAAGCAATCGGTACTGCGAATGATGGAGCCTACGTTGAACGCACTGCGGAGATTGTGGACGAGAACGGCAAACGGGATAGGCTTTTCGTTAGCGACTTCGCGGTCACCCGGTTCCTGTTCCAAATAAATATCGCGTTCAAAGCCAAGGCCAGCGCGAGTGCGGAACGTCTTGTACAGGTCAATCATCTGCGCCTGATTCTTGCCCACCAAGCGCTCGGATTCGGGCAAATGCAGCCACTCGGCGTAAGTCTCGAATTCACGACGGGCACGCGGCACGTCGTCGCCTAATTGCAAAATGATAACGCGCAAAAGTTCCGCCAAGCGTTTGAACTTGGAGGTCTCTTTCATCGCTAAAAATTTCGGTTCGGTGTACATTTTTACTTCTGCGGGGCTTTTTACTTCTGCGGAGCAAGCGCTTTCACAGCTTCGGTCAAGCGGTCGATGGCCTTGATGAGTTCATCCATCTTAGCTTCGCTCACGCCGCCGGCAATAGCGGAAGCCGTCGCATTCGCGGCAGACTGGACAGCCGTTGCCGCATCCGTCGCAGAGGTCGCTGCACTCACAGGAACTTTGCCAAACCAGATATCCGGCCAGCGGTCGTTGCCGCTGTTGTACGTAATGCGCGTTGCGGTTTCGAACGGTTCGCCGATTTTCCACAGATAAAGTTCATAGTCGAACAAATCGTGGTCGTGGCCCTTGTCAGTTGCGCCCCACACAAGCCACTTGCCATCCGGAGAAATACGCGGAAAATATTCGTGACTGCGGCGGCCAGGCAAGTCCATCAACTTCACGTTCTTCGGAATCCCGAAGAAACCGACTTTTTCCACCTGCTTGCCATCTTTCGCGGTAAACCACAGGATTTCGCTCGGGGCAGCCGTTCCGCCGTTGCCTGTAGGATTCACGCGGTAAAGTTTCGAGCCGTCGAGCGTCCAGTCAATCTGGCAACCGTCGCCGGACTTCGTCCATGCGTTCTTCGTCAAGTCCCACACGCCCGTTTCGCGCATGGAGCCGCGCAGCGTAATCGCGAGGTGCTTCCCATCCGGACTCATGTTCGGCTCTTGCAGAATCACGCCCGCCTTGTTGAACGCCTTTTCGCCATCGAGCACAAGCGTTTCCGTTTTACTTGCGAGGTCCATCGTAAAGACCTTACCCGCACGGCTGAACACAATCGACTTGCCATCAGGCCGCCATGTGCCCCACGTTGCGTTTTCGACGAGTTTCGTTTCGTTCGTGCCGTCAATTCCGACGGTCCACAAATCCCACTTTTCAGGATAGTTTGCATCGTTTTCGGGCACCCAGCCGCCCTTACTGCGGTTAAAAAGCACCTTCGAGCCGTCCGGCGCAATACGCGGGAACCAATCCACGTTATTGCTCTTGGTGAGTGCGCGAGCGTTCGTTCCGTCCGCATTCATGATCCAAATGTCATGGAGCGAATTTGCACGGCTCGTCGCCCAAACAATCGCCCCTTCGAGCTTGCCCTTCAAAGCATCGAGCGCCTTCTGTTCTTCGGGAGTCGGATCGACAGAAGCCCCCATCGGAGCGCCCTGAGCAGCAAATGCGGAAGCGGCCAAAAAGCCAATCGCAGAAATCAATACAAACTTTTTCATTTTCATGCTTTAAAAGATAGTAACACGCCAAAAAAAAGTTCACGCAATAAGCAATTTTCGCCCCGTATAATTATAGCCCTCGGCCCGGAGGCTTCCCTCATGCTTGTCACCCTGGAGGGAGTGCAACGACCGATAGGGTCCACGCTGTATGCTTTCTAGATTCCGGCATGGAGGCTTCCCTCATGCTTGTCACCCTGGAGGAAGTGCAACGACCGATAGGGTCCACGCTGTATGCTTTCTAGATTCCGGCATTTGCTTTTGTAATTGTGTGATCTGCGACAAATCAAGGCATCGCTGAGAACGCAAAAAGAACATTTTAAGATTACAAAATGCTTATTCTATACATTAAACAAAAATTTACATTGTAATTTATAACATGGAATTACGAGGAAAAAAGGGAAACAATGAAGCAACAGCATATCAGAATCTTGGCATGTGCAGGCATTCTCGCCGCCATCTGGAGCTGCTCCGAAAGCGGAGCGACCCAAGATTCCGTTGCTAAGAGTTCCTCCGAAAATACAAGCTTCAAAATCCCGCAAAATATCGTCGTAATCGAAACCAGCTATTTTTTCCAACTGGGGACTCAATACTACCTCATCGCTCCAACAAACATGACCGTAAGCGACGGTTTCGGCAAAATCATCGGCACATTCATCCCCTCCACGGGCACCATCATGTCGCTCACCGGAGAAATCATCACCATCAACCTGGACCTAAGCAAGCTCCCCATCGTCGCACCTAGAGAATAGACGGGACACAAAGGCACTTCGTGCATCGTTATAACAGCGTTGCCGAATATACTCTCAAACATTCTATAACGTCTAAAAACTCAAAAATAGTTCGTAGCTATCCTCTGCACTATGTATTTTCAGTTTCTGTACCTATAAAATGCATTAAAAGCATTTTTATAGGTACCAACTTCAGAATGGCCTTGAATTTTGAAAACATTTTCTTCTAAATTGACACTTTTTGAATTTACATGAAACGACACAATTTTCAAAATTCCCAATCCTGCGGCCCATTAATGTTTTTTATTTTTCATCCATGCTTAATTACGTTTTTCTTTTACTTGCCATTGTCATGGAAGCCGCAGGGACAACGCTTCTCAAGATGTCGGAACAGTTCACGAAATTAGTTCCGTCTGTTTTTTCGTTGCTTTGCTACATCGCTTCGCTTTACCTGCTCAGCCTTTGCCTTAGAACCATCCCCATCGGCATTGCTTACGCCACTTGGTCAGCCCTTGGCATTGCACTCATTACAGTAAGCGGGATGTTCTTTTTCAAACAAACGCCCGACATCGGTGCCATCATCGGGCTTTTGCTGATTATTTCTGGCGTTGCTGTACTGAACCTATTTTCCAAGATGGACATTCATTAAATGAACGCAGCTCTCGAAAAGCGACTCAAGCGGCAAGTCATTGGAAAGCTGCATCGTTTTCAGGCGGTCGTTCCACTCGGTTTTGAACAAACGTTCGTCAATGAACTTGAATGTATTAGACGAGAGACGAGAGATGACAACCAAGCAAGGCGAGAGTCGCAACCAACAGAATTGGGCATAACCGAGTCGAAAGCTTTGGAACAGCCTCAAATTGTCGGGGATGGGAAAGTCGAATTTACCGCAAAAATCACGGACGCGTGGAAAGCCGTCGCCTACAGCCGCATCGCGAATCGCGTCCTGATGCACATCGCCGACTTTAAAGCCGAAAACTTCCGAGAACTTGAAAAGAAAGCAAGCGAAATCCCCTTCGAACTTTACCTAACCACCAACCACCAACCACTAATCACTATCCACGTCACTTGCAAGCATTCACGGTTGTACCACAGCGATGCCATCGCCGAACGGCTGTACAACGTAATTTCACAATCGAATATTTTCCAAAGCGAAGCGAGCTCAGAGGTCGAAGCCCGACCCCATACCCCATGGTTCGACAGGCTCACCAACCGATTCATCGCTGTAGCAAGCGACCCCACACCTCAAAACCTTTACGTCACCCTCATTGACGACCGTTGCACTATTTGGCTGGACCTCGCCGGAGAAGAACTGTACAAACGCGGATTTGAACGATTCGTCAACGACGCACCGCTTAAAGAAACCATCGCCGCCGCGATGATCTTCGAAGCGATAAACTGCGTGGATCCTATCAGCAAATGCTATTCAGGAAATAATGGTTCCTATCGCCTTCGGCTCCAGGATGACAGAAACGGTGTTGCAACCCTAACCACAAACCACCAACACCAAACCACTCTACTCGACCTCATGGCCGGCAGCGGCACGTTCAGTCTCGAAGCGGCCTGCATTGCAAACAACATTATCCCCGGCGCTTGTCGCGACTTTGCGTTAATGCACCAGCCCGCCTTCAAAGAAGCCACGTGGAGGTTTTTGATTAGACGAGAGAACGGGACTTCCGCGGCTATTTCAAAAATCATCACGAGCGATATTTCGCCAAAAGCAATCAGCATCATCAAGCATAACGTCGAATGCTCGCCGCTTGCAAGCATTACGCCCAATCCCATCAATCCGCAACTCCGCGATTTCTTTTCTTATACGGCAAAAGAAATTGCAGAAGCCTGCGGCGACACCTCGCCCATCCTCGTGCTGAACCCGCCCTACGGTAAACGCCTCGACTTCGACGCACCAAAACTTTATACAAAAATCGGGAAAAAACTCGCGGACCTAGCCCGCGAGTTAAAGGCATTCAACAAAGCGCTTACAGTAGCCATACTCGCCCCCAAAGACGACACCCACGAAGGTTCAAAATACACCTGCACAACGAACCTGCTGCGCGAAAGCCCTGCTCTTGCGCCAAATAAAAATTCCACCGCGAAGCTCATCGAAACAAGCCACGGTGGATTTTCGCTCAATGCGTTTATCGCAAAGATTTAAGCGTGTTCCTTCGAGCCGCAAGAGTCGGGCGCAAAGGAAAGCTCAGTGCTATTTAATAAAGGAGCTCGAGTTTCAAGTTCGAACACTTCTATTTTCGGTGCAATATATTCTTTCTTTTCCATAGCTCACAATTCCCTTTTACAGAAATCTAAGGATCATTCGCTGCAATTTTATTCACCATTTTCGGGACATTCATCATCGTCGGGGCATATAAACGTATCATAGGAACTTCCTCCCAAAAGGCATGTCCGTTGTTTAAAATCTTCGATATACATTTTGGGAGAAACATAATCTTTTTTCTGTTCCATCATTTTTGAATCCTTAACTATTGAATTCTCACTCTTTTGTTATTAAAATAATAAATTCCCTTGGCAGTTGGCTTACCGTTCAAGCGGCGACCCTTCATATCGTACCATCCATTAACAGTTTTTACACTAGACGGAGTTTTTCTCAGCGTTGCGATAGTGGTCGTCCCGCCATTTTCACCGGTAAAGCCATCCACAACAAAGACTTCCATCGCGCCAGACTGAACAAGTTCTTCTACAGAAGCACTGCCCGTCGATGCGGATTTTGCCAAGAAGGGGCTAGGAGCAACGGCTTTCGGTTGCGGAATGTTCAGAAGATACGCACGGAACGGGAAGGTATATGCGTTCACTTCATTTATATCAAATTTACCTGCAGCAAGCTTATTCGTTGACTTCGCCGTATAGCCATAGGCATAGCCAAGTTCTTCGTCACCATCCAACCATTTCTTGTAGGAATATAAGCCTCGAAGTTCCCATTTTCCACTTTTACTCTTTGTATTATTCATTACGCTTGTATTAAGCGTCAACGTTTCACCGTTTTCCTTATCTGTAATAAACGTGAGATTTTTCTTTGTCGGGCGAATGATATACGGCGTATTTGCAATGATCACATCATCTTTCACAGGACTGATGTAAACACCTCGATTGCTACCTTCAGGAACAACACTTACCATTTTATAGAAGCTTGCACCATTAATCTTATTTTTTTCAATGGTAAACGGCAGGACAATCGTAGAGAGTTTATATTCGTCTTCAGCTATGTTCTCAGTAAATTCACGATCAAGCGTTACGTAGCCTACGTTGACATCGTCATTGATAGCAACAGACCCGAAAGAGCGGCCATCCATCGCGGCGCACTTTGTACCATCTTCATCTTCGTAAATCTTTACGGCACCATAATCTGCAACCAGATTCGTATTTTCACCCCACTTTGGATACAAGGTTAAGTTATCGTCACCATTATTTATTTGCGTAACAGCATCGCCCGAGAAGTTTTCATCCTTAAACCAACCTTCGAACTTAAAGCCGCAACGAACCGCAGGTTTCAATTCAATTACCTTATCATCGGCAACATCATCTACAGTGTAAGAAGTGACATTAGACTGGCTGCTGGCTCCATTTTTCGTCACGTAAGTTACCGTATAAACAATAATCTCCCACTTGGCGGTCAGCTCCACGTCACCAGTAGAACCATGGGCAATTTGTTCAACCAGATTGTCATCTTCATCATACCAACCAATGAACGTGTAGCCGTCCCTGACCGATTTCGGAAGCACAATATCATTAGAATGAACAGTGTATATTTGTGGTTGAGACAGCAAGCTATCTATTGAGTTGCCATTTTCGTCCACTATCAAGCCTTCTGTTTTATAAACAATCTCATATTCAATCGGGCCTTCCCACTTGGCGGTCAGTTCCACGTCGCCTTTAGAGTTCTTGACGATTCCGGTAACCAGATTGTTTTTCTTATTATACCAGCCCTTGAATGTGTAGCCGTCTTTTTCAGGATTTTCGAATACAAACTCATCATCAATCGTATATGTGCTCGGATTCGCCGCATTATTCACGCAGTCATCACATTTATATATAATCGTATATCTTTTATGGCTCCACACAGGATACAAAATAAGAGACGTATCGGTTTCATAAGTCGCGCCCAATTCATATTTTATCACTCCATTCGGAGAGTCCGTCCAACCTATCTGTTCGTAAGTATCAGTTTCCTTAGCGCGGGAGAAATTCCCAGAAGATAACAAAGTAATCGAAGAACCATGTTCCTTAAATTGATCCGATACGGAACCATAAGAATTGTTATCTGCCAAATAAGAAATTCTATAGGTTTTCGTGGAATACTTAGCATAGAAAATTTTGACTCCAAACGAACCCTTAGCAATCCTAGTTACCTTTTTAGAGAAAGCATCATCATTGAACCATCCTTCAAAGACTTTGCCATCTACAGGAGTCGGAGCCTTAAGATTTATCGTCTCTGATTCTATGTTATATTCACTGGGGTTTTCTGGCGAATTCGCTGCGCCATCTTCACCGATAACATAAGTAATGGTATAAGATTGTGGTTTCCATTTTGCGTATAAAACAATACTTTTCGTAATTGGAGTTTTAAAATCAAACTTAGCTCCTTCTTCACAAGAAGCATTTGTGAACCAACCATCAAAAACATACCCTTCGTGTGCATTTGGACTTTGGGGAACCTCAATCGTATTGCCATTCTTCACACGGACATAATCAACCCTAGTTTTACCATGACCATTGGCATTGTACGTAACAGTATAAGTTGTATCCTTAGTCCAAACTGCATACAGCGTTAAATTCTTGTCAGTCGTAAAAGTATCCAAATGAATTGTATCTTTTTCCTCGCGACTTTCGTTCATTGTCCAGCCCGTAAAATAACGCAAACCAGAGCATACACCCGAGGAATCTACACAATAAGATGTCGGCAAAGTACCAAGACCACCCACAGTGACAAGTCCACCCTTATCCACCATTTTCGTCTTCACTTGAGCGCTATCATCGGGGAAAGCACCGGGACTCACATCGAATGTTACCGTCAATTTCGGCTGCCAGACGGCAAAAACAGTATCTCTCTCGAAAACAGTTCCCAGATTTTCAGGTTCAGTCGCATTACTAGACAACGCCCAACCAATAAACGTATTCTCTTCGTCAGAAGGGGGCACAATATCATCAGCATTAATAACCATTCCGGCATCAAAGAACTTGTTCTTGGCCACGGAACCATCCGCATATGTTCCACCATTGGCATAAAAGACAATCATGTAGCCGTCAGTCCCATAACCGGATAGCGAAAGAAATGTTTCGCCCACAGACCAAGGTTCTGTTTTGCAAGTGTTGTCTGTATTCATTCCGTTCAAATGGCAAGCGACAGAATCTTGATTGGAAATATCAACCTGTTTAACATTACCTTTCACATCTACAGAAGGAGAACTTTTGCATTCACCATTTTCATCGAAATTGCCAAAACATTTTGATCCAAAAACTTGAAGATTATCCTCTCCTTCATAATAATCTTCTTGTAGAGTCAATGTTCCTGAAAACACGTTTCCAGCAATTCCACCTACAGAGCCGCCATTGTTTATGCCAATATTAAGAAGCCCAGGCCCCGCATAAACGCAAGACGACACCGTAACAGCATCCTTTGTGATGCCGATAATTCCCCCGACATACGCATTGCTACCGCTTGTACGAATTTCGACAAGGCTCAAGCAATTGGTAATTGTACCTTGTTTGGCATTGCCGACAATGCCACCGACACCCTGTCCGCTTCCTGTTGTCGAGATAATTCCAGAAACCATGCAGTTTTCAACAAGATTGCTGTTCAATTCATTCATCCAACCGACAACGCCACCCACAGAAATTTGCTGATTCTTATTAGAAAGAACAGAACCTGCATTGGTAGATGCCTGGATATTCACATTTTCAAGAACCAAATTTCTGACCTTTCCGCCTCCAAGAACCCCAATAAAGCCTAGATTCTGTGTATAATCTTTGTTAATTCCATGGAGTGAATCTGCATTGATATAGAGATTCTTGATTATATGACCATTGCCATCGAAAGTTTTTGAATATTTATTATTATTATCTCCCTTTCCCGCAGCAATCGGGGTCCAAGGCTTGCCGCCCAAATCAAGGTCGGCATCCAACCTAGCGTTGCCCATATTATAATTTTTTGCATACCAGGCGAGATTTGCTTCGGATTTAATGATGTAGTAATCCCCTTCCTTGGTGGGTTCTACCTTTTCCGTTCCATCCCATGCGGCAAAAACAGAATTCACGCACAGCACCAGGAGGAATGTAAATAAAATTTTTGCAAAAGAATTGATTTTTTCCATAAAATACCCCATATATCAGTTAATATATAGAATCAAGCGCCTAAAACGAAAAGGACTTGTAATATTTAAGTAACAAATATAAAAATTATTGTGATTTTCGTCACACTTCCAAATTTCTTTTTAAATTCAAAAAAGTTATAAAAATATTTCCCAAAACGGGGTGACAGTTTTCTGCTTGGATCCTATCGGGTTCTGCGAACCCTCCAGGATGACAGCGTTCCCTCTCGTCTCTAGTCTCTAGTCTATCGTCTATAATACGCTCCCTTGGCTTTTTTGCCATTGCCTACGCGGCGGCCCTTGAGGTCGTACGTTTGCGAGGTGCGCGGTTTGACGCGGATTTCGGTTACGGCAGGATTCTTGCGGCCCACGGTTGTCGTGTGCTCCTTGCCACCAGCGATGCTCTTTTCGCTTCCGTCTTCGACGATGACAACTTGCATGCCGCCGAACTCGTCGATGCTTTCCACTTCGGAACTTGCCGCGGCGTTTGTGGCATTCGCGGCAGCCTTCGACTGTGCAGGCATGAATTCTGCGGTGTAAGCCTTGGCGTACGCGATAGCCTTAGGCTTAGCAGTACATTGCAGTTTTTCTCCGTTCGGGTTATACAGGTATGCGCGGAACGGATTTATCCATACTTCAGGACCAAACTGCACATACTTACCGATATAAACATCCTTGCGAGGTTCTCCGGCGTAGCCCCACACTTTGCCCAAGTCAGCGTCATTGCAAGCCCATTCCTTGTAACCGAACACACCGCGCATCTGCCATGTCGCTTTGCCTTCTTCTTCGGTATCTACTCGAGAATCATACAACGTACCGCCGGAGGTCTTCGCAAGCGTTACTTTAGTGTTGATTCTAAGGGTCGATTCTTTCATCTTGACCATGTACGGCGTATTTGCCTCCAAAGTCACATATACAGAATCCGTATTTTCCCAGACTTTGTTCACGCAAACGTCATTTTTGCCGTCCTTTTTCACGCTGCAATCGGCCACGTAGGCGAACTTGTAAATGCCCTCGACGCCCTTCACATATACAGATTTCACGCTGAACGGGAGCATCAGTGTAGAGAACCCGCCATTCTTAGTCACAGTAAACTTGCGGTTGAACTTGACCATATCGACTTCGATATCATTGGGGATGTTGACCGCATCTTTACCCGTGTAATCGCCGTCGATTTCGGCGTGAATCACCCCACCGTAATCTTTATACACCTGCACGGCGGCATACTTGCCGATGTTTTCCCAGATGTAGAAGCGTTTTTCAATTTCGCCTACGTAATTACCCATGCCGGTGATTTTCACGTAAGGGGCGGAGCTTCCGAGCGTGGCAGAGGAGACTTCGGTGTTTTTGAAGCATTCGAACATGTAATCCTTACCATATTTAAGCACATAATCTCCGTCGGTCACGATAACTGTATCAGGGCAGACGGGGTTGTCTTTATCGTAGTTCTGCACAGGAATGTCAGTAATGACGATGTCCTCGCTGGTGAGCGACTTCGGACCTAACGGAATAAGCTTTTTGCCCTTGATGGCCTCGATTTGCTCGGCTTCGAGCGTGCCGCGATACTCATTGCCTTTTTCATCCTTGAAGGCCTTGCCCGCCGCGATGGTGACCGTGCCGTCGTAGCTACTAGCCTTGACAGCGTCGGTGGAGTTCATCCAGCCGAGAGTGATACCATCAACGCTGGAGATGCCATAATAATCACCTTTAGCCTCAACGTTGCCGCCAGCAATCGTGACATAGTTAGCCTCGATGCCATTTTCACCGCTCACATTAACATGACCGCCGACAATGGCGATACTGCCTTTATAACTATAGATGCCGGTTCTGATCTCGCTGCTTACTTCCAAAACACCGCTTTGATTTTTTTGTCCGTAAATAGTCAGTGTAGAAAGAGTCGAATCTCCAATCGCATAAGAAAAATCGGTTTCAACTTTCATCTTCGCATCGTCCGCAAGAATCAGGTGGACGTCTTTAGAGCCAGCGTCATTGGCCGCGAATGCAATCCTGTTCGCGAACTCAACATTCTCCTGCACCACGTACCAGCCGGCAGGCAATGTGATGACGCCATTTTCATCGAGTTTAGCGACTTTGCTTGTCAGCACGGTATAATTTGTAACAAACTTTTCCTTGCCGTTCTCGTCGATGTAAGGGACTGCGTTCGCGGGCTTAAGCGTCTTGCCCTCGATGGCTGCGACTTGATCGTCATTGAGCTTGCCTTTATACACGTTGCCGCCGTCGTCCGTGAAATACTTGTTTTCGGCAATGATTACAGAACCGTTCAAGAGGGTATAGCCGCCAATCGTATAACGATCGCCATCATCATTCCAGTCAAGAGCGATGTCGCCCATATCAACATAGATGCCGTAGAGAGAAGTTTTTGGAACAGATACTTTTCCGCCATAGATGGACACCGTGCGACTGGAATAAATACCCGCCATAACACCTTTAGCGTCAACCACTCCGCCATAAATATTGACGTTTGTCGCTTCAATACCTTTGTTGCCGCTATTCACGGTGAGTTTGCCAGTTCCCTCTGTTTGCCCGTAAACGTTCAATACATCCGCATAAATCGTGCTATTCACACCATCACTGACAACCATTTCTGCACCATCCAAAAGGATAATGCGAGTGACGCCGCTACCGAAGGAGAGATTTTCTGTAAACCTCACATCAACACCGTTATCATCATCGTTGTCGGTATTGCTGTTCACGACCACGTACCACCCGGCAGGGAGACTCTCGCTCACATTTGTCCAGGAAGTCAGCACGGTGTATTGGCCAATGGAGTTTACCTGCCCCGCCACACTATATTCCACAGGAACATTTTCCCACCACTTGGCATAAACGGTCATATTTGCCGTGACAGGAGCTGTAAAGTCGAACCGCTTGTAAACAGGATTCTCGGAAGCGCTTCCATCAGGAATATAGACCCATTCCAGGAACGTGTAACCTTCGCGAGTCGGGACTACGGGCTTGGCGACGTACGCCATGCCGTTTTCGTCATACTTAGCCTCAACTACAGTCTTGTGGCCATCTTGCGTGTCGAAAGTGACCGTCAGAACATCCTTTTCCCAATGGGCAAAGACATCCGTATTCGCGGTGACAGGTGCGTCAAAGTCGAATTTCGTATTGTCGAGGTTGAACCAGCCGAGGAACGAATAACCATCCACGTGAGTCGGGTCAGCAGGCTCTGCAACGTGAGCAACGCCATTTTTGTCAAAGGCTGCCGGGAAGAACTCAGGATCACTTCCGTCACCCTTATCAAACTTTACCACATAGCACGGCTCAAGCACCAGACTATTTTCAGCAATTTTATTTAAGACTGTTACTTGATTCTCGTCGAGGTCGCCCTCGTAGATTCCTTTTTTCGAACTTTCCGTGAGGGCAAGGCCGCTGACCGTAACCGAGCCGCCAAAGCCAGAAGCGACGATATAGTTTTTGTAATGCTTGAAGTGGATATCCACCGCACCGTTGAAACCTTTACCGCTAGTGCCATAAGCATTGACGCTACCGCCGTTAATAACGGTTCCGTTTTTAGCGTAAATTCCGTTTTTGCCGGCATCTGCAAAAATTGAACCGGTCTGATTGCTTTGGCCATAGACGGTCAGCTTTCCGGCCACATCTATCGCGTCGCCATCTATGACAATGTTATTTGCGCCATTTACACCCGAAATGTTCAATTCGGCGTCGTCCGCGAGAATCAAGTTCACGTCGCCGCTAAACGAGAGCGTGCTTGAAAGGGAAACATCAACGCCGTTGGGGTCGCTATTTTCGACCACGTACCAGCCGCCGGGGAGTTCATTTGCAGCCATGTCAGCTGTAAGCACGGTGTAATTGTAGATGGACTTTTCGTTGCCGTTTTCGTCGATATACTGGACGGAGGCGGGAGTAAGCGTTTTGCCTTTGATGGCAGAAAGTTGTTCGTCGTTGAGCGTGCCGCTATACTCGTTGCCATCTTCGTCTTTGAGCGATTTGCCCTCGGGGATAATAACGTTACCAAATTCGCTGTAATAGCTGCTAGCCTTGATGAAACTGGAACTGTTATTATTCAAGGAGAGGGTGATGTCATTAGATCCGTAGATGCCAGTAATTTCACCAGTAACCGTGACGTTGCCACCAGCAATCGTGACATAACCCCCACTACCATTATTACGACGTAGGCCATAGAAGCCTTCCAAAGACGAGAAGCTGCGGACTCTCCACGGCTGCTCATTGTCTCCATAACAGTAGATGCCGTGTGCGCCTTTGCTAGCGACAGTCAAAATACCGCTTTGGCCACTCTGGCCGTAGATAGTCAAATTCCCGTGGATATAAATAGCATCGCTGCCATTTTCCACATCCATCTTTGCACCATCCGCGAGTATCAAGTTCATGTCGCCTCCAATCTCGACTTGTCGATTATAGCTCACTTTGCCCTGCACCACGTACCAGCCGCCGGGGAGAGCATCGAGCAAATCAGTATTCTCAGTGAGCAAGACGTAATCCGTTACTGTTTGAGTATCGCCCTGTTCGTCGATATATTCCACCGGAGCGTTCTTCACCCACTTGGCATAAACGGTCGTGTCAGCAGTGATAGTCGATGCGAAGTCAAATTTCGTGTTGCCCTCTGCGGTTGTGAACCAGCCGACAAACGTGTAGCCGCTACGGGGCTTTCGATTCAGGGCTGTGACATGCCCTGTTTCGTCAACGAGACGCGTAGCAACAGTAACTTCTTTACCGTCTTGCGTATCGACAAACGCAACTTTTACACCGGACAACAACGGGCTAAGAGTCTTGCCTCTGATATATATTATTTGCTCCGCAGAGAGCGTGCCGCTATACACATAGTCATTTTCGTCTTTGAACGCCTGACCCTCGGCGATAACAAC
>NZ_JAFWOM010000131.1 GCF_017545445.1 Fibrobacter sp.
GGCAGGGATGGTCAAGCCACCGCTTCCGTCAATACCGGACCTACAACTGTGAGAAGGAATGTTCCCGCCCGTGGATGCGTACGCCTCGGTCGGCGGGTCTTTCTCGTCGTATAACCAAAAATAAATAATCCAAAAAGAGCGTGCAATAGGTCGCATTTTGGGCAAAAATTATACATTAACGGTATGATGCAGTCGAATTGTTATCGCCGTATTTTTGTACTTGGTTCTGGTTTCAGCAAGTCCTTCTCGCCGCAGATGCCTACGCTCCGCGACTTGAACGAGCTTATCCCTTTTGGAATCCCGGACGAGTTCCCGCATTTTCGCGATTACTGCAAGCGTTTTTTGACGCTTTGCAATGGCGATAGCGATTACCTTGGCATTGAGCCTTTGGCGACGTCCATTCTCTCGGCGCAGATTTTTCCGGGCGAGCGCGAACGCCTTTACCATGCATCGCTTCGCTTTGAACTGTTGCGCTTTATCGCAAGCGTCATCCGTCGCGATAACGATGTGCTTGACGAATCTGCAGCTGCGATTCTCAAGAAATTTTTGGTGTCTTGCGAAAACGATTCAGCGTCAGGTTCTCGCGAGACGCTGTTGCTTTCGTTCAATTACGACACGCTTATTGAAACTGCAATTGCCAAGGATAAGGAACTTAGCGAACAAGTTTCCGTGGATTACGGTGTTAAAATTGACCCTGCTGACCGCTCGGCAAAACGCGGTAAATCCAACCGCACTATAGACCTTATCAAACTGCACGGCTCGCTCAACTGGTTCCCCGTCAAGGGCGCAAGCGACGAACTCGATTTGAAAAACGTCTGTGAAGTCGAACCGCAAGACCGCAGTTTCCCCATCTACTGTGAAGACACGCCAATCTTCATTCCGATGGCGCATGCCAAGGAATCTTTCTTGCGCGGGAGCCTTTTCAACTTGCTTTGGTCCAAGGCCGATTACTATCTGAAAAATGCCGAAGAGATTTACTTTATCGGTTACGGTTTCCCGAAGACGGACATCAACAATCTGGAGTTCCTGTTGCGCCACCGTGACCGCTTCAAGAAGGTGGTCGTCTTTGAACACGATGGCAGCCATGACCTGCAACGCTTGCAGAAACTGCTCGGCGAAAGTCTCGTTGAGTCCTGCGATGCTAAGGAATTTTTAGAGAAACTTTAAATTGCCATAATAAAGTAAATGAAAAAGAGTTTGTTGATTAAATTGATTCAACCTAAGATGTACCGTCGTCCGATGGATACGGATATCAAGTTGCACATGGCGCCTCCTCTAGGTTTGCTTACGATTGTAAATCTTGTTCGAAAAGAACACCAAGTGCAATTAGAAAATGAGAATATTCAACAAATTCATTATGACGATACGCCTGATATTGTCGGGATTTCGGTCACGGTTGACACTTTGCCGCGGGCAATCGAGATTTCTCGGCGTTTTCGTGAAAAAGGCTGTATCGTTGTTGCCGGAGGGATTCATATAACTACAGCTTATGATACCATTCCGGAAAATGTTTTTGATGTACTTTGTATCGGAGCTGCTGAGGGAACGTGGCCGCAGATTATCAAGGATTTTCAGGAAAATAATTTAAAGCCAGTCTATCGTTGCCAAAAGGCGCTCGAAGGGAATCAAATCGTTTCGCCAGCATACGATTTTCTAAAAAAAGGTGAATATTTGTATTGCCATGTTGTGCATACGAGCCGTGGTTGCCCCTTCCGTTGTGATTTTTGTTATAACAGCGCAAAAGCGCATCAATATGTAAATCGCAATATCGAAGATGTTCTGGCTGATATCAAAGCGGTTCGTTCAAGGCATATCATGTTTATCGATGATAATTTTGCGGGAAACCCGAAATGGACGAAACGGTTTCTTAAAGAAATCATGCCTTTGCATTTAAAATGGAGAGCAGCGGTATCCATCAACACCGCCTTTGACGAAGAAATGCTTGACTTGATGAAAGAATCGGGGTGCCAAAGTTTATTTATCGGTTTTGAAAGCATCAATCCAGAATCTGTACGTGGTGTTCATAAAGTGCAGAACCATACGCAGGAATACGAAAAGGCGATTAGGGCGATTCATGAAAAAGGAATAATGATTAATGCAAGTTTTGTATTCGGGCTAGACGGAGATTCTCCCGAAACGTTTAGAACAACGCTTGACTGGATTGTGAAAAATAAAATTGAAACGGTTACGTCGCACATTCTGACTCCTTATCCTGGGACGGCTCTCTATGACAGGATGAAAGCTGAAGGAAGAATTTTGACTGAAGACCTCTCGCTTTACAATACCGCTCATGTGGTTTATCAACCGAAAGGAATGACTAAACAGGAACTGTATCAAGGTTATCTTTGGATATACAAGCAAATATATAGCCTGAAAAATATAATACGTCGGTGTCCAGAATCGAAAAGTGTAAGAGCTTCTTATTTTACGTTTAATTTTCTTTATCGTAAATATGGAAAATTTACAGATAAACTCTGCCGTGCGCTGTCATATGAAAAGATTGGATCAATTGCTGAGAGAATAGCAAAATCCATTTAAAAAACTCAGCGGTTTTTAAAATTCCGGCGCCTTGAAATGCCCGTAGAGTTCGCGGCCGTCGAATACCCAGACGACAGCTTTTTTGCCTTCTAGGAACTTGGATTTGCCTTTGAACATTTGCGGGCCGATGTTGCCGCCGCCGACTTTGCCGATGGTGA
>NZ_JAFWOM010000015.1 GCF_017545445.1 Fibrobacter sp.
GCAGGTTGGAAGTGCATTTAAGAAAATTGCGTAAGAAATACCCCGGCACGTTTACCGTTCAACGTGGGGATGATGGAGCGGATACTATCGTTTATGTACCGTGACGTATCACGGAGATTAGGAGAAAAGAAAATGACTACTCAGAATAACAACGATGACAATACCGATAACAAGTCTGTTGACAATCAGAACGCTAACGCTGGTTCCGATGGTTCGGGCAACGGCGAGGGCAACAAGGACACCAAAGGCGGGAATTCGCAGAACAATCAATCTACCGATGATAACGGAGCGAACAACGGCGGCGGTGAGCGTACTTTCACGCAAACTGAGGTTAACAAGATGATGACCCGCGAAAAGAAGCAGGGTCGTAATGCCGCTTTCAATGAACTTGGTATCAATCCCGAAGATACGAAGATGATTAATGCTTTCAAGGCGTTTAAGGATGCGTATGAGGGCAACGAGGGCGGTTCTGATGGTGGTTCCGATAACAGCGCTGTGGAAGATGCTGAAAAGCGGGCTATGATGGCTGAAATGAAGTATGAGGCTGTTGCTGCTGGCGTTCAACCTCAGTTCGTGGATGACGTTGTTACCTTAGCCATTGCCCGAATCGATGAAGAAACGGACATTAAAACCGTTATCGGCGAGTTTAGAACCAAATACCCCGCTTGGTTCGAAGAATCAGACGATGGGGGCAAGCAGAAGAACACCGGGCAGACTGGCACGGGTTCTAGCTTGAAGAACAACGGCGAGGGTAACTCAGGCGATGGCGGCAAGCAGAAGCCCGGTTTGGGTGCGCGTCTTGCAGCACAGCGCAAGGGTTCCAACGCCAAAAAGAGCTATTGGAGCTAATTTTTTGAATTGTAAGGAGGTTTAGAAATGCTTAATCGTGATGGTATTTCTAAAAAGACCTACGGAGCGCCTACGCAGATTTTGGCAAACGTAGAGCTGCAAGAATCCGTTGGTTGCATCGTTCCTCAGTCGCTTGTTTCTAGCGCTGATGCGAACGGTAAGAAGATTGCCAAGGCTGGCACGCCGGTTTTCATTAACCTTATGTCGCGCCAAACGCCTGTTTCCGCGCCGGGCAACATTGCTGCGTCTGCAACTGCTGCCGTGAGCGGTACTGGCATTACTGCCGCTGCCGTTGTTGCCGCTACGTTTAGCACGGCTGTCAGCGGTGCTTCTGGCACTTATGTTTTCGAGTACAACGGCACTTCTAGCAAGTGGTATCTCGGTGAGACTGAGGCAACGCTTAACACCTATGGCATTACGCCTACTGGCACTCCGGCCAATGGTGACAAGATTACCGTTACTTTCACGGCTGCTGCCACGGTTTCCGCTAATGCCGTTCTGCTGCATGATGTTGACGTTACTGCCGGTGCTGCTAACGGTACGGCGCTCATTTTCGGTTTTGTTAACGTGAACCGTCTTGATGCGTCTGTCGTTACCGCTATTGGCGCTGCTACTTCTTTCGGTGGCGTTACGCTGCTTAAAGGCTAGTTGAGGATTTTGAAAGGAGGTTTTCGAAATGACTATTTTTGATTTGGTTCTGTCGAGTGAACTTACCGCTTATTGGGAAACGCTGATTCAGGATGAAGCGCCTTATCCCTGCGAAGAGCTGTTCCCGGACAATAAGAAGCGCGGTCTTGATTTGAAGTGGATTAAGGGTTCTCGTGGTCTGCCCGTCGTGCTGAAAGTCAGCGCTTTCGATGCTGCTGCTATTCCGCGCCCGCGCATTGGTTTCGAGAAGCTTACGGCTGAAATGCCCTATTTCAAGGAAAGCACGTATATTGACGAGGAAATGCGTCAAGAGCTGAATATCGTGCTCGAAACTGGAAATCAGGCGTATATCGATTCTGTTATGAATCGCATTTTCGATGACGAGGTTAATCTGCTTCGCGGTGCGCGTGCTTCTCGTGAGCGTATGCGCATGATGGCGCTTACCGCAGGTGTTATCGCTATGTCTGCTAATGGTCAGTCTTTCGAGTTCGATTACAGCGTTCCGTCTGCGCATAAGGCCAATGCTGTTACGTCTTGGTCTAGTACGACTACCGCAGACCCGCTAGAGGATATTCGACTTCTGAAAGAGAAGATTCAGGATGATACGGGCGCTGAGGTTACCCGCGCTATGTGCGATGGTCAGACGTGGCGTTATCTGCGCAACAATCAGAAGATTGCAAAGGCGATTTTCGTTCTTACGCAGGGCGTTGGCGCTCTTACCGATAATTCGCTGCGCGATTACATTAAGGAGCAGGTTGGCGTTGACGTTGTGGTGAACGACAAGCGTTATGCCGACGAAACGGGCAATGCTGTTAAGTTCATGCCCGCTAATACGTTCGTCATGTTCCCTGATGGTGACCTTGGCAATACGTGGTTCGGCACTACTCCGGCTGAGAGTGACCTTATGAGCGGCAACGTTGCAAACGTCTCTATCACTGATACGGGCGTTGCGGTTACCACTGTTCAAAAGGCAGACCCGGTGAACGTCGAAACCATCGTTTCCATGATTTGTCTGCCGTCGTTCGAGCAAGCAGACAAGGTTGGCATTCTCGATACCACGGCTGCTTAATAGTCGCAAAGGAGGCGATAGAGAATGATTACCATTACCAATGGTGTGAACGTCATTGAGGTTACCAACGGCGCGTATAGCGGTATTTTCGCAAAGCAGGGCTATTATCCCGTCGAAAGTGCGAACAAGCCCGCACAGCCCGCCACGGAGCCTGAGAAAGCGAAGAGTGAAGCGCTTAC
>NZ_JAFWOM010000132.1 GCF_017545445.1 Fibrobacter sp.
AGAACGTCGAAAAGTACTGATTTCAGGACTATTAATCGCCCACAGGCCTTATAGAACAAGGGGTAAACATGAAATCGGGTCTCCAAATGACACTTAAATGAAAATGAGGCCTTGTTCAGGTCTCATTTTGACACTTAAGCCGAAATTTATATTTGCATGCTTTTTGTTCCTTGCCGTTTCGGCGTGGTCTAATATTTTCTCTATTGATGCGGGTGTTAGTTTTGAGAAAGGGTATCTGGAAATTGATACGACAAAAACGTGCAATGTTGATACGTCCTATATCAACTGTTCGCTGGAAAAGGGTTTAGCATATTACTCGACATTGGATACTGCTGTTGCAGTGTTCTTTATGCCTCGTATTGCAAAAGCTTCTGTCTATGCCTTGCAATCGAATCCGAATACGCGTTCCTTGACGGAAATATTGCGCTATGAGTTCATAAAATGGGTCGAATGGGGAATCATCGTTATGACGAAGGATAGTGCCCAACGCTTATTGGACCGCATTTTGCCGGATTCGCTGCAAATGAATAATCGTCACATTCTCCATAAAAAAGTATGTGATACAGATCCTTCGCAGTGTCCTAATTGGGGACCGTATGGAGGCGGTTTGGGTGGCGGAATTTCTGATGAAGAAGCGAATCGACTCCCACAAAAGAAGGTTCTGCTGAATGCGAAATCCGAAAATCCGGGTAGAACTTCTTTGAAGCGAGAATCTCGAATGTCGTCTCAAAGCGTTGGAAAAATTCCGCAGGGAACCGGCTATAAGATTTTCGATATGAATGGAATTTATCTGTACCGCGGCACTTGGCAGGGCGAGTTTAAGTCTCCTAGCGGTGCGGTTATCCTCAAGTTTGATAACGGACGAACCGCTTTATTCCGCTAGTAGCCCTTAACCTCTAGCCTATAATAACTAATGACCATTGACCAATGACTATTGACTAATGACTATTGACTAATGACCAATAGCCAATCCTTTGTATCGTCTTTTTTTGGCGAGTTTTAACGGACGAAACGAGCACCTGCGAGTATATATTCTATCTTTAGCATATATGAGTGAATTAAGAAAGAATATTCTGGATGAAGCCCGTCGCGTTGTTGTGAAGATTGGATCTCGCATTCTTGTGGATTCCGAACGTGGTGGGGTCCGTACACGTTACATTCAAAAACTTGCAGATTCCGTCGCACGCTTGATGGATGCTGGCAAGGAAGTTGTCGTTGTCACGAGTGGTGCCGTGGGAACAGGCATGGCTGAACTTGGCTATAAGCAGAAACCGACCGTCTTGGCCGAGAAACAGGCTTGTGCCGCTGTGGGCCAGATTGACCTCATGTACGCATACCGTGAAATGTTCCGCTGGGTTGAACTCTCCGTCGGTCAGATTCTTTTGTCCGCAGAAGACTTCCGCGACCGTGCACGTTACAAGAATTTGCAGAATACCATCAAGGCGATGCTTGCCAAAAAGATTGTTCCGATTATCAACGAGAACGATTCCTTGGCCGTGGCAGAAATCAAGGTGGGTGATAACGACAAGCTTTCGAGCGATGTGGCGCTGTTCCTCGATGCAGATTTGCTCCTCATCTTTACGGATGAAGACGGCTTGTTCGATGACAACCCGAAGAAAAATCCGAACGCTCGTTTGTTGAACTTTGTTCCTGAAATTACGCCTGCCATTTTGGCGCTTGCCGGAAAGCCGGGTGAAGCGGGGTCCGCAGTGAGTACCGGCGGCATGCGTAGCAAACTCGAAGCGATTCGCAATGTGACGAAGAGCGGTGCAAATGCATTCCTCGCGAATGGCATGAAGGTGCTCCCGCATCAGGTGTTCTTTGAAAATGCAAATGGTACTTTGTTTGCCGGTTCCAAGAAAAAGCTTAATAGTCGTCAACGTTGGCTGAGCTTTGTCACGACGCCGCGTGGAAGCGTTGTTGTGGATGAAGGCGGCGTGAAGGCTTTGCGTGAAAAGCATTCGAGCTTGTTGCCGGTGGGCGTTGTCGCTGTGCAGAAACATTTCGACAAGGGCGACTTGATTGAGGTCTTTGACGAAAAGAAAAATCCGGTGGCACGCGGCGTTGCTGGCTTTGATAGCGAAACGCTCAAACTTGTACTGCGCAAGAAGACTGCACAGGTGCATGAAATTCTGGGCAAGAACGTTCCCGATGAACTTATCCACAAGAACGACTTGGTAGTGTTTTAGCAAATCTGAGCTTATGGCGGACTGGTCTAGTCCGCCTTTTTTGCATTTTAGGAATTTTTTATTTATATTGAATTAGATGGTTCAATGAGGTTCCGATGCTTAAAAAATTTTTAGCAGCCCTACTCTTCTTTTCCACGTTGGTCTTTGCCAACTGGGATGGTTCTGTAAAGAAACCCTCTATTCGCGAAATCGACGGCAAAGAATTTTACGAGATAGCGACTCCTGAAAATTTGGCATGGTTTGCGGTTCAGGTGAACAAGGGAAAACTGAATTATAACGCTGTCCTCGTGAATGATATTGTTGTCTGGGACAGTCCGGTGTCAAGCGAAACGACGCCGTGGATTCCGATTGGTATTGAACGTGATACGGATTTGCAAGGCTTCAAGGGAGTCTTTGATGGTAATGGCTATAAAGTATCGGGAGTTTATATTAACTCGGAGCTATATGGCAAGACCGGTTTTTTTGGAGTTCTTGGTCAAGGAGCTGTTGTCAAGAATCTTACTATCGAAAACGCTTCGATTCAGGGACGTATGACAACGGCTAGTTATTCGGGTGGTATTACTGGCGTGTTTAGCGGTGATTCCATCATTAATTGTGAATTCCATGGAGCAGTCAAGGATTCCATTGCTGGAGGTCTTGTTGGCAAAGCTGAAGTGTTCGGAAGTAAAGAAGGCCGAGCGGTTGCCATTAGAAACAGTCGTAATTATGGAAATGTCGAATCGCTTTATTATGGTGGCGGTCTTGTAGCTGTCGCGGATGGCGCGAAAATAATTGCCTGTGAAAACTTTGGAAATGTGACGGGAGGCAAAAACGGAGGATTGATTGGCATTACGCTGAATGCGCGAATGGAAGATTCTCGCATGACGAAAATCGACAGTTGTGCAAATCATGCGATAATTTCGACAACGACCAAATACGGATATTCGGGTGGTATTATTGCTGAAGTTTATAAGTATTCTCGTGTATTTATTCAAAATACAGTCAATGATGGCGAAGTGTATTCGGGGGCTGATTCTGACCGCGGCTATATTGCAGGTGGCTTTGTTGCTTTGATGGATGGTTCTTTGACCATTGAAAAATGCGAAAATAAAGGAATCGTCTCTTTGGGTAAGAATATTGGTAGTGGAATTAGAGGCGGCTTTGTCGGTTATGCTTCTGGCGATTCGCTGTCAATTTCGGGTAGTATAAACAAAAGCAATCTTACTGGTTCATATGTGGGTGGTTTTGTAGCCTACACGAGTACCCTTGTTAGATCCTTAAATATTTATAATTCGATAAACGAGGGAAATTTTGACATACAGGGCGTAACCGCGAATGTGGGCGGCTTTGTGGGTTACATTAACGCGGGCTTGCTAGATGAAGGCTACTTCAGGAATGTTGTAAACAAGGGGAACATTCTTTATCGTGGATCTTTTGGTGGATATTTTGGAGGAATTGTCGGAAGAAACTTAGTTGACGATAATCCGTTTTTTAACCTGATTGTTGACAAAGCGAACAACTATGGCAATATAGATGTATCTCTCGATGCTGCGGCAGACAATTCTGTTTATGCGGGGGGAATTATAGGCTTGGAAAATGGAGGCTTATTGATGACGCGTTGCCTTAATAAGGGGAACATCTCTTATGTGGAAAATACGCATTCATCAACATATTCCTACCTTGGGGGACTTATGGGCCGAGGGGCTGCATGGAATAGTTTGGCTGCAGGTCCTCTTTTGAAAAAAGATTTTACGACAGAAATTGAAAGTTCTACAAATACGGGAAATGTCGTTGCTAAGGCTCAATATGGTAAATCGAAGAGCTATGTTTCTGGAATTGCAACGTCGGCGACTTTTGTTAGGAGCACGATAAACGAAGGTCGAGTAGAATTTGTAGGTAATGAACAAATTTTGGATGATTATTCTTTTGTGTCGGGAATCATTTATGCGGGAACTGCAATCAATTGTGTGAACAAGGGTAACATTTTCCATCACTGGTCGGTGAATTATAATGATATTGCTGCTATTTTGAAAAACGAAACTGATGGACAAGGAAATTATAGCATTGCCGATTCGGTGATGATCAATGCAAAAATGGTTGTCGGTGTTAGTGGTTGTAACTTTGTAGATAAGAATAAGCTTGGCTTGAAAAATATATCTGACAACAGTGCCCTTACGACAGACGAAATGCAGACGGTTGAATTTGCTTGGAGATTAAATACTTGCGACGGAACAGTGGATAATACAGGGGCTTGGAGCCAGAAAGGTAAAGATTATCCCGTCTTGGTAGGTGATTCTCTCCATGCAATTTATAAGGTTTCTTTTTGGGATACCGCTAAGGTTCTGAATGTCAAAAACTATACGCTAGGTTCTAGCTACACCGATTATAGGGGGCATGTTATCGGTATGCCTGAAGGCCCAGATCCGTCAGATGCTGATGAAGACCTTAAGTTTGGTTATTGGGGCATAAGTAAACTGCGACCGATTTTTGCAGAATCGGTTATTCACTCTGATAGTAGTTTGTATGCATATTATGTCGATAGGAATAAGGATCCGATTATTGTTTCTTTTATTGTTGACGGGATTCGAGTTGCCGATCATGCCTCGACCGGCAATTACTTGACAATGACTTTGCCGGATGCGCAGAAGCCGGGATGCACGTTCTTGGGTTGGTATGATGGCGAAACTTTGGTGGGCGAAGCTAAATCGACCAAAAAATTTACAGCGGGGGCGACCTTGACTGCAAAATTCAAAAACCTGTACTATACAGTGCAGTTCTTTGATCAGGGATATGTTTTGCAAAGCGATCAGCTCATTTATGGTGATTTGCCTAAGTACAAGGGCAAAATCCCCCAATATAAGGATTATGATTTTGTCGGCTGGACTCCTGAAATCACGGCGGTGACCGATGATGTTGTGTATTTTGCGGATTTCGTTAATCGAAATTCAAGTTCTTCTATTGTTCTGTCCAGTAGTTCTGCGGCAAGTTCTTCTAGTGCTAAGAGTTCTTCAAGTGCAAAGTCGAGTTCTTCGCAGCTGCCGATGAGCAGTTTTATAAGTCATGGGCAGAATTGGGTTGTCGATGCACTTGGTGGAGTCGGTAACTTTGACAGTACAAAGAGTCTTAAGGGATGGACGCTAAGAGGCGGTGAGTTGGTCGAAAATAATGACGGAGCCTATGTGCTTCAGCTAATGTCTGATTATAGTGGCAGAGAAATCTATGAAATTCAGGCGAAGTATCCTGTATATTTGCAAAAGGGACATTCCTACAAGATTAAGGGGCTCAGCTATCCCTATGAAGATTTGACTTGGGATACTGTATTTGTGGGGCTAATGACGCTCGACAAGTCTTATTCCGGTTATGCCATTGGTATTCCGGACGAGTATCATGTTTACTTTGAATATAAATTCAAACTTGGAGGAGCATTTGAGTCTGGAGTCTATAATCATTGCGATGATAGCAGGTCTGGCGAATTTTATATTAACGGAGGGGCTCGCCTTGGAGGGTTTGCTATAGAAAAAGTCGTTGTCGAAGAACGTGAAATTTCGTGTCCTGGTACGGTTTATGCTTCGCAGATTGGATTCCAGAAAGACGGCTTCAAGGAACTTGTTGTTGAATATGGTTCTGACGAACCCGTTAAATTTGTCGATGAGTCGGGAAATGTTGCTTTGACAGTTCCTATCGGAAAAATGTCGGGATACATGCCAAGCAATCAGTGGGTTAGACTTGTCGATTTTTCGAAATTGACGACAAATGGAACTTATGCTGTCGTGCAGGGGAAGGATACCATTTATAAAGACTTGGTGGTGACATCGAATGCCTACGGGGATTTGCTGAAAGGTGTCCTCAAGTTTTATTATTATCATCGTGCGTCGATGGATTTGGACGAAAAATATGCCGGCGTCTATGCCCGTGTGGGTGGCCATCCCGATACTGTTGTTCATCTCCATTCTTCTACGGGTGAGGAAGGGACTATCGTTGCGTCCAAGGGGTGGTATGATGCGGGAGATTATGGTAAATATATGGTAAACGCAGGCGTTTCGACTTATACGTTGCTGTCGCTGTACGAACGTTTCCCCAAATATTTTGATAAACTTAAGTGGAATATTCCTGCCGAAGGCAATTTGCCGGATTTGCTTGCAGAAATCAAGTATAGCTTGGATTGGATGCTTATGATGCAGTCGAAAGATGGCAGTGTTTATCACAAGCTTTCGGGATTAGAATTCCCGAATACGGTGATGCCTGTTCGTGACGAATTTCTTACGCGTTATGTTGTTGGTAAAAGCGTGACGGCGGCTTACGATTTTGCCGCTGTGATGGCAGCTGCTTCGCGTGTGTATAAGGGCTTTGATGCGTCATATGCGAAACGTTGCCTTAATGCTGCTGAATTTGCTTACCGCTGGGCGGAAAGCCATCCGAACTATTTCTTTACGGCAAACCCTGCGGGGGTAAAGACGGGGGCCTACGAAGATGCTGATGCTTCCGATGAACAGCAATTTGCGGCTACGGAACTCTATGTGGCGACAGGAAACCCTGCTTATAAAATGAATGGCTCGTCGGGAGTGATACCATCGTGGCAGAACGTGTATGGTCTGGCGACGTATGCAAAGTCTGTTTATAAGGACGATTTTGGAACGGGGGCCTATACGGATTTAGTTGCGACCGCTGACAGGTTGGTTCAGAATGCTTCGACTGGTTTTGGAATCCCGATGCAGATGAATGACTTTGTATGGGGATCCAATGGCGTTGCTGCAAATCAGGGAATGTGGCTCTTAAATGCTTATTATTTGACTGGTAAAGAAGAATACTACAATACGGCTGTTCGAACCCTTGATTACCTAGTTGGAAAGAATCCCTTGATGATGAGCTATGTGACAGGGTTTGGAACAAAGTCACCGCAGAATCCTCATCATAGAATTTCTCAGGCCGATGGAATTAAGGCTCCGGTTCCTGGAATGTTGGTGGGTGGTCCACAAAACAATGACAATAGCGATAAATCCTCCAAATGTTCTTATGCGACAAGTTACCCTGCAATTAGTTATTATGACAATGATTGTAGTTACACGACGAACGAGGTGGCTATTAACTGGAATGCTCCTCTCGCTTATTTGGCAGGGGCTTTGGAGGCTCTTGCATCTGGTGAAATACCGACATTTGCCCAAATCCCTGTTTATATGGCAAGCTCTTCGAGTGCGAAATCTAGTTCGTCTGTGTTGTCTAGCTCGTCTGCAAAGTCTAGCAGTTCCGCGAAGTCTAGCAGTTCTGCGCAAGTTGTGTCCAGCAGTTCTGCAAAGTCTAGCAGTTCTGCAAAGTCTAGCAGTTCTGCAAAGTCCAGCAGTTCCTTGGCAAGTTCTTCAAGCGTGAAATCGAGCAGCTCTCGTGTACCTTCCAGTTCTTCGATGGTGCCGAGTTCATCGAGCGTAAAAGCCAACTCTTCGAGTGCGAAGTCGTCTTCGTCATCGGTGAAGAGTTCTTCGAGCAAGGTTGTGAGCAGTTCTTCTGCAAAGTCATCCTCTTCTGCGAAGTCCTCTTCTTCGTCTAAGGCGAAGAGCAGTTCCTCGAAGAAAACGAATGTTGTCAGGAATGATGTGCTGCCAGCGTTCAACCTCGCCGTAAACGGCATGACGCTTATGCTCTCCAATACGCAGGGTGGCGTAGTTCGCATCTTTGATGCCCTTGGTCACTTGGCTGTTATGAAGCAGCTTGACGAAACGATGACGAGTATTACCCTGCAAACACCGGGCAACTACATCGTCCGCGTGAATGGGATAAGCCGTAGCGTGACGCTTAGATAATGTTGGATAAGAGCATCGATTTCCAACCCTATTTGGGGTTGGGGCGCTTTCGCTACAGTGAAAATTTTTATTTTGCGATTGTATGATGGAAAACCAGAATTTAGATGATTTACCAGAGGAATCGGCGGAACTCCCGAAAGTCGAAAGTCGGGAAGACTTGGCTCGCATTATACAGGCTCTCGTCTTTGCATCCCCGGACATCGTGACGCTCAAAAAGTTGCGCGAAATTCTCGGTGACTTTTTGGATGCTCGTTCTGTTGCCGATGCTCTCATTACGGCGAATGATTTTTTGAACAAAATCCAGTCCCCGTTTGAAATTGTGGAACAGGCTGGCGGTTATCGCTTTAGGACTCGTGCAAAATATTACCCGTGGGTGCGTAAACTTTTCCCGGAAGCAAATGCAAGGCGACTCTCGCAGGCGGCACTTGAAACGCTTGCCGTGATTGCTTACCAGCAGCCGATTACGAAGGCCGCGATTGAACAAGTTCGTGGTGTCTCGTCTGCTGATGGCCCGATCCGCAACTTGCTCGACAAGGGGTTTATTACTTTGGGTGCAAGAGCCGAAACGGTCGGAAACCCCTATACTTACGTGACCACGCAAGAATTTTTGAAATACTTTGGAATCAATCGCATTCCAGAAGACTTGCCGCGTTTGCGTGAATTCAGCGAGCTTTTGGAAGCTGGGGCTTTGGTGCCGCAATATGCCAAGCCGGAAAATGCTCCGGAAGAGCCTGCACCGCTTGAAGAATCTACAGATCAAATTGAATTGTCTATGGGAGATACTTAATGGCCGTTACTCCGTTGATGCAACAGTATTACGATATTAAGAAGGAAAATCCTGGTTGCATTTTGTTCTTCCGCATGGGGGACTTCTTTGAGCTTTTTGAAGACGACGCTGTTATCGCATCTAAAATTTTAGGATTAACGCTCACGAGCCGCAATAACGGAGCCGCTGGAGCGACGCCTTTGTGCGGATTTCCGCACCATGCCGCAGAACGCTATGTGCCGAAGATGGTCGCCGCCGGTTACCGCATCGCCATTTGCGAACAGGTAGAAGACCCGAAACTTGCGAAGGGCATTGTTAAACGCGATATCGTCGAAATCATCAGTGCCGGAACCGCGATGAACGAGGCGAATCTCGAAGCGAAAGAGGCCAATTACCTTTGTGCGTACATTCCTGCGATAAGCGAGGACGGCAAGGGCGGTAAAGGCGATGTGGCTGCGTTTGCGATTGCCGATGTCACGACGGGTTATTTGGCGGCGTGCCGCAGTAGCGTTCAATCCTTTGAATGCGAGTTCAGCCGCCGCATGCCGAAGGAAATCGTAGTTCCCGAAGGCACGACGATTCCCTCTGTCATTATGGACTTGATCAAGGCGGAAAACGTCTTGGTGACTGAACTCCCTGCGATTTTATTTGCAGAAGACCAAGCGAAAGATGTGTTGTTCAACCACTTCAAGGTCGAAGCGCTGGATGGCCTTGGTTTGGAAGGTCGTGCTTTTGAAACGTCCGTGACGGGCGCGTTGTTGCAGTATTTGATCAACCAGAAAAAGTCTGAACTGTCGCACTTTACGACGCTCGAAATCTTGAATCTGGACGATTACATGACGCTTGATCCGAGTACGTTACGTAATCTGGAACTCGTGCGTCCGCTGAATGCTGACGATTACTCCAGTACGCTTTGCTCGGTGCTCGACTTTACGGTGACGGCGATGGGTGGGCGTACGCTCAAGGACTGGGTGAGCCATCCGTTGATTGCTGTTGATCGCATTCGTGAACGTCAAGAAGCGGTGGGCGAGCTTGTGCAAAATCCGGTCGCACTGGATGAACTCAAGGAATCCTTGACGTCGATTCTCGATATGGAACGTTTGATGGGCCGTGTCGGCAGCGGTCGTGCAAATGCGCGAGACCTTGCGGGAATGGGGCGTTCCCTTTCGCAGGCATCGAAAGTCGCTGACGTTTTGGAAGGCTTGCATGCTTCGCTTTTTGAAGGCCTCCGCGAAAAGCTCAACAGTGCGAAAGGCCGTGGCGAAGACTTGCTCAAGTACTTCAACGACGATTTGCCGATGACGGTGCGCGAAGGCGGAATGATTCGCCCGGGGGCAAGTACTGAACTCGATGCAATGAACGAGGACATCAAGGAACGCCGCGAATGGATTGCTTCGTTGGAAGGTCGTGAACGCGAACGTCTCGGAATCCCGACTCTGAAAGTGGGTTACAACCGCGTGTTCGGCTACTACATCGAAATCACGAAAGCCCAGATGGCAAAGGCCACGCAGCCGATTCCCGATGAGTACATCCGCAAGCAGACGACCGTGAACGGCGAACGCTACATCACGCCGGAGATGAAGGAATGTGAATCTGTTATCAGCAATGCCGAAGCGAACATCCACGATCTTGAATACAGGATTTTCTGTGAAATCCGCGAACGCGTGAACAGCTGGCGTGCGGAACTCCAATCCATTGCCGATGCCGTGGCCCGTGTCGATAGTTTGTACAGCTTTGCTTTTGCCGCCCGCAAGTTCAATTACGTTTGTCCGGAAGTCTTTGAAGGCACTGGCATCGAAATTCGTGGCGGTTTCCATCCGGTGATTGTCGCGGTGAACCCTGATTTGAACTTTATCCCGAATGACGTTACTTTGTCGCCAGACGGAACGCGGCTCATGCTCATTACGGGCCCGAACATGGCCGGTAAATCGACGTACTTGCGACAGACGGGGCTTATTGTGCTCATGGCACAGATTGGCTGCTTTGTGCCTGCTGAAAGTGCCCGCATAGGCGTGGTCGATCGCATCTTTACACGTGTGGGGGCGAGCGACCGCTTGAGCCGTGGTCTCAGTACGTTCATGGTCGAGATGATTGAAACGGCGAACATTCTGCGAAACGCAACTCCGCATAGCCTTGTGCTGCTCGATGAAATCGGTCGTGGTACGAGTACGTTTGACGGTCTCTCGATTGCGTGGGCGATTGTCGAGACGCTCCACAGCGAACCGGCTCGCATGGCGCTTACGCTGTTTGCAACGCACTATCATGAATTGACGGGGCTTGTGGAATCGCTGGAACATGCCGGGAACTTCCAGGTGGGCGTGCAGGAAAAGGGTGACAAGCTCATATTCCTCCACAAGATTTTCGAAGGCGCATGCGATTCGAGCTATGGCATTCACGTGGCCGAAATGGCGGGGCTCCCGCCTAACGTGGTTCGCCGAGCACGCAAGATTCTGCTCCGCTTGGAAAAGCAGAAAATTGACCCCAGCGACGAGGCGCAAAACAAGAAAATCAAGGCTCAGCCGCAGATGGACCTGTTTGCCCCGCCGGACGAAAATACGCTCTTGCTCAAGGATGAAATCCGCAGGCTCAAGCCCGAGGAAATGACCCCGATGCAAGCGCTGCAGAGATTAATGGACCTGAAGGAAAATTACGGAAAGTAAAGAAGTGGTTAGTAAGCAGTGGTTAGTAAACAGGAATGTAAAAGGAACGTTCTTATTACAATCCTAACCACCAACCACTAACCACTAACCACTTTTGATTTAATTCCTAACCACCAACCACTAACCACTAAACTATGATCGATTTCGCCTCTTTAATGAACTTTGCTTTTGAAAATCGGCTCTACGAGTCCGATGTTCATGGCATTGAGCATTGGCATCAGGTGGAATACAACGGCATGTTGCTTGCCCAAAAGACGGGTGCCGACATTGATGTGGTTCGGTTGTTTGCCATTTTCCATGACTCTCAGCGTTTGGACGATGCGTACGACCGTGAACATGGGGTGCGTGGTGCTGAGCTTGCAAAGCTCTGTCGCGAAGAAAAACGCTTTGAAATCGACGACGATCGTTTCGGTTGGCTCTATGATGCATGCAAGCTGCACACAATTCAGCCGCGTACGGGAATTGTGACGATAGATACTTGTTTTGACGCGGATAGGCTGGATTTGGGTCGTGTGGGCATGCCTTTGGATCCTGCAAAAATGGCGACGGAATGGGGTGCAAAAATAGCCCAAAAGTCTCTCACTTCGGGCTATTCCGTATTCCACATGCGCGAATGGATCCGCAAATTAGTGCTTTAATATTTAAAACGGCGGTGTTTTTTGCAAAAGTGGCGGTGAAATGGCTTGAAAATTTGAAATTTCACCGCCAAAATTTAGTTTGTTTGTTATTTTGGAGGGGCGAATGCATCAAGTTGCGGGTTCCTTGGCTGTGAAAAATGCAGAAAAATGCTAAAATCACCGCCACTTTCTCGATGCTAAACGCCTTCACAATGCATTTTTGACAAAATTAATGCGAATAAAGTATAAAGATGGCGGTGAAATGGCCTAAAAATTTGGAATTTCACCGCCAAAATTACGAAAATCGCGAACAATGTGGCCTTTCCGGCTCTCTTGCAACTTATTCTTTAATTGCCTGGAACGTGCAGCTGATTTCGACAGCGGCATTTTTCGGGAGTGCCGAAACGCCAACGGCGGTACGTGCATGCTTTCCGTTTTCGCCGAGAATCTGCACTGCGAGTTCGCTAGCCCCGTTCAGTACGGCTGGCTGCTCGTGGAAATCGCTAGCGGATTGTACAAACCCCTGCATCTGCACGAGCTTGAGCGTTTCGCCACTCTTGAGCTGCGTGAGTGCTGCAGCGATGTTGTTCAAAATGCAAATCTGTGCCGCTTCTTTGGCTTTTTCCGCAGTGAGTTCTGTTGGAACTGTGCCTGTATATGCTGAAAAATCCCCGTTGACCGACGGGAGCTGTCCCGAGACAAAGATGATGTCGCCACTGCGGGTGGCTGGAACGTATGCGGCAAGCGGTGCCGGGCAGTTGGGGAGCGTTAGCCCCAATTCTTGAAATTTAGAGACAATTTGGCTCATGAAATCTCCTTTATAACATCATTAAACAACATCTTTTTTTGACTTCAATAATATAAAATATTGACCACAATCGATCTACTAATCTCGCATTCGTTAGAGCCAAAAGCATATAAAAAGCCCCAGCCTAATCGCAGAGGCCGAGGTAAATATGTTATCTGTTCCGCTGATATGCAGAGAATTGGTTTGTCATATTACTTTACAATAATCTTTGCCGTACGTATTTCTCGGCTGCCATCGATGATGCGTATGACGTAGTTGCCTTTATTCAAATGGGCTAGGCTGAAACTCTTGACGCCGCTTACATGTTCGATGAACGATTCCGCCAAATGTCCTGTCAGGTCGAATACTTGCACGCGGATCATCGATGATGTCGGCTGTGTTACCGTCAATTTGTTATTTGCAAAACTGAACTTGACGTTTTGCACGGCGGCAAATGTATTCAAGTCTGTCTTGCTGTCCGAAGATTTTTCGTTAGAAGATTTGCCGCTAGAAGAAGACTTCGTGCTAGAACTCGACTTTCCTTTGCTCGAAGACGACTTGACGCTCGTCGAAGACTTTGCGGAATTGCTAGACTGTTTGATACTCGACGAGGATTTGGAACTGTTGCTGGAACCAGCTTCGCTATTGGATGACGAAGATTTTATAGAGCTTGAAGATTCTTCATTCTTGATACTCGACGAAGACTTTGCAGAACTGCTTGTTACGCTGCTAGACGACGTTTCGGCAGACGAACTGCTTTGCTGCGGTGCTACGACATTGATTGTTCCTGTTACTGTTGTCTTGATGGATTCCAAATCCAGCAATTCTATCGTATAAGTATATTCCTTGATTTCTGCGTCAGAGGCGACGGTTCCGAAAATCTTGAACAAATGCTCATCCTGTATCAAATCATATTGAACGTTGTCTGGGAATCCGCCAACTTTGATGCTTGACAGACGTTCATAGTGGTAAACAATCGGAACAATGGATTCGCCTGCAACAACAGTCTGCTTGTCGCTACCCTCGATAATTTTAAACTCTAATGGCAACGGGTTCACTTTAATTGTCACAGAGGCCGTAGCGTTGTTGTCGATTCCGGTTGCCTCGACCGTGATTGTATAATCTCCCTTTGCATTCTTGTTGAGTAATCCTATGAGAGTCGCTGTTTTTTCATCTTTATTTATTTCTAAAGAAGACGAACCTGGGAATCCTTCTTGATGAAAAGAAGTTGCATTTTCAAATTTAAAGACCACCGGCTTGATAGAGTCACCTGCATTTGCCGTTAGCGGGGAGCCATCGCCAATAAGTTCAATTTTAGTCACCGCGGGTTTGTGAGTTATCTCAAATGTTGCTGTGACAGTAGCATTATTGCTCTCTCCCTTCGCGGTAATTTTGATGGCATAATTACCATCTTTTGTATTTTCATTGACACGCCCAAAAACGGTCAACGTGTGATTCGTCTTATCGTTACTAATCTCATATTCACCGGGGAGGGTCGGAGCTAATACAGGCTCCGTCATGTTCGTATATTTGAGCACAATCGGTTTGATGGAATCGCCTGCTACAAGTTTCTGCGTTCCATTTTCGACAATTTCTATAGTTGTGGTTCTTGGTATTCCCTGCACATGGATCGTTCCAGAAACTTCGAGTGTATCATCCTGCTCTGTTATGCCGAGAATTTTATAACCGTAATCACCTGTTTCGACGGAGTTATCAACGGTGCCTTTGATTGTAATTTCGTGAGTCTCGCTATTTCTTTCAAATGAAATTCCATTCGGGAAAGCTGTCCGTTCAATTTTCGTTATGTTGTCATATTCAAGGATAATCGGCGAAATTGCTTCACCCGCTTTCACGCTTTGATTCAATGAACCGCTAACGACTTTAAGCGCTGTTTCTCTCGGAAGCAAATTGAATGTGATTCCCGTAAAAGCGGAATCGTTCGGAGCGGTTCCTTCGAGTATGATTTTGGTTGTGACTTTAGCTGGTGCTTCTAGATTTCGGTCAATCTTTCCTGAAATGTAACAGACGTTCTCGACCCAGGATTCCGTCAAGCCCAATGCTTCTATAAATTGGGACTTATGGCTTTTTAAATTGGTGTATTTGATGACGATTTGTTCAATCGACTCCCCGACGATTACGGTTTGTTCAAGGCTGCCGGACAACACTTCCTGTTTTAGCTTTTCCGAATCCTCTTGTGCAATCGCGGACGTTGCAAATAGCAACGCGAATACCAAACCGATAAATTTTTTCATACGAACCTCCCACGAATTTTGAATTCGACCTAGTATCTTTCTATAAATCTAATATTTTTTTTGCCTAATCAAACACAAATGTGAGTTGTCTGCGGTACTTTGTGGTGTGTGCAAAAATTTTGGTCCAAAATCCTCGTTCGTGCGTGTTTATATAATTGGAGGCTTGTTCAAATTGCTCTGACCCACGTGAAAAGAGGATAAAATGAATGCTCAAAATAATGTGCAAATTATAAGTGATAAGAGTTTTTTGATTTCTTGAATGTGTTGACAAAATCAAAATGTTGGAGTATATTTTAATATGAAATTTGCTGTGGAAAAAATATCTTCAGTTGTTGCTGAAATTAATGCTTTAGAAAAAGAGCAACAAGATGTTCTAAAAAGAGATTATGAAATCATAGAAAAACAAGGTATTGAATATGTTCGTGTGCGACCGCTCCAAAAAGAAATTTTTGAGATTAAATCAAATGAGTTACGCTCTCTGTTCAAATACAAGGCTGGAGCCATTATCGTCATTGGAGTTGTTTTTGTAAAAAGACTCAAAAGACTCCCAAAGACAAAATCAAACTCGCCATACAACGATTGAAGGTGGCTTAGCGATGCAATACGTTTATGTAAAGGATTCCGAAGGATTTGTTTTCAAGAAAAAAAAATCGGAGGTTGCTTCGGATGAAAAAATTATCTCCGAAAAAGAGTATAAGAAAAAATCGGGATTAGCCTTATACGAAAAGAAATTTGGACATGGTGGGGCTCGTGAAAACGCGGGCCGAAAAATAAAATTTGCTTCCCCTTTGAAATTTCAAATTCGAGTCACGAAGGAAGAAAAAGATTTTTTGTCTTATGCGAGAGAAAAAAAGTTGGATTTTACAGTTTTGATGAATATCGCTATGAAAGCCGATGTATAAAAAATGCCCCCGATCGGGGGCAAAATTTTTGTCTTTCTCCGTTAGGAGAATCCATACTTCTCAGCTTGCTTAATTCATAAACCCGGCAAAGACGTTGTTGCTCAGGAACGGTACAAAGCCGAGGAGGATTACCGCGATGCTTAGCAAAATGATGACTTCGCGTTGACGCTTGGTGAGGCGGAGCGGATTCAAATGACCGTCCGGTTCATCGACCCAAGCAGCTTTGATGAGCTGCAAGTAGTAGAAGAGGGCTATGACGTTGTTCAAGACGGCGAAGGCTACGAGTGCGTAATGGCCTGTCGAAGCTCCGCTGAAGAACAGGTGGAATTTGCCGAAGAATCCAGCGAGAGGCGGAATGCCTGCCAAGCTGAACATCGAAATCGCAAGTGCGATGCCGAGGCTCGGGTTCTGCTTAGAAAGTCCGCGAAGCGACTGGAATGTTTCTTCGCGGTGATGCCCGATGATGCCGAATACGAAGAAGGCGAGGTAGTTCGAAACGGCATAGACGAAGAGGTAGTAGATGATAGCCGTCTTTGCGATTGTTGCAGGGCCAAGCAATGCTACCATGATGTAACCGGCCTGAGCGATGGAGCTGTAAGCCATGAAACGGCGGAGGCGGCTCTGCTTGAGTGCTCCGAGGTTTCCGACGAAGAGCGTGACTCCTGCCAAGAGGGCGATGAGCGGGGCTATCTTGTCTTGAATCGGGGAGAGCGGACCATAGACGAGCATGACGAGGAAGGCGATTGCAGTTGCTTTCGAAGTTACGGAGAGCACTGCGGTAACTGGCGTCGGGGCGCCTTCATAGACATCGGGGGCCCAAGTGTGGAACGGGAAAAGCGTGAGCTTGAAACCGATTCCGCAGAACAAGAACAACACGGCTACCCACAGGAGCGGGTTCGGACCGTTTGCGACAGCGGCTTGGATTTCGTCGAAGTGGAGGCTCCCTGCAAAACCGTAGAGGTAGCTGAAGCCGAACAGTTCAAATGCCGTCGCGACTGAACCCATCAAAATGTACTTGGTTGCGGCTTCAGAACCGAATTGGTCGCGTTTGTTCCAAGCGGCGAGGGCGTACATCGGGATGGTTGCGATTTCGAGCCCGAGGAAGAATGTGAGCAAGTCGCAGGCACTCACGACGGTGAATCCGCCGAACGTCGCAAAAGCGATTGCTCCGATGAATTCGGCAATTTGGTGCATTTGCGGCTTACCGTCTCCGCCGTGTTCGAAGTAATCCTTCGAGAGCCACATGCCGAGCAATGCGCTCACCATGAGCACTTCGCGCATGAGCACGCCGAAGTCATCGACTTTCCAGTTGCTGATGAAGAACTTTCCGATTCCATCGTCGAACGGAATCAAATTCAAGAGGATGAAGATGGCGATAAAGCCGATGTTCGCCATGCGCCAAGGAATCTTGGATTGCGTTGTCACGAAAAGGCGTATCCCGATTACGACGAACGGGAATATCAGCAGCAAAACGTCAGGTAGAATGAAGTTTGAATTGTTAAACATAGGTAGTAAACAGTGGTTAGTAAAAAGTGGTTTATAAAAAGCGGTTGGTAATGCTAATACCTACAACCTATAACCTATCACCATCTAATCATCGGTGCTATGCTCTGATCCAAGAGTTCTGAAATCCAGCCGGGGCAAACACCGATGAACAACAAGCAGGCGACGAGAACGACAATGACCAGTTTTTCGCGGAAGCTTCCATCGGTGAGGCTTTCGTACTTCTGCGGGAGCGGGCCGTGAAGCATGCGGTTCGCGGTTTGCAGAATATAAACGGCAGTCGTCGTGATGGAGAGAATCGCGAGAATTGTCACAATACGTGTGAGCGTAGAATCTTGCTGGAACGCTCCAATGAAGATGGTGCTTTCGGCGATGAATCCGCTAAAGCCCGGGAGGCCAAGCCCTGCAAAACCGGCAATCACAAAGCCTACGCCGAGGAACGGCATTTTACGCATGATGCCGCCCATTTCCGTGATGTCGCGGGTGTGGGTGCGTTCGTAAATCATGCCGATGGTCGCGAAGAAGAGGCCTGTCAAGAATCCGTGTGAAATCATCTGGAGGCTAGCACCGCGAAGTCCAATCGGAGTCATGGCAGCAAGGCCCAAGAAGATGAGGCCCAAGTGGCTGATGGAACTGTAAGCGGTGATGTACTTGAGGTCCTTGTGGCGAATGGCGATGAAGGGGCCAAGGACTACGTTAAAGATGAGGAGTGCTACGACGTAGGGGAGCCAAATCTTGGCGGCTTCGGGCATGAGGAACATCGCGACGCGGAGGCATCCGTAAGCACCCATTTTCATCATCACGCCGGCGGCGAGCATCGAAACGGCAGTCGGTGCGGCGGAGTGACCGTCCGGGCTCCAGAAGTGGAACGGAAACAGTGAACTCGAAACGGCGAATCCCATGAACATGAGCGGGAAAGCCCACATCTGGAAATCCATCGGGAGAGTCGTCTTTGAAATCTCAATGAGGTTCCAGCTGTTTGCGCCGCTTTCGAAGAAGAGTCCGAAAAGCGTTGCAAGAATCATCGAAGAACCGAACGCGAGCGTCAACGTGAGCTTTTTACCACCGTAGTCGCGTTTGCCGCTGCCGTAGCAGGCGATCATCAAGTACATGCAAAGCGCTTCCATTTCGTAGAACACGAAGAACAGCACCAAGTCAAAGCTCATATAAACGCCATAGACGCTTGTTGCCAGAAGCTGGATAAGCGCAAAGAAAATCTTCTGGTTTCCTTTGATGTGGAGACTTACGAGCACACCTGCCCAGACGATAAACGCCGTGAGCACGAGCAAGAGCATGTTGAGTCCGTCTGCACCGACTATATAGTGCGCGTTGAACATCGAAAGCCACGGAATGTCCGTGAAGAATCGGAGCGCAAGCGGAGCAGCCGCAGAGGGACTTGGCGTTCCCGAAAGTGAATAGACAACGTAAGTGAGGTAGCAAACGATTGCAAGCACAATCGATGCCGATGTCACGTGTATCGTCCGCAACGCCTTTTCGTATTTTACAGGAATCAAGACGCAGGCGAGAACGGTTAAGAGGGGAATGACCCAAATGGAGTTAAAAAGTATTGTATTCATGGGTAACGCCTACAGGGGAAGCTGGCCGAAGAATCGCCAAAGGAGAACGCCTACAATCAAAGTGCCCAGATAGAACGGCAAGTAGCCTGCTTGGGCCAAACGGACCAAGTCTCCGAGCTTGTGGACAAACCATACCGTAAATGCAAGCAAACCTTCGATAACGTAATCGTTGAAAGCTCGTGCTACGCGAGCGACACCGCCAAAAATGAACTGACGGACAACCGTGTAGTACATTTCGTCAAAGTAGAACTTGTGGTAAATAATCTTGTATATACCACTGCGGTTTGTTTCGTCGAGAGCACGTCCAATTTTTGCCCACTTGCTTGCGTAGAGCAGCCACGCAATTACGAGAGCGATAACGGCGATGCCGACAGCGACAAACGGGAGCCATTCGGCGTGTTCGAGCTTGACGAGCTGCGGAACGTTCATCTGGCCAGGAACAAAGAATTCTTCGAAAAGTCCTTTGCAGAGAATGCCGCTCAAAAGTGCCGGAATTGCAAGAATCGCAATCGGGAGCGTCATTGCGAAATCTTCGTGCACGTGTCCTGCCTTGACGCCTTCATGGCGCGGCTCCCCGTGGAAAGCGAGGAAGAACAGACGGAACATGTAGAACGTCGTGAGGCCGCTCGTGAGGAGCGCAAGTCCAAAGACGACGTAATGCTGCCCTTGGAATGCGGCGAGAATGATTTCGTCCTTGGAGAAGAATCCGGAGAACGGCGGAATGCCCGAAATCGCGAGAATGGAAATCAGCGTGCAAGCGTATGTGAGCTTCATCTTTTTGCGGAGTCCGCCCATCGCGTCGAGGTCGTTCGTGCCGACTTGATGGATGAGGCTACCGGCGATGAGGAACAAGCTGCACTTGAAGAAGGCGTGCGTAAAGATGTGGAATGTCGAAGCGGTCCAACCGGTGACGGCGACGACCTGCCCAATCTTGCATGCGCCAAGCGCAAACATCATGTAACCGAGCTGCGAAAGCGTGGAGTAGGCGAGGATGCGCTTGATGTCCTTTTGCGTACAGGCGATGACGGCGGCAAAGACCATCGTGAAGGCGCCGACCCACATGATGAGCGTGAGTGCGTTTTCGCAAACGGCAAAGAACGGGAAAAGTCGAGCGACGAGGTAAACGCCAGCGACCACCATCGTTGCACTGTGAATGATGGAGCTGACCGGTGTCGGACCTTCCATCGCGTTCGGGAGCCAGATATGCATCGGGAACATGGCGGACTTGCCCCAGCCACCTGTGAAGATGAGGATGGAACCCAAGACTAACGCCTGAGCTTTGCTCATGGTCACGAGACCGAGATTGATGAAATCTTTTTGGAAATCTGCGAGGGAGAGCGCGTTGATCGTCGAAAAGTCAAAGCTTCCGACAACGTAGCTCACGAGCACAATGCCGAGCAAGAAGAAGCTGTCCGCAAAGCGGGTGAGGATGAATGCCTGCTTGGAAGCGCTTACGGCACTCGGCTTGTGGTACCAGAAACCAATCAGCAAGTAGCTCGATACGCCGACGAGTTCCCAGAAGATGAACATCTGGAAAAGGTTTGTCGCGACGACAAGGCCGAGCATGCTAAAGCTGAACAGCGAAAGCAATGCGAAGAATCGCCCGGCGGCTCGGTCTTCTCGCATGTAGCCGATGCTGTAGATGTTCACCATGAAGCTGATGAATGTGACGACCACGAGCATCATCACGGAGAGCGGATCGATGAGCATGCCGATTCTTGCGACCAAATTGCCCACGAACGGTATGAACGTGTGGTCAAAGAGAATCGTCTTTTGCGGCGCGAAGTCCGAGAAGTAGATGTATGCGATTATTCCTGCGGAGACAAATGCAAGCCCGTTGCAGATGACGGCGAGAGCCGCAGCCGCTTTGGGCATCTTGTTGCCAAGGAATAGCCCGTTCACGACGAACGTGAGGAACGGAAGCAAAAGAATCGAATAGCCGAGAGTAATATCATCAATCATGGAGGTCCCTCAACTGGTCAACGTCAAGACTCTTGTGGCGGCGGTACATGGTCACGATAATCGCAAGCGCGATTGCCATTTCGCAAGCCGTCACGGCAATGACAAAGATACTGAACAACGCACCTGCGGTTGCATCGTGCGCGGTGAAGTACGCGAAACTGATAAAGTTGATGTTCGCTGCATTCAGCATGAGTTCAATCGAAATGAGCATGCCGATGAGGTGGCGGCGGCGCATCAAGCCCCAGACGCCAATCCCGAACAGTAAAAATGCGAGAATCAAGCAATTCAAAAGGTTCATTTGCTGGCCTCCTCTTCGGTATCTTCTTTACCGCGACGGGCGACGGTAATGGCACAGATGAGTGTCATGAGCAAGAGCACGCTAACTACCTCGAACGGGATGATGAATCCGCTTTGGTCGTAGCCGAGCAAACGCAATGCGAAGTTTTCGAGCGATGAGTAATCAGCTGGCGAGTTTACTGCTCCATTTGCAAGGCTCGGAAGGGGCAAAATGCACTTGATCATCACGAACACAAATGCAATGGAGAGTGCAAATGCTGTGAAAATTCGCGGAGTCTTTGTCGAGAACGCATCTTCGCCCAAGTGGCTTGTGAGTAGAATCGTAAACACCACGAAAATCACGACACCGCCCACATAGACCATCACTTGGGCAAGTGCAATGAATTCGGCGTGCATAAGCAAGTAGAGGATGGCTGTTGTGACAAAGCTAAAGATGAGGAACACGGCACTCTGCAAGATGTTCTTCACGGCAACGCAACAAACCGCCGTTATTAAAATCACGAATGCGACGACATAGAACGCGATGTCCATGCCTCCAGTCGGGAAAGATAAGGGTAGCGATAAAGGCAAATTCGGGAACATTAGCCTTGTCCCTCCTTTTTGTTTAAAATCATTTCGAGATCGTTCGGGTCTGTTGTCGCAACTTCGAATTCAGGACTCATGGTGATGGCTCCAAACGGGCATGCTTCCACGCAGAGGCCGCATTGGGTGCAACTCGCAAAGTGATAGACATAACGCCCGAGAACTTTCTTGCCCGCAATGTTCTTTGTGGCAAGCACGTTGATGGAGGCATTCGGGCAAGCGCGTTCGCACATGCCGCAGGCGGTACAGCGGTTGTTGCCGTCCGCATCTTCTATCATCTTCAAGCGACCGCGAAAGCGTTCGTGCATCTTTAACGTCTTGCGGTTTTCCGGGTACTGTTCTGTAACGATGCGTTTGGGACTGAAAAAATATTTAAGGGAAACGGAAAGCCCACACATCAGGCTCCACGGACCCGTAATGCAACGCTTCAGGTAGCGTTTAAAATATTGAGTCATTGAAATATTTTTATCCATAATCATTAGCCATTTGAACTCGTCATCCTGAGCGTAGCGAAGGATCCAGTGATTATTTTACTTAACTGGATGCTTCGTTCTTTGAACTCAGCATGACAATTCTTAAATCCGAATTTCTAATTCCGAATTACCTATCCTCCGATGGCAATAAATGCTGCGCCAGCGACGAGCAAAACAAGGTTGACCGGTAATAAGAATTTCCATTCAAAGTCCATGAGCTGATCGACACGCGGACGCACGAACGTCCAGCGGACCATCATGTAGCACCAAACCATAAAGTAAATCTTCGCGAAGAACCATACGACACCGGGAACCATCTTGAGCACGTTGTCGATAGCGTCAATGCCGATACACGGTGGGAAGAATCCGCCGAGGAAGCATGTGGTCGCAAGGGCGGAGTTCGTAATGAGCGCAATGTATTCGGCGAGGTAGAACATGGCAAACGGAGTGCCGTTATATTCCGTGTGGTAGCCGCCCGTGAGTTCCTGTTCCGCTTCGGCAATGTCAAACGGAGCGCGGTTCATTTCGGCGGTACTCGAAATAAAGAACAAGATAAAGGCGATGAAACCAAGGACTGGAATCTTGAAAATCCACCAGTCAGCGATTGTGCCTTCTTGGCCCATCGTAATGCTCATGAGGTTTGTGGATCCCGAAATCATGACGACGAACAAGAGAATCATCGCAAACGAAATTTCGTAGCTGATCATCTGGGCGCCACTGCGGAGTGCACCGAGCAAGGAATACTTGTTGTTGCTGCTCCAGCCGCCAAGCAAAATGCCAAGCACGCCAAAGCCGTTCACCGCGATAATGAGCGGAATGCCCATCGAGACGTCTGCCACGACGAGATTCTTGTCGAACGGAATCAACGCACAGACGATAAACGGTGCTATCAAGACGATAAGCGGTGCCAAGTAGAACATGAGCTTGTCGGCTCCACTCGGGGCGTAAACTTCCTTGAAGAGCATCTTGATCACGTCTGCGATGGTCTGGAGGGTGCCGTGCCAGCCGAGACGCATCGGCCCCAAACGGCATTGCACGTGGGCGCAGACCTTGCGTTCCATGTAGATGAGAATCGGGGCAGAACCGATGTTCACGATGCAGACCGCGACAATGCAAATCACGGCGTTGATGAGGAAGGCGATAATGCTGTTGAGCGTATCGGACTGGATGCTTGCCGGCAAATATTCTGCAAGTCGCGGAACCCAGTCGCGGACAAAGTCGCCAATAGGATGAGTTACTGAAGGTGCAAACATAAACTACCTGTCAATTTCCGGGATCACGGGGTCAAGAGTTGCCATGATGGTCACGAGGTCCGAAATCTTGTGGCCTTGAACCATCTTGTTGAGAGCTGCAATGTGCGGGAAGCTTGGACCGCGTGTATGGATGCGGTACGGCTTTTCGCCGGTCGTTGCGGCTACTACGTACGTTGCGTAAAGACCCTTTGCGGTTTCGATTTCGCTGTAGTAGCGGCCCACCGGGAGGCGTACCGGTTTTTCCTTGGAACGCCACGGACCTTCGGTCGGAAATTTATCGACGCACTGGCGCAAAATCTTCATGGATTCGTGTATTTCTGCAATGCGGATTTTGTAGCGGTCGTAGCAGTCGCCGTTATGGAACACGGGAACTTCAAAGTCGAACTGGTCGTAAATGCTGTACGGGTTTGCGCGGCGAACGTCAAAATTCACGCCGCTTGCACGGAGCACAGGGCCGGAGCAACCATAAGCAATCGCGTCTTCTTTAGTGAGGACGCCAATGCCGATGCTGCGTTCCAGCACGATGATGTTTTTCGAAAGGAACCTTTCGTAATCCTTCATCGTATCTTCCATGTGGTCGAGGAACGCTTTCACGCGTGGAATAAACGTATCCGGCACGTCGTAGCGGCTTCCGCCCGGTCTAAAGAAGTTTGTCGTGAGGCGAGAGCCTGTCACTTCTTCGAGCATGTCGTGAATCATTTCACGTTCTTTAAAGCCGAACAGCAAGCATGTTTGTCCGCCAAGGTCGCCGCCGAAGCAGCCGTAGAACACCAAGTGCGAGGCTATGCGGCCAAGTTCCTGGAGCATCACGCGGATGAATTCGCCACGGAGCGGAACGCCCACGTTCATGCCCTTTTCAAGTGCGATGACAACGCCCAAGTTGTTTTGGATTGCGGTCAAATAGTCTTGACGGTCGCTGAGTGCAATATACTGCAAATAGCTCATGGATTCCGCTTGCTTTTCCATACCGCGGTGGATATAGCCAAAGTGCGGTACGAGTTCTACGATGTTTTCGCCATCCATGCGGAGCGTGAGGCGTAGTGCACCGTGAGTACTCGGGTGCTGCGGACCCATGTTGATGAAAAATTCTTCGGTATTCGATTTGCGTTCGAGGCGAAATCCCGGAGGTAATTGATGACTCATATAGGCCTCCTGATCATTTCCGGGTGAGTAAAGTCTTTACGGAGCGGGTAACCCACGAAGTCCTTGTCCAAGAAGATGCGGCGAAGGTCGGGGTGATTTTCAAACTTGATGCCAAACATGTCATAAACTTCGCGTTCCTTGACTTCGGCACCGGGGTAGAGGTGCGAAATGGTCGGGACGCTTGCCAAGAGCGATGTCGGGCGTTTGTCTTCTTCGATGGAGAAGTCTTTCTTGAGCTGCACGCAGAGGAAAATCTTGTGCCCGATTTCAAGGCTTCTGAGCATGGTCACCATGTCGAAGTGGTCGTCGTAGTCAATGGCGGTCACGTCAATCAAGTAATTCATCTTGAATTCGGGATCGTTTTTGACAAATTCAACAACGTTCAGGTAATCTTCTTTTTCGAGCATGACTTCGAGCGGACAATCCGCAGGCATCTTAGCGACAACGTCTTCAATCGCGTCTTCGCTGTGCGTATGCACGGTTACGTTCGGGAACTTGGCACGGAGTTTCGTGAACAGTTCGAGCTGCGTTAAGCCGAGACGCTTGAACGGCACGCGTTCTACAACAGGAAAATCTTCTTTTTTGACGCGGACGGGCTTGAAGGTGCTCTTGTAGTCAGGATTTTCTTCTTTGAACTTCGCACGGGCTTCGGCCATCTGCTCGTCTTTCATTTCTTCGAGGGCGGCCCAAGTCTTTGCTGCTTCGCGATAGCGGTCCATCGTCGAAACGTCTTTCGGTTCGCCTTCGTGCCACGGGTTGCGGCAAGTTTCCTTGAGAATCTTTTCGCGGAGCGTCAAAAGACCGTGGAACAACGCTTCGGGGCGTGGCGGACAGCCGGGAACGAACACATCGACCGGAATCAAGTTCTGTGCACCACGGACAACAGAATAGTTGTCGTAGATGAACGGGCCGCCGCTAATCGTGCAGGCCCCCATGGCAATGACGTACTTGGGGCCAGGAATTTGTTCCCAAAGCATCTGGATGGCTGGGGCCATGCGGCGGGTAATTGTACCTGCCAAAATAAACAGGTCCGCCTGTCTCGGGGACGAGCGGAACACTTCAGAGCCAAAACGGGCAATGTCATAACGAGCCATGGAACTCGACATCATTTCGATAGCGCAACAACTTGTACCGTATGTAAGCGGCCAAATGGAGTTCGCACGAGCCCAGTTGACTACGTAGTCGATAGCGTTGACGACGTATTTTCCACCGGGAATCGGGTCTAAAATCTTTGGAGCTAAATTAATTATTCCCATTTGAGAATTCCTTTCTTCCAGGCGTAGGCAAGACCTGAAACGAGAATCGCGATAAAGATAACAAGGTCGATAATGACAATTGCAGGGGAGAGCGCCGTATGCCCGGCCATGATTTCCCTAAAGTTCATCATGACGGGGAAGAGGAACAGCGCTTCGATGTCAAACACGAGGAATAGCAGGGCGAACAAGTAGTACCCCACCTTGAACTGGATTCGGGCATTGCCGATGGTTTCCATGCCGCATTCGTACGGAGCCATCTTGTTCTTTGTCTTCTTGGTGCGGTAGCCTAGCAATAGCCCCGTGACGGTTGCCGCCGCCGCGATAAACGCGCCCAGAAAAAGGAAGATTGATAGAATGATGTATTCTGGCATTAGCAGTAAACAGTGGTTAGTGATTAGTAGTTAGTTAAAAGTCTATAGTTAAAGTTTTGTTGTTAGTTGTTAGTCAATAGTTAATGGTCTTTGGTTGTTAGTTATTCGCTTTCGTCATCCTAGTTTTTTGCTTTCGTCATCCTGAACGTAGTGAAGGATCCAGTGATTTCCCTTAACTGGATGCTTCGTTCTTCGAACTCAGCATGACGTTTTTTCATCTTTCGTCTCTCGTCTTTCGTCTCTCGTCTAATAGAAATTCTGCAAGTCTTGTACGGTTCCGAAGAGCGTGTTGCCTATCTGGAATCGATCGAGGACTCGTTTGAATAGCTCCTTGAATTCGTCAATGGTTCCTGCGTTCATGGTGTTCAACTTTCCCTGGATGTCGCTCACGAATCCGTAAGTGACCGGTCTTGATTTCATGCCCTGCATGGCACCACTCCATTGCTGTAAGACTTTGTCTGTGTCAATCCTTGCGATGACATACCGAGTTGTCGAAAGCAGTTCCTGCAAAAAATGCACTAGGAAAATTTCTTCTTGCAGAATACCCCAGCGTTTATCCTTGGAGTAAAGCGAAGAATATTCTGCCTTGCCGTAGAAAATGGCCGCTTGTGCGTATTCAAGGCACGTCATCAAGAGTCGTTCGTAACGCTTGATGTCCTTGCTCAAGTGCTGATACCATGCGCTGTTTTCTTCGGGCGTGGGGGCCTTGGCTTCTGCAATTTCGTTCGGGAACAGTGCTCGGAACGCATAATACACTTCTTCGTAATAACGGTTCCTCATGCGGCAGTTGAACGCACGGTTTTTTTGTGTGTAATCGCAATGGTGCAGGGACGATATCATGCTTTTTCGACCCTCCTCACACCTTCGACTTGCCGGATTTTATTCACGATGGAATCCACTTGATTTTTGCGGAACGCCTTGAATTCCATGCGGATGCGACCGGTATATTGGGCGCTCGCGATGCTCATTCTGTCTAGCGACAAGTTTTCGTCTTTGAGTACCATCAAAATGCTGAGTGGCAGATTCTTTCTGTTGTCTGTTTCGATGGTGAGGTGTGTCGTGAACGGTTTCGTGACGTCGGCACTCCAATCGACGGGGAGTCGCTGGTCGGCTGGTAAATCCTTGAGGCAAGGGCAATCGCTCTTGTGGACTTCGATGCCGATTTGCGGACGCATTACGCCGACAATTTTATCGCCAGGGACAGGACCGCAACAACTTGCAAAATGGATGAGTAGGCTTGTTTCGTGACCGATCATCAACGGCATTTCGTCAGTGGGCGAACTTTCTTTGTCTTTGCCGAATTTCGGATAAAAGCGAAGTGTCGCCGTCTCTTTAGCTATGTCGTTTCCGCCGTTCAAGAAACGGTGGATGTCCTGGAGCGGAAGTTCACCTTGACCCAGATGCTCAAAGAATGCGTTCAAACTAGTTTGACCAAAGTATCTGAGAATGTCTTCTTCTTTGGGCCGTTTGTCCTTTTCGATTTTCAGGAGTCTGAGTTCGCGAGTCCAAATTTCTTTACCGAGGCTGCGGGACTGGTTCGTGATGCTTGTCTTCATCCACTTGCGCAGTTCCTGCTTCGCTTTGATGGTCTTGACCATTTCAAGCCATTCCGGGCTCGGTTCCTGGTTCGGGCTTTTGAGAACTTGTATGGTAGCACCGTGCGGCACCGGTTCATCAAGGCTTACTACTTTGTCGTTAATGCGGGCACCGATGCAGTGGAGGCCGAGTTCCGTGTGGACTGCAAATGCGAAGTCCAAGACGATGGACCCTTCGGGCAATTCGATGGATGCTCCCTTCGGAGTGAACACTGTCATGCCTTCGGGCTTCAAATCGACCTTCAAGAAGTCGAGGTATTCCTTTGAGTCCGAAATTTCGGATTGCAACTTGACCATGTGGTCGAGCCACGCCAGTTCTTCGCCTTCATGCTGCGTTTCCATCTTGTAGGCCCAGTGCGCGGCGAATCCTTTCTCGGCGGTGAGGTCCATGTCCTTTGTGCGGATTTGGACTTCGACCATCTTGTTTTCTGGACCGATGACCGTTGTGTGGATGCTCTGGTAGAGGTTCGGCTTCGGGGTCGCGATGTAGTCCTTGAAGCGGCTCTGCAGCGGAGTCCACAGGTTATGGACGTAACCGAGAGCAAGGTAGCATTCGGGGATTGTTTCAACGATAATGCGGATGGCGAAAATGTCGAAGATGTCCTCGAAACCGCAACCGCGTGCAATCATCTTGTTGTAGATGCTGTAGATGTTCTTGGTGCGGCCTTGGATGGTGCAGTCGAAGTCTTCGAGGGCCATCTTGATTTGCAGAGGGCCAATCACGGACTGCACGTAGTTTTCGCGTTTTTCCTTGTTCTCGATAAGCGCATCGACGAGCTTTTGGTATTCGTCCGGGTTTACGTACTTGAAGCTCAAGTCTTCGAGTTCCGTTTTCAGCTTGTAGAGACCGAACCTGTGCGTGAGCGGTACGTAAATGTCGAGCGTTTCTTGCGCGATAATCTTTCGCTTTTCGGGCTTCATGTATCGCATGGTGCGCATGTTGTGGATGCGGTCTGCGATTTTAATCATGATGACGCGAGGGTCTTTCGCCATAGCTGTAATGAGCTTGCGGTAAGTGCTTGCCTTTTGGGCCGTTTTGCTCGCCTCTTGCACTGCGGTAATTTTTGTCACCGCATCGACCATGAACGCTGTGTCTTCGCCAAAAAGTTCTGAAATTTCGCTAAGCGTATGCGGAGTGTCTTCCACCACGTCGTGCAGTAAGCCTGCTAGTACCGTTGCCTGGTCTTGCTTCAAGTCCGCAAGAATCTTGGCCACTTCGTAAGGGTGTTCTGTGTAGGGCATGCCGCTTTTGCGGTACTGACCATCATGGGCATCGGCAATAAAGGCTATAGCTTTTCTGAGAATCCCTTCATCCAGTTTCGGATTCTTCTTAAGGAGCACACTTACGATGTGCTCTTGATTCGTTGTAAAATTAGCCTGATCCATCAATCCCAATTTATCTAATATTTTGATATTCATGCGGCTTTTTTTCGTAAATATGCCAAAAATAAGCGGAAAAACGCATTGTCCCTATTTTAAAGAATGTAAAAATTCCTATACAAAAGTTCTTGATAATTTTTCCGTTGTAACTCTTACAACAAAAAAAACACAACAGCGTTGCGTTCAAATGTTGAATAGATTATCTTAATAAACAACATACTGTCGAATTTCCGGCTGTTGTTGGGGTTGGTATAAAATGAATAAATACAAATATCTAGTGCCAGTGGCAGTAGTTGCCTTTGGTTTATGGGCCTGTGGTGATGATTCTACGTCTTCCGCAGATTGTTTAACACCAGATTGCTTTGCTCAGGCGGGATCATCGTCTGATGCTGTTGATTTTGGGCTTTCCAGTGCGACCGTGCCGGATTTGGGCTTGTCCAGTTCTGTCGATGCTGTTTTGCTGAGTTCTAGCTCTCTTGATTCCGCTGGTCAAAAAAATCCGGATTCAAATGGTTCTGCTCTTGGCAGTTCTTCTAGTGTTGCTGGGCCTGTCGTGGGTTCTTCGGCAACGGCTCCTCTCAGCAGTGCAGGGCCGGTAGCGACGAGTTCAAGCGGACATCGTCATCGCTCCAGCAGTTCGGCAACAGTTCCGGCCAGTTCGGCAACTGACGCTCCGGCATCGTCTTCGAGCGAAGCTGCTCCTGCCAGCAGTGAAACGGCTCCGCAGCCGGTGGCAAATGCTTTTGTCGAAGACCACCGCAGCGAATGCCAAATCGGCAATATTCCTTCCAGCGTGAACAACGCCAAGCTCCCGGACCCGTTCATGGGGCTTGATGGCAAGCGTATTTCTTCTAAGGCGGATTGGAAATGCCGTCGCGAAGAAATCGGTGCCATGTACGAAAAGCTCATGTTCGGTACAAAGCCGCGCAATCCAGAAAAGGTCGAAGGTAGCTACTCCGGTGGAAAGCTCACCATCAAGGTGACTGACAAGGGCAAATCCGGAAGTTTCTCCGTGAAAATCAGCAACGCCGGTACGAAGGATAAGCCGAAGCCGGCCATGATCGGTTTTGGCGGTGGCATGATGGGCGGCGGTTGCGGAAGCCTCGGCAACGCGACGAATGGTCTCGACATCGCTCAGATTACTTTCAACCCGGATGACGTTGCCCCCGAAAGCGGTGGCGGCATGTTCTTCCAGCTTTATAACGGCGGTCAGGGCACCATTATTGCATGGGCATGGGGCGTGAGCCGTATTATCGACGCTCTCGAAAAGACGCCTGAAGCTGGTATTGACGTGAAGCACCTTGCGATGACGGGTTGCTCTCGTTGGGGCAAGGGTACGCTTGCCGTGGGTGCATTCGATGAACGTATCGCCCTCACGATTCCGCAGGAATCCGGTTCCGGTGGCGCATCGCTTTGGCGTGTCGGTGCTCAGGTCAACAAGCAGAAGGGCAAGCAGTTCGTGCAGGGCCTCAGCAGTGCCGGTACCGAAGGTAAGTGGATGATTTCCAGCTTCAAGAACTACGACGGCAAGGAAAATACGCTCCCGTTCGACCAGCACATGTTGGTGGCCATGGTTGCACCGCGTGCACTCCTCATTCTCGACAATGCCGGCCAGGAATGGCTGGGTGAAGTTCCGTCGAACTATTGCGGACAAGCTTCTAAGGAAGTCTATGACGCTCTCGGTGCAACAGAAAATTACACCTACAGCCAGGAAGGCGGCCATGGTCACTGCCAGCTCCCGAACGGACAGTTCGACGAAGTCAAGGACTTCATGAACAAGTTCTTGCTCGGCAAGGATGCTAAGACGGGTAAGATTGATTACACCAAGAATACGCAGACCATAAGCTTCAAGAAGTCTGAATGGATTGACTGGGAAACCCCGTCTCTGAACTAAAAACTCCGCACAAACAATACAAAAGAACCGCCGGTATTCACCGACGGTTCTTTTTATATCTCTACTCTTTTGTAATAATCATGCAAATCACGGGGAGTTTTTTATCGACTTCGTTTTCGCTGGGGATGATTTCGCTTTCGAGCACTTTGCAATTGAGTTCTTTCACAAAGAATTCGAGCTGGCTCCTTTCGAACCCAAGCCAAATGTGTCCGTGAGTGGTGCGGAACGATTCTTCTTTGTGCTGGGCGAGGTCCAGGAGAGCTAGTCTTCCGCCAGGCTTCAAGATGCGGGTCGCTTCCTTGAGGGCGAGTCGCGGATCGGTGGCATGGTGCAATACTTGGCTCATGAGCACGAGGTCCGCGTAGTTTTCGGGGAGTCCCGTTTGCGTCATGTCGGCGACTTTGGGCGTCACATTTTCAATGCCCTTTTGTTGTAAAATTTGCTGCAATCCGCTGATGATTTTTGGGTCGTAGTCGAGGGCCGTCACGTTCTTGCAGCGGCTCGCGAGCATGAGCGAAAGGTCTCCGCCTTCGCCGCACCCGATATCGACTGCGTTTTCGAACGGCACCATGAGCTTGCTGAACAGGCTGATTTGTGCCTTGAGGCTTCCGCCGGCTTGGTCGAGCTTGTGAATTTGCCCCTTGGTCTTGTCCGTACGTTCTTCGAGCGCTTGTGCGGCGCGACATTTTAAAATGTCTTTGTCTTGCAGTTCGTCGTAAGCTTCGCGGATAATCTGCAACAGGCGGCTGCTCATGTAAAGTTCTTCGCTCAGGCGGTAATACGCCTTGATGCCGTCACGTCGGTCTTTCACGAGTCCGCATTGCGACAGCTTTGCCAAATGGCGGCTCGCGTTACTCTGGTGGATATCCAGAATGTCCTTGATTTCGTTGACAGTGAATTCGGACTGGTCCAGCAGGAGTAAAATCTTGAGGCGCATTTCGTCGGAAATGGCTCCAAAAAGTTCCATGTTCGGGATAATCGGTTCTCGGTTCTGGTTAAAATTCGAATTTGTCACGTGGTCCGCCAATACTTTTTTATGTTTGTCGTTGTGAATATAAATTTTTAATGGACTTTTGATGGAAAAAAGGTGCTTTAAAAGCTTTTTTCGAGTGTTTTTTGCCGTGCTATGTGCGGCAACGCTTGCTTTTAGTGCGCTCGGCGCATCTGGAATAGCCTCAAGCGCATTTCCCGTAGAAAATTCCGCGCCTCGTCATTACGATGTCTCGGAGCGTCTCGATGTTCCGCTTGCGCTTGGAATTGCGTTGACTTCGGCGTTAGGCGTGTATCAATATTACGGCATGGAACGCGTTTCGGCTGGCGATTTGAGGGCTAAATCGGATTTTTTGCCTTGGGATAGGCCTTTTGTGGGGCGTTACAGCGAGTGGGCGACGGTCGTGAGTCATTATACGGGTGCGCTTGCGGTTGTTCCGCTTGCTTTGGCGGGGTATTCGTGGTACAATGGCGATGCTGATGCGTACGACTTTGGTGCTTTTGCGCTCATGTTCGTTGAGGCTTTTGCGTTGCAGAATGCCTTGAACCAGATTGTCCGTTCTTCGCAGCTCTGGCCTCGACCTTATGTATATGCAGAACGTGGAAAGGGTGCTAAAAAGGCGAAGGAGGCTCGCGGCGAGGCTTATGGATCCTTTTATTCGGGGCATGCTTCTGCGGCTTTTACGGTTGCGACGTTTACAGGCGAATGGTTTTCGGAAATTTACCCGAATTCGAATTATAAGGCTCTAGTCTGGACTTCGTCATACGCTTTGGCCGCTGGCGTGGGCATTTTGCGGGTCGTGGCGGGCAAACATTACCCCTCGGATGTGATTTTTGGAGCTTTAATGGGCGCCGGAGTGAGTTTTGGAGTCCTAAAATTGCATGAGATTTGTAAAAAGAATATTGCGATATGGGCAATTCCGGGAAATATTGGGGCTGTATTTTATTTTTGACATTTTTTTTAACTTTTTTTTCAAAAACTGTATATATATTTTTCCTCGTGGGGTTTCCTGTTGGAGCCACCATAAAAATGAGGTTTTTTGATGTTGGAAGGCTTTAGGCGTGTCTTGTGCGCCGCAATTTTTTTGGCAGTATCTATAGTTGTATGCGATGCCGAAGAAGTAAAAGATTTTAGGGATGGACACGTCTATAGGACGATTAAATCCGGTTCGTTAAATTGGTTCAGTCAAGACCTCAATTTCCGCAAAACTGCAAATTTCTCAGATGACGAAGGCCGTTCTTTCTATCGCAATGAACGGTGGGAACTTTCGTGCCCGGAAGGTACGCGTTTGCCGGACGCCCTTGATTGGGATAAATTAATTCATGATAGATTTATGGGACCGCGTAAAGTGCAGAACATGAAATCTTTTGTGAGCGGTTCTTCAATGGGTTATTACAAGTTTGAAGAAGATAACGTTGTAAACAAAAGAGATTATGCTGCCTATTACGCTGCGGTGGGCGGTGTCGGTACGCAAGTCATGATGCTTGATACAAAACGCGGTGTTGCTAAACTTGTTCGAATTGAAGATGCCGATGCCGTGCAAGTGCGTTGCATTTACGACCGCGACCTTTTGGCAGAAAAAGGCGTTTCGAAAAAAGATATGATGCTTACGGACAACCGAGATAAAAAGAAGTACAAAGTAGAAGTCCGTGCCGGTAAAATTTGGATGAAACAAAATCTTGCATTTAGCCTTACGTCTGAAAAACAGTGCTACATTGAAGATAAAGCATTCTGTGAAAAATTTGGACGTTATTACACTTACGATGAAGCTCTTAAGGCTTGCCCTGCGGGCTGGCATTTGCCGGATGACGGTGAATGGCGTGATTATCAAAAAGAACGTGCTACGCTTGATTGGGATAATCTAGGACGTGGCGGATGCCAGGATTGGGATGGCTATTGCGATGCTGAATCGACGGGGCATTACTGGTCTTCAACGTCTATATTAAAAAATTCCGCGCGCTCGTGGGAATTCCGGCGCTTGGTGCGTGATATCAACCGCACGGATGAAAGCGTTCATAAAGGCCTCTACGTCCGGTGCGTCGCGGATATGGAAGAATGAAAATAGGTTTTAGGTAGTAGGTTTTAGGTGGTTAGTTGTCATCCCCGACTAGTTCGGGGATCTCTTTACACGGTTCTGATTACAGACATGTCACTGGATTCTTCGGCCCTTCGGTCCTCAGAATGACGATTCAACGTTCTAATCGCTATTCTCTCGTCTTTCGTCTCTTGTCTCTCGTCTCTACAATTCATCGTCGCTTTCGGAGACGTCTTCGAAGTGGCTCCCGTATTCGTCGAAGTTAATTTCTTCGGCGATGTCGTCGTTGTCTAGGTCGTCGTTATCGAGTCCGAGCCCAAGCCTTGCACAAATGCGGTCCAATAGAATCAAATCCACATCTTCGGTGTCGCCCCCTTCGCGTTCATAGGCTTCGATGATGAGTTCTTGTTCGTCCGGTTTGTACTTATCAACAACTTCGGTGATTTTCATTTTTTTCTCCTTTGCGGATAGATAAAAAATATCCACATCACTGCTACTAATATCGTCTATCTAAATTACATTGTCAATGGTTTTTACTAATTTTTTTTCTATGAACAAGAAATTGCCTTTTATCGCGCTTGCTTTTTTGTTGGGTATGTCTCAATCTTGGGCCGTTGACCCCCGTATTGAACAAGGTGCACGTTTTGAGGCTAAGGGCCAGTACGAAAAAGCCCTTGGCGAATACCGTGCCATGCTTGCCGAAAATAAGAAGAATACCGAAGCTTACATGGCTGCCGGTAATGTCCGCATGAAGATGAAAGATTATAAGGGTGCTGTGGCGAATTACCGTTTGGCTTACCAGTATAATCCGAGTTTGACAGCCGCTTATGAAGGTGCCGCTAAGGCTTTCGAAGCGATGGGACAGCATGCCAAGGCCGATGCCGAACGTGCGAAGATGAAAGGCGGAAAGGCTTCAACAGCAACTGCTAAGATCGAGACAGCAAAGGCTGAACCAGCTAAGACGGAAACAAAAACCGCCGCTGCCGCTCCTGCGAAGGCTGCTCAACCGGCAACTCCTGCGAAAGCCGAAACGCCTAAAACTCAGCCTGCATCTCCGGTTGCGCAGAATACTGCAACTGCGGACGCTTCTGAAGATCCGTTCGAAAAAGGCAAGGCTTTGCTTGCTGCAGGCCGCTATGCCGAAGCCGCTCCACTTTGGAGAACCGTGCTTTCGAAGAGACCTGGCGATGCCGGTGCGTACTTCTATGCTGGCGTAACCCGTTATGAAATGGGAGAATACGACAAGGCAGAGTTCAACCTGAAGAAGGGACTTTCGTATAAAGAACGCGGCAACGACGCCAATTACTATTTGGCAAAGATTAACCAGAAAGGCAAACGTCTGGATCAAGAAAAGAAGTATTTGTCCGCTTACTTGAAGAAGGCGGCTCCTGATGCGAAGTTCCGCAAGGCCGCAGAAGACCGCATGGCTGAAATCAACGCGGTCGCTAATGCCGCTGCCGAAGAAAAGGCGGCGAAGGAAGCCGAAGCTAAAGCCTTAAGGGAAGCGCAGAAGACGGGGAACGACAAGGCGAAGTCCGCTGAAATTGCGACGAAACCGCAGAATGAAGTTGTCTCTCCGACGGCGGCGAATTCCATCGCGAATGCGAACGCTTTGTTTGCGGATGGCTACAATGAAGCGGCTCTCCAGATGTACAAGGCGTTGCTCGAAAACGAAATTACGTCGGACGAACGTTACTTTGCTTTGCTCCAGATGGGCAACATCTATCGCGAAATGCGTGATTTCCACAGTGCGGTGAACCGCTATCGTGAAGTTGTTCGTGGTTTCCCAGATTCCGATTGGGCTGCCGAAGCTGAACGTGCTATTGAAGATGCCGTGTGGCTTGAAAAGCACGCTAGTGAGCTTCCGCGCAATAAGCGATAGACTAGTTATTAGTTGTTAGTCTATAGTCATTGGTCAATGGTCGTTAGTCAATAGTCATTAATTTTTAGTTTGTTGTAGCTTGCTGTGTGTGTTGTCATGCCGGACTTGATCCGGCATCAGTTGCTTATAGAGAGATGGCTTGCCTCGGCACTGTGGCTGGGGGCGGCTTTTTACGAGAATTCTCTTTTGTCGTTAACTGTAAAATCAATGATTTATGTTGTGAAAAATTAGGATGACGTTTTGCAACGGTCATTCTGGAGCCAACGGCGTAGAGTCCTTTTTTTTTGTGTGTAAAGAAAAGTAAATGTTTGTAACAAATTGTTGACAAAGTATATATATTAAGTTGCATGACTATAACCCCTATTACAAATCCATACGATGAAGAAGATGGATGCCGTTGTTGGGCGATTGCCATATGCAATTGTTTTGCTTCTTTTAAAATTATCATGGTCGAAGCTAGTGGCAAACTCTATTTTGATGAAGGCGAATTTTCAGTGGAATGCTGCTACCGAAAATGAAGAAAAAACTATCATAGCGAATGGTTTTAAGTTATATTATTACGGTAGCGATCGGTTTTTTGTTCATGGTGCGTGGGCAGGGACAATTATAGCTCCTAATGCTCAGTTGGTGCTGGGACAAACGCACAATAAAGAATTATACGGTCAGTTTTATGGAAGGGGCGTTGTTGTGCACCAGTATTCCAAGGTTTACCGAGTTCCATTCAACCCGCAAAAATCAACTACATTTAACACGCAACTTGATGTAGCTTGGTTAGGAGTGCTAAAATGAAAAAGACGTTGATTCCGTTGCTTGCGTTGGCCGTAATGGTTTGGGCTGAGGTCAAAATCGAAATGGCCGTTCGTGTAGAAAAAATGCCTGAAACGTTATTTGATTTTTATAATTGGGATGAAAATTGTGGTGATTTTGGTTGTTGGGGGGAGAATCGAACTGTATGCTCGACAGATCTTGATTCGAATATTTTGTATGGTTGCCCATATGAAGGGGAGACTATTGAATTCTATGTTTTTACGGGTGCAACTCATTCATGGAGAGATGTTTTTGAGAATCAATTAAAACGTTATAGAAAATGTGCTAAGGGAACTGCCAACGATTCTACGTACAATGCTGTAATTACTGAAATTGAATCTGTACTAGTTTCCGAGATTGAAAAAGAATCACAAAGTAATAACAAGTACTCTAAACAGATTATTTATGATTATGCCTTTAGGACAATAATGGGTCATATTGATGGACCTGGCCCTGTCTTTGAATTTTATGATTACGCAATGGACTCCGTCAAAGTTCGCAATGCCGCCATTTCAAGCATTGTTCCGGCCAAATACAAACTCGAAACAATCCGCGTGCAGAATCATCGTTTGACAATTTCCCCAAAATTGTTTGGTCGCGATTTTGTACTGTTTGATGTCAACGGTCACGAACTGCGTCGTGGAACGCTGCAAAACAACATGCAACTCCCCGCGTACCCAACGGTTATAAAAATCCAAGGCCTTGGAACTCGGTTGTTGAAGTAGGAAATAGAATCTAGAGGTTAGTGATTAGAGAAGATCCTCGATCAGGTCGAGGATGGCGTTTTGCTTTTGTTATTCGTCTAGTCCGCAAGCTTTCGGTCGCTTTTGACTTTAGCGAGATATTTTTGATAAATTTTGTTGTAAATCTCGTGCGTCTCGGAATCAGGTTTGTATGTATTTGCGACTTCGATGTAGTCGTGAATATCCTCGAACTTGAGCTTTCCAAGACCGATGGCGGCAATGGCGGATGCTCCTAATGCACCGACGTATTGCGGGTGCTTCACGACTTCGATGGTGTGACCGGTGATGTCTGCGAGAATTTGTCCTAAAACGTTTATTCTAGCAAGCCCACCGGCAAAGCGGATTGTGTCAGATATTTTGCATTTTTTTGCTTGGCTTTCGAGCATCCAACGGAAATGGAAGCAGATACCTTCGACTACGGCTCGCAGTAAGTCCCCTTTATCGGTTTCGAGATTGATGCCGGAAAGAGAACTGCGGATGTCGCCGTTTTCAAATGGCGTTTTGCACCCATGCAAGAACGGCGTGAACAAGATCCCTCGGGAACCTGGCGACGCTTTAGAGATCAGCGAAGCGCATTCTTCATAGCTGTATTCCGTTTCATCCATTTTGCCAATGAGATGCCTAGCCCAGGCGAAACATTTTCCAGCAGTTTCCAGTTCACCGTAAAAATATTTTTGTGACGGATTTGGCCCTTTGATGGAAATCATCATGATGTCGGAAAATTGCATTTCGCGATGGACTACGGTGCAGACCGAACCCGATGTTCCGCAGTAAATGCCGGTCATGTTCTTTTTGGTGTTGCCGCAGCCAATAGCAACCATGGATACGTCACCGGCGCCTGCAATGACGGGAGTCCCTTCGCTTAAACCTAATTGTTCAGCGACTTCTGCGGAAAGGTGCCCTATGATATCGGTGCATTTGACGATTTCTGGCAAATGGCTTTTGTCAATGCCATAAGCTTTTGCCATTTCAAAACTCCATCCGGAGTGGTCTTCACGGCAATCGTTGAGCGCTGAGCAAAATGCGGAATCCTCGGTGCGGACAAACCGTCCAGTCGTCTTGTAGAGCATGTAATCGCCGACATCAAGAAAATAACGGACTTTTGCAAAAATTTCAGGTTCGTTGTTTTGAACCCATTTGTATTTCCAAATGGGATGATAGGTTCCGACGGGTACCATTTTTGTATGGTGTATGGCCTTCAAGAGTTTCCAAATGTTAAGCCCGTGGATGCGAAGTCCCGTGTCGAAATATTCCTTGAATTCCTTGTCTGCACGCCTGTCGAGGAATGTCATGGGCGGTCGGACGACGTTGCCGTTTTCATCGACGAGGACAGTTCCGCTTAATTGCGAACAGAAACTGATGCCATTGATTTGGTCGCTTGAAATACTGTAGTTCTTGAGGAGTTCTTTTGTGCTGCGGCAAATCGTGTCCCACCATTCATCGGCGTTCTGTTCGTTGCCTCTGCGGTCTTCTGTCGCTGTATTGTGGGTCCCTACGACAGTGGCTCCCACGAACTCGATTTTGTCCGTGACATTGGTGAGAGTCGTTTTTATAAAGGACGTACCTATATCATATGTCATTAAATACATTTTATCATCCCTTATAAAACAGTCCACTTTTCTTGTTCGTTCAATAGAATTATATAAAAAAATATGGAAAAAGTGTTACTAAAAAATATTTTTTTAGTAACAAAAATAACTTTTTGAGGGCGGTTATGAGGTATGAGGTCGGCACGTTGTGCCTGTGGGCACGCTTCGCTTTGACGCCTTCGGCGTCCGCGGCTGCACTCGGTCATAGAAAATGCAAGCATTTTCTGCGACGCTCGTTTTGCACGCTTTTGTGGTCGCTCGTAAACTCACTTTGAGTAAAGCCCATACCCCAGAGGGCCATAGGCCCGTGCCCATACCTCATACCTTCACTGGATCCTTCGTCCCGGCGGTCCTCAGGATGACACCATCCTTCCAACTTCCTACTGCCTACCGCCTACTGTTTACTAATCACTAACCACTAACCACCAACCACTAGTCTCTCACACCACCTGCACGAGCAGGCCTTTGAGGTATTGGCCTTCGGGGAAGGCGGTGTTCACGGGGTGGTCGGCGGGCTGTCCAAAGCGTTCGATGATTTGAACGCGGCGGTGGGCGTCGGCTGCGGCATCGGCGATGATTTTTTGGAACAGGTCCATTTCCATAAGGCCGGAACAGCTGAAAGTCGCGAGCATGCCGCCTTCGGCAAGGAGCTTCATGGCAAGCAGGTTGATGTCCTTGTAACCGCGGGCGCCTTTCTGCAAGTTGTCCTTGCTTTCGACGAACTTTGGCGGGTCGAGCACGATAAAGTCGAACGTTTCCGCTTTGTCGCGGCACTTGCGCAGGTATTGGAATACGTCGGCTTCGACATGCGTTGCGTGTGCTGTGCTTAGTTTGTTCCGCATGATGCCTTCCTTGGCGAGCTTGAGAGCGTCCTTGGAAACATCGACTTGATAAACCTTTTCGCAACCGCCACGGAGGGCGTAAAGACCGAATCCGCCGGTGTAGCAGAAGCAGTTGAGCACTTTTTTGCCCTTGGAGAGTTCGCCTACGCGACGGCGTGCATCGCGCTGGTCGAGGTAGTAGCCCGTCTTGTGGCCGTTCCTCACGTCGATGGGGAACAGTATGCCGTTTTCGTCGATGATGACCGGTTCGTCGGGAACTTCGCCAAAGACGGTCCCAGTGCGCAGCGGGAGACCCTCTTTTTTGCGGACTTCGGAATCGCAGCGTTCGTAAATGCCTCGGCAATGCGTCTTTTCGGCCAAGAGTTCGTAGATGTCCTTGCGGTTGACTTCTGCCCCTGCAGCGAGAATTTCTACGGAGTAGATGTCCGCGTACTTGTCGATGATGCAACCGGGAATTCCGTCGTTTTCCGCGTTAATCAGGCGGAATGCGCTATTCTTGTCTTCGATGTCGAAACCACGGCTCTTGCGGGCGGCGATGGCGCGGTCGAGAATGTCGCTAAAGAAGTCGCGGTCAATCTTTATGTTTTTTCCTTCGCTTCCAAACGTCCAGAATCGGCCACGGATTTGCGATTTGGGCGAGTAAGCGGCAAGTCCCAGAAAATCGCTATGGTAGCTATAGACTTCGACAACATCACCGAGTTCGGGGTCGCCGATAACTTCGTCAATGGCTCCGCTAAAAATCCACGGATGGTAACGGAGAGCGGATTTTTCACGTCCGGCTTTAAGAGTTATTGCTTTCATGGCGAAAAAATTAGAAAAATTTTATTATATTTCTTTTATTGTATATTTAGTTATTGTGGAAACGTAAGAAAAAACTCAATTTTGGTGGTTTATAGAGGGGATAAAGTGATTGTAAATTTCTTATTTGAAATTATAATTACTAGATTGAAATGCATGTGCGGCAATCTTCATACGAGGATTAATTTGAACGGACTGTGTGGAGTTGTCCTCCTTATTGTTGTGTCTTTGTTGTTTACCGCTTGCGATGAAAAGTCGAAGCAAACCCATAAAAAGAATAAAGGCTCAACTCAAAATGTTGTGGCAACGCAAATTTTTAATGGGTATGTCAAGGATGTTCGTGGTGGGGCGAGGTTAAGGTATTTGAACGGCATGCCTCGCAGTTTAAGTGTCGGTCAAAAAGTTTTTGAGGGAAATTTGCTTTTGACAGAGGCGGGTGCGTCGGTTGTTATATCGTCGTCCGAGGGGTCTGCTATTCGGATTGACGGGAAGTCCGAGGTCGAACTGGATGCGAAAAAGCTTGAATCGTTGAAGCAAACATTTACGATTTCTCTCCATTATGGAAGATTGTTTTTTGATATTCAGAAGCAGGCGGTCAGGGACGAATTTGAATTTCGAACGGAGAATGTCGTTTCTATAGCACGCAGTTCTGCCGGCTTTACCGAAAATGTCGATGGGCTGGAAGTATATTCTCTCAAGGAAGGGAAACTTGAGGTGTCGCTGAAGGATTCTGCTTTGGTGATCAAGAGTGGAGAAACTTTGCTTGCCAACGATAATGGCGTAAAGGTTTTGCCGCTTGCCGGGTCCGGATCTTTGATTCTGGCACGGGCTATTGAAACAATGGTGTCTAAAGCTGCCGTGTCGCAAGACATGCAGGTTTCCAAATTGAATTTGGACAAAATAGCAACTTTGATAAAGAAATTTGATGAAGCCTACAAGAAAAAATCGGACGGTTTTGTTAAGAAGAATCGCCAGCAGTTCAAACCGAAGATTTTGGTTGAATACATCGGAAAGCCTAGTGTTACGCTAGAGGCGTTGTTTGTTCCGGGGAGTTATGTCTCGGTATTGGGTATCCGCGATACGATTCCAGAAAGTGGAATTTACAGGCGTACGTTTGAGTGGGATGATTCCACGGCGTTTGGTCCGAAACGTTTTATTGTTACTTGTGGCAATGGAGATGTGGAATATACTTGCCATACGTGGAATACGAATTTTGTATCGGCGAAAATGGCTGAAATTTTGACAAAGGCGAACGAACGCAAATCGCAAGCCTTGAAAGATTCTGTGCAACAGTTGCATAAACTCAAGCCTACGGTCATTATTGAAGGGCTGGGGCGCGAACGCATCCATGTATTGCCCGAAGAACGCGATATCCCGGCAACGCTTCGCTTTAGCGTGGTTGGCTTGACTGGGGGCGATGTTAAGCAAATTAAGAAAATTATTATTAAGCGCAAAGGGGCTGTTGTCAAAACTATAAAAGCGGATGAAATAACGACAAACTCATTCAAGTTCCCGATCCGTCTCAAGCAGAACAGAATTGCTCATTTTGAAGTCGAAGTGACGCTGGTCAAAGGCAAGTCCATCAAAGCGAAGAAAGTTTACGAAACTTACTGTTATTTTGAAAATTACGAAGATGGCAAAAAGAGCAACCGTATCAATGACATGACTGCGGAAGAAGAGTACAAAAATGTGGTTTCAAAGCACTTGCTCAAGAACGAATAGCTTTTTCAAAAGCTAAATTTGGGCGCATGTTTGAATCGCTCTTTGACAAGTACCCGTTTTTCAGAAAAGTTCCAGCCATCCTCTGTATGGCGATTATCTTCAAAATTTCTTCGATGACTTCTGTGCAACTAGAAGATTTTCCGCATGTGTGGGACAAGCTTGCGCATACTTGCGAATATGCGACTTTGGCAGGATGTTTCTGCATGTGGTGGACTCGTAAGCAATGGTCCTCTAAGCCTTGGCTCAAGGTATTGATCGTTGCTCTCATTGCCCTTGCTTATGGATGCACGGACGAATACCACCAAAGCTTTGTGGAAGGTCGCGATTGCAGCGCCCTTGATTTGGTGGCAGACTTGACTGGCGGTTTGATTGGCGGTTCGGTCTATGTTCTAGTCGTGTGGATTTTGAACAAATTTGATCCGCTGCCTTAAAACTCTCCGACCAGTATAATTTCTCGTTGCAACTGAATGCCGAATTTATCGGCAACGGCTTTTTGGATGTATTCGCTGAGCGCTTTGATGTCGGCGGCGGTTGCGTTGCCAGCATTGACGATAAAGTTGGCGTGAACACGGCTCACTTCGGCTCCTCCGATGCGGTATCCTTTTAAGCCTGCCTGTTCGATGTAGTAGCCGGGAGCGATTTGTGTGGGCGTTTCGACGGCGCCTGCATCAAGACGCTTGAATGTGCTGCCGGCGTTTGGCATGGAGAGTGGCTGGCTGTTGCGGCGCTTTGTCATGCATTCCTGCATTTCGTTTTCGAGATCGTTGGCTGTTTTGCCAAAGCCCCCTGCTGGGGTAAGTTGGAATGTGGCGGAGATGATTGTTTCTGCATTTTCGCGGGAGGTGGCGAGTTCTTGAAAAACGCTGTGGCGGTAGCCAAAATTGCATTCGCTTGCGGTTCTCGTGTGCAAGTTCCCTGCCGCATCAATCGTTTCAACTTCAATGCAGGTTTGTGATATATCTTGTCCATAAGCGCCAGCGTTCATGTAGATGGCGCCTCCGAGGCTTCCTGGAATTCCCGCAAGTTTGTGGATGCCTGCAAGGCTTTCGTTGATGGAATAGCGTGCGAGGCGGGCGAGCGGCGTAGCTCCTTTTGCACAAATTTTTCCATTGCCGAGATTCATGATTTCCGAGAAAAATTTACCGAGCTGGATGATGACTCCGTTGAATCCGCTGTCGGAGACGAGCAAGTTTGTGCCCTTGCCGAGAATGAAGCTTGGGAGAGCTTGCTTTTGGGTGAATTGAATCGCGTCTTTGATATCGTTTATGGATTCTGCTTTGACGAAATATCTTGCGGCACCGCCCACTTTAAAAGACGTGTGCTTGCACATCGGTACATTTTCTTGAATTATCATGCAGAAAATATATATATTCTTTTTGCCATGACAGAAGAGGAACTGAAACAATTTAAGGCTGCGTTATCGATTACGAAGGTTGCTATGGATTTGGGTATTCCCGTGGCGCGTAATCGTTTCCATTGCTTTTTTCCAACACGTCATGCGCATGGCGATAGAACGCCGTCGGTTTCGATATCTGAAGAACGTGGAACTTTCCGTTGCTGGGTCTGCGATGATGTTCGTGGCGATGTGATTTCACTTGTTCAATTTGTCAAGAATTGTTCGTTCTTGGAGGCGCTGAACTGGCTCAAGGGAATGTATGGATTCTTGGTTCCAGGGGCAAAACCACCTTTGCAAAATTGCGATGATATTGCGAATGCGGCTCCTGTGAACAAGGCATCGACGCCGAACCGTATGGTGCAAACTGCTGCTCTTGTGGCGAAAACGGCTGTTCGTGAAGCATCTCTTGAATACAGTTCTCCAGAACCTGTTAAGGAACTTGTGAGCGAAGACGAACGCAAGAAGATTATTCTCGCGTTCCTAAAAATGTTGAGTCCTGTCGATAGAACGCCTGCGGCTGCGTATTTGGCTCGCCGTCGCATTTTCAAGCCGACTTGGGACAAAATGCTCTTGCGCACGATTACGGATTATGGGACCTTGAACAATAAGCTCAAGGAAATGTACGACTTGGAAGTCTTGAAGTACGTGGGGCTTTTCAATGAGAAAGGGAATTTGAGGTATTACAAGCATCCGCTGTTTTTCCCGTACTTAGACACGAAACGTCGTTCGTGCTATTTTCAGGCTCGGGCCATTGATAGTTCTGTGGTGCCAAAGGAATTGAATTTGCGTGGAACGGTTCCGTATCCATATAACGTATCGGCTCTCGATCAAAAACCGGGTTGGGTTTATTTGTGTGAAGGGGTTGTCGATACGCTCACGTTTTTAGGGCAAAGCATTGCGGCTATAGGGATTCCGGGCGTGCGCTCCTTCAAGACGGAATGGTTGCCGCTTTTTAAGAACAAAAGCGTTGTACTTTGTCTGGACAAGGATGAAGCGGGCCGCAGTGGTACTGAATATTTGCAATCTGTTTTCGCTCAAACGGGTATTCGTACGGTTGTGCTAGGTGAAGGGCTAGAAAACCTCAATTCTTCCATGAAAGAAGGCGACGATATCAATTCATGGTTCGGCGGAAAAAAGTGAATTGGGGGTAGTAGGCAGTGGTTAGTGGTTGGTGGTTAGGAATCGTCATCCTCGAAGCGAAGCTGAGGGGATCCAGTGAAGATTCCTTCAGCTTTGCTTACTATCTCCCCATGACTCTATCTATTTCTTCTTGATGGGTGATGCCGGATTCTACGAGTTTTTGTGCGCTTTCTTGCATGGTGGTGTCGGCGTAGGTGCCGTTGGGCAAGAGCAATTCGCAGATTGTGGTTCTGCCACTGTATTGCAGTGTCGAATCATGAGATGCTGTGTTGTCGAACTTTCGCACGAGGCGTTGGGCGAAAACGCCGAGCAATGCTTCGTCTAAGACGTTTTGGGATACGCCGAGGTCTAGCAATCGGGCGGCGGCTCCTTTGGCGCTGTTCGTGTGCAGCGTGCTTAAAACGAGGTGTCCGGTTTGTGCAGCGCGGAGTGCAATTTGCGCGGTTTCTCTGTCGCGGATTTCGCCAACGAGAATTACATCTGGGTCTTGACGCAAAATGGAACGCAAGGCGACTGCAAATGTGAATCCGCATTTTTCATTTACAGAAACTTGGTTGGCTCCGAAAAGCTCGTATTCTACGGGATCCTCGATGGTGGTGACGTTGATTTTTCGTTGGATGATTTCGCGGAGGCCTGCGTAAAGCGTTGTCGTCTTTCCGCTGCCGGTGGGGCCTGTGACGAGGAACAGACCTTGCGGCGCGCTGAAAATACGACGGAGGGCTTGGAGCGTTTTTTCGCTGAAGTCGAGACTTGTAAGCGTTTGTGCGGAATCGCTTGCACTGAGCAATCTCAGTACGCATTTTTCGCCGTTGCTTACGGGAATGGTGCTAAGTCGTACGTTAATTTTTTGCTGAAAATTATCGAAAGCAAAACTTCCGTCGTGGGGGAGGCGGCGTTCCGTGATATCGACGTTCGCCATGACTTTGAGGCGTATCAGCACGGGCTCGGCAAGCCATTGCGGAAACGTGCGGTATTCCGTCAAAAGTCCATCGATACGTAGTCGCACGCGGAGCGAGTCGGCAGTCGGTTCTAGGTGGATATCGGTCGCTTTTTTCTGGAGTGCTTTTACGATTAAACTATCGACGAGGTTTATAATCGGTTCTGATTCCCAAGACGAATTTCTTGATGCATCTAAATGTTTGAGGTGCTTGAGCAAATCTTCGTCATCGAAGGTTTCGGCGTGACTGTGCATCAGCCTGATTTCGGCAGGGGAGTGCTGCTCGGGAACAACTCTTTGTTGTGTGAGAAAGCGGATTTTTTCGAGGGCGAGTTCGTCGCTTGCGTTTGGGATGGCTATGGTCCCATTATCTAAAATTGCAATCCCGTTTTTCTGACACCATTTCTTTGACAAGTTTTTTGTATTCATTCTCGTAAAATACAAAGAAAATTTTAAAGAAATCAATTTATTGCAAATTTGGCAAACAACCGTTTGCACGAGAGTCGCGGAAACAAGCTTGCTTGTTTCCATGACCGAGTAAGCAGGTTGTTCTGCAAACAACCGTTAGCACGAGAGTCGCAGCGGCAAGCTCGCTTGCCGATAGGACCGAGTCGCAGGTTGTTCTGCAAACTACCGTTAGCAAAGTATGTAAACGTTGAATGTTTTATTTCAATTGGAATAACTGATGCCGGAACGGAGTCCGGCATGACAGCTTCGGGGATGAGACCGCACAAAAAAAGTCCCCCGGATGGGGGACTTTATGGAGTAGTCTAATGAAAGCTATTATGCCTTTCGCATCAGTTTCTTCTGGATGTTGCTAGCACCACTCTTGGCCTTGCTGAAGAGGGCGTTCGGGAGCCAGAAGAATGTCGGCACAAGGAACATGGTAAGCACTGCGGACACAATCAAGCCACCCACAGAAGCGATACCCATCGGCTGCGTCATGGCGGCCACGTTACCACCGAGAGCAAATGCCAGCGGAAGCTGTGCAATCACGGATGCAAGCGTTGCAAGCATGATCGGCTGGAACTTGGACTTTGCTGCGGTCAACACTGCCGAACGGCGGCCCATGCTTCCACTACGCAACAGGCGGTTTGCTTCGTCGAGCAAAAGAATTGCGTTGTTCACCACCACACCAATCAACATCACGATAGCCATGAGGGCAATCATGGAGAGCGCCTTGCCGGTAAAGATAAGGGCGAGGAGCACGCCAATAGCGCCCATCGGGATGGTCGTCATGATAATGAACGGCTGGGCAAAGCTTTCGAGGAGAGCAATCAGCAAGATATAGGTGAGGAGAATTGCCATCACGATTGCCGTCATGAATTCCTTCTGCATGTCGTTCTGCATGTCGGCGTTACCACCGAAGCTGAACATGATGCCTTCCGGGAGTTCGTCCTTCATGCTGTTTGTAAGTTCCGTGAGCTTGCCCATGATTTCACCGGTCGTGTGGCCCGGGAGCAAGTTCATCGAAACGTCAACACGTCTCATCTTGCGCTTACGGTCAATACGTGTCGGACCAGCACCATCTTCGATGTGGAAGAGTTCGCTAGCACTTACGTAGCCCTTCGGAGTCTTGACAGGCAAGTCTTCGATGTCAGCATGGCTCTGTCTATCCTTTTCCATCAAGCGCACATAAACATCGTATTCTTCACCGTCTTCGGTATATTGTCCTGCTTCGAAACCGTTCACTGCAATGTAGTTGTAGTTTGCGACGGTTTCAAGCGTTACACCGTAGTCAGCCATAGCAGCACGGTTCGGAATCAAGCGGATTTCCGGCTTACCGGCTTCGTAGCTGGTCTTGATATCCACGATACCGTCAATCTTTTGCTGCACGCGGTCAAGGACGATTTGAGAAGCCTTAATTACGGAGTCTGCATGGAGACCGCTCACTTCAAGCACCACGTCACCGGCGGAGTTGTTCTGCATTTCAGAGGCGGAGGTGGATTTCACGGAAATGTAGGCATCAGGAATATTGGCGAGGTACGGACGGATGGAATCAACGATCTGGTCGGTGCTGCGATGCTTGCCCTTCCATTTAGGATCGTTCTTCTTTTCCCAGTCCTTCAAAAGCCTTACACGCATGGTGGCCTGGTTTACGGTCGTAAAGCCGTTGGAACCACCCACGTTCATGCTATAGTGAACAATTTCAGGAATATCCTTGACGCGAGATTCAATAATGCGAGCCACGCTGTCGGTTGTCTCGATGTTTGTACCCACAGGCATTTCGAGTTTGATGCTCATCATGCCCTGGTCTTGTCTCGGGGCTAGTTCAACCGTCAAGTTGTTCTTGGCAAGACCTGCCACAAGGAAGATGGCGGCACCAAGAGCGACAACCTGGAAAATCACGCCCGGAACAGAAAGGCAGAAACTGAGCATCTTCAAATAGACAAAGCGAACCCCGTTCAAAGCCTTGGGGAAAAGTCCCAACAAGCTTCCGATAAAGCCCGGCTTTTCTTCGATGATGTTTCCGTTTTCGTCTTTCTTTTTACCCTTGAACAAGTAGGCGGCCATAAGCGGCGTGAGCGTAAATGTCACGAGGAGCGACACGAACGTTGCAAACACCATGGTCATACCGAATGTTCTAAAGAAGATACCTACGATGGATTTCATGAATGCGATAGGCACGAACACGCAGACGTTGGTGAGCGTCGATGCCATGATGGCGATCATGATTTCGGAAGTGCCCTTGTAAGCGGCTTCCTTCGGGTCAAGGCCTTGGTTCAACTTGCTGTTGATGTTTTCAAGCACGACGATGGAGTTTGTCACCAACAGACCCACGGAACTCGAAAGAGCCATGAGGGACATCATGTTGATACCAAAACCTGCAAAGTACATGAGCGTGAAAGCGCCAATCACAGAAATCGGCATTGTAAGGGCCGCAATAATCATCGTGGAGAACTTGCCGAGGAACAAGAGCAAGAGGGCTGCGGTAAGCACAATGGCGATAATGATGTTCTGGATAACGTTGTCGATGGATTCGTTCACGGCTTCGGACTTGTCGTAAATGAGCGTGAGTTTGAAGCCTTTCGGGAGAGTCTTGTTGACTTCGTCCAAACGCTTGAGCACGCCTCTGGAAACTTCCACGACGTTTGCATCGGAACGTTTCTTGATATCGAGTGCGACAGAGTTGATGCCGTTAAAGCGGGAAGTCGATGTAATCGTTTCGATAGTGTCTTTCACGACGGCGATTTCGGAGAGCTTGACCACTCCGTTTGCCGTTGGAATTTCCATATTGCGCATTTCATCGAGGTTCCTGAACTTACCTGCGGTACGCACGGATGTGTTCTTGTGCTTGCCGATAACTTCACCAATCGGGAGGTTAACGTTGGACATGCCGTAAAGGCCCATCATGGTGCCGATATCGACACCGCGGTCCATCATTTTTTCCTTGTCGACTTCGATGGCTATCTGGCGGGTTGTACCACCGAAAACATCGACGCTAGCAACACCGGAAACAGAAGTGAAGAGCGGTTCGATTTCGTCTTCGACTTTCTGGCGGAGTTCTGTAGAGTTTAGAGGACCGGTGAACGAGATTGCCATGATGGCTGCACCGTTAATATCGACCTTCGAAATAATCGGCGCCTGTACTGCATCCGGAAAGTCCGCAGAGGCGAGGTCCACCTTGGAACGCACGTCATTTGCGGCAACGTCCACGTTCACGCCCATGTTGAACATGGCGACGATAATGCCGTAGTTTTCCAAGCAGATGGACTGCACGTAGTCGATACCGTCCACGAGTTCCACCTGTTCTTCAATCGGCTTGATAATTGTGGTTTCGATTTCTTCAGGGTTTGCGCCCTTGTAAATGATGGTGGCCGTAACCACGGGGACTTCGAATTTCGGCATCAAGTCCACCACCATCATAGAATAGGTATAAAGACCGAACACCACCACGGTCAAGATGACCATGAGCATGGTGATTGGTTTGTAAATACTGGCTTTAATCATTGACTATACTCCAGTGTCGATTATTCGACGATCAGCACCTTGTCGCCATCGTTCATGCGGTTCTGGCCTTCGACCATCACGATGTCGCCTTCGTTAAGGCCATCCTTGATTTGGATGTCGGTCTTGGTCTGCACACCGAGTTGCACAATTTTGCGCTTGGCCTTGCCTTCCTTATCGACAATCCAGACCGAGTTCACGCCGTTGCTATAGACAATGGCTTCGACAGGGACGGTAACGCCGGTGACTTCACGGGCGTCAATCTTTGTGGTGAGGTACATGCCCGGGAGGAGTTTACGATTTTTGTTTTTGAAGGTGACTTCGACCGGGAAGAAACGCGTAATCGGGTTTGCGGCGAGCGGGATGAGGCTCACTTCGCCTTGGAGCTTTTCGCCGTTCAGTTCGATTGTTGCCTTGGCGCCCTTCTTGAAGAATCCGATTTCGGAACTTGTGACGTTCAGCTTGAGGATTACTTTGTCGAGGTTTGCGATGGTGAACATGGCACCACCGACACCCGGGACTTCACCGACCTTGTACTTCACTTCGGTAACTGTACCCGAAGACGGGGCGAGCACGAGTGTTGCACGGCGTGCGGTTTCGAGGTTCATCTTGTCTACATTCAACTTCGTTTCGAGTTGATCGACGTCCTGTTGAGAAACGCCACCCTTGGCTTGCACTTCCTTAGTGCGGGCGAGAGTCTTTTCAGAAAGTTCGATGTTTGCCTTAGCTTGCTGGTAGCTGGTGTTATCGCCGGTGAATACGAATTTGGCGAGGACCTGGTCTTTCTTGACCTTGGAGCCGACTTTGACGTTGATCTTGGCAATCGGGTCGCCGAGCTTGGCTGTTGCGGTTGTCTGTTGGCTGCCTTCAATAGTGCCGCTGAAGGCGCGGACATCAGTGAGTTTTACAATGTTGGCCTTTACGACACGGGCGGGCTTGCCTTTAACCTTCTGGATTTCTTCGATGGTCGAAACTTTCTTTTCGGACTTAGCGTCTTTCTTGGCTTCGCCACATCCGGCAAGGAGGAGCGACAGGGCAGAAATAGTAATGAGTGTTTTTGTAATCGTTTTCATGATTGTTGTCTTCCTCTTAAATCTTAGTATTCACCTGTGGCTTGGAGCAATGCGTTGTAGGCGTCATTCCAGTTGAGCACCGCTTGCATGTAGTCCACTTTTGCTTCGCGAAGTTTCACGTTTGCATCAAGCAGGTTGATTTGTGTTTCGCGGCCAATTTTGTAAGCAGCTTCGGTCATATCGTAATTGCGGGTTGCCAAGTCGACTTGACGCTTTTGAATGCCGAGCTGAGTTTGTGCATCTTCGAGTGTATTGGCGCAAGATTCGATTTGAATGCGGAAACCGCGTTCTGCATTTTCGCGTGCAATCTGTGCAGAGCGGAGAGTGGACTTTGCTTGGACAACACCTTCTTGGGACTGGAAACCTTTGAAAAGGTTCATAGTCAATTTAAGGCCTACAAATTTGTTCAATTTGCTCCACTTTGGGGCGTCCCACTTGTAGAATTCGTTTTGATTGTTGCTGTAGACGATTCCGCCATACAGGGCTACTGTCGGCTTGTATTCGGCTTCGGCAATGTCGATTTTGTTAGCTTCGATATCTTCTTTTGTCTTGAGAAGTGCGATTTCTTTACGACGCTGCAAAACATTGGTCATAGCCGTGTCTGGATAAGGCAAATTGGAATCGGGGCTGCGGAGTTCTCCAGAGAATTCTACGTCGGAGTCCCAATCAAGGCCCATGGTGCTCAAAAGGTTGTTTCTTGCAAGAATGCGGTCTTTTTTTGTTTTTTCGTACTTGGATTTGAGACCTTCAAGAGCGAGTTCTGCACGAATTTGATCGAGCTCTTTACCCGTGCCGCTAATAACGCTCTGCTTTGCAAGTTCTACGTTGGCTTCGGTCAACTTGATGTTTTCTTCGAGAATCGTTATGGAAGAATCCATGAAGAGCAAGTTATTAAAGGCTTTTTCGACATCGTAGCGGACGCTGGATTTTTTGTCTGCAAGTTGTGTTTCGGCGAGGAGCTTATAGCCTTTTGCGATGTTGATACCTGTACCGATTTGGCCTGCTGCATAGAGCACTTGCGAAACCGTAAGGCTTACGGAAGATTGCCAAGGGTAAACTTGGGCTTTCATTGCATTGGATAAACCATCAAGAGTGGGGGCTGCAACTTTTTTGTCGAATTTGTTGGCTCCCATAGAAGTGTCATTGGCTGCATCAGCTATTGGGGTGCCGAACGTTACGTCATCACGTCCCAAAAGCCATTTGATATCGGCGTTCAAGTCAACTTGTGGGTAAGCTGCACCATAACCGCCATCTACTGCGGAAGATGCTTTAACGAGGTCTTCTTCAGCAGATTTGATATCGGCTGAGTTTTCCATGGCGGTTTGAACCGCCTCTTCTCGGGTGTAGGTCTTTGCCGAGGCTGGTACCATCAACCCTAACGCTAGGGCAGAAAGGACTATAAATTTCCTTGACATTCATTCTCCTAATCTAATTAACTGGCCAAATGTAAAAAAAAAGCACCATTTGCATAAGGGTGCTTTTTAGTGTTTGTGATGAAATGCAAATTTAAGGGATGAAATGCAAAAATTACATCAAACCAGGGATTTTCATGCCGCCGGTGATGTCGGAAATGCTTGCCTGCTGGGCTTCGTCTTTTTTCTTGACGGCTGCGTTGATGGCAGCCATGATGAGGTCTTCGAGTGCTTCGACATCGTCCTTATCGACTGCATCCGGATTGATCTTGACCATCGTGAGTACGCCTTTCCCGTTCATGGCGACCTTCACCATTCCGCCACCAGCTTCGGCATCAAAGCTCTGTGCCTTGAGGTCGTTTTGTGCCTTAAGCATCTTGCTCTGCATTTTCTGAAGGTCCTTAAGCATCTTGCTCATGTCCATGAATGTATCCTCGCTTTTATAAAAGTTTTTTGATTTGAATTTTCGTGGTAATTATAGAATTTTTTTTCTTTGTCACCCCGGTTTTATGCCGGGGTCGGCTTGGTAAATTTTACAACTGATCCCGGCATGCTTCGGCATGCTCACTTCGGCGTTGCTCAGTGCAGGCAGCACAGGCTCTGGCCGGGAGGACGTATCGTGCGGCGTTCTGCTAACTCATTTACGCGTCGCATTCCTCTTCGTCAGTCTGTGCGACCATGGCGGCTCGCTTGATTTTCCTGGAATAAACCAGTTCCGCGGCGAACATTTTGTGGAGGTTCGCAAGCCCGGTGTCTTTTTCCAGGTCGAGTTCGTACGGACTCATCTTGGCGGCGCGCTGTTCGGCTAGCTCGCTTTCGGTGTAGGCTCGCGTGCGGATGGAAAGCGCAATCTTTGTCTGTAGGCGATCTTCCAAGATGCGTGTGACGCGTTCGACGTAGTCTTGGCGTTCCATCATCTGGCGGTAGCCCCAGTTGTCAGCGTTTTCTGTGGTGCCCGCGTAGGTGAGCGCAATCGGGAACGGGTTCATTTCTGGGTCGCCCGTTTCGAGCGTCGTGTTAGCGATGGCGGCGGAGAACACGTAGTCGCCGTCATTTGCGATGTTCGAAAGAATGGACGGCCACGCGGCAGAAATCTCGTAACGCGAGAACGCTTGGACGCTGCTCTGTTCGTAGCCAGCAAACGGATCGTCGTAAGACGCCTGGACTTCTTCCTGGGCGTCTATCATTGCGGCAACTTCAGTTACTTTTTTTTTTACCGCGTCGTTTTCGGCGCTTTTAGGATCGTTTATTGCTGCAAGAGCTTTTCGTAAATCGACCAGTCGGTCGAGCCACGCCATTCGGGCAAAAGTCGTCTCGACGAGGAGGCGCGGGTTCGTGCTGTAGCGGAGCGTGCCCTGCAAGTCAATGAGCATCTTGCTGATACGGAGCAAGTCGCCGTTCGTAAGACCTTGTGCGCAACTCTTGTACTTGGTGTAAAGTTCTTCGGTGATGTTGAGCGCGTCCGGCGTGAAGGCGTCGAGGCGGGCGTAGAGCAAGTTGCGGAGGAACTTGCCGAAGCCGTCGAGCAGCGGGATGAACTCGATACCGATTTTTACAGCATCATCCACCATGCGGAAGCAACCCTTGATGTCGTGGTTCTCGATAGACTGGATGAGCGAGAAGAACAGTTCTACAGGCGGGATGCCGAGGACGGAGCGGACCGATTCCGCGGTCATCTCGTTCCCGGTAAAGGCGTAAGCCTGGTCAAAGTAGGTGAGGCCGTCACGCATGGAACCGTCGGCCTTTTCGGCAAAGATGTCGAGGGCTTCGTCGGTAGCCTTGATGCCTTCTTGTTCGCAAATGTAGCGGAGTCGGCTGCGGATCTGGTCAACGGTCAGGCGCTTGAAGTCAAAGCGCTGGACGCGGCTAAGAATAGTCTGCGGAACCTTGTTGACTTCGGTTGTCGCAAAAATGAAAATCACGTGGGCGGGCGGTTCTTCGAGCGTCTTGAGGAGAGCGTTGAATGCGCCAGTCGAGAGCATGTGGACTTCGTCGATAATGAAAATCTTGTACTTGCCGATGACGGGCGGGTACTGCACACGTTCAATCACATCGCGAATGTTATCGACGCTCGTGTTGGACGCAGCATCGATTTCGTAAATGTCCATCGGGTTTCCGCCGGCGATGTCCTTGCAGCTGTCGCACTCGCCACACGGGTGCAGCGGGTCTGAGCCCTTGCAGTTCAGCGTGCGGGCGAGGATACGGGCACTAGTAGTCTTGCCCACACCACGGGTGCCGGTAAAAAGGAATGCATGATGGAGACGACCGCCTTGGATGGCGTTCTCAAGAGTCTTTGCGATATGTTCCTGACCGACCATATCGCTGAATGATTGCGGGCGCCACTTACGCGCCATTGCGATGTATGCCATGACTAAAGTATAGTAAAGTAGTTAGTGGTTGGTGGTTAGTGGTTAGGATTTTGGGGTGCAAGTAGGAAGTAGGCGGTAGGAAGGATGGTGTTCTTGTGCCGTCATCCTGAGCGAAGCCGAAGGATCCAGTAAAGTCTTGTAATGCGTGGGCCCTATCGGTCGTTGCACTCCCTCCAGGGTGACAGAATGCGATAGGATCCAGTGCTGTACCCCTCACACTGTCACCCCGGACCCCGTTCCGGGGCCAGCTTACACAGTTCCCCTCACAGATACGACACCCACTGCGTTCTTCTGACCTCTAACCACAGCCTACTGCGACTCCGCCTCTGAAGCTGTCATCTTGGAGGCGTTAGCCGATAGGATCCATGCAGAAACCGTCCTCCTGAACGCAGTGATATAGAATTGTTGGCAATTCATTGCCTTACAATTCTTAGGTTCGAAGGAGCAGGATCCAGTAAAGTCTTGTAATGCGTGGGCCCTATCGGTCGTTGCACTCCCTCCAGGGGGACATGGTGAAGGGTGTCGTGTAAGCAATAAGAACGATCTTTTTGCAATTCCTGTTTACGGACTACTGTTTTCTAATCACTTTTTTCGTATCTTTATTCTTGTTAAAACGAGGTTTTTATGAATTCTAATATGGCGCTTTTGATTTTGAGTTGGCAAACGGCTTGCCTTTCGCATAACCACGAAAATGAACAGCTTTTGCCGGGGGCGACTTCGGCAACAGAAGCGGAAAGTGCGGAACTTGACAAGATTCATGACGAAGTGACTCCGAACGCCAGTTGGGATGAATTCAACAACCTTTACGCGAACTTCAAGTCGGCTAGCGACCGCACTAAAGCTTGCGTTAAGGCTCTCCAGTCCGAATCCCGCGATTTTAAAGTTCAGGTGACGAACTGCATGACGCGCATCGCCAATGCTTCTCGCGAAGACTACAACAAAAGCAACATGTCACCCGAAGAATATGAATTTATCAAAAATGTTCGTGCACAGCTGGGATTAGAATAATCCCCTTGTTTGGGAAAATAAAAGCCACCGAAATTTTCTCGGTGGTCTTTTTCATTTACTTGGCGAAACCCACGGGATTGTTCAACAGGGGTGTTTCTGTATCGGACAATTTCAAGAGTTTTTTGATGGCTGGGATGTCCATGGTCATGCGTGGACGAGTGACGAAACCTGCACCGGCACAGAAAATATTGATGTTCTCGCTCACGATGCCTGCATCGATTCCCATGGTCACTTTTGCTTTGGAATCGCTACTCCCGAATTTCTTTTCGTCGGCGACGATCAGGAGGCTGACTGGAGCTGTTTTAGCCCAGTCTTGGCGATCGGCTATAAGTCCGCGGTGGTCGCCTTTAGCTACTTGCTTTAAAGCGTTTTCTTTGTTCAAATACTCCGATACACCTTTGGCTGTGAAAACGAAAACTCGGATTTCCTGAAAGTTGCGGGCGGTGGGCGAGGTGAGTTTTCCTTCTGACGGGCGGTTTACTCCGATGGCTGCAAAAAGCAGGTTTGACAGATCTTGGTCGCTGAGCATCTTGTCGCTGAATTCCGTGCTGGAACTGCGGCTCCAGAGAGCTTCCATCACGTTCTTGCCGAGCGATTTGGAGGGGGCTGGAAGTTTTTGGACTTGAGCCATGGAAAGAGAGCTACAGAGAAGAGTCGCTAAGACCATGGAGACGAATAGTTTTTTCATGGGATTCTCCTTGCTAGAATTTGTATAAAGATAAATAAAGTAGTTGTAGGGAAATTTAAAAAGCAAAAAGAGTTGGCCGCTTGACCAACTCTTTTTTTTGTAATGTTCGAGGATGACAAGTTGCAGTGTGTGGCGTTCCTAACCACTAACCACTGCTTACTAATCACTTATCTTAGCACGATGTCGCCGTTCGCGACGAGCTTGTCGCGGAGCTTGTTGTGAGCCTTGTTGACTTCGTCGTCCGTGAGCGTGCGGTCCATAGCCTGGTAGGTGAGGCTGTAAACCATGTTCTTCTTGCCGGCTTCAATCTTTTCACCTTCGTAGATGCTTTTGAGAGTAATCTTGGCGAGGTTCTTCGGGTTGAGAGCCTTGATGCGGGCGAGCACGTCTTCGTGAGTCATCGACTTGGCAACTTCGATAGAAATGTCGCGGGTCGAAGGCACCTGGCGGCTGAAGGCCTGGAACACAATCTTCTTGTGGCTTTCGTGTTCCATCTTGTCCATGTCGGCTTCCATCACGTAAGTCTCGTAGCTGATTTCGTTAGCCTTGAGGCAGTTCGGGTGGAGTTCGCCCATCGTTCCAAGAACCGTGCCGTTGCAGACGATTTCAGCCTGCTTGCCCGGGTGGAGGAAGAGTTCCGGCTTTGCTGCGGCGCGGAATTCCACGACGAGGCCGAGACGCTTGAAGAAGCTCTGGACAAAGCCCTTGAAGGCGGCAAAGTCAATCTGCTTCGGCTTGTCGTTGAGCGGATCGGTATCAAAGTTACCAGCGATGGTAAGGGCGACGAGATTGGATTCGTCAAAGCCCGTATCGCGTTCGTCCTTGCGTGCGCGCTTGAACTGTCCCTTGGCAACTTCGAACAGACGAACAGATCCCGGACGGTTCTTTTCGTTTTCGGCAACAGCCTTGAGCAAGTTCGGGAGGAGGCTCGTCGGCACAGCACCGAGTTCTTCGGAAAGCGGGTTCAAGAGGAGAGCCGGCTTGCTGCGACGGTCGTCACTTTCGGGGCCAAAGAGGGCTTCGGTGCGGGCCTTGCTCGTGAAGCGGAGGCTCAGGCATTCATGGAGGCCCATGGCAGAAAGCGTCTTGCGAATCTTGCGGTTCAAGACTTCGATAGCCGGGAGTTCGTTCGGTTGCATCGTGAACTTCGGCAAACTGTACGGAATGTTGTCAAAGCCGATGAGGCGAGCAATTTCTTCGATGAGGTCGACTTCGCGTTCGAGGTCCGGGCGGAAGCTCGGGATCTTGAACGTGAGAGATTCGGCGTCTTTCTTCACGACTTCGAGAGCGATACCCGTGAGGAACTTTTCAATCTGTTCGGCGGAGACTTCCATGCCGATGACCTTGGCGGCGCGAGCGACGCGGAGCGTGACTTGGTTGTTTTCCTTCTTGTGGTCTTCGCCGGTGTATTCGACGGAACCCTTAAGGATACGACCGCCAGCAACTTCCTGGATCATGGCGCAAGCGTACTTGCTGTATTCGTCCTGCGTAGCAAAGTCAATTTCGCGTTCGAAGCGGTAGCTCGAGTCCGTGGAAATGCAGAGGCGCTTGGCCTGCTTGCGGATAACGGTCGGGTTGAACCATGCACTTTCGAGGAACACGTTCTTCGTAGCATCGACGATTTCGGATTCAACACCGCCCATAACGCCAGCGACGCAAGCCGGACGGTCACCGTCGCAAATCACGAGGTCGTTTTCGATGAGTTCGTGTGCTGTGTGGTCGATCGTTTCAATTTTTTCGCCCTTGACGGCGCGGCGGACCTTGATCTTGTTCCCGTGGAGCTGGTCCATGTCAAAGCTGTGGAGCGGCTGACCGACGTCCATCAAAATAAAGTTCGTTATGTCGACGACGTTGTTGATGCTGTTCATGCCGACAGCGTGCAAAAGCTTAGCAAGCCATGCCGGGGACTTTTCAACCTTCACGTCCTTGATGACGCGACCCACGTAACGGGAGCAACCGCAGCCCGGGACGACTTCGAGGCTGATAGCGGCGCTTGCGTCTTCGGAATCTTCCTTGAAGTTGTAAGCGAGGGCTTTAAGCGGGCGGTTGAACTTGGCGGCGAGTTCGCGTGCGACACCGCGGTGGCTGAGGGCATCCGGGCGGTTCGGCGTGACGTTCAGTTCGAAGCAGACGTCGTACATGCCGAGGTTTACGAACGGTGTACCTGCCGGAATGCTGTCGTCGAGAACCATGATTCCACCGTGGTCGTC
>NZ_JAFWOM010000133.1 GCF_017545445.1 Fibrobacter sp.
ATCTGCTTCCGGGTTCGATGCGCCGCTGTCCGGGAGGACTTCGGCGTAAGTCGCCTTGGAGTCTGCCTTGAGCGGGCTGTCAAACGAAACACCGCGCTGACCGATCTGGATCAATTCACGGATTTCTTCGTTGATTTCCTTACCGCGAGACTGTTCGTGCAAAGCCTTGCGCACGCGGAGGTGCTGGTTTGCCGGCAAGCGGATAAGGTTGCCCTGTTCGTTGATGGCACGAGTGATGTATGCCTTGATCCACCAAACGCCGTAACTGATGAATTTAAGACCACGAGTGTGCTCGAACGATTCAATGGCGCGGACAAGTCCCATAGCGCCTTCACTGACCAAGTCCGGCAGCGGAATCGGGCAGCCGCGGTACTGGATGGCGACCTTGAGCACAAAACGCATGTTTGCAGAAATCAGCTTTTTACGGGCGATCTTGTCGCCTTCTTTAGCTTTTTGGAAAAGTATCTGTTCTTCTTCGCGGGATAGGGGTGCGGTACGACGGATATCTTCTAGGTATCTTTTGAGAGTGGTATCGGTAGAATCAATATGCATTTTAAAACCTTGCCCTTATAATATCGCTTTTTTAAAGCAAGTTGCGTGCCAATTTTGTAAAATTTTCCAAATTTTTTACAAAAAGTCCTTAAAATAAGAAATTTGAAGATTTCATTGTGCGAAAAGTCATAAAATATTGCCTCGTTTTTACAAAAAGTGTCGTAAAAATATAACAAATTTTTTAAAACGTGACAAATTAGTAGGAAGTAGACGGTAGGAAGTAGGAAGGAAATGTAAAGGAAACGTTGTTTATGTGTTCATTATGAACATAGACGCCATCCTTCGGCCCCCGACGTTTCATTTTGGAATGCGTATTTTCCATACTTCAAACCTGAAATTTTACTGGATTCCCTCCGCTTCGCTCCGAGGATGACGAATCCAGAATGACAGGTCGAGGATGACCGTGGTCGCGACTTTCGCCCACACCCCAAAGCGAAGCGACCTCACAGGACCGCAGGTCCGCGCCCATACCTCATCACTCTAACCTCCAATCACTAATCACTAACCACCAACCACTAACCACCAACCACTAATCACTGCTTACTGCCTACTTCTAACTTCCTACTTCCTACTTCCTACTCTCATTTTTTCGTATATTATCCCCGTTATGTCAATAAAAGAGCCCGATCAATCCGTATGGAACCGTTTTTGGCAGCGAAAGAACGACATGGACAAAGTCTATCCGTCTTCGCCGTCTATTATAGAAGCTATCAAGAAGAATTTTAAACTCGAAGGCCTGAAGGTGCTGGAAGTCGGTGCCGGTACTGGCCGCGACAGTGCTGAACTCGCTCGCTTGGGTGCCGATGTCTATGTGCTCGATTATGCCGAAAATAGCCTTAAAATTGTGAATTCGCTCCGCGAAAGCGAAAGTCTCACGAATTTGCACTTGGTCCGTGGCGATGCGTTCAAGTCCCCGTTCCCGGACAACACTTTCGACTTGGTGTTCCACCAGGGCTTGGCCGAGCATTTCAAAGATTCGCTTCCGCTTTTGCAGGAAAACTTCCGCATCGTCAAGCACGGCGGTTGCTGCCTTTGCGATGTGCCGCAGACGGTTCACCCTTACACGATTATCAAGCATATCTTGATTGCGATGGACAAGTGGTTTGCCGGTTGGGAAAAGCAATTTACGATGGGGCAGCTTAAGACGCTCATGCGTGATGCTGGCTTTGAATGCATTTACCAGTATGGCGACTGGATGCGTCCGAACCTTTTCTACCGAATCCTCCGCGAGCTTGGCTTCAAGTTCGGCGTTGAACTCCCGAAGTATCCGCTCGACGGCACGACTTACCAGAAGGTCAAGGACAAGATTTTGGACAGCCTTCAGTCTGTGCCGGTGATGCATTACACACAACTTTGCATTGGCGTTATCGGACGTAAACCTTAGGTCGTTGCTTGAAAATCCTCGTCGTAAATTATCGGGATCGTATGCATCCGGCTGCTGGAGGTGCAGAAAAGCACTTGCATCGCATTTTCGGAAAGATTGTAGAAATGGGTCACACGGTGGTCCTGTTTACGACATCGTTTCCAGGTGCTAAGGAACGCGAGGTTGTCGATGGAATTCAGGTTGTCCGCAAGGGCGGCGATTTGATGTTCCAGCTCACGGTGGCGCTGAATTTGAAAAAGCTCGACCGCGAATTCAACTTTGACGTTGTTGTGGAAGATTTGAACAAGTTGCCGGTCTTTGCCCACTGGTTCGTCCACAAGCCGCTCTTGGTGCAGATGCATCACTTGTGGCGGAAATCGATATTTGCAGAAGCTGTTTTCCCGGTCGCGTTTGGCGTGTGGTTCTTTGAGCGGATTATCCCGTTCTTTTACCGCACGCAGCCGTTTGTTGTCGTAAGTCCGAGCACCAAGAAAGAACTTGCCGAAATCGGCGTGGATGAAAGCCGCATTTCCGTGATTTACAACGGCTCCGAAAAACCCAAAATTGCCGAGAGTGCGGTATCGAGTGAAAACGCGACGAATGCTACAGAACCTTATTTCATTTGGCTTTCTCGCGTTCACCGCTACAAGGGCATTTGGACGGCACTCGAAGCGTTTGAAAAATTCTCGAAATCGCACCCCGAAGTCAAGCTCTATGTTGTTGGCGACGGTCCGCTTTTGAAGAAACTCCCGGTATGGCTCAAAACGCATGGACTGGAAGGCAAGGTGGAGTTGACGGGTTACGTTTCGGCGGCACGCAAGTACGAACTGCTTTCGTCTTCGCTCGCTTTGTTGCAGACAAGCTACAAAGAGGGCTGGGGTCTTACTGTGATGGAAGCGGCTCAGCTTTGCAAGACGACGATTGCATCCGATGTGCCGGGACTGCGTGATAGCGTCCGTGACGGCGAAACGGGAATCTTGTTCCCGTCGGGCGACGCTGCTGCTTGCGCTTCTGCGATGGAAAAAGTTTATGGCGATGCTGAATTGCGTGCAAGTCTCGGTCAAAATGCCAAGCGTTACGCCGAATCGTTCAGCTGGGAAAAGTCAGCCCGCGAAACCCTGGAATTGTTGGAACGTACGATTGAGGGGAGCGTACGAAAATGAAATTGAATCCGAAGCTCAAGTCTTTGCTTATTTTTTGCTTAAAGCTGGTTGTGACGATTGTTCCGGCTTACTTTGTCTATTGCAACATTGTGAACGATCCGGAATGGGATGTGAGCGACCTCTATAGGTTGTTCAAAAGCGATAGCGTTATTCCGCTTGTTCTTGCTTTGCTTTGCCTTGCGGTTTCGAACTTTACGGCCTGCTACCAGTGGAAGTTATTGCTTGAAAAACAGGGCGTTTGCATGTCGTACGGCAAGCTCCTCAAGCTTTATCATGTGGGGCTGTTCTTCAACAACTTCATGCCTGGAAATGTCGGCGGCGATGTCAAAAAAGTCTATGACATCCGCATGCAGGGGGGGCAAGATACAGTGGGCGCTGGTTTTACGGCGACGGTGTTCGACCGCTTGTTTGGGCTTTTCTTTATTACATTGTTTGCGTTGGCGGTGGGGGCGTTGTTCTTTGTACACGATGCCGAACAACGTGCGTTTATATGGCCGTCGGTGTGGATTTTCATGGGCTTCTGCGTGTTGTTTGCCGCACTGTTGAGCCGCCGCATTGGCAAGTTCTTTTGCAACCTCGCGGCAAAAATTTTGCCCGAAAAAATCGAAACGCGTTTGTTGCGCATGTTTGAACGTTTCCAGAAGTTCCGTTCCAAGAAACTTTGGGTGAACATCATTTGCCTTTCGATGGTCACGCAGTCGCTTCGCATTTTTGTGCATTTCTTTTGCGGAATCGCGGTTGGCGTCAACCTCTCGATGTCGTGGTATTTCTATTACATTCCGTTGGTCGCCATTGTGAGTGCACTCCCGATTTCGATTGGCGGTTTTGGTCCGCGTGAATTTTTGGCGCAGTCGCTTTTTGCACGTGCAGGCGTGCCCGGACTTGAATCGGTCGTGATTCAGTTGCTTGCATATTTTGTAAGTTTAATATTGAGCTTGTTCGGAGCTGTTGTGTTTTTGATGGGACAAAAGCCAACGCCGGAACCTGCAAATGGTCATCCTGAAGCAAGGCCGTAAGGCTTGTGCGATAGGATCCATAGTTTATTATATCGTTTTCTATATCGTTTGCTATATGAACTTGCGTTAAAAAGGAACGCAAAAAGCTGAAATAATTGAAATGGAGATGCCCGCCTCTGAGCAGGCATGACAGCGATGAATCATCCTGAATTCGTCATCCTCGACTGTGAAGGGAGAGACAACCTCGAAAGGCGAGCGTCGCAGCCATACTTGTATGGATATGACCGAGCCAAAGAGGTTGGGGCTTGCCCCATCCAGTGCAGTTTATGTCAGCGTATAAAGAATATGGATGTAGAAAATCTTTTGAAGGGGTTGAACTCCGACCAGCGTGCGGCGGTGCTACACGATCACGAAAAGAATGGACAACTTTTAATTTTGGCGGGGGCCGGTTCGGGAAAAACTTCAGTTTTGACCAAACGAATCCAGTACCGCATAATGTCGGGAGTCGAGCCGGAGAAAATCCTGGCGCTTACGTTTACGGCAAAGGCGGCTGCCGAAATGCGAGAACGCGTGCAAAAGCTGTTCCCCGATGCTGGCGTGCGGCTCTGCACGTTCCACTCGCTTGCACTGTTTATTCTCAAGTCGAAAGTTCCTGTTAGGCAAGATGAGGAAAGGAGATCCCCGACTAAATCGGGGATGACAAGTGAAGAAGGGAGATTCTCGACTAAATCGAGGATGACGGCAGTGGGTGGGATGACAGCTGTGGTCGAATCTTGCCCTGCGTACGAGCTAGTCGGGTTCAAGAAAATGCCTGTACCGACAGAATCGGCGGATAAATCGTTTATGCAAGAACTTGCGAAAGTCGGCGGTCGAAAGTTCCGCTTCTCGCGAGAAGAACTTTTTTCAGACGCGCATCCTGCGAAGCTCTTGAAAAAGCTAGAACCCTTGCGTAATCGCGTGCTGGAATCCGGACAAGTCGTTTTTGAAGACCTCATCTACCAAGCGATTCATTTGCTCGAAAATCACGAAGATGCTCGAACCTTTTTTCAAAATCAATGGACGGAAATTCTCGTCGATGAATACCAGGACATCAACCCGTCGCAATACCGGCTCGTGAAAGCTCTGCTTGGCGAACGCAAGTCGCTGTTCGTCGTAGGCGATGACGACCAGGCCATTTACGGATTCCGTGGGGCGGATATCGGGAACATCAACCGTTTCCGCGACGACTTCAAGGAAAGTTCGCTTATCCGTTTGGAATGGAATTATCGCTCGGTCGCAAATATATTGCATTTTTCGAACCGCATTTTCGAAAACAAGCCCATTCACTTGCGGAAAGTCTTGCGTGCCGGCAACATGAACGGCTCGGGTGGCTCTCCAATCTTCAAGGAAAACCGGGAACCCGAAATTTGGGTAAGCGAAGACCCGGTCGAGGAAATGCAGAAAATTATCGAATCCATCAAGCAGCTCCGTGAAAGTTATGACTTGCAATGGAAAAATTTTGCTATTCTCGTCCGTTACAACCGTCAGCGGCTTTATTACGAGGAGGCTCTTCGCGATGCCCGTCTCCCGATTGCGGGGACGGTCGTGTCGGAGTCGGGTGGTGCAGAGGGGGAGGGCGAAGTCCTTGAAGACGGAATTCATGTCGAAACCGTCCATGCCTCCAAAGGTCTTCAGTACGCCGTGGTCTATTACGCCGGAATGTCCGAGGGTCTTACGCCGGGAAAGTGCACCGGAAACCGCAAACAACGGCAAAAACAGCTGGACGAGGAACGTCGATTGTTCTATGTCGGGGTGACGCGGGCAGAATCTTTTTTGGTTTTACTATATTGCAAACGTAGGTATTGGAAAGGGCGTCTGGCGAAACTCAAGCGGTCTCGCTTTTTGCCCAAGGAAAATTCAAAAACAGAGATGAATATGCCTGTTATTTTATTTAGAATATTCGCTACGGCAAGAATACTTCTCTTTATGCTTGTCCATATTGTAAAAATTGCATTTGTCTATGTTTTCCATCGTAAAGACCTGGATTCCTGGATTGAAGAAAAGGTTCAGAAGTTTTCCCGATTCTGCATGCAGGCAATCCGCGTCGATTTGACGATTGAAGATCAGGCCCAGCTGGCCAAGGTCGATTGGACTCGCCCGGTGTTCGTCATGGGGAACCACCGCTCGTACCTCGATATTCCGCTTGCGTTCCTTGCGTTGCAGCGTGTCGTAGGGTTTATCGCAAAGACTCAGTTGCAGCGCATCCCGATTCTAAACTTCTGGATGCACAAGCTGGGCTGCGTGTTCATCGACCGCGAAAAAGGTGGCGGTGCCGCGATTATCCAAAAGGCGGTACAGTCGGGCAAAATGCCGAAACTTTTCATTTTCCCGGAAGGCACTCGCAGCAAACGCGAAGGCATGGTCGCGTTCAAGAGCGGTTGCTTTAGGCTTGCGGTCGAGGCGAACGCTATTATTTTGCCCATAGTCACGAAAGGTTCCGACGAAGCTTGGGAACATCGTAAGGATTGCAAACACCGCCCGGTGAATGTGAAAATTCTTGAACCGATAGATACGGTCGAATTCAAGAAATCTCATGGCGGCGATGCGATGGACCCGCGTCACGAACTGCTCCCGTATGTTAGAAAAATGATGGAAGAAGCTTATGATCGGCGTCTTTGATTCCGGCTTTGGCGGACTTACCATTCTGCAGAAGCTCCGCCATACGCTCCCGCAGTACGATTACTTGTACTTGGGCGATAACGCTCGTGCTCCGTACGGCTCCCGCAGCTTTGAGACGATATACCGCTACACGCTTCAGTCCGTGCGTGAACTGTTTCACCGCGGGTGTCCGTTGGTGATTCTCGCTTGCAACACTGCATCGGCAAAGGCGCTCCGCAGCATCCAGCAGCAGGTGCTTCCGGTTGAGTTTCCGGACCGCCGTGTTTTGGGTATTGTTCGCCCGACCGCCGAAGAGATCGGGAACTTCTCGAAGACGGGGCATATCGGCATTTTCGCGACCGCAGGGACGGTATCTTCGAACAGCTATGTTCTTGAAATCAGCCACTTTTTCCCGAACCTTAAAGTGACGCAGCACGCTTGCCCGATGTGGGTGCCGCTCGTGGAATACGGCGAACGCGGTACCGAGGGGGCGCGCTTTTTTGTGAAAAAGGATGTTGAACAGCTCTTGGCTGCAGATCCTGAAATTGATACGGTTTTGCTCGCCTGCACGCATTACCCGCTCCTCGAAGATGAAATTCGGGCCGCACTTCCACCGCATGTACGGCTGGTTGTTCAGGGAGATATCGTCGCGGACAAGACGTTAGACTACCTGAAACGTCATGTGGACATGGAAAAACGGCTTACTAAGGGTGGCTGTGTCAAATATTTGACGACCGATACCGCAGAATTTTTCAAAAAAGGCGCTTTTCGCTTTGGAATGGATGATATTTCGGCGGAGTCGTTGACTTTTTAATCCATAAATTATATTTTAGTGGTTGTTACTGACGAACCGTACTCGGTCCGCTTGTATTCGTTTTAATTTTGGAACTTTAAACTATTGAGTGGATTTTAAAAATGCCTAAAACACAGATCAATCTTGAAGGTTGGCAGGACTACCGCGGCAACATGGCGGGAAGTCTGCTTTATGTTGAAACTAGCCACCAGTCCGAAATGCCTGTTCGCGACCAGCTGAATGAAAATGAAAAGGGTTTTCTTTACGAACCGAACTACGAAACTAGCACTTATGGTTTGATGAGCTGCTACAATGTGAAGGCTATCAACACGATTGTGAAGAGCAAGAGCCGCTACATTTTGTTCGGCACCCGCTACGAAGGTTTGAGCGATTCCGAAATGCGCAACAAGTACCTCATCATGGGTTACATGCGTATCGACAAGATTAAGGACGTGCGTACCCGCCATGTGCAGCGCTACATGGCAAACCCCGAAATGGAAGAACCGGAATGCATGCAGATGGAGCACAACTGGGCGGTCTATGGCCCGATGCGTTTCGTCTCGCTCGACGACTCTTTCGTTGTGACCGACGAAATCCTCAAGGAATGGGGCTACAAGGGACATGCCTCCCGCCAGCTCAAGACTGTGTTCGCCAAGGATCATCTTGAAAAGATTCTTGCCCACTTGGATTCCAAGGAAGACATGATTGACGAGTATATCGCTACTGTTGATGAATACAAGGAAGCTCTTGCCGAAGAATAATTTGTTGGCGACGAGTTTTTAATGCATTGTTGCAAAGTCCCGGCTTGGCCGGGATTTTTTTGTACTCTAGCGTTAACAGCACAAATCGGATGATGTCCTCAAAGGGGGAGGAACCCAAGTGTTTTATATCACGTTCATTGTCTAAATTACTATCATTCCTCCAATGAATCTTATCCGCATTTTCATTCTTTTGGGGACGCTTGCCGCGTTCTCGTTCGGAGCATCCTCTTCTATGGAAAATCTTCTGTTTAATGGCCGTTGGGCTCATGATAACGGCGTAAGCCGAGCTAGTGCGCCAGCCTCGTCAATTACGTTTAACGCCAAGGCTTCTGCGATTTCGGTTTCGCTCGAAGGCCATTCCCGCTGGCGTCTCGACCGCGATGGCAAGCAAATCGACCAGTTCGAGATTGACTCGAAAGAAGTGCACACGACCAAGGTCGATGACGATGGTTCGTTCCATAAGTACCGTCTCATCAAGATTAGCGAAAGCGGTGCTCCCGAAATCAAGTTTCACGGCATTACGCTTGACGGCGAGTTCGGCGATGCTCCCAAACCTTCTTCACGCCGCATCGAGTTCATCGGGGACTCCTTTACCGTAGGCTATGGCTGCGAAGGTTCCTCTGCCGAGGATGCTCCCGAGTTTGACAAGACGAATGCATCCAAGAGTTACGCCTACCTCCTTGCGAAAGGCTTTAATGCCGACTATCAGGTGAATGCGTTCAGCGGTCGCGGTCTCGTCCGCAATTACGATAACATCGTGCCCAAATGGACTCTCGAAAAGCTCTACGACTACACTGTCATGGGTTCCGTGACCGAATACCCGAAGCCGGAACGCTGGAACTTCGAGAATTTCCATCCGCAGGTGATTGTCGTCTTTGTCGGCATCAACGACTTCCAGGGCAACCCGCCGTATGCGGATAAACGAAAATTCAAGAAGGCCTACGCAGACTTGCTTTCCAAGCTCCGCAAGGCGCATCCGGGCGTGAAGTTCCTGCTCCTTTCGACAAAAATCTGGCCCAACGACGACCTTGGCCCGACCGTCAAGGCGATTTACGATGCTGAAATCGCTGCCGGACATGACGATTTGGAGTACAAACATGTCTTTACATCGAATGTTGCGTTGCACGGACACCCGGATATTCATTCCCAGGAAGAACTTGCGAATACTTTGAGACCCATAATAGCCCGTCTTGGACGATGGCTTTCACGATAATTTAAAATATGTAATGACCTTTTTTATATATTTAAATTAGCAGTTGTCTCAAGTGGATATGTGATTATGTCTTCAAAGGTTATGCGAAATGTTTATGCCCTATTCAGGATGAACTTCCTGATTGTAGTGCTATTGATGGTTACCGTCATAGCCATGTTTGCATATCAGCATTTCCTAGACGATATTCTGGATATAAATTTAGGGGAGTATCCGCATGTGGTTGCCAGTGCCGACTCTGTTGACGGCGGAACTTCGGCCATATCCATGACGCGTAACGACAGCGCTGTCGTTATCGAGTATGAACTTCGCGAGGGCTACGCCTATCCGTATGTCGGCATCAAGATTTATCTCGGTGACGGTAAGTCTAGAGGACTTGACCTCTCCAACTACGACAGCCTTTTTGTGTGGCTCAAGCCGCGCAACGAAGGTTCCGTCCGCCTTTACATGCGTGGCTACGACAGCTTGCTTTACCGCAAGAACGACGAGACCTCTCTCAAGTTCAACGAAATTGAATTTACTCCGACTAAGGAGCCTTATCCGGCTGTGTTTGTCCCGCAGGAATTCCGCGTGGCGGGCTGGTGGGTTTCCCAGAACGAAATCAACGTCCACAAGGCAAGGGTCGATCTTTCGAACATTCCGCTGATTGAAATCCAGACCGGCACGAACGCTCCGCTGGGCTACGGCGGCATGGAAATCAGCAAACTCCGTTTCAAGGGCAAGAAAATTTCCAAGGTCGATCTCGTGACGACGCTAGTTGCGCTCTGGTTCGTCACCTTCCTTATCATCTTGATTATCAGGTTCTTCGACTACAGCCGCGAACGTGCGGCGAACAAGAAAAAGCAAGAAGAACTCAAGAAGAACCTCCGTGCTTTGGAAATCGAAAAGAGCGAGTACGAACGCTCCAGCAAGGAAGACCCGCTGACCGGCTGCCTCAACCGTGCCGGCTTTAGCAGCGTGCTTCTCCGCGAACAAGAAAAGCTGAATCGCACTGGTTGCCCCGTGTCGTTCATGATTTTCGACATCGACCACTTCAAGAACATCAACGATACTTACGGACATCTTGTCGGTGACGAAGTGCTCGTGAATCTTGCTAAGCTCGTGCAGAGCATGATCCGCAATACGGACTCCCTCGTGCGTTGGGGCGGTGAAGAATTTGTCGTCTTGAGTGACGATACGAGCATCCAGAATGGTGCGTTCCTCGCTGAGAAGTTGCGCAAGGCTGTTGAAACGGCAACGCTCATTACGCAGCAACAGGTGACGTGCTCCTTCGGCGTGACCGAGATGGTGCCGGGCGAAGATCCGAAGTCCCTCATTGCCCGTGCGGACAAGGCTCTCTATTCGTCCAAGGAAAATGGACGCAACCGCGTGACTGTGGCGACGTTCAGGCGTGCGACCCGCCAAGACCATTAGTGCGAGTCCGCTCTGCTGGTGTATGGAATTCTCGATGAACTGTTTCTCAAAATATTTCTCTCTAATATGGAGTGTTTCGGCTGTCTCTATTGTTTTTGCTTTGTCAGTCTTGTTTACGTCGTGTGCAAAAAAGCCTGAAGTTGATGGTTTTAAGCAGATCCAGCTCAATTGGAATGCGGTTGACGAAGTAGCGGAAGCCTCCGAGCAAAAAGACAACTGCGTGATTGAAATCACATCAAAAGTCATGCGTGACCCTGTGGTCCAAGCTTCCAAGCTTGTCGAAATCACTTACGAAGTTTTCTACCAAGTGGATGAAAACGGTGAGCTTGTTTTTGATGGACGTTGTGGCGATTCGCGTTTTTCTGATTTTAAAGAGTGTTCTTGGCGGGCGACCTGCGGTGCTGGTTCGGCCTCCGTTGTAAAATTCCACAACGAACGATAGCGTTGAACCCTATCCTATTGAGCTATATAAAGATATCTTTATATATGGTTCAAACCGCCCGCACTGTCTAGTTGGATGAGGATTGGGAAGTATCATTTAGATAGTGAAAGGATTCGGCGAACTTGAGGAATTTCTGTGAAACCGATTTTTGAATACACCGATTATCGCGAATGGATTAGGGATGCTTTTGAAGATTTCAAAAAGCGTAAGACCGTTATATCCTGGCGATACATGGCGATGAAGCTCGGTGCAGATCCTGGAAACCTCCTGCGCATTTCCCAAGGTAAAATTCACCATGCAGTAAACTTCATCAAGCCCATGGCCGAGTTCTTCGAGCTCGACGAAAAGGAAGCCGCCTACTGGACGGAACTCGTCTATTTCGGTCGCGCCAAGAGCGACCAGGAAGCTTTAAACCATTATGAAAAGATGCAGGCTCTCAAGGGTATTCCTTTGAAGCGTCTTGCTAAAAAAGAACTTGAATTTTATCGCCATTGGTACTATAACGCTATTCGTTCCGTAATTGGTATTTGTAATTTTAAAGATGATTATGAAGGTCTTGCCGAGTGCTGTACTCCACCCATCACGGTGGAACAGGCTAAGGATGCCATCAAGCTCCTGCACGACCTGAACATGATTTCTGAGGGGAAGGACGGGTTCTGGAAAGTGAACGATACGTTTGTGAGTACTGGTGGTAACTGGAGGTCCGAGGCTGTTCGGACATTCCAGAAGGAGACGATTCGCCTGGCGGGTGAATCGCTTGAACGCCATGCGCCGCCTCTCCGCGATATTAGCACCGTGACCATGACGTTCAACATGAACGATATCCAACTGCTCCGCGAAAAAGTCAAGGAGTTTCGTGCGGACTTGCTTCGCTTGTCGCAGGACGGCACGGGCGACGATACGGTGTTCCAGCTGAACGTGCAGCTGTTCCCGCTTGCATTTACCAAGAAGTTGCAGGAGAAGTCAAAATGAAACGGCTAGCCTGCATATTATCAGCTTTTTTGCTCTGGAATTGTTCCGAGCCTGTTGCCGGCGGTCCCGGCAGCGAGACGACGAACGGCATTGCCTACGTTGGCGAAGGCCGTGTGGCGTCTTATGCTAGAATAGCCGTTAGAAGCGCAGACTTTACGTCGTCTGTAGATAGTGCGACCCATGAACTTGTCAATGCGGACTTCTATGCGGATTCGCTTGGAAACTTTGCGTTCGAGGCGCCGGAGGGTGAGTACCGCTTGACGATTGTTCACGGTGGTTCTGCTTACACCGGGCTTTACACGACCAAGGGCGATACGAGTATTGGCTCTATCAACTTGGAACCGACGGCAAACCTTGGCGGTGTTGCTGAAATTCCGAAAAAATGTGAATTTGTTTGGGTCGGCGTGCGCGGTATGGACGTGTTGGTGCGTTCTGATTCGATGGGTCGCTTCCAGCTTTCGCAGTTGCCGTCGAACGATTCGTTACAGCTCTATTTCTTGCGTGATGACAATGAGCATGTTTATGATAGCTTGTCTATAAAACTCGAACCGAACGAAACTGAAGAAATAGACTTGCAGCCGGATACGCTTAAGAACAAAATCAAGTTCGTTGCCGTTGCCGACGGCAAGGCCGTTCCGTTTGCCTCCCTTGCGATCCGCAAGTCCGATGCCCGCATCGATTCACTGCGTGTGAACAACGTAGTCGTTGAAACGGATGTATATGCCGACAAGGACGGCATGTTCGCAATTGATTCTTTGAAGAGTGGCAATTACCGCGTGACGGTTTTGCATTCGGGCATGGCTTATTCCAAGGTGCTTTCGGAAAAGCAGATTGCGAAACTCGATACGGTCAAGCTTACGGAAACTTCAAATTACATGAGCCGTGTGACGCTCCATGCAGGCGACAAGTATGCGTGGGTGGGCGTGTATGGCCTTGATGTGATGACGAAGACGAATGCGGATGGAACCTTCTCGCTCCCGATGCTCCCGTCCGCCGATTCTCTTGAAATTTACGTTGTAAGTCAAAAGAAAAAGTTGTATGTAACAAAGGATGTAGAACTCTCGAAGGGAACGGCTGATTTCGATTATCCTTATGTCGTTATGCAGAATTTTGAAAATGTTAAGGATACCGCGAATTGGTATTTTAGCATGGATTCTGTCGGCTCCAGAATTTTCTCCAAGTCGTTTGAAACGGATAACGAACGCAAGTCCAAGGTGTTCCACGGAAAGTACAACTTGGTGGGGACAAATAATATTTACGCCTGGGTCTTGACCGGCATGATGCTCCGCGACGAGGCCTGGAATCTCTCTTCGCTCGACTCCATTTCGTTTTATGCGAAGGGTTCTGGCCAGATCCGAGTGTCGCTCGAAAACTGGGATAAGGAATCAGAAGTTGCCGGGCTTTCGCTCAAGGCGGCCTCGGAATGGAAGGACTTGAATGCTCAGAAATGGACGCGCTATGTCGTGAAGTACGACGACTTGTGCTATACCGCGCAGGATGTGAGCAACTGCTATATCGCCTGGAATACGCTCAAGGATGATGTGCGCCAGCTGCACTTCTTCGTCCGCAACGGAACGGAATTCTATCTAGACGATATAACGCTTTATGGCGTGTATTTCTAAAAAATACACCTTTTAAGTACGCCTCGAATTAAGTATCTTTGTAGGCATGCAGTCTATTGAATCAGAAGCAAAAATTGCTCAGGAATATCTCGCCCGCATCGCAAAAGATGCCGAGGCGAAGTTTGATGAACATCTCCCCCCGGTAAAGGACCGTCCGTGCCGTTTGCACGAGGCTATGCGTTATTCCATGTTTGCAGGCGGCAAGCGTCTGCGTCCTGGACTTGCCAAAGCGGCGTTCGACATGTTCGGCGGCAAAGGGGATAAGATTTGGCTTGCGACGAGCGCTCTCGAAATGCTCCACACGTTCAGCCTTATTCACGACGACCTCCCGTGCGTCGATAACGACGACTACCGCCGTGGCAAGCTCACGAGCCACAAAAAATTTGGCGAATCTACCGCCGTGATGGCGGGCGACGCCCTCTGCATCCACGCTTTCGAGATGATGGGCAAGACCGGAAATGCAAAGGCTATCGAAGTCCTCGCGCACCTGCTCGGCACTTACGGCATGATCGGTGGCGAAATGACCGACATCGAATGCGAAGGCAAAACGGTCGATCTCGAAATTGTCGATTACATTCATTACCACAAGACAGCGGCTCTCATTGAAGCTTCGCTCCTCGTGGGTGCGATGCTTGCTGATGCGAGCGAAAAGGATATGGAAATCATCCGCAACTACGGCCGCTCCATCGGACTTGCCTTCCAGATTGTGGATGATATTTTGGATATTGTCTCTACGACCGAAGAACTGGGCAAGGATGCCGGTTCCGATGTCGAAAAGGGCAAGGCGACTTATCCGTCCATCGTTGGGCTGGAAAAGTCTAGGGAACGTGCTAGGGAACTTTACGAGGAATCCATCAAGGCTTTGGATGGCCTGAAGTGTGATACCTCGATTCTCCGTTCTATTGCGGCATACATCATTACCCGAGTGAAATAATGGAACTGAAAGACGTAAAGTCGCCTCAGGACTTGAAGCATTGCTCCGTGGAGGAGTTGTACCATTTGGCTTCGCAGATTCGCGAGACCATTATTGGGCAGGTGGCCAAACATGGCGGTCACTTGGCATCAAGCCTTGGCGTTGTTGAACTTACACTTGCGCTTCACTATGTGTATAACGCGCCGGATGACAAGATAGTCTGGGACGTAGGACACCAGGCGTATGTACACAAGCTATTGACCGGGCGTTACGACAGGTTCGAGACCCTTCGTCAGCAGGGCGGCATTTCCGGATTTTTGAAGAGGAACGAAAGCGTCTATGATTGCTTTGGGGCTGGGCATGCCACGACTTCGATTTCGGCGGCTCTTGGCTTTGCTGTTGCGCGTGACCGTTTTAACCGTAACAACAACGTGGTTGCTGTCATTGGCGATGGTTCCATGACGGGCGGTATGGCGTATGAAGCGCTCAACAATGTGGGTGCCTCCAAGCAGAACATGACCATCATCCTGAACGATAACAGGATGAGCATCGCGCCTAACGTCGGCGGGTTCAGCAAGTATTTGAACCGAGTGATTTCGGATCCGGTTTACAACAAGATGCGTACGGACTTGGACCGCGTGATGACGCGTTTGCCGGGCATTTTGGGTTCCCGTTTCCGCGATCTGTTCTTGCAGGTCGAGAATGCGGCGAAGAATGCCGTGAAGCCGGGACGCTTCTTTGAAGATTTGGGCATCCGTTATTTCGGCCCGATTGACGGTCACGACATCAACGAACTTGTGATGATTCTTGAACGTGTCAAGCATCAGCAAGGTCCGTGTCTCGTGCATGTGTTGACCGAAAAGGGGCGCGGTTTTTCTGCTGCCGAAAAGAACCCGACAAAGTATCATGGTTGCGGCGCGTTCGACCCTGAAAGCGGACTCCCGCTTTCTCCAGGTAATCCGAATCCGTCTTTGACGAGCGTGTTTGGCAATACGCTCCTGGAACTTGCAAAGAAGGACAAGCGCATCATGGGAATCACGGCTGCTATGCCTACGGGTTGCGGCCTTGATATTGTGATGAAGGATCTGCCGGACCGCGTGATTGACGTGGGTATTGCCGAAGAACATGCGGTGACGTTTGCTGCCGGTATGGCCTGCGATGGCATAGTTCCTGTGGTCGCGATTTATTCGTCGTTCATGCAGCGTGCTTACGACCAAATTATTCACGACATTGCTTTGCAGAATTTGCATGTGGTGCTTGTGCTTGACCGTGCCGGCCTTGTCGGCGCTGACGGGCCTACGCATCATGGCGCTTTCGATTTGTCGTTCTTGCGGACAGTCCCCGGACTGACCCTCATGGCTCCGTCTAATGAAAATGAATTGCGAGACATGTTGACTGCTTCCATTGATATGGAAGGCGTTGTGGCCATTCGTTATCCGAGAGGCACAGCGCTTGCCGCAGAACTCAAGCCTTCGGAAGGGCCGTTTGATTCTAAGAAACCCAAGATTCTTGAGAAGGGTTCCGGTATCCTGCTTTTGGGTGCTGGTTTCATGACAAATGAACTCAAGAAGACAGCCTCCGTGCTTCGTGAAAACGGATACAACCCGACGCTCGTGGATGCCCGTTTTATAAAGCCGCTTGACCAGGAATGCTACCGTTCGTTGTTTGAAAACCACAATGTTATTGTGACGTTGGAAGATAACACGCTTGTGGGTGGCTATGGTTCGGCCATTGCGGAGCTTTTGTCCGACTTCGGTTATACGGACAAGAAACTGTACCGGTTTGGTCTTCCGGACAGATTCGTTGAACAGGGAGATATCCACGCTCTCTACAAGATCTTAGAAATTGACGGGGAATCCGTCGCCAAACAGTTGATGGAAAAACTATGAGTGAAGAAGAAAACAAGCCGAAGCGTACTGTAAGAATGACGCTTGATCGTAAATTCGGAGTGAGCGAAGCTCCTGAACGCCGCCCTCGTCGTGACGATGACCGCGGTTCCTTTGGTGATAAGCCCTCGTTCCGTGGCGATCGTGGTGACCGTCGTTTTGACCGCGACCGCGGCGAGCGTCGTTTTGACCGTGGAGACCGTGGCGAACGTCGTTTCGATCGCGATGACAATCGCGAAGGCCGTTCGTTCAACCGCGAGGAACGCCGTGGTGGCGACCGTCCGTTCAATCGTGACCGCCGTCCAAGCCGCTTTGGCGACAAGCCGTTCAACCGCAACCGCCGTGAAGGTTCCGCAAACGCTCCTGTCTATCGCCAACGCCCTGAACAGAAAGAGGCTGTTGACGAGAATTTGGACGAAGCCGCACTCGAAGCACGTGCCGCACAAATCGAAACGGTTGATGACGCCGCTTCTACACCGCCGTGGTTCAAGCGCCTCATCGCTTGCACGACCGAAAAGGGCCGTGAACGCGAAGGCAAGTTCCTTGGCGAAGGCGTGCACGTGGTCGAAGAACTCGTGAAGCACCACCGCGAAATTGTCATCTCGATTTATGCTGTCGAAGGCTTTGAAAACGCACCGCTTATCGATGCCATCAACGATGCCGAAATTACGTTGCATGTACTCACCGAAGAACAGATGAAGCGTCTTTCTTCGACGATTACGACACAGGGCATTATTGCTTACTGCAACATCGCAAGCAAGAAGCCTGTCTATGAAACGAGCCGCAGCGTGCTTACGCTTGTGGATGCCGTGCAGGATCCGGGCAATCTCGGAACGCTTTTCCGCACGAGCCTTGGTTTTGGTTCTAACGACATGATTCTCGGTCGCGGCACGGTAAGCCCGTTCAACCCGAAGGTTGTTCGCGGTTCGTCGGGCACGTTCCTTCGCGTTCCGTTTGAATTCGACGTAGATCTCGTCGATCAGATCAACTTCCTTCGCAGCAAAGGCTACACCATCATCGCGACGGATTTGCATGCAAAGCAGTCTCTCCGCGAAATTCCGGCTCACAAGCTCCGCAAGATGGCATTCCTCGTAGGTAACGAAGGTGCTGGTACGAACCCGTACTTCATTGAACTTGCAGACGAAACGGTGAAGATTCCGATGAGCAGCGAACTCGAATCGCTGAACGTGGCTGTTGCTCACGGCATTCTCTCTTACGAAGCAGCTCAGATTCAGGAGGAATTAAAGTAATGACGTGCTTTTATAATCGCCTTGAACAGCGCATTGCAAAGTGCGGGAATCCGGTTTGCATGGGCATGGATCCCGTGCTCAAGCTTATTCCGCTCGAAGGGACTCCCGAAGATCGCATCAAGCGTTTTTATTCCGATATTTTGGAATGCTGCTTGAAACGTAACGTGCAGCCCGCCGTCGTGAAGCCGAACAGTGCTTATTACGAATGCGTGAGCATCCAGTCCATGCTTGTTTTGCAGCAGCTCATTGCCGATTATAGAAGTGCAGGCATTCCTGTTATCTTGGATGCAAAGCGTGGTGACATTGGCAAGTCCAGTACCGCCTATGCTAATGCAGCCTACGATATTTACCGTGCCGATGCCGTGACTGTTTCTCCGTGGATGGGTACTGATTCCGTCGGGCCGTTCATTCGCGAAAACAGCGAAAACGGTGCCTATGTGCTTTTGCGTACTAGCAATAAGGGCGCTCACGATTTTCAGGATTTGAAGATTCGCGATGCCGCTGAAGCGTTCTATTCCGTTGCTGACAAGATTGTGGAATGGGATGCTGGCAAGGGCTATCTCGGCGCTGTTGTCGGTGCCACGAATCCGGGCGAACTTGAAAACATCACGCGTTACCTGTCGCAAGAAATCAAGTATGAAATCCCGTTCCTCATTCCGGGCGTGTCCATCCCGGGTGTGCCGGGTGGCCAGGGCGGCGATGCCAAGACGGTTCTCAAGGCTATCGAAAACGGTGGCGGCAAACGCAAGTTCCACGTGCTCAATTCGAGCAGCGGACTCAACTTTGCATGGCAACGCAACGATACGCCGGCGAACTATGCAAACGATTGTGTCGATGCACTCGAAAAACTCGCGGAGGCATGCGCATTTTAGACGAGAGAACGGCTCTTCGAGCCTACAGACTAGAGACGAAAGAATTATTTTAGATAGGCGGCGAAGCCGCGATACTTTCTCTCTCGTCTTTCGTCTAAAGCGAACTTGTGAGCGTTCTTTCGTCTAACAATAACTTCCTACTTCCGACTACCCCCATGCGTTTCCTTGCTGCTATTATAACTGCTATTGCTATCATCGCGCTTGCGTTCCATTACGCAAAGCCGTTGCCGGGTACAAACTTTGACGAGTCCTTCTTGCCGAAGGCTTCTTCTGTTCGTTATATGGCTGCTGGGCATGATGCGTCGGTGGCGGGACTCTTTTGGATCAAGGGGTTGACGGAACTGGGTGAAAGCTACCTCACGGGTAAGGAATACGCTTACCTTGGTCACGTGGCGGAGCTTTCCACGAGCTTGGATTCTCTGTTCTATACACCATATTACTTTGTCGGTGGCGTGACTCCTGTTAACGCTCCTGATACTTCGGACTTCTCGGTGCTACGTCGTGCATCTCGTGTTTATCCTGAGAACTGGCGCCTTTCGCTTTATTTTGCGTTGCGGCTTGCTCGCGGTCCGTATCCGAACAGGACGGAAGCGGCAAATGTGATGCGTAAGTATTTCGATAGCCCGGATACGACAATTCCTGATCACATCCGCACGATTTATCGCAGTTTTGAACTCGACTCCATGCAGACGGAAACTGCTTTGGAAACGATTTTGAATGATGTGATGCAACCGCGGTTCAAAAAATTCCGAACAAGTTTTTACAAGAAAATTCTTAGGCTTTTGGGGTATAACGGTTTCGTTGATCCCGAAACGGACGAAAATTATCTGAAAGTTAAAGCTCTTGTTGATGGAATGGTAGAAGGCCGAATTCATCCCGCTGTTGTGTTCCGCGAACTTTTGGCGATGAAGAAAGTTGAAGAGCTTAATGTCGAAGAATCGAAAACCGAAAATTCTATGGATTCTACTGCGGCTAGCACTCCTGATACAACTGCTGTAAAAGCCGTTGCGGATAGCGTGGAAAAAATTAAGAATTAGAAATGAAAAATTGTTGTAAACGACATTAAAATGAGTGCGTCGCAAAGGACTTCTCTCGTCTTTCGTCTATAGGGCGATAGCCCGTTCTTTCGTCTAATGTTCGCAGCGTTTTGTGTTGTTTGGAAGTCCCATCAGTTCAAATGCTGTTTGGCAACGTTCGAACAATTTTTTCGCTTCTTTAGGGCTGGACTTGCTTAAATACTTGGCTCTATGGTAAAGTATGTTGGCTGTCATGTAGGGAACATTGGCTTCGATGAACTTTTCTTCTGCTTTGCGGTAAAATTTGTCTGTTTCGCCTTGGTTTTGCAAATCAGCCATGCGGGCCTGCGTCCAGTAGTAAATGCCTGTATCGTCGTCGATACGCTTATCGACCATCTTGAGGGCTTTATTTGCTTTTTCTTCGCTGTGGGTGCCTGCGTAGGCTATGGCGCATTCCGAATAAAAAGCTCCTTGCAAGTTGTCGTCGATTTCTTTTAGGTCGTCTTCGCTAACGCTTTCGCAAAGTGAAACTGCATCGCTGTATTTTTCTGTCGCATTCTTGAGTCCCATTTTGGCTTTGACTAGCATGAGACGTGTGGTTCGATCTGCTTCGCTACTATTCACATAATTAAGTAGGGAGTCGGCAAAGTTAAAATCGAGGCTCATGGTGCGGACTTGCCCCATGGTTATAAAAATGCGGTTCTCAGAACGGATGTCAGCTTCTTTGCGGCTTGCAATCAGTGCTCGTTCAAGTTGCGAATACGCTCTTGCAAATTTCCCTGCTTTCAAGGATTTTTGAGCACGTGCTGCAAGGGTTCCTGATTCCGACGCAAATGCTGTGAAAACACCGCTAAGCGTAACGCAGAGTGCGATCTTTATAGCGTTTCGCATTACCATAGCGTCTCCACGACAAAGGGCACTGAATCATTTTTCGGAACGTTGTTTCTGATGGGCCACATCTTGGACATGCCGTTCATCAGGTCATCCGCATTCTGCATTGTGTTTTCTGTCGCGTTCATGAAGTCTTGCAAACCAGATGTCACGACGCCGAAAGTGTTAAGTATATTGTCGGCTTTGCCAACTGTGGAATCCATGGAATGGATGAGCGAAGACATTTGTCCTGAGATGGGTTTCATGTCTTCGAGCAAGTTGCCCATGTTGAGTGTTACACTGTTTGCCCGGCTTACGAGGGTTGGAACTTCGTTTTTCATGGTGTCTAGCAAGAACGAAGTTTTCATGAGTACGTTTTTGCCGAGGTATGTAATTTCGTTGAGCCGTCCAAGTTGCTTGTCTATGTTGTCGTAAAGTTTGCGAGAGCCGAACATCGCGCCAACGGTTGTGCCCGTGTCTAAAGCCATCGCCAAAAGTTCGTCGGCGGCATCGATGAGGTGGTTCACGCGGCCAAGGAGTAAGTTGGTCGTTTCAAGAACGGTTTCGATATCTTGAGCCTTGCCGGCTTTAAGGGTATCGCCACCTTCCAATATTCGCCCTTTGCCTTTCTTGATGTCAATATTGATGACGCGGGCCGAAATCATGTTCTGGTCGCGGATGGCATAGACGATTGCACTGTCGGTAACCAGTGGTTGGAATTCCTGCCGGATGGAAAATTCCATAAAGACGCCGTTGCCATCGGGCTTGATTTGCATGTCCGTTATTTGTCCGACATCCACGCCGCTAATTTGAACACGAGTGCCAGGTCTAAGACCCAAAGCCTTTTCAAAGTTACTGTAGAGTTTATACTCTTTTGCTTTGATGATGCCCGTGTCAAAAAGGTAATGGTAAAGAACCAACGAAAAAATCATGACGGCAACTGTGCTGAACACGCCGACCAGGAGGCCGGACATTTCCATCCAGTTAATCTGTTTAATCTTTTGAAATGCCATTGTTTGCGTGAAATATAAATAGATTATATTGTCAAAAAGAAAAAAATTGAAAAAATTTGAGGAAATATGGATTTTTTTGAGTTTTTGAATACCGCAGTGACTCCATATCACACGGTAGAGTGCCTAAAATCACATTTTGAAGCGAATTCTTTTGCAAATTTTGAGTCGGATGTTGAGTTTGGAAAGGCTTATTTCGTAACTCGTGGAGCTTCACTCATTGCGTTCCGCGTACCTCGAAAGTGGGACGTGTCCTCGCGGTTCAGAATCGCTCTTGCGCATACGGATTTTCCGACCCTCAAGATTTCGCCGAACCCAGATTGCTTTTCGGCGGGCGTATGCACGCTCCATACGGAGGTCTATGGTTCTCCGCTTTATACGAGCTGGTTGGACCGTGACCTTGGCTATGCGGGGATGCTTGCTTATGTGGAGGGTGCGGATGGAGCGACGCTTAAAACGAGGTTGTTCCGTGGTGAGAAACTTTTCAGGATTCCGCAGCTGGCTGTTCATTTGAACCGCAATGTGAACCAGGACGGACTTAAACTGAATCCGCAAATAGATTTCAATGCATTGTGGTGTGGCGCACAAGGAAATGAAAAGAATTTGTTTGTAGCTGCGCTTGAAAAAGAACTCCCTGCGGGGGCACGGCTGGTTGATTTTGATGCCCAGCTTTTTGATGCACAGCCGGCAAATCAAGGCGGTATTAACGATGAATGGGTTTATTCGGGAAGGCTCGATAATTTGAGCAGCTGCCATGCGATAGCAGAGGCGATTGCCTCGGCGGAATCGAATGAAAGGGATTGCCTTGTCGCTTGTTTCTTCAACAACGAAGAAGTGGGTTCTACAACTCGCGAAGGTGCCGCCGGCAACTTCTTGAAAAGCGTCTTGGATGAAATTTTTGCAAGAATAACCCATAGCTCAAAGCGAGCCTGCGAGCGACCCCATACCTCATACCTAGCGGAGTCCATTGCACTATCCATTGACATGGCCCATGCGGAACATCCGAACCATACGGAAAAGCATGAACCGAATCATGCTCCGCTTTTGGGTAAAGGAATAGTGCTGAAGACAAACGCTCAGAAACGATATGCGAGCGACTTGATGAGTTCTGCCAAGCTCCGCTTGCTTTGTGAACAAGCGAAAATTCCGCTTCAAGTTTTCATTACGCGTAACGACATGCCATGCGGCTCGACGGTCGGTCCGACGGTTTCTGCAAATCTTGGAATCCCGACGGTCGATATCGGAGAGCCCATGCTCAGCATGCACAGCATCCGCGAGATGATGGCCGCAAGCGACCACGCGGATATGATAAAGCTGTTGCAGACGTTCTATCGTTAGGGTTTAGGTGTTAGGTATTAGGTGAAAAATCGCGGCTCCGCCACCGCTGATGCTGTCACCCCGGCCGTGCCGGGGCCAGTATTGTATCTGCGATAAGAACCGTGTAAGGAGATCCCGGAATAAATCCGGGATGACTGCGTGAAAGAAACTGTCATTCTCCGCTAGGAGATCTCATACAGTACTTATTGCAGATACGATTCTCCATGCGTTTCTCTAGCCACTACTCTCTCGTCTTTGGACACTCGCTTCGCTCTTGTCCCAACCTTTCGGCTCGGCCATGCCCTTAGCTCAGTCATCCTCGACCGTCAGGGAGGGGATCCATGCAGTACTTATTGCAGATACGGTTCTCCATGCGCTTCTCTAACCACTAATCACTGTTTACTAACCACTATTATGTCTATACATCCCTGCCAAGGGCTGATTTACGATTCCGCTTAATGGAGAATATTTTATAATAAAATAAATTGGTGTAATCAGCGCAATTGTAAATAAAGTCATTGTTGCGTTGAAAAGTATATATTGCAGGTCGCTTACCGGCAATAAATAAACCTTAGCCCACCATTCCGGGCATACTTTGAATCGAAATAGCGGGAACGCGAGCACTTGATGGAATGCCAAAAGAGTCAAATTTATTTCAACGGGCTTTGCTAAAACTGGGTTCGTGATTCCACGACAGATGAGGATAAATCCGAGAGAGCCCATGACTGCATTGGGTAGCGTAAGGTAATAGGGAAGGTAATAGCGTGAGAACATTTCCAAGTGGCGACGTGAGTCTTCGTAACTGTATTGACTTATAAAGTAAGTGGCAACCATCAAGGCGATTCCAATTAGGATTGCTCGCCACCGTACTTTTGTAAGAAAGGTGTAGATGCCCGAAAGTTTTTGATGGTGGAATGCGAATCCTATATAAGTGAAAATCGTTCCGAATAGGGCGGCATCGAAGTTCCAAACTAAAGCGACATTGTGGAACTGGTTGAAAATAATTCCGATACCCAAAAGTAAAAGTGACAAGACTCCCATAAGCCAGAGCCTGCCCTTTGCTAACCGGTGAAATCCAAAGAGAATAATATCCGTAAAGAACAAAGCCGGCAAAAACCAGATGGCGAATAGCCGGACTTGGTTGATGACATTTGCTATCCCAATCAAAACGAAATGGTCTGCAATGGGATTGTTGAATAGCCACTTGATGAACAAATCGAAGAGAACGCAAATAATTCCAAGCCCGAACATCGGAATGATGTACCGCTGGAGTTTTTTCACAAGGAACTCGCCGAACTTCTGATTCTCGATTTTTAATGTCATTCCGTTCAGAATGAAAAAAACGGGCAAGTGGAAGGCGAATGCAAAAGCGACAAAATTGCTTTCCTTGACTCCGTGCGTAAACACGACTAGAATCATGGCTAGGAACTTGGCGACATCGATGTATTCAATTCTTTTAGGCTTCATATTCGAATGATTATGTTTATTTTCGCAAAAATAGAATTTTTATTTTGGATTCTTTGCCATAAAACCAGCAACCGACAACCAATAACTAATGACCATTGACTAACAACCAATGACTATTGACCAACGACCAATGACTAAAATCTTCTTTGTTCTTAAATAAACTGATAAACTAAAATCTATCGCTTGCAGAACCTTTTTGTTTGGATTTGTTTACGTAACGGATGCTATAAAATACATTACGTGTTATATGCAACGTATGCGATGAAAGAATAATCCTGTTTTTGCTTGTGAAGCGTTTTTTAACGTCAAGATTTATTATTATTACGTTCATGCAAAAAGAGAGTTTTATTGAAACGCTTCGGCGGAAAATGCCCCGAGGCTCGCTGAGAGGGCAACTGGTTCGGTACCTGGTAACGGGTGGACTTGCCTTTGCGGTAGATTATGGTTTATTTGTGCTTTGTTATGATAAGTTTGGGTGGCATTATTTGCTGGCGAATCTTGTAGGGCTTGTGGCGGGGCTTGTGATTAATTACATCATGAGTATCGTTTGGGTTTTTTCAGAATGCAAGCGTGTTCTTGAAAATAAAAAGACGGCGGAATTTGGCGTTTTTGCCATTGTCGGGATTGCTGGCGTTGGCCTCAATCAGTTGCTCATGTATTTGATGGTCGGGAATCTCGACTGGAATGCAAAAGTATCGAAGATTGTGGCTGCGGCCTTGGTACTGATGTGGAATTTTGGAGCTCGAAAGCTGATGCTTTTTCGGGAACGGAAAAATGCTTAGGAATTTTGTGATAGGAAGGATAAAATGACTACAGAGAAAGCTTTTAAGAAAGTTGCTGTGATTGCGGGTGCTGGCCCTGCGGGTCTTACTGCTGCACTTGAACTTTTGCGTACGACAGATGTGAAGCCTGTTATTTTTGAAGCGGAAGATGTGATTGGCGGTATCTCGCGGACTGCTCGTTACAACGGAAACCGCATGGACATTGGCGGCCACCGTTTCTTTAGTAAGAGCGATACTGTAATGGATTGGTGGCAAGGGATTTTGCCGCTCCAAGGTGTAGCGAGCAAGGACGATATCGCGATTGGGCGTTCCGTACCGCTTACGGAGGGCGGTCCTGATCCTGAGAAGACGGATTATGTGATGCTTTGCCGCAGCCGCCTTTCGCGAATTCTCTTTTTGCGTAAGTTGTTTGATTACCCGATCGCTTTGAATGGCGATACGATTCGCAACTTGGGTCTTTTACGCATGATGAAGATTGGGTTTAGCTATCTCAAGGTTCAGTTGCTCCCGGCCCGCAAAGAGAATAGTCTTGAAGATTTCATGATCAACCGTTTTGGCGTGGAACTTTACCGCACGTTCTTCCGCGACTACACCGAGAAGGTGTGGGGCGTGCCGTGCAGCAAGATTAGCCCCGACTGGGGTGGTCAGCGTATCAAAGGCCTTTCGATTACGAAGACCGTGATTCATGCGGTGAAGCAATTTTTTGCTGGCAAGAAAAAGGCTGCAGATGGAGCCGATGGATCTTCGGCGAATACAGATATCCGCCAGAAGGATACGGAGACTAGTCTTATCGGTCAGTTCCTTTACCCGAAATTCGGCCCCGGCCAGCTGTGGGAAACGGTTGCTGAAAAAGTGCAAGAAATGGGCGGCCAAATCCGCATGAACGCAAAGGTTGTAGGTGTGAACCGCGATGAGTCCGGAAGCCGCGTCTTGAGCGTCGTTGTCGAGAAGCGTTCTGCGGAAGGTGTCGTTGTACGCGAAACGTTCCCTTGCGATTACTTCCTTTCGACAATGCCGGTCAAAGAACTTGTCTCCGCAATGGACAACGATAGAACTCCTGTACCCGCCGAAGTGCGCCGCGTTTCTGACGGTCTTGTCTATCGCGATTTCATTACTGTGGGGCTGCTTTTGGATAAACTTGAAATCAAGAATCCGGCAAAACCGGGCACGCCCGAAAGCAAGCTCAAGTTTGTGGCCGACAACTGGATTTACGTGCAGGAATCCGACGTGAAACTTGGCCGCATTCAGATATTCAACAACTGGAGCCCGTATCTTGTGTCTGATCCTGAAAAAGTATGGATTGGCCTTGAATACTTTGCGACGGAAGGCGATGATATGTGGAGCATGCCCGACGCTGATTTCATCAAGTTTGCCATCGAAGAACTTGACAAGATTGACGTGGCAAGGCCTGAGTCTGTTCGCGATTCCGTGGTGTTCCACATCAAAAAGGCTTATCCGGCTTACTTCGGCACTTACGGCGAATTTGACAAAGTTCGTGGCTACCTCGATCCGATTGAAAACTTGTTCCTCATGGGCCGCAATGGCATGCACAAGTACAACAACATGGACCACAGCATGCTCGCCGCGATGGAAGTCGTCAAGTGCATCCGCGACGGTAGCAGCGACAAAACCGCGCTTTGGAACGTGAATAGCGAAGAGGAATACCACGAAGGTAAAAAGTAATGCGTAAATTCGTCAAGCGGGAACTCCCTTTAATTTTGGGGATGGCTCTTTTTGTCATCCTCTCGTATGCGTTTAGTCCAGAAATCAAAAATGTTGTCTTGCATAGGCAAGGGACGGATTCGGCGACATCTCTGCCGGTAAGCGTCCCGATGGAAACGGGAGAAATTTTTTCTGTAGAAATGGATGTTTCCGCTGGCTTTGCAAGTGATTTTTATTTGGATATTCATCCAGATGATTGCGTTACAAACCTTGTTGTCAATGACGTAAAATTCCCGTTTGAGCGTTACCCCGGTTATTGTAGCTGGAACCAGGGCTTTATTTTAAACAAAGCAGAAATCGTAAAGAATCTGGGCAAGGATGTTTCGGATTTGCATATTAAGATGTCGCTTAGGAATGGTGGCGGCCTTGGTGGCCTTACTGCGGTTATCAATGGTGGCGGTTCTTGGCTAGGCTTTTTCTCGGTGATGTTCTTCTTGCTGCTTGGAGCTTTGATTTTTTCGATTGGAGCCCGTCTTAAACTAAAACGCAGCTTGCTTCTCGTTTTCTTCATAGGGCTTCTTTTGCGTGTGGGCTACACTAGCGAAACGTTCTATGACCAGCGTGGTCACGATGTGGGCGGCCATGTGCATTACATGAAAATCATCGCTGAGCAAAATCGCATTCCCGCATCGGATGAATGCTGGACTTGTTACCATCCGCCGGTTTATTTTGTTATGAGTGCCGGTGTGTGGAAAATGTCGAACCTCATGAATTGCTCGCCGCAGAATGCTGTCAAGTGGTTTGATTTCCTTATCTCGCTTGTTGCACTCGGCTTTGGACTTGCGTGCCTTAAAAATGTATTGAGTGGAGGGCCGCTTCTCGCCGCATCTCTCTTGTGGAGCGTTTGGCCGAGCTTTGTTTTAGCGTCTCCGCGGCTAGGGAACGACATTCTCTTTTATGCGATGCATGCGGTCGCGTTGTGGGGCTGCCTCAAGTACATCCGCACGAATTACGGGAAGTATTTTATTGTTGCTGTAGTAGCGTCGTTTATCGCTTATTGGACGAAATCGACTGCTGTCGTGACGTTTGGCGTCTTGGGACTTACGGCGTTGCTTATGCTTTGCAGAAATCCGCGTACCTGGAGCCGCTCGGAACGTGTTGGCGCAGGGCTCTTTGTTGCGTCGGCCATTGCTGTAGCGTGTGTTGCGTTGTCGCATGCAGTCGTCGGAAATGCAAGCGGTAATGATAGTACAGTACTTATCCGCAATGCTCCCGGAAACTTCTTGTTCTTTGACTTGAAAACTTTCATGACGCAACCTTATACAGATCCGTGGCACGATGAGCTTGGCCGCCAGTTCTTCTGGAATTACCTTGCAAAAACTTCGCTGTTCGGTGAATTTAAGTTGTTGACAACGCCCAAGGGGCTTTGGCTTGCTTCCATTATAAACATTTGCTTTATCGCTTTACTTTGCTTCGGCCTTCGCGGACTCTGGAAATCCCGCTGGGATAAAGTCCAGGTGGTGATTGCGGCCCAGGCGTTCCTTTTCTTTGCAGCGATGATTACGCTCCGCTTGAAATACCCGTTCTCTTGCAGCAACGATTTCCGCTACATTGTGCCCGTACTTTTGAGTTGCTTGCCGTGGGTGGGCATGGGCTTTTGCGGCTATGGCGCGTCACGAAAACTTAAAGTTTGCGGCTGGAGTGCCGTTTTGATTTTTGCCGTTTGCAGTTCCATTTTACTGATGAGTCTATAGCATGTTTATGTACAAGTACCGAAATAACTTGAAATTGTTCATCTTTTGGGGCGTGATTTGCTTGCTTGCAAATGTTATTTGTACCGCGGCAATTTCTTACGACGGCGACCAAGGCTATTGGGCGGGCTGGGTCCAGCAATTGATGGATAGAGGCTTTGGCGGCTTTGACGGAAACTATCCGCCGCTTTATGTTTTGTGGCTTTGGGTCGTCGCCAAAGTGCATTCGCTGTTCGGTGTCGCTGTCGGTAAAACGTTCTTTTTGAAATTTATTTGCCTTTGGCCGATATTTTTCTCGCATTTGTTTCTTGTGGATTGGCTTTGCCGCATTGCAGAAAAGTTCAATTACCCGCAGTGGAAAAAACACTTGCTGTTGGCCTTTATTGCCTTGAATCCGGCGTTGCTGTTGGATGGCCCTGTTTGGGGGCAAGTGGACTTGTTCCCGGTTGTGATTGCCTCTCTTGCGATTTATTGCATTAGTCGTCCGCGTTATATATACCTTGCGTCTATGTTGTATGTGCTTGCGCTTTTGTCGAAGTTTCAGATGATTGCGTTCTTGCCCATCTTTGGCGGCCTCTTTATCCGCAATTGGAGAACTTCTTGGAAAGGCCTCCCGCTTGCCGTCGTTGGGGCTGCCCTCGTGTTCTTGCCGTTTATCGTTGGCGGAAATTTATTGCCGATGTTAAACAGGGCTTACGTGATGACGATGAGCCAGTATGCGTATGCAACATATAATGCCGCCAATATTTGGATTCTGCTGGCCGGAAATGTCGCTCCGGACAACGTTCCTATCTGGGGCGTGAGTGCGGATGGTCTCGGCTTTTTGCTGAAGCCGATTGTCCTTGGAAAAATCCTCTTTGTTATCATCTCTGTTTTTGCTTTGGTGAAATCTATTCTATGCAAAAACGTTCGAACGGCGTTTGCACTTTGTTCGTTAAACGGTCTTGCGTTTTTCGTGTTGTTGCCGGGAATGCATGAACGCTATTTGTTGTACGCCGTTCCTATGGCTCTTTGCTGGATTATGTGGGATATGCGTCGCGGAGGAATCCCGAGCTTGCTTATTACGATTGTGGCCGCGTTGAACGTGAACCTCATCAATTCGTTCCGTGGCCCTGATGTATGGGTGATCGTTTCTGTGATGGGGTGTGTTGCACTTGTATTTTCGATTTTTGTCATTGCAACTCCTAAAGTTGCGAATAAAATAGTTTCTTGCTTGAAAAATGTGGTATTCCCTTCTTGGATGCCTTATGCATTGCTTTCTGCAATTGTCTTGATTGAAGGCGGGTTACTTGCTTACCGAAGTCGCCCCGTTCTTGTGCCTACAGGCGACAACATTGTCCTCTTGACGGATTTGAAATGGATAAAGTCAGAACAAAGTTATAAAGTCCCGAAGAAAAATAAGTCTGTAGATGACCATGAATTGACTGCCGGAAATAGAATCTATAGATATGGTATTGGCGCTCATGCTGAATCTGATATTGTCATGGAACTTCCAGAAAATGCCGATTCGTTGTTTGTAAGAGCGGGAATCGATGCTGAATGTTATGACGAAGGAAGTGCGATATTTATTATTAAGGTTGATGGAAAGCATGTGTGGCGAAGCTCCATTTTACGAGGACGAGGCAATGTGGAATTTGCAAATATTCCTTTGCAGGGAGCGTCAAAACTGGAACTCATGACAGACCCGAACGGCCCCAATAATTGCGACCATACCGATTGGCTGAACGGTTATATTAAATTGCGATAAATTTGGTGTAGCGGAGGGACTTGTGAGGTTTTGTTATCTTTAAACCCAAAAAGAGGAGGGTTATATGAATCGTTTCTTTTGGTTTTCTGCAATTGCTTTGATGCTTGCTGCTTGCGGTGATGATGACAATTCGGTTGCTCCTTCGACCGAATCGTCTTCTTCAGTGAAATCATCTTCTTCAGTGAAGTCGAGTTCTTCGAGTGTAACGATTGGTTCCATGACTGATTCACGCGACGGTCAAACTTATAAGACTGTGGTGATTAACAATCAGGTGTGGATGGCGGAGAATTTCAAATACGAATCTGAATATTATTCTTGTTACAGCAATAATGATAGCCTTTGTTCAAAGTACGGTGGCCTCTATACGTGGAGAGGTGCTAAAACAGATTGCCCGGAAGGTTGGCACTTGCCGGATAAGGATGAATTTCGATGGATGATTGGCAAAGCTGGCGGACAAACGATGGCGGGTAAAATGCTTAAATCGAAAGATGGCTGGAATGATGATGGCAATGGTAGTGATACTTACGGCTTTTCGGTGTTGCCAGCCGGTTACATGGAGGTTACGGGAGGTTTTCGCCTGTTGGGTCGCACTGCCTGCTTTTGGACTTCTACGCAGTACGATGACAACTATGCTTATTATATAGAGTTTGACAAATCTGACGGTGCGAAATTGTCTATCCGGGAAATAGGAATGTCTTGTTCAGTTCGCTGTGTAAAAGATTGACTTGGTCACTAAGAGTTTTTTGGGGGGGCTTTGCTGACTAACTGCTTGATGGTGATCCCTGAGAAGTAATCCTTGATGATTTTGGCAAAGTCTTTCCACATTGGGAGTGTCGGGCAAATGTCCGCTCGGTCGCAGCCGTTCTTGTCGTTATCGACGCATTCTACGGGAGTCATCGCAGTTTCGATGGCATTCAGGATTTCCCAGACAGTGAGTTCTGATGCCGGTTTCGTGAGTTTGTAGCCGCCGCCCTTGCCGCGTGCGCCATCGAGAATGTTGTTCTTGACGAGAGTTCCGAGAATGGCTTCGAGATATTTTTCGGACAATCCTTGGTGTGTCGCTAGTTCGTGCAACGGGTGAAAATCCGTTTCTCCGTTTTTTGCCATGTCGATAAGGACACGGATCGCGTAACGCCCTTTTGTGGATACTCTCATTGTTTCAAATGACTCCTTTATTGTTGAAATATACATTATTATTGATAAAACCTATAACAATACTTGGCTGTCTCGTTTACTTTTTGTGGTAACATCGTCATCTTGACCCTGCCTTCGTCGTCATCTTGACCCTGTAGGGGGAAAGATCCAGTCAATTTATTAGCTCGGAATGACATGCAATAAAGAGCTCTTTACATACATTTATACTATCAGTGGTCAAAAAAAATTTCTATATTGCCACGCATTATGGCAAAGATTCTCTTTAAAAAACAGTTATCTCCCGCGGTATTCCAATTCCGCGTCCACGCCCCGCTGATCGCGCAAGAACGTAAGGCAGGACAATTTATCATCCTCCAGACGAACAAGGACAACGGTGAACGCGTTCCGCTCACTATTGCCGATGCCGATACTGAAGAAGGTTCTATCACCCTCATTTTCCAGACGGTTGGCAAGACGACGACCGAACTTTCCAAGTTCGAAGTCGGTGACGATATCCCGGTCTTGGTTGGCCCGCTCGGTTCTCCGACCCATATCGACAACTTTGGTCACGTGGTCTGCGTTTGCGGTGGTGTCGGTATTGCCCCGATGCACCCGATTGTCCAGGCCCTCAAGGCTGCTGGCAACAAGGTGACTATCATCATGGGTGCCCGTAACGAAAGCCTCTTCCTCATGAAGGAAGAAATGACGGCTCTCGCCGACAACATCATTTTCATGACCGACGACGGTTCTTATGGCCGCAAGGGTCTCGTGACTGAACCGCTTAAGGAACTTTGCGAAGACACCAAGGGCAAGCCGGACATGGTCATCGCTATCGGTCCTCCGATCATGATGAAGTTCTGCGCCCTCACCACCAAGCCGTATGGCGTGAAGACTGTCGTTAGCCTCAACAGCATCATGGTCGATGGTACTGGCATGTGCGGTGGTTGCCGCGTCACTATCGGTGGCAAGACGAAGTTCGTCTGCGTCGATGGTCCGGAATTCGACGGCCACGAAGTCGACTGGAACAACATGCTCCAGCGTATGGGCGCTTTCAAGCCCCAGGAACAGGAAGCCATGCACCGCTTCGGTGCAAATGACGGCCACAAGTGCAACATTGATAAGATGGCCGATGCCAAGGCTAAGGAGAGCAAATAATGTCTGAACATATGACTCGCGAACAGTTGGACGCCGCCGCCAAGGTGGAACTTGAAAAGATTAAGGCTCTTCCGCAGCCGCTCAAGCCGAAGGACAAGACAGCTATCCCGGCTCAGCCGATGCCGCAGCTCGAACCGAGCTACCGCGCACGCGTGATGGAAGAAGTGGCTCAGGGTTATACCGAAGCTCAGGCTATCGTCGAAGCAAACCGCTGCCTCGCTTGTAAGAAGCCGTTCTGCGTCGAAAGCTGCCCCGTGCACATCGACATTCCGGCATTCATCGCAAAGATTGCCGAAGGCGACTTCAAGGCCGCTATCGCAAAGATTAAGGAAACGAGCTTGCTCCCGGCAATCTGCGGCCGCGTTTGCCCGCAGGAACGCCAGTGCCAGATGAACTGCACGATGGGCAAGATGCACAAGGATGTGAACCAGGCTGTCGCAATCGGTCGCTTGGAACGCTTTGCTGCCGACTACGAACGCAACAACGGTGGCGCTTCCGTTCCGGCTGTTAAGCCTGCAACGGGCAAGAAGGTGGCTGTGATCGGTTCTGGTCCTGCCGGCTTGGTTGTCGCTGCTGACGTCCGCCGCGAAGGCCACGACGTGACCATCTTCGAAGCTTTCCACAAGCTCGGTGGCGTGGTCCGCTATGGTATTCCTGAATTCCGTCTTCCGAAGAAGATTGTCGATAAGGAAATTGAATCTCTCGCCGCTATGGGCGTGAAGTTCGAAACGAACTTTGTGATTGGCCGTACCCGCAAGCTCAAGGACCTCATCGAAAAGGATGGCTTTGACGCTGTGTTCGTCGGTACCGGTGCCGGTCTTCCGTTGTTCATGAACATCGAAGGCGAAAACCTCGTCGGCGTGTTCGCTGCTAACGAATACCTCACCCGTGCAAACCTCATGCGCGCCTACGACAAGGAACATGCCGATACCCCGATGTGGCCCGGTAAGAACGTGGTCGTTCTCGGTGGTGGTAACGTCGCTATGGACGCTGCCCGTATGGCTCTCCGCCTCGGTGCAGAAAAGGTCCGCATCATTTACCGTCGTAGCATGAACGAACTTCCGGCCCGTAAGGAAGAAGTTCTCCATGCTCAGGAAGAAGGTGTCGAATTCTGCATCTTGCAGAACCCGGCCAAGATTCTTGGCGACGAAGCCGGTCACGTCCGTGGCATGCTCGTCGACAAGTACGAACTCGGCGAACCCGATGAAAAGGGCCGTCCGCGTCCGGTCAAGGTCGAAGGTGTAAGCTTCGAAATCGAATGCGACACCGTGCTCGTTGCTATCGGTAACGGTTCCAACCCGCTTATCAGCAACACCACTCCGGAACTCTCCGTGGACAAGAAGGGTCACATCCTTCTCGAAGATGCAACCGCCAACAAGACTTTCATGGAAAAGGTCTATGCAGGTGGCGACATCGTGCTCGGCGCTGCAACCGTGATCCTCGCCATGGGCGAAGGGCGCCGCGCTGCAGCTGGTATCAACGAGTTCTTGAAAAAGTAATTCTTGCTTGGACTGTCATTCCGGCCTCCGTGCCGGAATCGCCTTACGCATTTTAAAAGAGGATGGCTTCGGCCATCCTTTTTTGCGTTGTCACCCCGGACTCTGTTCCGGGGTCGCCTTTAACCCCGTTCTTTTTTGTCAATTCATCCTTTTTTGTGACATCGCCTTTTTGAAAATCTTTTGATTATATTCTAAAAAAGGGTTTCTCAAGGAGATGTTATGGTTTGGTCAAAAATTTTCGCAATCACCTGTGGTGTAGCGGCACTTGCTTGCTCTGTTTCCGCTGCCACGCTTCCAACAGCAAAAGAAGTTCAAGCCAAGATGGGCATGGGTTTCAATATCGGTAACTCGATGGAAGTGCCGAACAACCCGACTTTGTGGGGCAACCCTTACCCGACTCAGGCTTTGCTTGACTCCGTGAAGGCGGCGGGCTTCAACACGGTTCGTATTCCTTGCGCTTGGGACAGCCACGCTCCCGGTGGAGTCATCACAGAAACATGGCTCGATTCTGTGAAAACGGTCGTTGATTATGCCATGCGTGCGGGGCTTTACACGATTTTGAACATCCACCATGAAGGTGAAGGCGGTTGGTTCCAGAGCAACATTGGCACGAACGTCGATAATACCATCGACAAGAAAATGAAAACTTACTGGACGCAGATTGCGAATAAGTTTAAGGATTATAACGAACGTTTGCTTTTCGCTGGCGCCAACGAACCCGGCCCGAATGTGAACTCTTGGACCTCGCAGCATGTTTCTACGCTCATGCATTACTACCAAACGTTCATTGATGCGGTGCGTTCTACAGGAGGCAACAACGAAACTCGCTCCTTGATTATTCAGGGCCTCAACACCGACATCGACAAGTCCGTTGCAAGTGCTCCGGTAAGCACTTTCCCGAAGGACAAGGTTGAAGGTCGTTTGATGTTCGAAGTGCACTATTACGATCCGTACCAGTACACGCTCATGACGAGTCCTCAGGATTGGGGTGCTCCAGGTGGTGAAATGATTCAGCCGCAGTACTATTATGGCGATTACACTAAGGCGGGCGAAACTAAACGTAATGCTGGTTACAACGCATGGGCGGGTTCTGTCGATTCTAAGCTCGGGAGTATCGTGCATCCGCAGGAACAGTTTGCCAAGATGAAAACGAACTATGTCGATAAGGGCTACCCGGTCATTGTTGGCGAATTCGGCGCAAACGTCCGCTCTCCGGAATTGAACGGTTCAGACCTGAATCTGCATAAGCAAGGCCGCGTGCAGTGGCACAAAGATGTCGTTTCGGCGGCCAAGCAGTACGGGCTCACCCCGATTCTCTGGGACATGGGCAACGAGAGCAATTCCGGCTACGATAACATGGCTTATATTCGCCGTCAAAGCTCGCCAGTGGGCAAGGTGCTTGAAGTTGACGTTATCAACGCCATGCGCGGTGTTTATGGCCTCGGCAATTACGAGAACAAGGGCGTGACCCACGTCGAAGATTTTATTAACGGCGGCGATGCACCTGTTTCTAGTTCCAGTACAACCTCTCAGTCAAGCAGCTCTGTAACGAAAAATTGCGATGCTTTGATGCCGGAATGCGGCTGGCCTCCAGAAGAACTTTGTAAGGTTGGTTTAGTGGAATATTGCGATGGCTCGGCATTGCCGACTGTTCTTGTTAAGGGACCGGTGAAATTCCGTCGCGACGGTAACACGCTTTACGGCTCTGGCAACATTATGCTGTTCGACATGAACGGAAACCTTGTCCGCTCCACGAATAACGTGTCCGCCGGGCAGGCCCAAATGCAGTTGCGTGGCCTCCGACAAGGTAATTACATCGCCAAATGCAAGAATAGCGTTTTGCAAGTCAAGATTCGTTAACAAAGCTACCACGCGGGCATTTCTAACAATCTCCTCGCGGATATTTTTAAAAGGGACGGCGTAAACCGTCTCTTAATTTTATATTTGGTCATCATTTTTGAAATTTTATATTTTGTTGAAAAATTATAGTGAGACGTTGATATGAGTGAAGTGAATAGAATTATTGGCATTCTGTATATCCTTTCTGCTTTTTGTTTTGCAGAATGGTCGGGTGATGCGTCTCAACCGTCTTCCTCGCGAGAGGTTGGCGGAAAAACTTATTGGTCTATTACAAGTCCCGAAGAACTGGCCTGGTTCAAGGCTCAAATTGAGGCTGGCAATGATTCCATAAATGCAGTCCTCGAAAACGATATCTTCATGGGCAAGGATTCTGCAAGCGTTGGCTCTACAGTTTGGACTGCAATTGGAGCCTCAGACAGCATCGTGTTTAAGGGAGTGTTTGATGGAAATCACCATGCCATATATGGCCTTAAAAGCGAAGGCTCTGTCTCGAATCATGGCATGTTTGGCCTTTTTGGAATTGTTGGCGGTCAGGGCGTTATAAAGAATCTGAACCTCAAGAATATCGATATGAATAGTGACTTTTCCAATGAAATTGCGCCTTGTGGGGGAGGTATTGTTGCGTATTTGCTAAATGGAACGGTAGATAGCAGCTTTGTTTCGGGCCACATGAATGCAAAACGTACGAGTTTTGCTGGCGGTCTTGTGGGGCAGAATGCGCGGGGAACTGTTTCTCATTCAACGAATAAAGTAGTTATAACGCATACAGGCGAATATACAGGCTATTATGTTGGTGGTATTGTCGGGAAAAATGGCGGGACAGTTTCGAATTGCGTTAATTATGCGGCTATGTCCGGCAGTGGAGCAAAGTCCATTCGTGTAGCTGGAACTATTGGCGGTATTGTCGGGTATAATGCAGGCGGAAAAATCATGGAATGTGTCAATGTCGGGAACATCCATGTGGATACGAAAACAGAAATGTCAACTCGGAACGCCGAGGCTCGCGTTGGCGGAATTGCTGGATTTAATTACCAAGGCTCCGTTTCAAAATGTGCCAACTATGGTTCGATGAATGCCCAGGCAAGCTCGGAATTGAGTAAGGATTACGATACCGGAAATCCAGTCATTAACTACCCGGAAGCCGGTGGAATTGTTGGCGTTTCTTTAGATGGACTTGTCGAAAATGTCGTGAATTACGGCACTGTAGAGGCAACGTGTCCTAATGTTGAAAATAATGCCGCTGCCGGCGGGATTGTAGGCATGTTGAATAATTCCGGCATTACAAACAGTTATTCGATGGCTTCCGTGCAGTCCGACAATATGGCAGGATCCTTGGTGGGGATGGTTAAAGATACGTCGTCTTTAAGTGGAATATATGCGGTTGATGGCGATAAGTTGAAGACCGTGGCATCCGTTGATTCGCTTGCAACAATAAGTGAAACCAAGGGTGTTTCGAAGACCGAAGCGGAAAATTCCAATTTTGTGGATTTGTTGAATCAAAACGCTTCCGCGGATAACAAAATTTGGTCCAGATGTGCTGACAAAGGCTTGCCCATTATTGCGTCTCTTGCGGAGTATATGTGTTCGGAAGATTTGTTGAGTCTTGCGGTGCCTCTTGATTCAACGGGTAAAGGTACAACCGTTTTGTCGGGCGTCAAAAACATAGGACTGCACAATGTCCAAGTTGTTGGACGTGACCTTCAAATTACGACCCCTGATTTTAATGCCATGGTGTCCGTTTTCGATTCTCGGGGCAAAATGCTTTATCAGAGTTCTTGGGGGATGAATCGTCAGTACCGCGTGGCACATGCTGGCCGGTATATTTTAAAGATTGATCAGGACATCCGTGTCATTACCATAAAATAATATCGCCTTTTGTTGAATCGGCAAAACTAATTACGTCCTTTTCTCTATTATACAATGCGTATTATATGGTTTTCTTGATGCATGTTTTTCTATGAAAACATCCGTTTTGTAGCTTAAAAATATAATTGCGTGTATAATACAGATATTGCATCTTTCCATGTAAAAATTTATTTTATGTATTATGAAGTCTATTTTCGAATACCGCGATTACCATCTTTATTTGCAAGATTACTACGATGAACGCAAACGTTTGGGGGCGTTCTCTTGGCGCGAGTTTTGTCGAAATGCGGGGTTCTCTTCGCCGAATTTCTTGAAGCTCGTCAGCATGGGACAGAGCAAGCTCAGCAAAATAAAGGCTTGCCAGGTCGCGAAATCCATGGGACTCGTCGATTACGAAGAAGAGTACTTCTACCAGCTTGTCGCTTTTGGGAATGCCGAAAATAACGAATCCCAAAGGGCGGCTCTCCTTGAAATGCAACGTATAGCCTTGGAGCACGAGGTTCGCGTTGTGGATAAAGAGGCTTTCCAGTATTACGAATCGTGGAAGTATCCTGTGATTAGGGAACTTGCTCCGCTCATGCCGGGGGCAAATCCGCGTGATTTAGCGGATGTATGCAAGGAATACGTGTCTGCAGAAGAAGTTCGAGACGTTCTCGCGTTTCTCGTCAAAGCGGGATTTTTGAAAAAGGATGGCGAAAAAGTTTATTCGCAAACGGCACAGACTGTTGTCGGCTCCAAGGAGGCTCTTCCCATCGCCATCCGAGCCATGCACAAGGAAATGGCGATCATGGCTGCCCGTGCTGTTGACCGCTATTCTGTAAATGAACGTTTTTTTAACGGCGTTACGTTGAGCGTGAATCAGGATGCGTACAATAGAATTGTCGAAGAAATCAAGGCCTGTTGCAAAAAAGTTGTTGCCATCGCGAATGAATGTTCTAACTTTGAACAAGTGTGTAGAATCAATTTTCAGTTTTTCCCTGTCACCGATAAAATAGTGGAAAAGAAACATGCTTAAAAAGAGTGTTTATATCATTGGACTTTTTTCGTTGCTTGCAGTGGTTGCTTGCTCCAGCGGGACTGTTGATCCGAATGCGAATCCATTGGCTTATACGGATGAAAGCAGTTCTTCGATGAGCAAACAATCTATTAGTTGTTCTTCGATGTCTAGCTCATTAGATACGAATGATAAATATTTAGAAGGACAGCCAAGTGTTCATATAATTAAAGATGAGGCAACCGTGATTGTTGTGAACGTGGATAGTAATCTTCATATCGATACTTTGTATTCTCGTCTTGAATTTTCTACGGAAGTGACTCAAAAGTATGGTGTTGCTATCGGTGATAAAAATTACGTAAAGGTTTCTAATGATGGTCAAGTTGCGGTCTATGGAAAAGAACAAGGAGCGACAGCGACTTGTGATAACAATGAAAATAAATATCTTGCAAAGTTTAAGCTTGGACAAAATAATCGAATTGAAAAAACTATAGAACTGAAAAATTACGGTAGTGCTTGCGATAGCCTGTTCATCTTTTTTGAGGAATCGTGCAAACTTGCAAAATCAAAAGAGGGAATTGTTGGTGCTTGCGATAAAAATGGAAATCTTGATGCGTACTGTTCTTACGTCGATGAAAGTGCCGATTTCGATACGCTCTTAAGAGAATTTACTGAAGAAGTAGAAAAAATTTGCGAAGAAGGCCATTGTCAAATCAACAAAACTAATTGATTTAGTACCATTCTTATCCTCCGTTTTTCAATCTATTTTCTAGAGTGGGGTTGAATACACTCTAGAAAAAGGTGGAAACAATGAAGTTAGGATGGTTTGGTAAGCATGTTCGCTCGGCGATTGCTTTGACGGGACTTGCGTGCAGTCTCGGATTTTCTCAGGATTTGCTTTACCCCGACATGTTCGCATTGTCGGATGTGCAGCTTTTGGACGGAGTCTTGAAGGAACGTCAGGACTTGAATGTCGAAACGCTCCTCAGCTACGATGTCGATCGCTTGCTTGCGCCGTTTTACGAAGAAGCGGGCATGAGGCCGAAGGCGAGCAAGTTCCCGAACTGGGCGGGCCTCGATGGCCATGTGCTCGGGCATTACTTGAGCGCACTCGCGATGCATTACGCCGATAACGACGACGTTCAGGTCAAGGAACGCATTGAATATATCTTGAAGGAACTCAAGACGATTCAGGACCAGAATTCCAAGGACAATAACTTCAAGGGTTACATCAGCGGAGTGCCGAATGGCAAGCAAATGTGGCTCAAGATGAAGAACGGCGATGCCGGTGCGCAAAACGGCTATTGGGTGCCGTGGTACAATATCCACAAGCTTTATGCGGGTCTGCGTGACGCCTATATTTATGCGGGTTATGAGCAGGCAAAGACGATGTTCTTGGCGCTTTGCGACTGGGGTATTACCATTACGAATGGCCTGAATGATTCCAAAATGCAGCAGATGCTCGGTACGGAACATGGCGGCATGCCCGAAGTCTATGCTGACGCCTACAAGCTCACGAAAGACGAAAAGTATTTGAATGCCGCAAAGAAGTGGTCGCACCAGTGGCTTTTGAATCCGATGTCGCAGGGCAATGACAACTTGACGAACGTGCATGCGAATACGCAGGTGCCGAAAGTTGTGGGTTTCGCGCGAATTGCGGAACTCTCGGGCGATGAAAAGTACAAGAAAGGTTCCGATTTCTTCTGGCAGACAGTTGTGAATAAACGCAGTATCGCCATTGGCGGCAACAGCATTTCGGAACATTTCCCGGCGCTTAACAACCATAAAAAGTTTGTCGAAGAACGCGAAGGACCAGAATCCTGCAATACGTACAACATGCTCAAGTTGACGGAACGATTGTTCAACATCAAGCACGATGCGCATTACACCGACTTCTATGAACGTGCACTTTTCAACCACATCCTTTCGACAATCCATCCGAAACACGGTGGTTATGTGTATTTCACACCAGCACGTCCGCGCCATTACCGCGTATATTCCAAGATCAATGCGGGCATGTGGTGCTGCGTCGGTTCGGGCATGGAAAACCCGGCGAAGTACAATCAGTTTATTTATACCAAAGACAAGGACGCTCTCTATGTGAACCTCTTTGTGGCCTCCATGCTGAACTGGAAAGACAAGAGCGTAAAAATCAAACAGGAAACAGCTTTCCCGAAGGGGGAATCTTCCAAGTTCACGATTACAGGCAGTGGCGATTTCGATATGCAGATTCGCCATCCGTACTGGGTCAAGGAAGGTGAATTCAAGGTCATTGTCAATGGCGATACCGTCGTGAAGAAATCAACGCCGTCGAGCTACGTTTCTGCCGGAAAGTCCTGGAAGTCGGGCGATGTTGTCGAAGTGCTTTACCCGATGTACACGCATGTTGAAGATTTGCCGGGCGTGACGGATTACGTGGCGCTTTTGCATGGGCCGATTGTGCTTTCTGCAAAGACGGGTACGGCAAATTTGAATGGCCTTGTCGCCGATGACGGTCGCTGGAGCCATATCGCGTCTGGAGCGTTGGAATCGCTGGATCAGGCGCCGATGCTTGCGAGCAAAAAAGAAGATATCCCCTCGAAGGTGGAACCGGTGAAGGGCGAGCCGTTGCACTTCAAGGCTCCTTACCTCTTCGCAAAACAAAAAGACGCAAGCCTGCTTCTGGAGCCGTTCTACGAAGTTCACGATGCCCGTTATATGATGTATTGGATGGTGCTTACGGACCCGACGATTCTCGACCGCTTGGAAAAGGAACAGAAAGAAGCTTTGGCGCTTGACGAAAAGACGGTCGATAAGGTGGCTCCGGGTGAGCAACAGCCGGAAGTCGATCACAAGATGGAAGAGAAAAATTCCACCAAGGGCACGGCAAACGGAGAATTTTACCGCGATGCGGGCAAGTGCTCGGGCGGCGATGGTGGTCTCATCAGTTACGAATTCGAGACGAATAGTGAAGATTCCCTGAGCCTTATGGTGCGTTACTGGGGCAACGAAGGCTGCACGCGTGAATTTGACATCTCCATTGACGGCGAAAAACTTACGACCGAGACGATTTCGAACCGCTGGAAAAAGGACGAATTTGTGAATGTGACGTACCCGATTCCAGACAAGATGATTAAGGGCAAGAAGGTGGTGCGTATCGCGTTCTCGGCAACTTCTGGAATGGTGGGCGGAATTTATGGAGTACGACTCCTCCGCAACAAGCCGAAGCCAGTTGTTGTGGAACCGCCGTCAAGTTTCAAACCTGTCGCTGTGCAGCAAGGCCTCCGCGTGCGTGCGGACCGTCAAACGCTTCAAATCGAATCTAGCCTTCCGCTTTCTCATACGATGAGCGTGAAAATCTATTCGATGGACGGGCGACTAAAGCTCTCGCAAGTGCTCCCGACAGGTGCAAGCGAATTTAACGTCGATATCGCTGGCCTCAAGAACGGCAACTACATCGAGCGACTCTTCCAAGACGGTCTCGTCCGCGGTTATACGTTGTTCAATAAAAACGGACTTTAGACATTAAATCACACTCCTCAACCAAGAAGTCCTCGCAATTGCGAGGGCTTTTTTCCTATTCCTAACCACCAACCACTAACCACTTTTTACTTCCTACTGTTCCCATTGACTAATTGTCCACACAACCGTAGTGATTCCTTGTGATAAAGTGCACAAGCAGAGGTATATTATTATTGGGTTTAGTTAGGTAGAACACTGGTGTGTTCATGCTTGGTTTTGCAAAATCACGCGTTTGCGTGGTGTATTTCCTTGCGTGTATCAAATCAGTTTGGAGGACTTGTCCTATCGGGATAAAGAGTTGGGAACGATACAAAAGGAGAACATGTATGAACCATTTTGGTTTAAAATGTGCTGCTATGGCTTTTGCCATGGTCGCATCGGCACAGGCTTTTACGCTTACAGGTAAAGTAAGCGATGAAAGTGGTAAGGCTATTGAAAAGGCTTCTGTCGAGCTTTTGAAGGAAGGTCTCAAAACGACGACCGACGCAAAAGGCGAATTCAAAATTTTCAAGGAAGAAAAGAATGATTCGATAGGAGGCTCGGAAGCCATTCATGTGGCAAGACGTTCTATCGGCTACGTGAGCGTGATGAATGGGGTGTTATCTTATTCGCAGAGTACAAATGAACCGGTTCGCGTACAAATTTTTGATGCCGTGGGTTCTCGTATTTTGAACGAAACGCTTCAGGGCAAGGGAACGCTGGACATGCAGTCTGTTGTCAAGGCTCAGGGTTCTTACTTTGCTCGTGTGAGCGTGGGCAGTGCTCAAAGCACGTTCCGCTTTACTTCTAATGGCAATTACAAGGCTTCTTTTGGCGAAGCCGTTGCTCGTGGCCTTGCAAAAGAAGGCGATGGCGACAGTCTCCGCGTGATTGCTACGGATTACGATACTTTGACGGTTACGCTCAGCAACTTGGATACAAACTTAACGCTCAAACTCAAAAAGACGGTCAAGCAGCCGGAATACGCATACGGCTGGGGCCTCAAAAACGATCCTGTGCCGACACGCGGTTGCGGCAAGGATACCAAGCTTGATTACAAGTATCGCGGCGACAAGCCGTACATTGACTTCAAGTGGAGCAAGGGTACGCGTACCGTGCGTATCGACATCCCGAAGAGCTACGACAAGAATAAACCGTACAAACTCATTTTCGGCATGCAGTGCATGGGCGGCTGGGCCGGCGGCGTTCAGGACGAAGGCTACTATGGCCTGAAGCCGTTTGACAAGGAAGAATCGGTTATTTTCGTCGCTCCGGAAGGTAACGGAAACCAGGCCCCGTGGGCACAAGACGACTACTTGCTTTTCGATGAACTCCTCGCTATGCTCGAAGGTAACTTCTGCATCGACTCTTCTCGCGTGTTCTCGACCGGCTTTAGCTATGGCTCCATGTTCAGTAACGGACTTTCCTGGAACCATCAAGACGTGCTCCGTGCGGTCGCTGTTTATGAAACTGCAGAACGCAACATCTGGCTCCCGCAGCGCAAAAAGATGGGCATCGGTTGGATGGGCGTGCTCGGCTTGCAAGATGACTTGTGCCGTCCGGAAATGGGACGCGCGGCCCGCGATATCATCTTGGAACTCAATTCCGAAGGCGGCAAGGCGAAGAACGAAAGAGCTCAGGAATATGGCGGCAACGGTCCTCACCTCTGCTATGACTACAAGACTGTCGAAGAACGCTTCCCGGTCCGCTGGTGCACGCAGAACGGTGGCCACATCTGGGATCACAAGGATCCTGGCCAGCGTCAGTCTTGGGTGCCTGAAACTACTTGGGATTTCTTCAATAAGTTCTAAGACAAGAAATTCTTTCCTCCTCATAAGCTCCCGGTTCCGGCCGGGAGTTTTTATTATTGTCCCCTAATTTCTTTTATGCGGCAAAATGTGTTATATAATTAAAAATATTTTAAAGAATTGTAAATTTTGCCAATTTTTTAATAAAAAAGCGATTTTTGTGTTATGAAAAAACTATATTGTTGCGCAAGGCAAAACCCATGAAACCGATATTTGAATTTTTGGATTATAGGCAGTACATGCAAGCGTTTTATGATGAACGCAAGCATCTTTCTGCATTTTCGTGGAGAGAGTTTTCGCGAATTGCAGGATTTTCGTCATCAAACTACATGAAACTTGTATGTGATGGAAAAAGCCGACTTTCAAAAGTGGGGACCGAACAGGTTGCTATGGCTATGGAACTCGAAGGGAGCGCCAAAGAATACTTTAAGGAAATGGTTTCGTTTGCCGATTCCCGTGACGAACAAAAGAAAAAGTCTTCGTTTGCGAGAATGCAGGAACTCGCGAAGGAAAATAAAGTGCGTACCTTGGCGGGCGATGCTTACGCTTATTTTAGCAATTGGTACAATCCCGTTTTGCGTGAACTTGCTCCCATGAATCCCGGTGCAAAACCGTTGGATCTTTCAAAGTTGTGTTACCCTGAATTGAACGCGACCGAAATTCGCAAATCGCTGGATTTTATGGTGCATATGGGGCTTCTCAAAAAATATGGTGAATATCATTACGAACAGACTGAAAAAGTTGTGACAGGGACGCCGGGCTGTGTTCGTCCGACGATGCGACCCATGCATAAGCAGATGGCGGAACTTGCCGTGAATGCTGTAGAAAATATTCCTATAGAAGAACGGAATTTTTCGGGAATCACGATGGGAATTTCGCAAAAAACTTTCCAGCGGATTTCGCAAGAAGTCGAAAAGTTTAGAAAAAAGATTGTCGCAATCGCGTGTGAAGACCAAAATGGCGAACAAGTTTATAGATTGAATTTGCAACTCTTCCCGCTGACAAAGCGTAAGGGAGCGAACCATGACTAGAGGGACCTTACTGCTTTTTGTAATTATTTTATTTGCTGCGTGTTCTAATTCGGACAATCTAGCGGGCGTGACAACGGAACCAAACGATGTAGCGAAGGAGACTGAAAATGCTCTTTCTGCAAGTGTAGGGCTTTCAAGTGGTTTCGAAACATCGGGGGGCACGGGGGAAGAAACTGCTTTGTCATGTGAAAAAAACGTTTCTAGATCTTCATCAAGTGCCTCGCGAAAAAGATCGAGTTCATCGGCATTTGCTGTGGCTTTAAGTTCTGCTTCGGTGATTCTGGATGTAAAGCCGGATTCGCTACGAGCTGTGCTTGATAGCGTTCTTGCAATTTTGGAAGGAAACAACGGTTTTGCCCAAAGCAACGATTCTACGCTTTTGCCGACAACATCGTCTTCTAAGACTGTATATAATTTCATGACGGCTGGGCAACTGTATTCAGAACAGGCTCAATGTTTCGTGCGGTTGTACGAAGAAGAAAATGGAGTCCAGATGGTTGGTGGACTCCGCGGATTCTTTATGCAGACGACTCTTGTACTGCGTGATGAACATGTGATGTTGCGGATGCTGAGCAATAACTATTGGGGAGGCGATGTAGTGACAGAATGCCGTACCGATAGCATGAACTTCCAAAAAAATTGTGAATCCCAATCAGGGACGTTCCGAAATTACAGAACCGGAAGCGGTTGCGAAAATGCTGGCGGAACCCTGCAACTCGCATGTGCGATTCCGATGCCCGAAAAGGCTGTTGTTTCAGAGCTTTTGACGGATGAAGCCGAAATGTACAAACAAAATTGTAAATCAGAACCGATTAAGGAGCCTGTTTGTACTGTAGTTTGTGAAACTGGTGATGGGGACGAATCTTGCCATATGTCTTGTCTTTAAAAAAGAAATTTTGTAATAAATGATGTAAATAAATTATATTTAAACTTGTTCACGGAATTTATACCTTTAAAATTGATATGAAAAAATACCTCAAAACTCCAGAATTTATTGCGGCTATTTGTTTTTTCTTTTTCTTTGCGCTTGGAATATTTGGCAATATTTCTGTTAAAAATGTAAATTTTGTACAAAATGGAAAAACGGAGAGCGTGTCGCTTCCTTTTGGTAGGGATATCGAAATCAATAAACCATTTAACATGGAATTCGATATCGTTAGTCCCTATAATTTTTCATACAACATGTGGATTATTCCAGATGATTGTGCCGATAAAGTTGCTGTTAACAACAACGTGATAGATCTTTCAAAATTCAAGGATAATTGCAGTTTTTCAAAGGGCTTTATGCTGCCGGATAGTGTAATCGCTCCTTATCGGCAAAGCGGAACGACGCATTATGTCATGACGCTAAGGAATATGGGCGGCCCCGGCGGATTTATGTTTTTTGTGAAGATGAATTCGATTGTAGGCTATGCCATTAACGTTCTTGCTTTTATTTCGCTTTCGTTGTTTTTTGCTTTTATCGCTCGACGTTTGCGTTTTGGAAAAACTTTAATTGCATTGCTCTTTATTGGGATCCTTTTCCGTTGCGTATTCTTTATGGCGATGCCGTATAAGAAGTTTTCAATGGACGTGGAAGGACATATCGAGTATATTCAATATGTTATCGAAAATCACTCTGTCCCCAGTACTCAAGATTGTTGGTCTTGCTACCATCCGCCTGTGTATTATGTGGCCGCATCACCGTTTTATGTGTTGAGTGAATTTTTGGGCTTGCCAGCAACGGCGGGACTCCAGAGTTTCAGTTTGCTGCTTTCTGTATTGACTGCATTTTTCGGGATGTTGTTCCTCAGAAAAATTCTTGAGGGGTGGCCTTTAATTATAGCATCATCTCTTTGGATTTTCTGGCCGTTAATGATTATGGTCACGCCCCGTATCGGAAATGATTCCATGTTTTATTTGATGCATGTTTTATGCATGTGGGCTGGAATGAGTTATGTTAAGGATGGCCGTGGAAAAAATTTGATATTGGCTCTTGTTGCAACAGCGCTTGCATTATGGACTAAATCAACAGGGGCTGTTACGCTAGGATTGTTCTTCGTGTTTATGTTGAGCGGATACTTTGTCAACAAGCGTTTCCAAAAGCCTTCTAAGTCTGAAATTGTTGCTTGGGCGATGTTTGTCATTATTGCTGTGACATTTGTTTTACGGAGAATCATGGGGGCCGAACTTGTCGGAAATGCCGATGTTTTGAACCGCTCGATGAGAGTTCCTAACTTTGCATTTAATTATCTGTATTTTGATCTGCGAAATTTCTTGGAGTATCCGTTTACAAGTGGCTGGGATAGCGCTATGGGTCGCGATTTTTTCTGGAATTATGCTCTTAAGTCCTCCATGTTTGGCGAATGGAGCATGCTGCCGACTGCGAATGGACGTTTTTGGGCAACGATGATGAGCGTGTTTTTGCTTGGACTTATCGTGTTTGCCATTCGCGGTTTCTGGAAAACTCGACTCGGCCTTGCCCATTGGATTTTGTTGTTGCAAGGCGTTGCATTTATTGCAGCGTTGATGGCGTTACGGATTAAGTATCCATTTGCGTGCAGTAATGATTTTAGGTACATCTTGCCGGTTCTCCTGAGTTTTGCTCCTTTTGTCGCGATGGGCGTAACCTTGAAGGAATCTTCGACATCATGGAAAGTGTGTGGCTACATTACGGTCGCCGCATTTATTGTGAGCAGTGCCGTTTTATATATAATGGTAATGTGAAAGAGTTTTTTGTTTTAATGCTTGTCATGCCCGCCTCCGTGCGGGCATCTCCTTTACTTGGGATATTTTTTGTTAATTGTAGAAGCTTATTCTAGGTAGAAGGTATTACTTTTCTGCTTTTACTTTTTGTATATTCTAGCCGTAGAAAATAGACAGTGGGAACCCATTGACCAATGACTAAAAAGGCTTAAAAATGCGATTTTTTTGGACTGTTCTTTTAATTTTTTCTGTATCGCTTTGGGCAAGGCCCATTAACGATGGTAATAAGCTATTTACAAATGGCGATTATGCCGGGGCGCTTGAAAAGTACATGAAAGCTCGCGAGGCCGAACCCGCAAATCCGCTTTTGTTCTATAACATCGGTACGTGCCAGTACAAACTTGGAAATTACGAAGAAGCCAAAAAGGAACTCGAAAGCGCAGTCCGCATGCCCGATAAAAAGCTTGCGGCCAAGGCCGCGTACAATTTAGCGAACACGTATTTCCGTGTGGGTGAAAAGGTACCCGAAGGCAAAGAAAGCGAACGCATTGCCGCTTGGCGTGAGTCTGTCGCCTACTTGAAAAAAGCAATTGACTTGGACAATGATTTTGAAAACGCCAAGAAGAACGTGGAAATTGTCCAGCGCAAGCTCAAGGAAGAACTCGACAAGCAAAAGCAGAATCAAGACCAGAATCAGGACAACAACCAGAAACAGCCCCCGCTCTCTGACAAGGCAAAGCAAGTTTTGGCGCGTGCCATGCAGTTGAGCAAAGATGGCAAGTATGCCGAAGCGAAATCCATGCTTGAAAATCTGATAGCCGAAGATGAAACCGCCGGTCAGTTGAGCGGCCATGTGCAACGCCTCGACGATGTCATCGAAATCAAGGCCGGGCGCAAACCGAAGACCAAGATTGATGCCAGCAACACCGACAACGACTTGGAGGTGATCTGATGATTATTTTGAGACGAAAGACGAAAGACGAGAGACGAAAGAATTGTGTCAACCTGAGCGAAGCGTGGTGGAAGCAATCTCTCTCTCATCTCGTTTTGATAGCGATCTTCTTCCTTGCATCTGCGGCATTTGCGGCTCCCAAATCGGCTGCGGCTTACTATGGCGATGCTGCGTTCCAGTACATCGAAAATCGTTTACCTTCGGCAGAAATCACTTGCAACGAAGGCTTGCAACATTATCCGAACGATCAAAAATTGCAGATGCTCCTCGATCGCATTCACGAAGCGAAGAACGAGCAGAAAAACGAGAACAAGAAGAACGACAAGAATCAAGACAACAACGACCAAAATCAGAACGATCAGAATCAGGACCAGAATCAAGACAAGAATAACCAAGATCAAAACAAGGATCAGCAGAATCAGGACCAGCAAAACCAGAATGGTGACCAAAGTTCTTCCAGTTCTCAGAACGACCAAAATCAAGACCAGCAGAACCAAGGGAATCAAGGTCAGTCGAGTGATAGCAAGGCACAAAGTTCCGACAGCAATGGCGGCGGAGAACAACAGCAGCCTCAACAGCCCGAAGCCGGTTCTAGCGATAGCAATGGTTCCGAAGAAGAACAACAGCAGCCGCTTCAACCCGGCGAACTGACTCCTGAAGAAGCCGCCCAGCTCCTGAAAGACTTTGACGAACAGAACGGCGAACGCAAACCGTGGAAACCCGTCCGCGGCCAAGCCCGCCCTGCTAAAGACTGGTAAGCCGAGTGTCGCAGAAAAAATGCTTGCATTTTTTCTATGACCGAGGTGAGAGTCTTGCGCTCGAAGAGCGCAACGATTGGTAATCTTAAACTAACCTGACTCGTATCAACATGTCGTGCCCACTCAGGTCCCTGAGCTCGGTTGGTGAGCCTGCCGAACCATGTCGAAGGGTGGGCGTCTCCTTTTAACAACCTTTATTAGCGATTTTACAACTCAAGTAAATAAATTTTCGCTTTATACATCTTTTTTGCTTGTGCAATGCTTAAAAAAATTGTACATTAAAAAAGACAATTCCAAAAAAAAGAGGACTATATGAAAAAAATTTTGGCACTCCTTCCTGCCGCAACCCTTGCACTGACTGGTTGCGTGTCTTCGTCAGATGACGATTCGTCGTCCACTTCTGTGGTGCTTCCGGATGACTACATCATTGCTCAGATGGGTGAATTTACCTATGAAGACGGCAATATTGAAATTACAACGGCGACATGCACGGATGCTGCCAATGAATTCGTGTGGCAAAAAGAAAATCGCTTGGGATCCTTGAATTTAGTGAGTGACAATACTGCTGAGTTCGACGCAAAGCGCGACGGAAATAAAGTTTCTTATGCATTCAAGGCCATTGCTGGAGAAACTTTCCCGAATGGAGTGTTCTATAGATCCTCTTCGCTTAAGGATTCTCTCGTTGAAGGGTTTAGACTCGAAGACCCGTATTACAGCGAAGTTGCTTTCATCAACACGCAGTGCCTCTTTAGAAATTTTGGCGAAATGCAGGAAACCTTGGCTGAAATTGCAGGCGTTCCAAAGACCTCCATTACGATGGAATGCAATAAGATTAGCATTCAGGGCTTAGAAATGACCTATGATTCTCATACGAATACATCCATTAACTATACGATTTCTTATGCAGGCAAGTCTTGCCCGATAAAGCATGAATTCCGTTATGCGTATAATAAAGATGATTGCTCTGCTGCGTTTAAGGATTATCAGCAGGAATATGCAAACGGTGAAACGGAAGAATTCTTTAATTTCGAACTCTACGACCAGAATATTACCGCATGCTCTGATTTCGTGGATTTGATTGTTGATTTCCACACTGCGACTGGGCTTGCAAAATCTGGCTCGGATTCGTCGCTTAGTGAAAAGCAGATCAAGGATGTTCTCCGTGCTATCGGCAACCGCCTCCGCAAAGGAAAATAGTATTTAAGATAAATTAAAAATTCTCTATTTACTTTCTGTCACCCCGGCCATTGTGCCGGGGTCGGCTTTTTATGAGATTTTACTTTTGTTGTTTACTTTAGTTAGTGCCATTTTAAAGTAAACGGCATAAATTTCTCGATGAAGTGCAAAAACGTCTTTTTGTGTGCTTTTAGGTGTTAGCTCCGAAAACATTTTTGTTAAAATGGTATATATTTTGTATATCTAGCTAAAAATTCTGGCGGGGATCGCAATATGGATTTTGAAAATATTCTGTCGCACCACAGGGCTAAGGCCTGCGTCGTTTCTGTCGAAATGTTTCCAGACGGAACATTCGGGAATATCCGCGTTGTTGCCGGTAACCAGGCGCATTGTGCCGATATCGAAGCTATTACGCACCACCCGTTTGTTCCGGGATGTCCATACGAAATGTGTTTCCCTAAAAACCAGAATTTCGAGGACCACTGCTACCATTGCATTCACGAAGGCAAGCCGCTTCATGCCTACGTCAATCTCTACATGATGGGGCTGTGGCTGAATATGTTCCTTCTGCCGCTGGAATCCGATAGCGAAAATATTGGCTACTGCCTGTACTGCTACGATGTGGCCCCGAAGGCGGATTCTTCGGCGATGGCGGACCTTTCCGCGGAGACGGCTTCCGATGTGCTGAAAGCTTGCATCAAGTTGCGCGGTTCGAGCGATATCAAACAAGCGTTCCAGGAAGTGATTGCGGATATCGGCGAACTTTGTGGTTCCGAGCACTGCTGCATCTTGTTGACCGATTCGAAGAAACGTGAATGTACTATTTTTGCCGAATCGCTCCGCGAGGGGTCGAACTTGTTCCCGATGTCGCATTACATTGACGGGTTCTATCCGATTACGGAAACGTGGCCGAATACATTGGCCGGCAGCACGTGCGTCATTGTAAAAGATGAATCTGATATGGAAAAATTGCGTGACCAAAACCCGATTTGGGGGGCCTCGCTCGAACAAGCCGGGATAAAGACTATCGTGCTGTTCCCGCTCCGCCATGGCGGAGTAGTTCTAGGTTATATGTGGGCGCTCAATTTCAATGTCGCTGACGTGATGAAGATTAAGGAGACTCTCGAAGTTACGACGTTCTTCCTAGCGTCTGAAATTGCAAGCTACCAGCTTTTGAATGAACTTGAAATCATGAGCACGATTGATTCGCTCACGGGCGTCAAGAACAGAAACGTGATGAACAATCAAGTGGACCGCGTTGTCGCTGGAGAATTGCCGGTGCCGCAGGCGGTGCTCTTTATTGACTTGAACGGCTTGAAGCGCGTAAATGATGAACAAGGTCATAATGCTGGCGACAAGATGATTCGTTCAGCGGCATTGATTTTGCAAGAGGTGTTCCATGACGGGACGGTCTATCGTGCGGGCGGCGACGAGTTTATGATCGTCGTGCCTGAAATTACGGAAGATGAACTGCAAGACCGCGTTGCTCGTGCACATTTCCTTTCGGGCAAAACGGAAGATGTTCGTTTTTCGATAGGCGTATGCTATGGCGAACGCAATATCCGCCGCGCAATGCGACTTGCTGACGAACGGATGTACGCTAACAAGAACGTGTACTACGAAGCCCACCCGGAACTGAAATACAGGTAATTGAAGTTAGACTAGAAATAGTCATCCTATTACATTGTCACCCCGGACTTGTTCCGGGGTCTGTTTTATAAATAACCGATCCCGCAGCGGAGTGCGGGATGATGCCGCCATCTAAATTCTATGTTCTCACCGCTCATGCATTACCGGTCATAGCTATATTTAACCTTATGAGATTGCCGCGCGAAACTCGAACTTACGTTGCCATCGACTTGAAGTCGTTTTTTGCGTCCGTGGAGTGCGTGCTCCGTGGGCTTGATCCGTTGACGACGAATCTTGTGGTGGCTGATGCGAGCCGCACGGAGAAAACGATTTGCCTTGCTGTGACCCCGAGCCTTAAAGCGTACGGAATCCCCGGGCGAGCACGCTTGTTCGAGGTTATCCAGAAGGTGCGTGAAGTCAAACGGCGGACGGGCGAAGATGTGCAGTACATCGTGGCTCCGCCGCAAATGGCAAAGTACGTGGAATATTCGACTCGCATTTATGAAGTTTATTTAAAATACGTGAGTGAAGAAGATATTCATGTTTATTCTATTGACGAATGCTTTATCGACTTGACGCATTACCTTTCGCTGTACAAGAAATCGGCGAGGGAGCTGGCGAAAGACATGATTCGCGATGTGCTTGAAACGACAGGCATTACGGCGACGGCTGGCATCGGGACTAATCTTTACCTTTGCAAAATTGCGATGGACGTGATGGCGAAGCATGTTGAGCCGGATGCGGATGGCGTGCGAATCGCTGAACTTGATGAGATGACGTATCGCAAGGAACTTTGGGGTCATAGGCCAATCACGAGTTTTTGGCAGTTGGGCCGTGGCATCGCGGAGCGTTTGGCTCATTGCTATTTGAATAACGGACGTGGAATTTTTACGATGGGCGACCTTGCCCGTGCAAGCGTCAAGAATCCTGATGCGTTGTACAAAATGTTCGGCGTGAATGCGGAAATTTTGATTGACCATGCATGGGGCTACGAACCGTGCGGCATTGCAGAAATCAAGCGGTATAAATCCAAGTCGCATAGCATTGGCGGGGGGCAAGTTTTAAGTTGTGCCTACGAATGTGCCAAAGCGAAAATCGTCATCCGTGAAATGGTGGATACGCTTGCGCTCGACCTTGTGGAAAAAGGGCTTGTGACAAATGGCCTCACGCTTCATGTGGGCTACGACCGCGAAAATGTAGATAAAGGAATTTATCATGGCGAGACTGTTGTGGATGGTTATGGACGCACTATTCCAAAACCTGCGCATGGGACAGCTCCGTTGATGAATTATACATCGTCTGCTACGGCGATTGCCGAGGCGGTGATGAAATTGGCGGACCGCATCATGAATCCTTTGCTGACTGTGAAACGTTTGAACCTTACTGCAAATAACGTTGTAAGCTCAACGCAAGAAAGCTACGACCTCTTTACGGATGTGAAAAAAGTCGAACGCGAAAAGAAGATGATGCTTGCCCAAATCGCCATCAAAAAACGTTTTGGCAAGAATGCGATTTTCAAAGGCATGGACATGCAGGAGGGCGCAACCACGCGAGAACGCAACGAACAAATCGGAGGACACAAGGCGTGAGGTTAGACGAAAGAACGGCTCTACGAGCCTACAGACGAAAGTTTTTTTTTGTTAGGCGGCGAAGCCGCGACTATATCTCTCGTCTTTGGATTTTCGCTTTGCTCTAATCCCAAATGCTGGACTCGGTCATGCCCACGCAAGCGTGGTCGCGTCTCTCGCCCTACGCATTTGTCGTCTTTCGTCTAAAACAATCCTAATTTTACTAACCACTAATCACTAACCACTGCATTATGCTTGACAACTACAAAGACATAATAGACTTGCCGTATCCGCGAGATGATTGGAACTTTTTGATGAAGCATCCGCGAATGTCCATTGCCAACCGGGCGAAAATCTTCAGCCCGTTTGCTGCTCTGCGTGGCCACAACGAAAAAATTGCAGAAACCGCCGAACATCATCTAGAAGCGAACCGCGACGAGAATATGCTGGAAAATGTGGATGAATGAGTTCCCGATTGATAGTCAAATCAGAAAGCCTCCGGTTTTGGGCCGGAGGCTTGTTATTCAAGGAATCATGAAAATAAAATTTGCTTGCAAGAATTAATCGTCGTGTTCAGGGTTATGTTCGCGGTCGCCTTTGTCGTGCTTTTTCATGCGGTCGAACTGTAATGCCTTGAACTTTTCCAGCTGTTCTTTGGTGAGAATCTTGTTGAATTCCTTCACGCCGTTGATTCTGTGGTTGAGCAATGCTTCTTGTGCCTTGAGGATGCCTGCTTTTGCTGCGGCGATTTTCTTGTCGTCGTTAGCGTCGAGTGCTTCACGGAGTGCTTTCTCGGCTTCTTTCTTTTGTTTGCGAAGCACCTTGAAGGTCGAATCCATCAATTTGCGTTGCTGCTCCAAAGCTGCTTTTTGTTCGTGGGTGACTTGCAGTACGGAATCCATGAAAGCGGCTCCTTTTTTGAAGTCAAACTTCTTGTCAAACTTTTTGCCGTCTTTGAAACGGTCGCCTTTAAAGTGTTCGTCCATGAAGTGCTGGTCGCGAGGCTGTTCGCCGTGGTGGAAGTGTTGCCCATGATGAGGGCCTTCTTCGCGGAATTCGCCGTGGTGACGTTTGCAGCAGTCCATTTTTTTCTTGCAACAGTTACCTTGTTTCTTGCAGCAGTCGCCTGCTTCGCCAATTCTAGATTCGCAAATTCCTTTTTTTGAACAACATGTTGCGGCCTTGCTAGCGCAGAAACTGCCAGAGTTGTTGAATGCGAAGGCTCCGATGAAGAAGCCGAGGGAGCAAGCAAAGATGATGAGGCTTGCAATGAATGTTTTTGTAGAGTCCTTCATTATTTTGTCTCCTCTAATAAATAGCTGATGGAACTGTATGTGTCTAAATTTTCAAGTTCGTCGTCGCTTGTTTCGCCGAGGTCGTTGTACCACGAGACGAGTTCGTCACTGGCGATGCTTTGTACGAGAATCGCTTCGGAATCCATGCGGTTGACGGCTACAAATGCGGTGATGAACGCAACGGCGATAAAGCTTGCGGCGAGCACGTACTTGGTACGTGTTTGTATAAAATCAATAAATTTATTTTTGCTGGAAGAATCGAGTCTTGCGCAGACCGTTTCCCAAGAGGATTCCCTGGGCTTGATTCTTTCGAGTCTTGAGAAATCGATTTGATCACGCATAGTTCATATTCTCCTGTAAATAGTTCTTGACGACGGTTCTTGCTCGACTGAGTCTTGCCTTGATGGTTCCTTCGGGCATGTCGTAGATTTCGGACAAGTCTTTGACGCTGAGTTCTTCGGCGTCTTTGAGCCAAAGCATGCTTCGCGTTTCGGCGGAGAGCTTTGAAAGTCCAAATTCCAAGAGTTCCGGGTCGTAGTCTATTTGCTCTTCGTGTTTGCTTCCGATGGCGGATGTCGTCAGAAGCTCGATGTGTTCGCCTTCGAGTTCTGCGTGGCGTTTCTTGGAACGCAGTCTCATGAGGCATTCGTTTACGGTAAGGCGGAACAGCCAGGTGCTAAGAGCGCTTTCACCACGGAAGTTCTTGATCTTGCCGGGAACTGAGACGAAAATATCCATCAAAACATCTTCGGCTTCGTCGCGGTTCTTGAGCATTCTGAACGCAAGGTTCAAAACGTTTGTGCTGTGGGATTTCCACAGCATGCCAAGCGCTTCGCGGCTTCCTTCTTGAATTTTCTTTATGATGACTTTTTCGTTCATTTCGTTATTTTTGATGTGCAGGGTTTTGTGTTGGTTGCATGAATACTAAAATTTTTTTTTGTTTATGCTGGCCCCGGCACGGAGGCCGGGGTGACATGTAGGTTGCTTTTTTTATTGTCACCCCGGATTTATTCCGGGGTCGCCATTTCCTTTTAATTATATTTTACATCGATGCAAAAAATTCTTTTTGAAAAATTGAAAGAGGCTTTTGCCTCTGTTTTGCCAATCACGCTTATCGTGTTGTTGGTGTCGCACACTCCGCTTGTTTCTTTTTCGGTGAAAGAGCAGATTGTTTTTTCGATCAGTGCAGTCTTTTTGATTGTGGGGATAGGGCTTTTTAACTTGGGGGCGGACCTTGCCATGACTCCGATGGGGGCGTATGTGGGTTCTGGGCTTACCAAGTCGCGGCGTCTCTTGCTGCTTGTGTCGGTGTGCTTTGTGATGGGCGTGCTCATCACGGTCGCAGAACCGGATTTGTCCGTGCTTGCAGAACAGGTGAAAAATGCGGTGAAGCCGGGGCTTTTGATTGCGACGATTGGCGTTGGTGTCGGGCTATTCTTGCTGCTTGCGATTTTGAAGATTGTGTTCAAGAAAGATTTGTCGGCAATTATCATTTTCTTTTATATGGTGCTGTTCATGCTTGGGATGCTCATGGTGTCTGTCGGGCGGAACGCTTTTGTGCCGCTTGCGTTTGATTCTGGGGGCGTAACTACAGGGCCGATTACGGTGCCGTTCATCATGGCTCTTGGCGTGGGTGTTGCTGGGGCGATTGGCGGCAAGAATGCATCGGAAAATAGTTTCGGCTTGATTGCACTTTGTTCTGTAGGGCCGATTATCGCGTTGATGGGATTGGTCGTTTTTTCGAAGGGCGATTTGACATACGAGCTTTCGACGGCGGCGTATTCGGTAGAAGCGAGTCTTGGCGAACACTTCTTGCCTACGATTTGGGAGGTTGCAAAGAAGTATTTGTGGCTTTGGCGTTGATTGTCGTGTTCTTTTGTGCGTTGCAGTTTACAGTGCTCAAACTTCCGTTGGTGAAGCTTGTGCAGGTGGGCGTTGGGATTTGCTATACGTTTGTGGGGCTTGTGATATTCCTTACTGCAGTGACGGTCGGGTTCATGCCGATTGGCTTTGAAATAGGTTGCGAACTTGCAAAACGCCCGTATGCTTTGGTGACGGCGGGCTTTATCATCGGCATGGTGGTGGTGCTTGCAGAACCTGCGGTGCATGTGCTCAACAAGCAAGTCGAAGAAGTGACGGGCGGACTTGTGACGAAACGCTCCATGCTGATTGCTCTCTCGGTGGGCGTGGGCGTTTCGATTGGGCTTTCGATGTTGCGTATCATTATAGGTTTCCCGATTATTTATTACTTGTTGCCGGGTTACTTTATTTCGCTTGCGCTTTCGTTCTTTGTGCCGAAACTTTATACGGCGATTGCGTTTGACTCGGGCGGCGTGGCGAGCGGTCCTTTGACTTCGAGCTTTATTTTGCCTTTGGCGATAGGTTCGTGCTCGGTGATTCACGATGGCGGCGATTCCATTTTGAATTACGCATTTGGCATTGTGGCGATGGTCGCGATGACTCCGCTTATTACCATCCAGATTCTTGGCTTCAAGGCGATTGTTGCAAAGCTGTTGCGCAACAGGATGATGATGCGTCGCTTGCAGGATGCCGATGATGAACAAATTATTGATTTTGTGTAGAGGTTCCTGTGGCTGAAGAAAATAATTTGACAAGAAAACCGATTGTACGTAAAAAGGTTCATTCCAAAGTTTCGATGAATCGCTTGAAGATTCTCGTGACGACGGTGATGCGGTCGAAGGCCGACTTTTACATGGACTATATCCAGTCTTTTGGGGCGAATATGCAATTTGTTCTTTATGGACATGGAACGGCCCCACGTGAAATTTTGACGGCGTTAGGGCTTGCAGACCCTGAACGTGCGGTGATTGTCAGTATCATCGGCGAAGATCATGTGCCTGCCGTTCTGGAATGCCTTGAAGAAAAATTCAGGACGATTGTGAATGGAAAAGGCATTGCCTACACGATTCCGATGGCGAGCGTGATTGGCAAGTCTGTGTTTAACTTTTTGAGCGATAACCGTTCCCAGGTGGGGAGAAAATAACCATGGCCACGAATAGTCACGAACTTATTATTTGCATTGTGAATAACGGATTCTCCGATACTGTGATGGAAGCGGCGAAGGATGCCGGTGCACGTGGCGGCACGGTATTGAATGCTCGCGGAACGGCAAACAAGGAAGCGGAATCGTTCTTCCATATCGCAATACAGCCTGAAAAAGAGATTGTGCTGATTCTTGTACCGGTGAACGTGAAAGATGCGGTGTTGCATTCGCTTTACGAAAAGGCCGGCCTTGATACGATGGGGCAGGGGATTGCGTTCTCGCTACCGGTTGATAACGTTGTCGGGCTCACGCCGTGGAAAGCTGACGCCAAGGCTGCCGAGAAGAAAGCGTAGTTGTTAATAGTTATTGGTTATTAGCTGTTAGACTAATTCGAAATAGTTAAAGCGTCATCCTGGAGCCTTTGTAACTAAGCGAAGCCGTTTTGCCTTTAGCCCCGGCCTCTGAGCCGGGGGATAGGATCCGGTTGATTTTTACTCCTTCACTTGGAAGTAATCGGTTTTGGGGTGTTTTGTGATAGTTTTTATCTATACCTATAGATGGTTTAAAACTCCATTTGCAAAAAAATAAAAGTTTAGCCTTGACTAATTAGCCTAGGCTTACTAAATTTAGTCTTGTCTAATAAACTTAGGCGACGTTAACGTAAAAGGATCATCAATATGGAAAACAATCACGTGAAGCTCAGCCAGAGCCTCGAAGACTACTTGGAGATGGTGCACATGCTGCGCCTTGCGAACGGAATTGCCCGCGTCAAGGACATTGCAGCCGCCCTTTCCGTAAAGATGCCTTCTGTGGCAAAAGCGATTCTTGAACTTAAAAAGCTGGGCCTTGTGACTCAGGAACCCTATAGCGGTGTGGAACTCACCGAGGAAGGGCGTAAGGCGGCTGCCGATGTGCTGAACCGCCATATTCTTTTGAAGGGCTTTTTGATCCGTCTCGGCGTTTCCGAAGCGATTGCTGACAAGGACGCTTGTAGCATGGAACATATTCTCTCGGCTGAAACCCTTTCGACAATCGAGGACTTCATGAAAAAAGGTTCTGAAGGCGTCGTTGCGAAAAAGGCGAATGCTTTAAAGGCAAAAAAAGGAAAATAAAATGGGTTGTAATTGCGGTTGTGGAGGCAAAACCTCTACAAAAAAATGGGATCTTGAACCAAAGTTTTCCGACCTCAAGAAAGGCGATAAAGTGGAAATACTTGGCTATAACGAGGGCGATGCCCGCTACAAGTCCAAGCTTTTGTCGATGGGGCTTGTTCGTGGCGTGACGCTCGAAGTTTTGCAGGTGGCTCCACTCGGTGATCCGATTGAAGTCAGTGTTCTTTCTTACCGTTTGTCGCTTCGCAGACAAGAAGCGAACGTTCTTAAATTGAAGAGGGTCTAATGGCTCCGAAGCTTTTTACAATCGCTATTGCCGGTAACCCGAACTGCGGTAAAACGGCTCTATTTAATGCTCTTACGGGCGCTCGCCAGAGTGTTGGTAACTGGCCTGGCGTGACTGTCGAAAAGAAGGAAGGCTTTTTTGAAATTGGTGACCAGCATATCCGCGTTGTGGATTTGCCGGGTACATATGCGCTCTTTGCGAATGCGGAAGACGAACGCGCCGCTGTCGATTATTTGCTCACTCGCGAAGCCGACCTTATTATTAATATCATTGATGCCTCGAACATCGAACGCAATTTGTTCTTGACCACGCAGCTTGTCGATATGCAAATCCCGATGGTGATTGCGGCAAACATGATCGACATTTCTGAAAAGCGCGGCCTGCATTTGGACTTGGATATTCTTGCGGAACGTTTCGGCGTGCCGGTGATTCCGCTTTCTGCTGTGAATGAAAGGAGCATCACGAATTTCATCAGCCAGATGGCGCATGTTATCGCGGGCAAGAAGATGAAGCCCAAGACGATTGATTATGGCGAGAATGTCGAAAAGGCTATTGATTATTTGAAGCCGAAGGTGGAGCCCGTTGCAAAGCTTTTGGATACGGATGCCCGTTGGGTTTCCCTCATGTACTTGGGCAACGAAAAGAGCTATGCAGATAAGTTTGCAGAAGCAAAGGTTCAGATTAATAAGGCCGAAGTGACTGCCATTCTTGGCGAAGAAAGCGAATTTGCAATGGCGGATTCTCGCTACAGCATGGCTCACGAAATCGCAAGCAAGACGATTCTTTCGAGCCGTACAAAGAGAACTTGGTCGGACAAGCTCGATTCTGTGCTCTTGAATCGCTGGGCTTCGCTCCCGATTTTCCTCTTGGTGATGTATTTGGTGTTCTGGGTTGCCGTGACAATCGGTAGCGCGTTCATTGATTTCTTTGACGTGCTGTTTGGTGCCATTTTCGTGGATGGCCTTGGCTACGTGCTCACGGATGTGCTGCATGCGCCGGGCTTTGTGTCCGCAATTTTGGCAGACGGTGTGGGTGCCGGTATCCAGACGGTTTCGACGTTCATCCCGGTCATTTTCTTCATGTTCCTTTGCCTTTCGTTCTTGGAAGACTCTGGCTACATGGCGCGTGCGGCGTTTGTCGCGGACCGCTTTATGCGATTCCTCGGTTTGCCGGGTCGTGCGTTTGTGCCGATGATGGTCGGCTTTGGTTGCGGCGTGCCGGGCATTATGGGTTCTCGCGTGCTCGAATCCAAGCGTGAACGTTTCCTCACGATTTTCCTTGTGCCGTTCATGAGCTGCGGCGCTCGCCTTCCGGTGTATGCGCTGTTTGCGGCTGCATTCTTCGGAACGCAGGCCGGGACGGTGGTGTTTGCCCTCTACCTTGCGGGCGTTCTCTTTGCAATCGTCTATGGCTTGATTCTTCGCCGCTCCTTGTTCGTGGGTGAGGCCAGCAACTTTGTGATGGAGCTGCCGCCTTATCACTTGCCGAAGTTCAAGTCGCTCATGATCCATTCTTGGCTCCGTCTGCGAGATTATGTTATCCGTGCCGGTAAGGTGATTACGATTGCGGTTGCCATTCTCGGCTTCCTCAACAGTTTTGGCTTTGTTGAAAAACTTTATACGGAAATCAACGGCGAAAAGACTGAAATCGTGAAGAGCGAAGAAGGCTACGCCATGGTGCAGGACGAAAAGGAAGTCCCGCTCCCCGAAGGTGTCGTGATTGACGAATCCAAGGTCCAGACGGAAAGCGAATTTACTGCAGGTAACGGCGATTCCGAAAACAGCTTGCTTTCTGTGATCGGTAAGGCGATTACCCCGATTTTCGAACCGTTCGGTGTCGAATCGAACAACTGGCCGGCTTCTGTGTCGTTGTTCACTGGCCTCCTTGCTAAGGAAGCTGTGATTGGTACGATGAACTCCTTGTACTCCATGGCGGGTCCTGGCGACGTGTCAGACGAAAGAACGCTCGCCGGTGGCTCGCTACAGACGAAAGACGAAAGAATAGGTGGTGGGGAAAGCCTTCCCCTCGCTCCTGCCGCTGACGCGGCATCCGCTACCCCTTCTAGCGGGGACACCCCGCAACGCCCCATTGCAGACGAAAGACGAGAGACGAGAGACGAGAGAAGTGATGTAGTCGCTGCTGACTCTGCTGTCACTGATAGTGCTGTAGAAAAGGTCGCTGAGCCCGCCGAAGCGCCCGCTGCCGCAGTGTCCGCTGAAGAAAAGCCTCTCATCGCTGGCGTGGATGAATGCCCTGCCGAAGAAGAGGAAGAAGGTGGCGCTCCGAACATCGGTGCTGCGTTCCTCGAAGCCCTCGGCACGATTCCTGAAAACTTGAGCGAAGTCTTTGGTTCCCTCACGGACATTCTCGGAACATCTGGTGAACTCGAAGCGCAGAATGCCGCAGAGCTCAAGAAAGTCACGCTCGATAAGATTCTTGAAGCCAAAGCGATTACTTGCGAAGAATATGCTTCTATCGAGACCTTCAGCGAAGATGAAGGTGCCGACAAGGCTCGCGAGGCGGTGTTTGCAAAGCTCGCTGCTGCAGGCCTCACGCTGAGCGAAGATGAAATCGGCGCTCTCGAAGAAGGAGACCTGAGCGAAACTGCTGACATTTACGCTAACCTCCGTTCTTACTTCCACAATCCGGACAAGAACGGAAACCCGGTCGATGGATTTAACTGGCAGGTGTTTGCGTTCCTCATCTTCATCTTGCTCTATGTGCCGTGCCTTGCTGCGATGGGTGTCGTGGTTCGCGAAATCGGCCTTGGGCTCGGCGTGCTGATGGCGGTGGTGCAGACGGTTCTCGCTTGGGCTGTCGCGGTACTCCTCTACCAGGTACCGGTCGGTGGCAATGTGTTCTGGATTGTAAGTTCGATCATCGTGCTTGTGGCTACGTTCGTGTTCCTCAAACTCTTTGGTATGAACGCAAATAAGAAAGGGCGTTTCGAAGACTAACCTGTATTTGAGTCAAGAATCATTATTAAGGGCTGGCGGCCCGAAAGCTGTCAGCCCTTAATTAAACGCCTTAAATTAGACAAAGCTAACAATAATAGAGGAGGCTAATATATGTGCGTGGAGAAAAATGATTCTGAATGGATAGAACTGAAAAAAAGTTGGCACGCTCTTTGCTTAAAGAATAGTAAAAAGGGCGAAAAGCCACGGATTTTGTAACACAAAATGTAAAAAGCTGACGGAGTGTTACAAAAACGAAGAAATAAGTCCGTCATGGGAGTGAATTATGAAGACTCGTTTAACTTCAAATCTTTTGTTTGGTCTTGCAGTTGCCTCTGTCCTTGCCGTTCCGGCTTTTGCCGATGATGCTGAGCCTACGGCGGTTTCGACTAGCTCGCCGGCTGTTGAATCGAAGGGCCCTGAAGTCAAGTTCTCTGGCGAAGTAGAATTTGACGCCTACACAGGTGATGTCATCAACGAAGATTTTAAGAGTCACAGCTATGCATCAACATTTGATTTGAATGTCGATGTCAAATTTAACGAAAAGTGGTCTGCATCCGCACAGCTCGAAGCCGATGGCGAAACGACGGATCCGGCTGCTATTTACAATGGAGCTTTTGTACAGTTTGCACCGAATGAAAAGTTTGCCGTGAAGTTTGGCGACTTGACGTTCTCGGAAGGCGCTTTCCTCAATTATTACGATTATGACGATCCGGCAGACAATGCCGCCGGTATGGCAGAACACGATATCCGAGGAGTTGAAGTTGACTTTAATGGCCTTGTTTTTGGGATTGGCTTTGGTCGCGGTGACAACGACAATAAAATCTGCGTTGAAGAAGATGGTGAAGAAACGTGCGTAGGTGTTGCATACAACCTTCACCTCGCTTACGAACTTGGCTTTGGCGAAAGTACACTCCGTCCTTACTTTGATTACAAGTCTTATCAGGAGCCGAAGCATAATGAACTTCATGCAGGCCTTGAGGCAAACTTGAAGTTTGGCGGTTTCGGCTTCCACTTCGTTTATGGCTTGCATGCAGACAATCTTAAAGAAGATCATCCTGATGCAACGCATGCGATTCTTGCGGAACCGTCGCTGGATTTAGGCATGTTTAATGTCAAGGCGACCGTGTTCTTCGCTGCAATTGACAAGAAGCATCCGACTGTTCATGACGAAGAAATTCCTGAATATTTCTTTGTCTATGGTGAACCGGGCGTGAAGATTAACGACGCAATTGCTCTTGGCCTCCCGATTGAATACCATACTCGCAGTACGAACAAGGACGATAAACTTTCGACGTTTGACATTGGCCTCCGTGCTTATGCCACTCCGGTCGAAGGTCTTGAAATTACTGGCTTTGCGATGGTTGATGTCCCTGTCGGAGACGATGCTGGTGACGATACCGCTCTCAAATTCGGCCTCGAAACGGTATTTGCTTTCTAACAAACTAATTCTAATTTTTGCCATAGGATGAAAATCCCCCGCCTCGATGAATATCGTGGGCGGGATTTTTGTATAGATGAAAATAATTAGTTTTAGCTAACTTTTGGATTGCTCTGAGTCTATTTGGAGTAGAATTTTACTTTGTTATTTTCTAAAATAAGTATAAAGATAATTTGCCATAGAACCTCAGCTAGCGTATAGGATTCGTTACCTCATGTATGCTGGATTAGGTTATCCCGCCCACGGCGGAAGTCGTCGGCGGGATTTTTTTTGCTTTTGTTTAGGTTGTTCATGATTAAAAATCTGGATTCTCGTTTAGTTCGCCATTGTGCACCGACGCTTGCGGGGCTTAAGGCGGGTAATCTTTTTTGCCTTGATATTGCTGATGGTGTTGTGCTTTGCAATGTGCTTGCCAGGTGGAATCAAATGCTGAATCCCAAGGGCGTTACTGCTCGCGTTGTTGCGGAACGATGTGGACGTTATTTTATCTATGTTTATCGTAATAGCGCTTTACAGAATTTAGGATGTTCTCGCGAGGTGTGCAATTTTTTGAAAGGTTTTGGCTATAGCTGCTTTGATGCTGAATCGCTGTTGAACTTTTTTCAGGTGCGCATGACGCGATCGGTGTGCTTTCCGCACGAAGTTGGAATTTTTTTGGGATACCCATTACAAGATGTGAAAGATTTTATAGCGTATGGCGGGAAAAATTACAAATTGATTGGATGCTGGAAAGTTTATAATGACGTGCCGAATTCGATGCACATTTTCGAGGTTTATAAAAAGTGTCACAAGATATTCAATGAACGTTTTGAACAGGGCGATTCTTTGGAAGAATTGACCGTTGCAAGTTGACAAATTTGAAAATCATTTCATATTAAAAGGAAAACAAAATGAATAAAATTGCTGTTATTTTTTGGACGGGTACGGGTAATACCGAAATCATGGCGAATGAAGTGGTCGCTGGTGCTAAGGAATCGGGTGCCGATGTGACGCTTTTCAATACGTCTGCTTTTAAGGTGGAAAATGCCAATGAGTTTGACAAGTTTGCTTTGGGTTGCCCGGCAATGGGTGCCGAAGAACTTGAAGATAGCGAATTCCAGCCGCTTTATGATCAACTGAAAACGCAAATTTCGGGCAAAAAGGTTGTTTTGTTCGGTTCTTACGGCTGGGGTGGCGGCGAATGGATGAATCCGTGGAAAGAAGATGCTACAAATGCGGGCCTTGTTCTTGCTGATGATCCGCTTGCTATTGAAGGCACTCCGGATGATGCTGGCAAGGAAAAGTGCCGTGAACTCGGCAAGGTTCTTGCTTTGTCGTAATCGATAGCCGTTCTCTTCGCGTCATCCTGGAGCGTAGTTGGTTATTGTCATCCTCGACCGTCAGGGAGGGGATCCACAAAATGTTAGTGAGTCTAACAAAATTAGAGAGTCTAACATTGTTAGAAATTCACTAACAATGTTAGCGTCGGTCGCGTGAAACTCAACTGCGACGCGGGGTCGCGTGAGTTATATATTTAGTTTGTTTATAATTTACAATTGGCGGGGAGAGTATCTAATTTTTAAAAGCGGACAGGTGTTCCGCTGATTTTTCTTTAATAAGGAGAATGATTATGTCGATGTTCAAAAACGAAAAATTCTGGCTCGTTGTTGCCGGTGCTGTGGGTTCCGCAGTCGCAAAGAAAGTGCTCAAGGCCAAGAAAACTCGCGAACTCGCCGTTCAAGGACTTGCTCATGGCATGAAATTCACTGCTGACGCCAAGGCCGCATTCCAGGATATGAAGGACGAAGCCAACGATATTTGCAACGACGCCAAGGCATAAGCAGGATTGAATTAGACGAAAGAACGGACCTGCGGTCCTACAGACTACAAATGTAAAAGGCGAATGTTGCTGGGCTGCTTGCGGACCTATAACTGAGCCAAGCATTTGGAACTTGTTCAAAGACGAGAGAAAGGTATTAAGTAATAGGGGACAGATTGTAGGAAAATAATCGCGGCGGAGCCGCCTTGCAATAGACGTGAAAAACGCGTGATACTCGTCCTAACTCCTAATTCCTAATCACAATGATTTCGTCATACTGAGTCTAACGGGCGAAGTATTCAGTTACATGTTTCGCTGGACATATCAGTCTTTTTACGGCTAATTTCAATGGACACGCGAAGCGTGTGTAACTAGACCTATCGCCTACAACCTATAACCTAAAACCTCTTATGAAATTCAGAATCGTTTACGATAAGCCGGGGCGTTTGCGTTTGCGTGCCGGAGCGTTTGCTTTTGATCGTGAGTATGAAGCGCGTGTTCACAAGGCATGTGTTGGCGTGCCTTGCGTAAAAAGTGCCGTGGTGCATAGCGCCAATGGCGGGCTATTGCTTGAATATGAGCCGCAGAACGGCGATTACGGCGCGAGTCGTAACCAGATTCTTGAATTTGCAAAATCGCTGAACCCCAAATCGCTGCCGGAATGCGATGGCGAAACGGAATACCAGTTGCAATCTCTTGATGACGGCTTTAAGGCAAGTCTCATGGGGATGATTGCGCGTCGTTATTTGTTGCGCTGGTTTGTTCCGCTCCCCATCCGCACGGCGATTACAACGATTCGCGGGTTGCGTTATGTGGCACGCGGAATTTCGACGCTCATGAGTGGAAAACTCACCGTTGATGTGTTGGACGGTGCCGCCATTGGCGCTTCGCTGTTGCAACGCAATTACGAATCTGCCGGAACGGTCATGTTCCTTTTGGGCGTGTCGGGCTTGCTGGAAGATTATACCAAGGCTCGCACGCGTACGGCGCTTACAGGGAGCCTTGCCGTAAAAGTCGATAAAGTCTGGGTCGTGAAAGATGGCGTGGATACGCTGATTGAACTCAAGAATGTCCAGGTCGGCGACTTGGTGCGTGTGCGTTCAGGCAGCATGATTCCTGTGGACGGACGCGTCATGGAAGGTGAGGCCTTCGTGAACGAATCGACGATGACGGGTGAATCTAAGGCGGTGATGAAAACTCGCGGCAAGACGGTGTTCGCGGGAACCGTCCTGGAAGAAGGTGCGATTGTCGTGAAGGTCCGCGCGGTCAACGGCAATACGAAAATCCAAAAAATTATTGAGCTGATAGACCACAGCGAAGACCTGAAGGCGAGTGTGCAGAGCCGTGCCGAACATTTGGCCGATAGCATCGTGCCGTTCAGTTTCCTCGGCTTTGGGCTCACGCTTTTGTTCACGCAGAACATCTCTCGTGCGGTTTCCATCTTGATGGTGGATTACTCTTGCGCGATAAAGCTCTCGACTCCGATTTCCGTGATTTCTGCGTTGCGTGAAGCGGCGGATATGGACATGACGGTAAAGGGCGGCAAGTATCTCGAAGAGTTTGCGGTTGCGGATACGATTGTGTTCGACAAGACGGGAACGCTTACGAAGGCGGAACCGCGTCTTGAAAAGATTATCCCGTTTGGCGGTCGCAGCGAAGATGAAATCTTGAAAATTGCGGCATGCATCGAGGAACACTTCCCGCATAGCATGGCACGTGCAATTGTGAAGGCTGCGCTTGAACGCGGAATCGCTCACGAAGAAGAACATGCCGATGTCAAGTACATTGTGGCACATGGCATTGCGACAGCGCTTGACGAAAAACGTGCGGTTATCGGCAGCAAGCATTTTGTGATTGAAGACGAAAAGGTGAATGTGTCCGAAGATGACCAGCGCATCATCGATAAAGAAGCGGGGGCTGCGTCTGTGATTTACCTTGGCATCGGTGGTGAACTTGCCGGCGCCTTGTGCATTAGCGACCCGCCTCGCGAAGAAGCTGTGGTTGCCATTCGCAGATTGCGTGAAAACGGCATCAAGAATGTGGTGATGATTACGGGCGATTGCAAAAATGCGGCTGAACGCGTAGCGGAACTTTTAGGAATCGATACGTTCTTCGCTCAAGTTTTGCCCGAAGATAAGCACCATTATGTGGAACAAATGAAGTCCGAAGGCAAACGCGTAATTATGGTAGGCGATGGCATCAACGATGCCCCTGCACTTGCTGCGGCAAACGTCTCTGTCGCCATGAGCGATGCTTCGGACATTGCCCGCGAAACAGCCGATGTGACGCTCCGCCGTGAGAATCTCGAAGACCTTGTGGAACTGCGTCTCTTGAGCCAAAAGCTTATGGAACGCATCATGATGAATTACCGCTTTATCGTGACGTTCAATACAAGCTTGCTTGTAGGCGGTTTTCTCGGGCTCCTCTCGCCGACAACGTCTGCCTTCTTGCACAACGTATCGACCATGGGCATTTGCGCAAAAAGCATGACGAAGCTGAAAGTGACGTAAGAAGATTCCTACATGACATCGGCTATGCTGCACGGGTCGCGGGAATGATAACGCTAAGTTTCGCTCTAGCTAAATGCTGGGGCGATTTTTTTATAATTTTCTGACTATGAATAATTTTCGCTCCATCGATGAACTCATTCAGGCTCTTTCTCGCGAGAAGGCTTTGCTAAAAGAAATGTTTGCGAAGCGAAAAACGCTCTCGTTTCGCATGGATCTGGCGGAGCCACTTGTCGATTACAAAATGTCGCGTATTCAGTATTTGGTGGATTATGGCATCATTCGTGACAACGGAAATTTTTTGGAACTTGAAGATGTTTATCTCAAGTTCTTCGAAGAGGTTCTTGAAGTCAACGAAGAAATCAATGTCGAAAGCGTCAAGGCGAATATTGACCATCTGAACGAAACTATCGAATATTACTTGCAAGAAACGAATGAATCGCAAAAGTACAATTACTTGCGCGAAGTGCGTCGAAGCTTGAAAAACATTGCACTCAATACAAAGCGTAACGTCATAGACTTGAAGCGTAATGTCGATAACACTTACAAGAACGAACCAAATTACAAAATCAAAAAGGCGAAACTCAAGCATCTCGATGAAAAACGCGACGGTATCAAGTTGCAGATAATTGAAGCGGAAAAAGTGATAGACAATCAGGCTGCATTTTTTAAAATTGCGATGGATGCGGATTTGCGAATTGTGGTTGATGATTTGCGGTATGACTTGAACGAGTCTTCGCACAACTTAATAGAAATCGAAAAGCAGATTATCGAATATCTGAACTTGATTGATTACCAAAGCGAACTATTGAAAAAGATTCGCTTGGTGAAATATTTCCGCGATCAGCAAGTGCTCGAAACGAATACTGATGTTACGAACGTTCTGGCGAGTCGAAACCCTGTTTGGATGGAACCGAATGTGGGCTACAGAATCAAGGTATCGCTCGATTGGCTGAGAGGAAGCGACGACGGACTCTCTGTATTGCGTGAAGTGCGTGGCCGAAAGCAGAACTGCAACAACCTTCGAAAAAAATTGGCAGACCCGCTTGACGAAAGTGAAATTGCCGCACAGAATATCGTCATCCCGATGGTCGATCAGACCGAGATGAAAAACGGATTCATGGCGACGAGTACGGATTTGTTTTACTATGTCATGAATTACAGTTATCCCTACGAAATTGATTTGGAAGGAAAACTGGTGCTCTTTTGCCAGCTTGCATCGCAGTTCTCGGACGAATTTGAAATTACGGACAAGTACGAAGAAGCGTATGGGTACGAATATCCGCTGATATATCCGAAGTGAGTGCAAAATTTGCACCTCAAGTTGGGGCGGCAAAGATACGCTCCCTACACGTTTACCGAGCAAGGCATTTATATGCTTATGTACATTCTCAAGGGCAATTTGGCTGTGCGTCAGAGCATCGCTCTAATATGTTTGTTCAAGAAAATGAAGGATTACATTGCCTCGGAAAATCAACAAATGCTTGGAAACACTGGCCTAGTGGAAAATTCCTTACAGATGGCGCAGAATGCTGTGCGAAAATGCGAAAAATGTGAGTGTGCGGACTTTCAGCGAGGAATTGAACGGCGATGTACCACCCGATAGTGGAGGAATTGAAGAAAGTGTCGGCAGTGGGTAAATTTTAAGAGCAAATTTTGAAAAATGTCATAATATGACATTTGAAGAATGTATATTTGCTAAGCAGAAGAAAAGACCCGCAATTTCAAGCTTGTTTGCGGGCTGGAGTGAAAAATGAAGAAAAAGACAGGAAAAGAAATAGAGATTCCCCAAAACCAGAGCAATGGGTACAAGAATCTTGTAACGCAAATAGGTTCATTGCTGATTGAAAGCCGTAAACAGGTGTTTCAAGCAGTGAACTCCACTCTCGTAAATACCTATTGGCAAATCGGTCGTCATATTGTAGAATATGAACAAGGCGGCAACGCGAAGGCCCAATATGGGGCAGAACTGTTGGATAACCTCGCTAAGGACTTGACCGCGCAATTTGGAAAAGGGTTCAGTCGTTCGAACTTGATCTATATGCGTAAACTTTTTACGGCATTTCCAATTCGTGAGACGCTGTCTCACAAATTGAGTTGGAGTCATTATTTTGAAATTTTAAAAGCTGATTCTGATCTCGAAATAGGTTTTTATACAAGACAATGCGAAAACGAGAACTGGAGCGTCAGGGAACTCAAGCGTCAGATGAAAAGTCTGCTGTTCCATAGGATTGCCTTGAGCAAGGACAAAAAAGGTGTGCTGGAAATAAGCAAGCAAGGAGTCCAAACGCAAAAGCCTGAAGATATCGTAAAGGACCCTTATATTCTGGAATTTCTTGGTGTAAACGAAGAACAGAAATACCTTGAAGGAGATATCGAGGAAAAGGTTGTCGCCAACTTGCAAACATTCTTGTTGGAGTTCGGCAAAGGCTTCGCTTTTATCGGACGGCAGTACAAGATGCAAATTGGCGCCAGGCTGTTCAAAGTAGATTTGGTGTTCTACAATTACAATCTCAAGTGCTTTGTTCTTATTGATTTAAAACGAGGCGAAATCGAGCATTACGATGTGGGGCAAATGAATATGTACTTGAATTTCTTCAAAAAAGAGGTTTGCGCCCAGGACGACAATCCGCCTATCGGAATCGTACTCGGAGCCTACAAGGACCAGTTGTTGATGGAATACGCGATGCAGGGCATAGAAAACAATTTGTTTGTAAGCAAGTACCAACTTTATCTCCCCAAACGCGAGGAATTGCAGGGCGAACTTGAAAAAATTCTTGCGGAGAAATGACATACGGTTTTCGTGGCCAACGATGTTTTTCTTTGCAAATCGAATGTCCGGCGATGTACCCTCCGATAGTAGAGGTGCTATGCACAGGATTATCGCATCAAAAAATGACGCAATAAATGGATGCGATAAACTCTTAAAAATAACATGAGTTTTTTTACAAGAAATACTTTGCGTATTATTGAATGTTTCGGGTAAAATTACTCTGCGTACTGCTGAACTTTTATATTTTTCTTTTATGCTGAAATACTCCAAGGAAATTTTTGACATTTTGAGCAAGGGCTCGTTCATTTCGATGAACAGCGTTTCGCAGGCGAACCGTGCATATTTCGACCAGATTGAAGATGATTTTGAAAGCTACCGTGAATATTACGAAGGTATCGGCTTTGTGCTGGAGAGTGGTAACGGGTATTTTTACTTTTCGCGGCATGAGCAGAGGGTGAATGCGGTTGACAAGCTCTTGCGTTTTTGTGACTGGATTGACCGTCTGGATTTTTTGAAAACTTTCAATTCTGCGTTCGGCTCAGGATTCGTTTTTACCAAGGCGAAAATTCTGGAACGGATTTCATGCGATATGGAACTGAAGGATAAAGCGGTCAAGCTTTATGCCGACAAGAAGGTTTTTGCAGATGTAATCGACAGGTTGACCGATGATTTGATGAAAGCGGGTTTTGTGGAATTGGAAAACGACTTGGAAGGATTGTACAAAGTGACATCTGCATTCCATTATCTCGAAGAATTGGTGAATTGTTTGAATATTGTGGAGGGAGCGGAAAATGAGATCCCTTAACAAGATTGTCTTTATCAACAGTGCTCATGTGCGTTATGCGGAAATTGGCCTGAACGGTAATGTTCATTTGATTGGTACGCAGGGCGTGGGTAAGAGTACTCTTTTGCGTGCAATTCTCTTTTTCTACAATGCGGACAAGCAAAAGCTTGGAATCCCAAAAGAGAAAAAGTCTTTTGACGATTTTTATTTTGAACAGTCAAATTCTTATGTTGTCTATGAAGTGGAACGCGATGAGTCGGCATTCTGCGTGTTGGTAAGCAAATCGAATGGTCGTGCGGTATTCCGTTTTATCGATTCTCCGTACAAAAAGGAATGGCTGATTGACGATAATGGCGAAGTGACTGCTGAAATGGCGACTGTTCGCACTCGGTTGAACGGTTGCTATATGAGCCCGATTGTCGATCGCTACGAAATGTTCCGCGACATTATTTACGGCAACCATCAGGCGGTGATGCGGAAGGAATTTTTCAAGTTTTCGATTGCGGAAAGTAGCCGCTACCAGAACATTCCGCGAAGCATTCAGAATGTTTTCCTCAACTCTAAACTCGATGCAGATTTTATCAAGGAAACAATAATTCAATCGATGGATAGCGAAAGTTCGTTTATCGACTTGGGATATTTCAGGCATCAAGTTTCGGAGTTCGAGCAGGAATATAACGATATCGGGCTTTGGTTCACGACGAACAAGCGAGGCGAATGCGAGACGCGGCTTGATGCCGACCGCGTTGTTAAAATTTATCATTCGCTTTTGGGACTCAAAAAGAATATCGAGGATTGTGGCAAGCAACTGAATTATTCTTATCGCGTGGCTAAAGAGCAACTCCCGTCGATTGCGATTGAAATTGAAAAATCGAATGAAGCCTTGAACGATACGATTCGCCTGATTAGTGAAGAAAGTGGAAAGTTTAACAAGGAACGCGACGGGTTAAATGCGGACTTGACGCTTGTTAAGGATAATTTGAAAAAGTGTCGCGATAAATTCCAGGAATACCAAGCAAAGAATATTGATGAGATTCTGAAAAAACAGGAACGCGAAGGCTCCTTGAAAATCGAGAAAGAACGATTGGAAGAACGTCGCCGCCTCCTGACTCGTGAATATGAAGATGTCGCCGAAAAGTTTGAGAATTTGCTGAAACAAGTTTCGCGGGCTTTGGAAGAATTTAAGCAAAATCAGAACATTCGCCTGAACGATAAAAATGCGGAGTTGTTGGAACAACGGCAGCGGGTGCTCGAAAAATTTGAACAAATGCGAGAAACGATTGTTGCTCGGTTTGATGAAAAACTGGTAAGCGTAAAAAATACAATTAATGCCTTGAATGCAGATCGTGTCGCTTGCGAAAAGGAGCTGCTAAGGCTTCAGTATGAACATCCGTTTAAAGATAAAATTAATGAATGCGATGAACAACTAAAATCATTGAATATTCACGAAAGTGAAACGAAGGTGCTGAAGTCTGCATGCCAAGCGGAGTTGAACAAACTTTCTGCTCAACGAGATGCCGAGCTGGAACGCAATCGCGTTGAATACGAAAAAGAGAATGATGCCTTGGTTGCGGAAAATCGAGGCTTTGCCGCTCAGCTCAAAAGCCTTGACGATTTGCTGGAACGGCAAAAGGGTTCGCTTTATGAATGGCTTAGCCAGAATAAACCGGGTTGGGAAAATTCTATTGGCAAGGTAGTCGATGAGGAATCGGTTCTGTACAATACGGATCTTTCTCCGGAACTTGTAGATGGAGACGCTCTTTTCGGCGTGAAAATCAATCTTGAAGATTTGCCGATTCGTGTGCGAACGCCCGAAGAAATTGCGACCGAGAAAAAATCAATTTTGAAGTCCGTTGAAGACAACAAGTCAAAACAGACGGAATTGTCGGATGCTCTTGAAAAGAATAATTCGGCGGTAGAACGCTCGTATGCCCCTAAGATTAAGCCGCTTTTGGAAAATATCAGAAACGCCGAAAATGAACTCGTGCAGATTCCGATAAAGCGTAAGCGTTTGGAAAATGAACGCGAAAAATGGATTCGCGATGATGCTGCGAAAATTGAAAAACGTAAGAATGAAATTCAGTCGCAACAGAATGTCATCTCTGAAAAACTGTTGAATGCCGAGGAACAGCAGAATAAAATTATCGCAGATAAAAATCGCGAACTGAAAGCAAACGAAAAAGCGAAACAGCAAGAAAATGAATCTCTTCAAAATGCGTTTAATGATTTCCGCGTGCAGATTCTTGCAGAAATTGAAACACGAAAGAACGAAGCGGAAAACGAGCGTAAATTGTTGTTGCAGCAGCGTGACGAAGAGTTGAAAAATAAGAATGTCGATGTCAGCGTTTTGAAGGAATGCGAAGCGGAAATTGATAATGTACAGCAACAGCTAAACGAAATAGAACGGAATCGCGATTTTGTCGCTCGTTATCGATACGACAAGCAGGAATTCTTCGATCATGAAGACGAATTCAAAAATGAAAAACGCGATTTAGAAAGTCGTTTGAACGATTTGCAACAAAAGTTCAATGCTCGCAAGGAACGCCTTGAAGCGAAGCGAGCGGAACAAAATAAAATTTTGCAGCAGAACCGCGAAACGGATCGCAAATTGAAGGAGTCCGTTGAAGAAACGGATAAATTCTCCGTTTCAAGTTTCTGCCCAGAAAATATAAAGAGCGTTGGCGAAACACCGAATGCCCGTCTCTGTACTGAAATTTTGACTGAACTCAAGGAATCGTTGATGAACGCTCAAAAGCGAAGCAAGGAACTTGAGATGTCTATTAACAAGTTCAAGGGGCGTTTTTCCAGACGTAACACGTTCAAGTTCAAGATGGAATTGAATAGCGAAAGCGATTTCATGGATTTTGCGGACAATTTGAGCGACTTTTTGTTGAACGAAAAGATTGAGGAATATCGCAAACGTACGAGCGGTCGATATTCCGACATTTTGGCTCGCGTTGCAAAAGAAGTTGGCGATGTTACGCGTCAAAAATCTGAAATCGAGAAAATTGTTTTGAATATTAATCGCGATTTTGTCGAAAAGAATTTTGCAGGCGTAATCAAGAGTATCGCTTTGCGTACCGAAGAATCGAATGACAAGCTGATGCGTTTGATGCTTGCGATGCAGAGATTCTATGCAGAAAATCAGTATGCGTTGGGTGAATTAAACTTGTTCTCAATGGGCGATACGGAAAGTGCGAATCGCGGAGCGGTTGATTTGCTTTTGCAATTTGTGAAGTCACTAAATGACGAACCAACGCGTAATACATTGAAACTTTCGGATGCGTTCCGCTTGCAGTTCCGCGTACAAGAAAACGATAACGATACTGGATGGATTGACAAAATTTCTAATGTGGGTTCCGAAGGTACGGATGTACTCGTGAAAGCAATGGTGAACATCATGCTCATCAATGTTTTCAAGACGCAGGCTTCACGCAAGTTCGGCGAATTTAAACTCCACTGCATGATGGATGAAATCGGAAAACTCCACCCGAAGAATGCAAATGGCATTTTGAAATTTGCGAATAGTCGAAACATTTATTTGGTGAATGGTTCTCCCACAACGCAGAGTGTATCGGAATACCGCTACACATATTTGCTCGAAAAGAATGCAAAATCGCAAACCGTGGTAAGGCCGTTAATGACAAGAGCTCTAGGAGTGTAATTTGGCGTACAATATTACAACAGCGTTATTGAATAAATTGATAGTTCTTGCCAACGGAGGTGAACTCCCCGCAAGCGACTGTAAAGGAGTTATTTTTGCCGAATTGCTGAAGGAAGGTTTGCTGATTTCATTCCCAAAAGGACGAGGTTCTTTTTGCAAAGCTCCAAATGGAAATGCTTTACGAGCTTATCTAGCCATTCGAGATGATGCGTTCAAAGATTTAGAAAAAAGCGAAGAGATGTATCGTAGGCTTTCTTGGGCGGACAGTAGCATCAGACCGTTGGCCATGCGAAAGGAACAAGCTGTATCAACAGGTAATTCAAAAATTCGAACTGCCCGTAGTTGCAAGGGATTCTTGGTAAACTGCTATGAACCGATACCAGTGAGTCTCAATGGAAAACATTTTGATTTGAATCCGCCTGATGGTTCATACGTTTTCATTGCGGACTATGAAAATTTCTTTATCCCTGAAAATGTGATTGTTGTGGGAATTGAAAATATGGAAAATTTCCGCTACATCGGACGACAAAAAACACTTTTTAAACAAATTGTTCCTTTTACAAAGCCTCAGCCGTTGCTTTTTGTAGCTCGCTATCCGCAGTCTGGTGATTTAATTCGTTGGCTCTGTGAAAATGACAATTATTATGTGCATTTCGGTGACTTTGATCTTGCTGGCATCAATATCTATCTTACCGAGTTTTATGCCAAACTTGAGGAGCGTTCCGCTTTCTTTGTTCCAAATGATGCTGAAAAACGCATTGAAAACGGCAGCCGCGAACGCTACGACAACCAGATTCTGAAATTCGAGAATATGAAAGTGACCGATTCGAGAGTTCAACCGCTTGTGAATCTAATCAAGAAACATCACAAGTGTTACGACCAAGAAGGATATATCGAGTAGCTGAAATCTTTTTACGAGCGTTTCTCTCTCCCATACGGCTTGGTGACATATACAAGGGCTGTGGTGAGCGTGTAATCGGCAATGAGGGCTGCGGCAAGGCCAATGATGGAAAGTAATCCGACGTTGTACAATGCGCCCATCGGGCTGAAGATGAACACAAAGAACATCGCGCATAGAATGAATGTGGTCATGCCCATTGTCTTCCCGATTTCGCGGTAAGAGAGCAGCAGCGCTTTTTTGTAGCTGCCCGTGCGCTCGTAACCGTATTTGATGTGATTGTTCATGTGGATGGTGTCATCAACGGCGATGCCCAAAATCATCGGCATTACGATCATCGTTATCATGTCAAGTGGCATTCCCGAATAGCCCATGACGCCACCGATTAAAAGCACGGGGGCAACATTTGGAATCATGCCGATGAGGCCAGCCTTGATGCTCCCGAATGCGAGAATCATCATGATAGCAATAATCACGAATGAACCTCCGAATGAACGCAATAATCCGTTCACTAGCTTGCCGTTCATTTCGGCGTAGTTTACGACTTCACCGACGATTGAAGTTTTGGCGTCCGGGAAAATTTGCGCGGCATACGATTTTGCGGAATCGAGGTCTTTAACGATTTTCTTGGCATCGTACCCAGATAGTTCTATGTGGATGAATGTTGTTTTGTAGTCTTCGTCCATGCGTTCAAAGAGTGCGTCGGCATCTGAAATCTCGTAGAGGAACAGCAATTGCGTGAGCATGTCTTGCGCGTCGGGAATTTTGTAGTATTCCGTGCTGTCGGCGTTCAGCGTACGGTTCATTTCTTTCACGAGTCGCGTTACGGATTGCACGCGGGGCTTGTCGCCTGAAATTTTTGTGAGCTGGAGCGTGCCGAGTTTTTGTTCAAGCGTTTCGATGCGTTTCATGTTGGCGGGATTTTTAAGCGCGTCGCTTTCGTTGAATTCGACCATCACATTGAAATCGTAGAGGCTTCCGAGTTTTCCGCTAAGCATGTCCATGAGCCTTGTGACGAACGGGATTTTTTCGCCCATCGTTTTTGTGTAGTCCATGTTCACGTCAATGTTCATCACGCCTGGAATTTGCAACAACATTATGGCGGCGGAAATTGCGGCGATGATGCCGCTGTGCCTGCAAACTTTGCGACCGAAGAATTCAAAGAGAATGTCGGCTTTGGTGGCGCCGGCCGCTTTCACTTCTGTCGGGTCGGGTTTTGCGTTTTTGCCGAAGCTCATGAGAATCGGAATCAAGATGATGACGTACAGGTAAACCATGAAGACGATGCCTGCCGAAATGCCGCCAATCCAGCGGATCGGGCGGATGCCAGCGAACAAGAACGAAATCAGCGAGGCTACGGTAGTGATAACAGTGAAGAGAATTGGCCAACCGGTTTCTTCGACAGCGTTTATGACAGATTCGCGGCGGTTGCCCGTGCGCCTAAAATGCATGCGGAACGAATTGATGTAATGGATGGAATAGCCGACTGAAAGTGCCATGCCCAAAAGTACGGGGAGTGCGACCATGCTTTCGTCGCCAATGATGCCGAGCCAGGCGTTTACACCGAGAACTGATGCGATTCCTCCGACGGTTGCAATGGCGGGGACGATGACTCCGCGCAAAGAGCGTACGAATAAAATAAGGCATGCGAGCATGACGGCGAAGCCGAAGATGATGCGCATAGCGCATTCACGCGAGATGACTTCGTTTTCTTCCATTTCGGTGTAGCTCATGCCGGTTGGGAGCATCTCGAACTTGTCGCTTTTGAATTCATCGGAGAGAATGACGTTGCGAGCGAAAGGTGCGATGCTGTCTTTGCCGAAATCGATGCCGCCTTCGTATGATTTCAACGAGAGAATAACCCATGTTTCTTTGGCGTCGTCAGAGACGATGTTGTTCACGAGAGATTCACGGCTCATGATAAGCGATTTCTTGGCGGCGAGCTGTGCTGAATCTGTCGGGATGCCGCTTTCGAACGGGTCTATGACTTCAAAGCCCTCGTTGTTTGCGATGGGAATGGATAAGTTATGCGTGAGTGAAACGACGCGGTCAGCGTAAGGGACTTCGTTTTCGAGGCGCTTGGAAAGTCGGTCAATGGCGCTTAAAACTTCGGGTGCAAAAACATCGTTAGCACGGACCATCACCATATAGCCGTCATCGCTGCCGAAAACGTCATTGAAGTGCGCTTGGTCGATTTTGACTTTGTCCCAATCGTCAAACCATTCTTCTTCGCTGCTGGTCATTTGCAGTTGCGGAAGCCCGAGACATGCAATGAAAGTTACAAGAATTGTTACAAGTAAAATCAGCCAACGGAATTTGATTTGAAAACGCCCCAGACGGGCGAAAACTTTATTAACGCGAGAAACTTGCATAACATCCTCCCAAAAATTTTGCCCGAAAATAATATAACGTGTAGCGTTTTTCTACTCCAATCGGACGCACTCAAAACGTGGGTGGATATAGTATGTGTTTGAAAAGTTAAACGGGGCTAAATCGCGTCTAAATGGAGTAGAATTTAATGATGAAATTTCTCTATTTTTGCCCCGAAAAAGTATCCACAATCGGAACTGTTTAAGGAGATTCCCGATGGTTCGGCAGACTCACCAACCTTAGTCGGGGATGGCATAAATATGAAAACTACTGGAAAAAAATCTTCGAATACGCTGGTGCGTGACCTCGTGAACGTGGGCATTTTTGGTGCACTTTACCTTGTTCTTTCTGGACTTGGAGCGAGTATCGGTTTTATTCCTGCGTTTATTGTGGTTTCCACATGCGTAGTGAGCTTGGTGACAAGCGTCCCGCTATTCCTTTTCTTTTCGAAAGTCGAAAGACCTTTACTTTGCTGCGTGCTGCTTTGCACGCTTTTCGGCGTTGTCATGACAATCTCTGGTCACGGAATTTCTTTTGGTTTACTTTGCGTGGTGTATGGCGTTTTGGCGGGCCTTTGCTTAAAGCTGTTCCACAAGAATTTTGTGGGATGTCTGCTTGCTAATGTGATGATAAGTTTTGTACCTTCTTCGATGATGATTCCGCTTTGGTCTTCGACCGAAGAATATTTGGCGTATTGCAGTTCTATTTGTGATAAGGCTTATATTGCTCATTTGGCGGAGCTTTCTAGCAGCTATTGGCCTTTGATTGGACTTTTTGGATTTGGTGCCGCAGGTGCCGTAGTTGGTGGATTCATTGCTCGTCGCGTGATGAAAAAGCATTTTGAACGCATCGGACTTGCACAGTGAAACTAGATCCGCGTACAAAATTGTTTTTAGCGGCGGTGGCAAATGGTATGATTTTTTCCGCTCCGCTAGTCTATAGCTTGTTGATGGTTGTTGTAGCGTCTATTTTGCTGTTGCTTGAGGGAAAGTGGAAATTTGTTTGCGCTTTCTTTTTTGTTTATTTGAGTGCTGGCTTTTTCTTTGGTCAGGTGAAAAATTTGGATATTGGTACTTCGGGTACGATTATTCTTGCATCGTTGTTTTTGATGTACCGCATTATGCCCGCTTGTGTTGTACTATATTATGTTGTAACAACTACCAAAGTCAATGAGTTTTTGGCGTGCATGTCGCGGATGCGTATTTCGAACAAGGTTACGATTCCCTTGATTGTGATGATTCGATTTTTTCCGACAGTATTTGACGAATCCCGTGCGATTGGCAATGCCATGAGAATGCGTGGAATTCGCTTGTTTAGCTTGCGGACTTTAAAAAGTCCAGTGGCATTCCTTGAATATAGGCTAGTACCGCTTTTGGTTTCTATTACGAAAATTGGTGATGAACTTTCGATTGCAGCGGTGACGCGAGGGCTTTCGGCAGAAACGAAACGCACTTGCGTTGCAACGATTGGATTCCGCTGGGCGGATTTTGTTGTGTGCGCTTATTGTATTGTTGTTGTTGTGAGCTTTACTGTAACTTGCTACCGATAATGAATTCGTTGCTTTCATTGTCTTCTTTGTTCTTTTTATTGTCATCCCGGCCTAGTGCCGGGATCGGCATGTGTATTTCGCAATAACTGGCCCCGGAATAAATCCGGGGTGACGAAAAAGAAGACTGTTATTAGGATGAATTTATGAACATTTCTCTCAAAAACATTTCCTTCTCTTACACTGATTCCCTTGACGATGCGATTCTCAAGAACTTGAATCTGGAAATTCGTTCGGGCGAGTGTGTTGTGCTGGCGGGGGAGTCGGGCTGCGGAAAGACGACGATTTCAAAGCTCATTAACGGTTTGATTCCGCATTATCATTCGGGAACGATGGATGGCGATGTGCTGCTCGGCGACAAGAATACCGCCGATATGACGCTTGCTGAAATTTCAAGAGTTGTGGGTTCCGTTTTCCAGAATCCGCGTTCGCAATTTTTCAACATCGATACGGATTGCGAGCTTGCTTTTGGTTGCGAAAATTTGGGAATGGATCCCGAAGAAATCAAGCAGCGCGTGGCGAATGTTGTCCAGGAATTCCATTTAGAGCATTTGCTAGGCCGTAGCATTTTTAATCTTTCGGGCGGCGAAAAACAGAAAATTGCGTGTGCGTCTGTTTCGGCGACGGGTCCTGAAATTTTTGTACTCGATGAACCTTCTGCGAATTTGGACCTCAAGACGATTGAGGATTTGAAGGAAATTGTTTCGCGATGGAAAAAGGCGGGGAAAACGGTCGTTATCGTGGAGCATCGCCTTTACTATTTGCGTGATGTCGCCGACAGAATTTGTTATGTGAAGGATGGGCAAATCGCAGAAGAGTGGAAGCCTGCGGAACTCGAAGCGAAAGGCCCGGAATATGCGGCAAGCCTCGGACTGCGCTGCATGAATTTGGAACAATTGCGCGAAGGAATGGTTCGGCAAGCTCACCAACCTTGTAAGGTCCCTGAGCTTGTCGAAGGGCCGCAAGGTTCGAAGGAGCTGGATCTCGCGAAGCAATCCATAGCGAAATCCATTGTCTTTACGAACCTGACATTTGCGTATCACAAAAAGCATCCGATTCTTGACATTGACCGTCTTGAACTCCCGTGCAGGCAAATTACGGCGCTGATTGGTCATAACGGCGCGGGCAAATCGACGCTTGCGCAGGTGCTTTGCGGATTGCAGGGCTCGTGGCGTCAAAAACGTGCAGCCCGCAAATGCGGTACTTACTTGATTATGCAAGATGTGAACCATCAACTTTTTACCGAGAGCGTTCTGGATGAAGTCCTGCTCGGCATGAAACCGCAAGACGAAAACTTGGCGCTTGAAATTCTTGAAGGTCTCAATCTCAAACAATATGCGGACAATCATCCGATGGCTCTTTCGGGCGGGCAAAAACAGCGTGTCGCTATCGGCAGTGGAATTTCGAGCGGTTGCGATGTCGTTGTCTTTGATGAACCCACAAGCGGTCTTGACTATAGGCAAATGCTTGCTGTTTCTGCAACTCTTAAAAAGCTTGCCGCTAGTGGAAAAACGCTACTCGTGATTACGCATGACCCCGAATTTATTTTGAACAGTTGCCAATCTGTGATTCGTATGGAACATGGAAAAATCGTGGAACAGTATCCGCTTTCAGGAAATGAAAATCAGCTCATCAAGACGATGACCGGAAAACTATAGAGACTGTAATTGAATAATTTTCAATATCATAATGATTAGTCATTCTCCGAAGGAGAATCCATACATTTTTTTTGCGAACTGCGCAAACCGCTTATTCCTTTTTCTCGCGGAAGGCTTTGGGCGTCATCCCTGTCATGCGTTTGAAAAATTTTCCGAAGAAACTGACATCAATAAAGTTTAGCTCGTTTGAAATTTCTTGAATGTCTTTTTGCGATGACTGCAAAAGGACTTTTGCGTCTAGGGCGATGTATTCATCAATCCATTGTTTTGCGCCTTTGCCGCTCATTTCTTCAATGACCGTAGAAAGATATTTTGGAGTGACGAAAAGTTCGTCAGCGTAATGTTTGACGCTGTGGTTTTCGCGGTGTTCTTCTTCGACTTTTTGCAAGAAGGCGTTGAGCAAAGCTTTCTTGCGGTTGGATCCTTGCGGTTCAATATTTTTTTCGGTTAGAATATCGAGGCATTCGAAGGCGGTGGATATTACAAGATTTTTGATAATTTGATAGTGGTAGCGGTTGTCTTTGGTGACTTTTATTTTTTCTTGTATGTGCCTGAACGATTTTTTTATTTGTTCAAAATCTTCACCATCCCTTTTCTGGAATGATGATTGCTTTGCATGTTGAAAAAGTTGTAAGCTATCTTTGACTTGAGACATTAAGTCGTTCATCATGTCCATTGAACACGCTATACACAATGGTTTAATATCATCGCTTATACTAATAACATGAATGATTTGCCCAGGAAACGCGACAAAAATACAGCCTTTTTCCAACTCGTATGTTGTTGTGTTTACTTCGATTGTGCTGTGGCCTTTTTCAATTAAAAATAATGCAAGACCTTGTAGGTAAAAATAGCCAGATGTGTCTAGCCCTTCAATGTTTTCAAAAAAGACAATTTTCCCAGGAACAGTGTTTGACTGCTTCAAAAAATCTAATAGGGAAAGGTCGGCTTTCTTTATGTTATTTGCGTTTGTGGGCTTTCTTTTCATAAAATCGAATAATGAATGTTAAAAATTGCTCCTAGTAAAAATTACCTCAATTTTTCCTAAATAAGCACTAAAAAGTGCAAATTATGGTAAAAATTTCTGTTTTTAGCGAAATTTTAACCTTATAATTGGCGGGCCTAAATCATATTTTTAAAAGTATGAATACGAAATTGTATATACTTCCCTTTTTGATTTTGTCTCTTGTTGCTTGCGAAAGTGATTTTAATTCTCGCAACGACAAGAAAATCGCACAGAAAAAAATGCCAATAGTTAAAGTCGAAACTATTGTTGCTAAGAATTCAAATGTCGGCAGTTCGTTGCGTTACGCGGGTTCTATAGCCGAAGTCGCGACAACGATGGTAAGCTTTTCTTCGCCGGGGACGGTGAAGTCTGTGCGTGTGACCGAAGGCAAAAAGGTGAACAAGGGTGCGCTTGTGGCGACCTTGGATGATACATCTGCAAAGAGTGCCTTGGAGATTGCCTCTGCTTTGAAAAATCAGGCGGAAGATGCTCGCGCCCGTATGGAAAAGTTGCATCAGAACAAGACTATCTCTGAAATCCAATGGATGGATGTCGAAAGTAAATACAGACAGGCGATTGCTGCGGAGAAACTTGCGCAAAAGGCGCTGGATGATTGCAAACTTTACGCCCCTGCAACGGGAATTGTTGCGGGCAAATCGCTTGAAGTCGGGCAGAATGTGGTGCCGAGCGCTCCTGTGTTTCGCATCGTGAATATCGCGACGGTTAAGGCGGTTGTTGCCGTTCCTGAAAAAGATGTGGCTTCGCTTAATGTGGGCGATAAGGTTGAAGTTCGCGTCGGTGCGCTTGGCGATAAAGCTTTTGAAGGGAAGATTACAAATAAGGGGATTTCTGCAAACCCGCTTTCGCGTTCTTACCAAATCGAAGCTGAGCTGAAAAATAAGAGCGGCGAACTTTTGCCGGGAATGCTTTTGGAAATGTCCATTGATAGCAAAAATTCTGTGACGGGTGTTGAACTCCCCGCATCTGCGGTGCTTTTGGATGAATACAATCGTTCTTTTGTTTGGGTCGTCCGTGGTGGAAAAACGATGAGAAAAAATGTTGAAACCTCTCTAGGAAATGGTTCACAGCTTTTGGTGCAGGGAATTGACGATGGTGATTCCGTTGTGGTAAAGGGAATGTCCAAGGTGGGCGAGGGTGACCGAGTTCAAACGGCAAATCAGGCTGTTGCTCGATAGGGGAATTCTATGAAAAAGAAACGTTCCTTTGTTGAAACCGCCATGCGCTATCGCGGCATTGTGTTTATGCTCTGCTGCATTTTGGTGCTATTTGGCGTTTATGGCCTTTCTGCTAACCGAAAAAATGAGTTCCCTGAATTTACGGTGCGTCAGGGTGTTGTGATTGCGGTTTATCCCGGTGCAACTGTAAAAGAAGTGGAAGACCGTGTTACGAAACCGCTTGAAGATTACATCTTCACTTATGGCGATGTCAAAAAAAGCAAAACGACTTCTATGACTCGCGATGGCATGGTGATTGTTCAGGTGGCGCTTGAAGATTACGTGTATGACAAAGATGGATTTTGGAGTCGCTTTAAGCATGGCGTTTCGCAGTTCAAGTCGAGTTTGCCTGCTGGAGTCCTTGCGATAATCGTGATGGATGATTTTGGCGATGCTTCGTCGATGCTCTTGGCGATAGAAAGCAAGAATAAAACTTATCGTGAATTGGGTGAATATCTTGACGGACTTGCGGATAACTTAAGACCGCTTGAAAGTGTCGGCCGCATTACGCGTTTTGGCGAACAGAAAGACCAGATTTCTATTTATCTGGATAACGAAAAACTTTCCCAATATGGGCTGGGTTACAAGTCGGTGACCGCGTTCCTTTCGGGGCAAGGCCTCGTGAATATTGCGGGAACCTTAAGGGACGGCGATTACAACCACCCGATTTATGTGGAAAGCGGCGTGAATTCTTTAGAAAGTGTCCGCGAAACAATTGTCTTTAGTGCGCCTGACGGAAGTGTGGTTCGCTTGAAAGATGTAGCCCGTGTGGAACGCGAATATCCTGATCGTACAGCCTATATCGAAGTGAACGGCAACAAGTGCGTGATGCTTAGCATCGAAATGAAAAAAGGCCACGACATCGTGAAAATGGGCAAGGAAATAAAACAGGTGCTTTCGGAATTTGAAAGCAGCTTGCCTGAAGAAGTCAAGATGTTCCGCATTACGGACCAGACGGAAGTTGTCGGCAAAAGTATTGATGACTTTTTGAGAGAAATCTTGGTTGCCGTATTGGCGGTTATTATTGTGGTTGTTCTGTTGCAACCTTTCAAGGTGGCATTGATTGCGGCTTCGACTATTCCAATATCCATTTTCATTTCGCTTGGGCTTTTCTTTGGCCTCGGCTACGAAATAAACGGTGTGACGCTTGCAGCCTTGATGGTGTCGCTGGGAATGATTGTAGATAATTCCATCGTGATATTGGATGATTATCAAGAACGAATTTATGGTTCCGGTACACGCTGGAGAGCGGCGGAACATAGCGCCGTTCATTTCTTGAAATCGATTTTTTCGGCTACGCTCGCCATAAGCATTACCTTCTTCCCGTTCTTGGTGACGATGAATGGAATGTTTAGCGATTTTGTGACAACATTCCCGTGGGCGGTGACTATCGTTCTTTCGATTTCTTTGCTCGTGGCGATATTTATTGTTCCCTATTTGCAATTTGCTTTCTTAAAACCGAAAACAAAAAAGAAGAGCAAGTATTCTTTTGAGAGCGTCTCGAACTTTATCTATGAACGCGTTTTGAGAACTTGTTTCAGGTTCCCCAAATTGACCATTCTTGTGGCGGTTATTTGTGTTGTCTTGGGCGCGGTTATGATTATTTCTCGCCCCATAAAACTCATGCCGATTGCGGAACGCAATCAGTTCTCTGTGGAATTTTATTTGCCGAACGGGACTTCAATTAATCAGACTTCTGCCGTGGCGGATAGCATGAAGTGTATCTTGGAAAAAGATCCGAGAGTCACCTACATTACGACATTCAAGGGAATGTCTTCGCCGCGTTTTCATATGACTTATGCACCGCAATTTGCCGGTGAAAATTTTGCGCAGTTTATCGTAAATACCGAAAGTGCTCATGCTACAGAAGAGATTATCAAGGAGTATTCGGAAAAATATGTAGATCATTTTGCAAATGTATTTGTGCGCTTTAAACAGCTCAGCTTTAGCGATGCCGCATCGCCAATAGAAATTAGAATTTCTGATGGAACGGATGAAAGTCGTAAAGTTGCAAGTGATAAGGTGAAAAATTATTTGCGGAGTCTCCCGGGAGTTTATCTTGTTCGCAGTTCTTATGGAGAACCCTTGAGCGGCATTAAGGTTTCGCTTGATGAGAACGCTTCAAAGCTTGGGGTGAACCAGTTTTCTGTCGAGGCGATGCTTGCTTCTCGCTACAATGCCGGATTCCCGATTGCCACTCTTTGGGAAGGCAATAGAAATGTTCCTGTAGTGCTTAAGGGAACGCATGCTGATTCTGCTAGTTTCTCGGATCTTGAAAATGAAAAGATTGCAACTTATGGTGGACTATCCAATGCACCGCTCCGCCAGATTGCAAAGTTCTCGCCTGTGTTTAACGAGGGGTCTCGCGATAGAAGAAACGGCCTCCCGACGGTGACGATTTCTGCCGAAGTTTCGTCTGGCGTCAGTGCGAATGACCTTGCTTTAAAGCATCTTGATTCGCTGAAAAAGCTGACGGCTGACGATGGCGTTAAATTGGAGCTTGGTGGCGAAGCGGCTTCTGTTATCGAAACGCTTCCTGGCCTCCTTAAAGGTCTCGTCGTTGCGGTTGCCATGATGTTCCTTATTATGGTGTGGCACTTCCGTAGAATTCGTACGGCTCTTATGCTCTTCTCGTTATTGTCGCTTTCCACTTTCGGCACGGGCGTTGCTATGTGGATTATGGATTTGGACTTTACGATTACGGGTGTTCTTGGTATGGTGAGTCTGCTTGGAATTATGGTGCGTAACGGAATTATCATGATTGACTATGCTGAGGAATTGAAGCGTGATGAGCATTTGGATTCTAAAAATGCCATCTACAATTCGGCACTTAGGCGTATGCGTCCGATATTCCTGACTTCGGCGGCGGCTTCTGCGGGAGTCTTACCTATGATGGTGAGTGGAGATGGTCTGTGGGTGCCTATGGCCATCATCATTTTCTGGGGAACGCTTGTGACGATGTGCTTGATTTTGACTGTGCTGCCCGTTGCTTATTGGGGTGTAAGTTGTATGAAGTTTAGACGCAGGAAAGTGATTAGTGGTTAGTGGTTGGTGATTAGTGATTAGGAAAAAGTAGGCGATAGGCAGTGGATGGTAAGAAGTAAACGTTCTTTTTGCGTCATTCTGAGGACCGAAGGGACGAAGAATCCAGGGAGTTTATAAATTGAATAACATAATTATTGCTTTTCTTTTAGGCATTTCCGCTTCGTTTGCGGCGGATGTGTATACGCTTGATGATTGCTTGCGTATTGCACGCGAAAATAATGCGACTTTGAAGAGTGCGAAAGTGAATCGCCAAATGGCCGAAGAAACTGAAGGGAGTGCCTTCCCGGCGTATTTCCCGAAGGTGTTCGCTGGTGGTTTTGCCTTTATCTCAAACGATTTCTTGGTCAAACAGAAAATGGACTTGTCCAAAGAAATGGAAAGTGTCGGAGAGCAAGTAGCGCCGACCTTGTCGCAAGCAGGAATTGATCCTTCTGTGCTTCAGGGGCTTCCATCGACATTCAATATGGGAATGGTCGATAAAGGAATTATCGGGCATTTGACTTTGATTCAGCCGATTTTTGTGGGCGGGCAAATTTACAACGGCAATCAACTTGCCAAAATTGGGACACGTGCTGCCAAATTGCAAGAAACACTTGCCGAAACGGAAATCCGCAAGAATACGGAGACCTATTACTGGCTCATCGTTTCGCTTAAGGAAAAATTAAAAACGCTTGCCGAAGCGGAAAAACAGGTGGAGGCGATTCGGAGCGATGTGCAAATTGCCGTAGATGCCGGTGTCGCTGTGAAAAATGATTTGCTCCGTGTTGAACTCGAAAAGAAAAAACTGCAAAGCAATCGCCTGAAACTTGAAAACGGAATTTCGGTGGCGAAGCTCATGCTTGCAAGGCAAATGAACCGTGACAATGCTGACTTTGACCTTGCCGAGGCTGATCTTATTCAAATTACACCGCCTGAATCTTACGCAATTTCTGCTGACGATGCTGTTGAACGCCGTGCCGAAAGCAAGCTGCTTGCCATCAGTCGCGAAGCTGCCGAAAAGGAACGCTCGATGGAACGCGGCAAGGTGCTGCCTACGGTTGCTGTGGGCGCGAGCCTTTTGTATCAAAACTTGCTTGATGACGATGCTGTAAATGGAGTGCTTTTTGCTTCGCTTACTGTGCCGATTTCGGATTGGTGGAGCAATAGCTATTCTATCGCGAAGCTTGATTTGAAGGCGAAAAAGGCGGCAATTGATGAAGTTGAAAACAAGAACTTGATTAAGGTGGATATTGACGCCAAATGGAATACGCTGAACGAATCCTTTAAGCAAATTGAAATCAGTCGCGATGCTATTGCCCAAGCCGAAGAAAACTTGCGTACACAACGTGAATTCTACAATGCGGGTACGGCAACGCTCAGCAATCTGCTTGAAGCTGAAACATTACGCCAGCAGGCGACGGATTCTTACACTGAAGCCGTCACTGGATATTACACGGCAGTCTGTGCATATTTGATTGCGACGGGCCGGTAAACGGAGCGGGAATGCGTTGGGTTATTCTTGTTTTCAGTGTAGTTTTTCAGTGTAGTCTTTTGTGTAGTTTTCTGTGTAGTTCTATCTGTAGCTTTTTGTGTAGTTTTATTATGTAGTCCTATCTGTAGTTTTTAGGTCATGCTTACGTTTTCAATTCTCGTGTCGTATGAGTAGCTTGTGGCAAAGCCTGATGTATTTATTCAACGAAAACTTTTAGAAAGATAAACGGATGCCGAAATTTCGACATCCGCTTTGCGTTATGTTTTGCGTTTACTTGATGAATGCTTGAAGCAATTTCTTCGCGTCGTTGCCTGTGGCGAATCGCGTTTCGATAATCGTGCGGTATTCGAATCCCGAGAATTGCTGCAAGTGAAAAGCTGCGAATTCATGGTCTCGCGAGTAGCAGAGATTCAGTTTCATGTTCCCGTTATCGCTTGTTTTGGGGCGACCATTCTTTTGCAGGACGGCGTCGAGTTCAGCGGGGGAGGCTTCGAGAATTGCTTTTGCTTTTTGCCCTTCTGCGGGAGCGAATTCCAATGCGGTCCCTACGACAGGAGAATTTGTCGGGGCGTAAGTGACTTTGGTTTTGAGGCCGAAAAAGGCTTTTTCGGTTTTGATATAAATTTGATTGAAGAGGGCTGTCGCCATCTCCATTTTGGAAATGTTTTCCATGTTCTTTCTCTTTGTTAAAAGTTTAAATTTTGCCGCTTGTTTGTGCGGCGGAATGTGTATCGAGAGAAAGAACTTGTTAACAAAGTATTCGTTTTAATGTGAATACGTAATATTCTTTGGGAATTTGATATGCAAGGGGTGTCGGAAAGCCGTTATGTATTCCGATTGATGCAAAAACTTTTTGAATAGTGTGCTTTGCACCCCATTTAAATGCTGCTGCATCGCGACCGCCAATTCCTTGAAAACCCGCATTCCGTAAAGTACGTGAAAGCGCCTGTTGCCCGGCTCTTCGCATGAGCAGAACGGCTTCTGATGAAACTTCTCGCGACAGAACATGTGACTTTTCGTGAGCGGCGTCTTGGTTGAATTTGGCATCGCTTAATTCGACGCTTGAGTTTAATTCAACATCGTAATCATAAACAAAAGACCCCTCAACAACGGCGGCGAGAATTGCAAAAAATGCCGCCGCAATCATCAAAAGGAAATTTTGTTTAATGGTTTTCATCAAAGTTTAAAATAGAATTTTTATAAGGGCGAAGTTTCACATTTTTGTCAGCGTGAGTATTTAACCATCGCCGTCATCGCAAGATGCATCGCCATCGCGAACAGTGCCATGATGGCGATGTAGTCAAGCGTGAACAGCAGATAGCCGCGTTCCAAATCAAGGAAGAAGAACGGTTGCTGGAGCGTAAGGTATTTCCAGAGACCGCGAGCGACAAAGGTATAAATTCCATAAGCACCGAGAGCCGCGGCAATTCCTGTCGCAACACGACCTCTAATAAAAAGCGATAAATGCAATCCGATGTGGAGCGAGACAAATACGAGATACCAGTGACTCGCAAGCATGTGGGCCGTACGTGCAAAACTTGCACCACTTTCAATACCGAGCCAAGTAAACACGTGATTCGAAAGCATCACACCGCTTATTATCAAGAACAGAACGCATCCGATAACGCCTGCGTTAATAACTGTCCGCACGATTCGCAAGGCGTTGTATTTGCCCTTGAGAATTCCCTTGATCAACCAGTGTGCCTCTCCTTTTGCGCCGAGCACCATGCTTGTCGCGATATAGCCCGCATACAGGGCGCAGCCTGCCACGACGAGAGGCTTGTCGCGGTTGTAGCTTGTGATGCTCATGGCCATGGCAGCGTTGGTCATGGAATGTCCCGAGGGCCAGCCGTAAAAGACGCCGCGCCTAAAAAATCCCCACTTGAAATCGCGGGAACGCTCGCCGCTGTTGAGTTTCGCGTCGGGGTGTTCGCGTGCCGAAATCGCCTTGAGGAAGTTGTTGTAGAGGAACGCTACGGCGGTGGCCTGCACGGCGACGGCACCGGTGTTGTTCAGCGTGTGGTTGTCGCTGAAAAAATACATGTATCCCGGAACAAGAATCGGGAAGAACGTCCCCATCATCATGCCGGGAGTGAATGCGATGCCGGTCACCAACTGGTCCTGACGGGCCGCAAAACGGGCAACTATCAAGTCGTTATTTTTCATTGAGAACTTGTACGTAAGCGCACCGCCGAGCATGTGGAATCCGAGCGGCCAGCCGAACGCACTCAGCAACATGTTTTGGCCCAGGTGATCGAACGGGGAAAGCTTCTGCGCGGTATCGACGGCGGCGGAGTCCGCGATTGTCGAATCAATCGTGGGCGTTTCGGCATGTGCGAAACCGGCAAATGCCGTGAACAGCACAAGCACCAATATCTTTTTAAATTTCGCTAACGATTGTTTCATATATCCATATAAAATATACAAACACTCTAGATTCATTTTTTTTGCTATTTTGACAAAATTTTACCCGTTCCGCAAGGATTTCAAAAGTTGTTCCGTCGGCCTTGCTGATTGCGCCGAATTTCATCTATCGCTTAACACGCTTTACGGAATGTTTTATCTTGCCTATGATAAAGTTCAGTTCCAGCGAGGATTCTGTTTCCGTTGTTTCTAAATCCGGCATAACAATGTTTGTGAGAATCTCTCCGAAATGCTGCATTTTCGAATGCTTTTCCTCCTTGTCGCCTTCTTTATGCAACTCCACAAGTTCTCTCTTGAGTTCTCGAACAACCGCAAAAGTCTCGATGATGGCGAAAGTTGTGTTAATCGCCGTCTTGCTTTTTAAAATTGTCGCAAGCATATAGAGGCCTTTTTCTGTGAAAGCGTAGGGTAAAGATCTGCTTTTGGCCGAATAATTTGTGGACGAAATTTTCGTCCGCAAAATTTCAACTTCGTCCTTTGACAACTGGAACATATATGTCGAGGGAAACTTGTCAGGATTGTTCCTGACCGCCTCATTGATTCGCTTTGTCTCTACACCATATAACAAAGCGACATCGGCATCCAAAATGATTTTATGATTTCGAACGGATGCAATTCGGTCTGCCACATTGCGCATTAAAATCGAAAACGTGTTTTCGTTATTCATCTTCTACTCCAATCCGCCTACAAGCAAAAAAAAGGCGGGGTAAAGTGTTCTCGATACAAATATACATTCCTCGTGTGTCATATTATGACAATTTGAGAAAAAGGGCGAATTTTTTTGCATTTTATGACTTTTTGAACAAAAGGTCGCGTTTTTTTACAGCCCCATCTCCTTCACTTCCTTAATCAAGAAGTTTTCCAATTGTTCCCGGTCAGGAAGCTGCAACTTGTATGTTGAGACAAACAACTTCTCGTCCATGCCGTTTAATACATACTGGACCATTTTCGGTCCTTTTTCTGTACAGAGCAAAATCCCGATCGGAGGATTATCCCCGTCCACCATCTCACAATCCTTGAAATAAGAGATGTAGGCATTCAGTTGTGCCGCGTGTTCAATGCGGAATTTGCCGAGCCTCAAAGCAAAACCCCTTGCCCATCTCCAACAGGAACTCCTGCAAATGGTCCATGATAGCCTGTTCCAATTCGGATTCGGAGAACGCATCCTTGACATTCAGGTCTAAAAAATCGAGAGTATATGCGTCCTTGACCGACAAGACTGCATTAACGTCGCCTTTTTCCACCCTTTGCAGCAACAGTTCCGGCTTTTTGCTGATTCCGCTCCTGAAATAGAGTTTCGTGTCGATTTGCCGACGAAGTTCTCGCACGCTCCATGTGCCTTTGATACATTCAAGTTCATAGAAGAACCTCTCCATAGGGTCGTCAATGGTCATTATTTCTTTAATATGCGAGAATGAAAGCCGAGTGACAAGCAATTCCGGCGGCGTTTCGAATTTGCGAGACGGCGTCTCGCAAATTGCCCCCCTAAGTTTTTTCTCAATTAAAGCCATTTTTTCGGGAAATAAGTCTATTCCCTGCAATCTGTGAGTCGCTGACTCACAAATCTGTGGATATTTCATGTAAAACATCCTGCATGCATTCAGTAACTGACGATCAAACCCCTTGATGGACAATTTGTCAGCCAAATTTTGCAATAAACGAGCACCGTACTTGGCTCGGTCGCACCCCTCTTGTTCATATTCAACTATATAGCAGCCGATAGCCCAATTTCGTATAGTCAGAAGCTGGTTTACGGCACCCTTGGCTACGGAACTTGTCGCATTATGGACGTCTTTTACCCGTTCCGCAAGGATTTCAAAAGTTGTTCCGTCGGCTTTACCGATAGGCGGTACACGCTTATTCATCTTCTACTCCAATCCGCCTACAAGCAAAAAAAGGCGGGGTAAAGTGTTCTCGACGCAAATATACATTCCTCGTGTGTCATATTATGACAATCGGCGATTTTTGCGGAAATTTAGGCAATTTTGACAAAAATCAACCCCGCAGAACTCTAATCCGCGTTGTTACCCTGTAATGCCCGACTTTCTTTTTTTCCCTGAATCTTCTGCGATTCCTTCAACACTTCGTCCAACGTGAAATCTTCCTGCGTAAAGAAAAACGTATTCTTGCCCAAATCCTTGAGCGAAGCCCCGAAGTGGTAGGCAGTATCGTCTATGAACAAGAATCGGTCGTGCATTCCGTAACTTGGCAAGACTTGCATCGGGCTGTCAGGATATTGTTCGTTGTAAGTGGCTAGGTCCATTTCAAGGACTTTGCTCTTGTCGTAGGTGTAAATAGTCACGGAAACGCTTTTTTCCCGCTTGAGCATCATGGTCAGAGTCTTCTCGGTCACGTACCTATCGACAAGGACGATTCTTTTTTTGGCTTGGCGAATCAGGTTACAGACAAATACATAGGCATCGAACTCCTGGTTGTTGTAAAATAAGCCCTTGGTTTTGAGCTCGCCCCTGTCCATCGCCTCAAAGAGAGAATCAATTTTGTGGTCATGATCTAAAAAACGGGCGTCTTGTTCCAAATCTTTTACTTCGACATTAGAAAGGCGATAGACAATTCCGCCATTTTGATATAAATACTGCCGCATGGCGACAAACGCATCCATGATTGCGATGGATACATTCACGGCAACCTTGCTTTTCAGGACGGATGAAAGCATGGCAAAGCCCTGTTCTGTAAAAACATAGGGTTTAAACCTGTCGCCGCCCCAACTTGAAATCACATTTTGTGATTTCAAGATGCCCAATTCGCCTTTTTCCAACTGGAAACAATATCTATCCGGGAAACGTTCTATATTTCGCTTGACGGCTTGATTTATCGCCCTAGTTTCAACACCGTATAATGTTGCAATATCACGGTCAAGCAGGACCTGCTTGCCACGAACAACCCGAATCATCTTTTCTACATCCAACTCCATAAGCGGGTTAAGTGCGATATCATCCGTTTTTTCGGTCTTTCTAGCCATCTTCTACTCCTTCCGCCTACAAGCAAAAAAAGTGGGGTAAAGTGTTCTCGATACAAATATATATTCTTCGAATGTCACATTATGACAATTGGCGATTTTCGCGAAAATTTTGACAATTTCAAGGAAAATCGACCCCTGCAGGCGGTTGAATTCTGCGTTTTTTTGCTTTTTTCTTGCCTTCCGAGCGTGGCGTCACCTTTTGACACCGGAATAATCTATATTTTGAATGAAAATAGAGTTTTCTCTTGTTCTCTATCTGAAATCTCGACAATTTCAACAACGAGAACAAGACGGACGCTCACGTCTGCGACAGGTCATCGCCTGCCGCATCGTTAGGTTACATAGCAAATTTGTATTTGTTTATGCCGCACGACCTTTTGGGGCGTGAGTTGTTTGTGTTTATTCGTTGTGGGCAGTCGAGAGCCTCAGATAGGTAAATGCATTCAACTCCACGCCTTTTTTGTTTCCGAAAAAGATTGGACAAGTGCAGAACAGGGGTGGACTCGCAGAGTTTAGCTCTTGTCCTCTATCTGGAATCTCGACAATTTCAACAACGAGAATAAGGCAATGACTCGCCATCGCCCGTGGATTGCATGGGCGTAGTGTACCCTGGGCGTACTGTATCCGCTCGGGTTTTTGCGGGTGTATTGTATTCTTTTGAAAAAGTCGCGCTTTTAGGCGAGGAGTGAGTCGGCTCCCCGCCGTTCTTTTTTTGCCCGCACCCCGGCCAAGCGAATCGGCTAGAACCGCTCCCGCGAGAGTGAACTCGTTCACTTTCAACACGGAGCGAAAAAATGGCACAGAAAAAAGCCGCAACAACCGAAGCCAAAATCCAAGAATTTCATCTCTTTGCAGGAATTGGTGGTGGTATTTATGGAGGTGAACTATTAGGCCACGAATGTTGTGCAGGCGTTGAAATCAGTGATTTTTGTCAGAAGGTTTTGAAACAACGTCAAAAAGACGGATGGATGAATCCGTTTGAAATTTACGGAGATCTTCGCGCATTAAATGGCAAAGAATTTAAAGGAAAATTTGATGTCCTGTGCGGAGGGTTTCCCTGTCAGGCTTTCAGTACTGCGGCCCATGGTAAAAATATCGCAGAGAAAAATCTTTGGGATGAAATGTTGCGCTTCGCCAAAGAATCTGACGCTCCGGTTGTTTTCGGTGAAAATGTTGTATTACGCGCTATTTCTAAAGCTAAGGAAGATTTAGAGTCCATTGGATATAAGGTCCAGTTTTGTCGTTTGAGCTGTTCTAATCTTGGAGCTGATCATCAGCGTAACCGTTTTTGGTTGCTAGCAGTCAAGAATCAGAAAGTTTTTGAAAAGATAAAAGACCACATCATTAGCCTTCCCAAATTTAAAGGTTCTTACTGGAGTAAGAATCCTGATGACCTTGGTGTAGATGTTCCTATTGCGGACCGCCGAGAACAACTGAAAGGAGTTGGAAACGCCCAATCGCCTTTTGTTGCTGCAAGTGCATTTAGGATTTTGGTAAATCGCCACATTGAAAATGGAACATATACTGAAGATGTTTCAGAAAAAGAAATATCCCAGGTTTTTGAAAAACAGAAAACTTGGATAAGGAAAACCTATGGTGAAGAGATGGGGTTAGTTCATACGCCAACTACGATGGCAAACTACTCTGCTCCATCAATGATGAAACATCAGGGATGTAGAAATTTCAAAGAGGTTTTTGGAAAACCGGCTCCAAAGAATGCTGAATACTTGATGGGGTTCCCGTTGGGAGCAAGTTCCCCTGAACCGCAGAAAAAAGAGAATCTCAAAAAGTGGGGTGCATGATGTTTTATAAAAGTGATGCGGATAGGTTGTTTAATCTATATGGATTTAATCAAAAACAAAAAAATGATGAGACCATAATCAATACTGCAAAAGCGTTTGATTCAAATGAATACATTGGTTCAAGCCGAAATAGATTAAACAGCGGAATTTTACGCAATCAATTCCTTTTACTTTTGAGCTCATTAAATGGGCGCCCTCTATCAAATCAAACTTTTTCGGGTGTTACACAGTTACGAGCTGATCAATATGTATTGGTTCACCAAAATCCTGAAAGCGAATTATGGGAAGTTTATCAAGGAAATTCTCCAAATAATCCACGGAAAATTTATGATGCAATAACGCTAAAATCTTTTTTTGACAGTATTCAAGAGAATGTTAACACAGTCATCAATGATACAAAAAAAGATGATTCGGCAATAAATAATATTTTTAACACGGATTCTCTGAATTTCTCTCAAATCATCTACTATGGTGTTCCTGGGTGCGGAAAGAGCAATAAAATCAGGGAGGATCTGAAGAACGTTCCTGAAAAGAACAAGGTTCGTGTCGTGTTCCACCCGGAATACACCAACGCCGAATTCATCGGTCAGATTTTACCGAAAGTCAACGGTCACGTCACCTACGAATTTACGCCCGGGCCGTTTACGCAAATTATCAAGCGGGCTTATCTCAATCCCAATGAACAATTTTACCTGGTTATCGAAGAAATCAACCGCGGTAATGCAGCGGCCATTTTCGGCGATACCTTCCAGTTGTTAGATAGGCTTAAGGCGGGAGAAACAGATTCTCTCGGCAATGACCCTGCAAATGCGACGGTAAACACGTTTACAGAAGGCTGGAGCCAGTATTTTGTCCAGAACGATGATGTGAACGCCTATATTCGGGGAACTGAAAATAGCATTCAGATTGGGAATATTCGCTTTGATTCGAATACGGCTATCCGCTTGCCGCCTAACCTTTCCATCTTGGCAACGATGAATACTAGCGACCAGAATGTGTTCACGTTGGATAACGCATTCCAGCGCCGTTTCGACATGGAACTGGTTCGCAACGAATTTGACCTCACTAAGCCTGCCGTCAAAACACAATACGAAGCGGAGATTGACGATACCGGTATTAAATGGGGACAATTCTGGGGATGGATCAACGCCAAAATTACGGCCACCCTCAAGGGTCTTTCCAGCACCGAAGACAAGCGGCTCGGAGTCTGGTTCGTGAGCAACGTGGGCGGCATTATTGACGACAAGGTCTTTGCCGAAAAGGTACTGAAGTTCCTGTGGGATGACGTTTTCAAGTTCAAGCGTCCGCAAGTATTTGCCGAAGGAATTGATACTCTGGAAAAGTTGATCAACTCCTTTGAAAAACCGTCTGAAGGAAAAGAACGCTTTGACGTTTTCAAGGACAAGGCGAATCTTGTCGCATTTGTAGCATCGCCAACGCTGTAATCCTTGATGCAAAAGCTAAACGAAATATGTTCCTGCGAATCTAAGGCGAATTCGGAGACCGAGTTCGTCGGCATTCGTTGCGAAAAAACAAAGGAAGGTGGTGTGCTAGAAACAAGCATCATCTTTCCCTTGGGATATTTCAAGGATGACTCGGCCTTGCGCGAGCTCCCCGAAGAAGAATTACGGGAATGCGTCGTCAATCTTTTTACGGTGCTTTCCGACCCTTCGCTGCAGGAACAAATTCATCAGGATTCGTCCATTTCCACATTCGCGGAGGAACATGGCGAATCTGAATTTCCGATGGTTTCGTACTTGAATGTTATCCGGAATTTTCTTGATTTCGGCTACCTTGACGAAAAGGAAATTCTGTACAAAAAGGGCGCAAACGGGAAGATCAGTTGGGGACGGACAATCAAGGCCGTGCAACCTGTCATTACCGAAGATGCCCAGAATCTCGTGTACCTAGATTTTATCGCCCGTAAAGTCAGTTATAACGAAGATACGCTCATTACGCAAGTCCACAAGTTCTGCGTTCATGACGCTCTTGTGAAACTCGGATTTTTATTCGGCATAGATCCGTCCGAAGAGCCGCAGTTGGATTTTGATTATGACCTGTTCTGCAACGCAATTCATTCCAAACTTGCGAAAACATTTAATGACCGTGATTTACGCTTGCTCGCCGATTTGGCCCGAATTGTGGAGTATCTTGCCGGGCATAAAACCGAAGACGGAAAAACGGCAGATGATTTTTATTTCGGGGTAAACAAGTTCGCCCCCGTGTGGGAGAAAATGATTGACAAAATTTTCGGGAAGTTGCCGCAGGGGGTTGCCAAGGATAAATTTAATCCGCATTTGAGATGGAATGACGGACGCCTCGATGAAAAACTTGATGAATCCGAAGAGGAAATAGTTCTGAACGACCCGAAACGTTCCACACTCCGACCAGATACGATAATGGTTATGGGGGAGGGTGTGTATATCCTTGATTCAAAGTACTACAAATACGGCTTGACTGGTTTCAATTCGCATTTGCCGGGGGCCGAATCCGTGTGTAAGCAGATGGCTTATGCGGAATATGTGGAAACGCGTCTAAAGGAGATCCCCGCCTTCGCGGGGATGACATCGCACGGGGTTTACAATGCATTCATTATGCCGTACTGTGCGGATGCTGGGAAATGGGATGAGATTGCCGCGGTCGCGGTGCTCCCTCGCAATGACGTTTATGCAATGAAACGCGTCGGTTACATCTATGGTGACTGGAAAAACGTGGAGGACGAAAACCGACCTTATCACAAAATCCGCTGCATTCTCCTCGACATGAAATCCGTCATGCGGAACTACGCAAACAACCCCACTGCGCAAAGTGAACTCGCGGAGTTGATCAGATAAGAGTCGGGTCAGACGACTGGCGCTATTTCTTTCCAGCTGATGAATTTCTGATTTTCGCCGTGGTATGAGTCTTCGCCTCCATAGACGACGCTTGTGTTAGAAAGCGGGATGCCCGAGACCTCGGCAAATTTTTTCAGTCCGTCGTAGAATTTCTGATTTTTTGTTTCGCCGGACTTGATTTCTATTGCGTGCAGTTCTCCGTCGGTTTCGCAAAGTAAGTCAACTTCATTCTGATTTGAATCTCGCCAAAAATAGAGTTGCGGTTCTTCGCCTTTGAACAAGGCGTTTTTCATGTATTCGGCAACTACGAAATTTTCAAAAATTGCCCCGCGTAATCCGCTTTTTTGCAGCTGTTTTTGATTAAAAATGTTCAACAGATTACACAGGAGCCCGGTGTCGCAAAAATAAATTTTAGATGATTTAACGACTCTTTTCGAAAAATTCTTATAGTACGGAGGGAGGCGGAGAAGTATAAAGCTTGCTTCAAGAATCGAAATCCAGGAGTTTGCAGTTGTGACGGATATCCCTGCATCTTTGGCGAGCGAAGCGACGTTCATTACGGAGCCCACATTTGCGGCGCATAACTTGAGGAAGCGCTTGAATGCGGCCATGTCCGTTATGTTTCGCAATAGGCGTACGTCCCGTTCGACATACGTCTGCAGGTATGATGTAAAGTATTCCTTTGTCGTAACTTTCTTGTCATAGAGTCTTGGGTAGCACCCTTTGAGCAGAAACTCGTCTAGATCGCTAGGAAGTTTGTCGGCCTCCCGTAATTCATCGGCGGAAAACGGGAAAAGTTTGAGGACGCTTGTGCGGCCGGCAAGGCTTTGCGAGATGCGTTCCATTAACAGAAAATTGTGCGAACCGGATAAAATAAATTGCCCGCATTGGTCATGAGAATCCACGATTGTCTGTAGATAAGAGAACAAGTCCGGAACGCGTTGCGCTTCGTCTATAATGCATTTTGTTCCGCATTCTCTTAGAAAACCGCGAGGGTCGTTTTCGGCAAGTTGGCGGACATCGGGGTCTTCTAGCGAAATGTATTTATAGTCTGCAAAACATGACTTCAGCAATGTAGATTTGCCGCTTTGCCTTGGTCCCGTCAACGTTACCACGGGAAATTTCGTCGCCACATCTAGAATTGTATCTGAAATTGCCCTTTTTATCATAAAAACGCCCTTTTTTTTTTAATATAGCATATTTTTTATGAAAAAGCAATAGTCTAGTTTATGAAAATCATATAGTCCGATTTATGAAAATCATATAATCAGGCTATTTATTTTCGTTTTTTTTGCAAAAGCGTATCGTAAACCACGAAAATGGTTCCGGCAATCATGACCAGGAACGCGACAATGTATTGTAGCGTGATTTTTTCGTTCAGGAGCACGACGGAAAAAAGGACGCCGATAAAGGGCGCGAATGCGTAAAAGGCGCTGGTCTTTGCGGCTCCCAGGTATTTTTGTGCGCGGATGTAGGTGAAAATGCTCAGGCCGTAAGCCACAAAGCCGAGCAGCAGGGCGAGCGGGATGTATTTTACGGCAAAGTTCATTTCGCCTGTGGTAAGCGAAACGACGATGGAACCGATTCCGGAACAGAGGCCTTTTATGGTCACAATCTGGTATGTGCTTTTGTTTGAAATTTTGCGGGTGCAGTTGTTTTCTAGCCCCCAGCAGATGGTCGCGCCGAGAACGAAAATGGAACCGATCGAGAAATTGAATTCATCGGCATTTTCAAACGAGAGAATGAAGCTGGATGTCGTTATAAATAAAATCGAAATCCACAAACGCGTAGACACCTTTTCTCTAAAGATGAACAGCGCAATCAGCGTTGTCGCGACGATTTCGAAGTTCCCGAGCAGGGAGGCGTTGCTGGATGTTCCGTACTTGACGCCGAACATGAGCAGTATGGGGGCGACAATGTCGAGCAGGACCATGCCTAGCGTGTAGGGAAAATCTTTTTTGCAGAGCCGATCCGATTGAGGCTCGCGCCTAACATGGAATAGGTAGAGGATGCCAATGCCGATCCCCGCACCAATATAGAGCAGTCCCGCCATGAATACGGGCGAAATGTGGGCCAGCAGCATTTTGGAGCAGGGAACATTCAGTGCATAAAATGCGGCCGCCGCTATAGCATAACCAATCGCAATGACATTCTTGTCCATGATTTAAATGCAGAATTTTGCGTGAATACCAAATCAACAGTAACCATATTTTTTACGGAAGGCCACGACGCAGATTGCAGTAACCGCAAACGAGGCGATTTCAGCGACAGCGCACGAACTCCAGATGCCGTCAAGCCCGAAGAAAATGGGGAGCGCAAGCACGGCGATGATTTCGAACACGAATGTCCGCAAGAACGATATGAGAGCCGAAACTAGGCCGTTGTTCAGGGCCGTAAAGAAAGAGGAACCCGCATAGTTCGCGCCCATCAGCAAGTAGGCGAATGAATAGATGACGATGCCGTGGCGAATCATTTCGAATAAATTTGGATCGTAGCCGCCGAAAATTTTTGCCAAAGGTAACGCTAGTGCTTCTGACGAGGCTGTGAGCACGACACCCGCAACCGCAACAATCACGCAATCCATACGGAATAGATTCTTGAGTTCGCTTGTATTGCGGGCTCCGTAATGGTAGCTTATGATGGGAGCACGTCCAAACGAATAGCCTGTAAAGAATGTCGAAAAAATGTAGCTTACATACATGATTGCCCCGTATGCGGCAACGCCCGTATCTCCGGCAATTCTGATGAGCTGGAAATTGTACAGCATGCTTACAATGGACATGGCGATATTTGTAACCAGCTCGGAGACTCCGTTCGAGATGGCCTTCGACAGCGCGCGGGCATCGAAAACGGGTTTCACGATTCGGAGGGGAGTCTTGTTTCGCGAGAGGAAAAATACGAACGGGGTGAAACCTCCGACGGACTGACCGATAACGGTCGCCAAGGCCGCTCCGGAAATGCCCCATTCCAAAACGACAATGAACAACAGGTCCAGTACAATGTTTGTGATGCCCGCTAAAACCGTAAGCGCAAAACCCAGCTTAGGCTTTTCTGCCACAATCATGAAACAGTAAAAGAGATGCTGCGAAACGAAGGCGATTCCGCCAAGGGCAGCAATGCGCCCGTAACGAGTCGCCTGCGAAAGGAACTCGCCGTCGGCACCCAGAAATGCGGCTAATCCTTCCATAAAATAGGATGCCGTGATACTTGCGGTAATTCCGTAAGCGATTGTCGCATACACGATTGTTGAAAATGCCCTGTTCGCTTTTTCGTTATCGCCTTCGCCGAGAAATTTTGCGACGAGCGCGCTGCCGCCGGCCCCCATCATCACGCCGGGAGCGGCAATAAGCATAAGGACCGGCATGACGAGGTTTACGGCAGCAAAAGAAGTCTTTCCGACAAAGTTCGAGACAAATGCAGCATCGACAATGCTGTAGATGGTGGTAAAAAACATTGTCAAGATAGACGGAAAGACGAAGCGAAGCAGCCTCCCGTAAGTGAAATGGTCCGAAAGTTGAATCTGCATTACAGTTTCCAGCTGACGGCTTCGCGGCGGGAATCGATGAACCGGGCATAGATTCCGCCGTTCTTCACGAGTTCTTCGTGCTTGCCCTGTTCCACGATGCGGCCCTTGTCTAAGACGATAATCTGGTCGGCGTGGCGCACGGTTTTTAAGCGGTGCGCGATCATGATGACCGTCTTTTCGCGGGTCAGTTCCTGGATGGCGAGCATCAGGTCGCGTTCATTTTCCGGGTCCACGTTCGCGGTCGCTTCGTCCAGAATGATGACCGGAGAATCCTTCATGATGGCGCGTGCAATCGAGATGCGCTGGCGTTCACCGCCGCTGAGGCTTGCGCCGCCTTCGCCAATGACCGTGTTGTAACCGTCGGGGAGTTTTTCGATAAAGTCGTGGCAGCAGGCTTTCTTGGCGGCTTCTACGACTTGCTCGTGCGTGGCGCTCGGATTCCCGAACTTGATGTTGTTTTCAATCGTATCGCGGAACAGATACACGTTCTGGAACACGAAACTGAAATTCTTCATGAGGCTATCCATGCTGTAATCTTGCACGCGGTGGCCTCCCAAAGTCACGGAACCCGCGTTCACGTCCCAGAAGCGCGAGAGCAAATGGCAAAGCGTCGTCTTGCCGGAGCCGCTTGGGCCCACGATAGCCGTAGTCGTCTTTTCGGGAATGGAAAGCGTCACGTTGTCAATGATTTTGCGCTTATCGTAAGCGAAATCGATACCGTCGGCCTTGATGTCGTGATTGGCGGGGGCAATTTCTTCGCCATCGATGTCCATGGTGGGCTTGTTCAAGATATCGTTTGCGCGGTTCACGGAGATATCAACGGCACGGAGGAGCGCTGCGTAGCTACCGCCCAGTTCCAAGGCTGCAAAAAGCATGAAAGAGCACACGAGCATGATGGCACAGTTGGCAAGTTCCATGGAGCCGTTCAGGTAGAAATGAATCGAGAACATCATGATGGCAACCCCGGTGAGCTTGGCGACGAATGTCTGCAAGTTCGAAAGCGGGACGCACTTGAGTTCCATGCCAATGTTCGCGCGGGTGTTCCTGTCGATGATTTCGTTCAGTTCCTTGGAGCGTTTACCGGTCATGTTGTAGGCCTTGACTTCGGCGATTCCCTGGATGTATTCGAGGACCTTTTCGACCACCTTGCTGTCGGATTCCACTTTTTCGTGAGAAACGGCGCGGACGTTCATGCGCATGAGCGTGTTGATGAACTGGAAAATCGCAAAGCCGATGGTCGCGACAATCGCAATTCGCCAATCGAAAAAGGCAATCATCACGATGATGAGAATTGTGTCGAGAATGCCCTGCGTGACCATCATGACAACGCGTGTTGCCACATCGCCAAGCTGTTCCATGGTGTTGGTGGTGACGGAGGTGATGTAACCGAGGCTGTTCTTGTTGAAGTAGCCCATGGGCAGGTAACGCAGGTGTTCGGCGATTTCGATGCGCTTGGAGGCGCAAGTACGGTAGCCGCCTTCGGTTTGCCACATGCTCATGACGCGCTTGGTAACGGTTGCGCCGATAAGGCTTGCCACCATGATCCCAAGCGAAAGCCAGACGGTGTCCATGGTAAACGGCGCTTCGCCTTGTACGTGGCGAATGACGCCCTGCATCATGACGGCCATGGCTCCGATGCGGAGTGCCATGAAGAAGGAATTGAAGATTCCCACGATGATAGAGCCGTAGAATTTGCGACGATTTTCCGCATTGCAGAAGTTAAAGAATTTAATGAGAGTATCGAACATTTATGCATCCTCCTCGGAATCCTTGGCACTGATGTGGGCCTGCCACATGGACTTGTAGAGACCGCCCTTTTCGAGCAGTTCCTGGTGCGTGCCGCAGCTGTCGATGTTGCCGTCCTTGATGACGTAGAGCTTGTCGGCGTCCTTGACGGTCGAAAGGCGGTGTGCGATGACGATGAGCGTTTTGCCTTGCACGAGCTTTGCCACGGATTTCTGGATGATGGCTTCGTTTTCGGGGTCGGTGTAGGCGGTTGCCTCGTCCAAAATGACGATGGGGGCGTTTTTCATCATGGCGCGGGCGATGGCGATGCGCTGGCGCTCGCCACCGGAGAGGTGGGCGCCCGAGCCACCGACAATCGTGTCGAAACCGTTTTCAAGACTCATGATAAATTCGTAGCAGCCGCTTTGGCGCGCCACCTCTTCGACTTCGGCATCCGATGCCGAAGGCCGCCCGAGCCGAATGTTTTCGCGGACGGACATGTCGAACAAGAAATTGTCCTGTGAAACGTAGGCGATGCGGCGGTTATATTCTTCGAGTGAAAGGTCTCTGATGTTTACGCCGCCGATTTCGATATCGCCGCTGTCAACGTCCCAAAGCGAGGCGATAAGGCGTGCAATCGTCGATTTGCCCGAACCGCTCGGTCCCACGAATGCGGTAAAGCTTCCTTCGGGGAGAACCATGTTGATGCCGTGGAGAATTTCCTTCTTTTCTTCGCCTTCGATTCCCTTATGATAGCTAAAGCGCACATCTTTCAATGTGATGGAATTGTCAGCGGGTTTGCGCTTGTCGATCGCGGGGCGCGCAAGTTCCTTCATTTCGAGCACCGAGCCGACTTCGCCGAAAATGACGCCCGCCTTGCTGATGTCGTCACTGTAACTCATGATGGTAAGGAGCGGCATCATGATACTCACCGAAACGATGATGACGGTGATAAAATTGACGGCCGTAATGGAACCGTTGTAATAGAAGTAACCGCCGAACGGCAACACCGTCAATAGCGTGGCAGGAGCGACCGTGATGGCAAGGGCGTGCGGCCAAATGCAATTGCGCATCCATTCGACAAAACAGTCGCTCCCTTCTTTTGCTGCTACAACAAACTTGTCGTAAGACGATTTTGACTTGCCGAACGCCTTGATGACTTCGATGCCGTTAATGTATTCAACCGCGGTGTCGTTCAGGGCTTTCGTTTTCTGGATAGAATTATCGAACCACTTTTGTGCCCCGCTGAACATGAACGCCATCGCAATCATGCCGATCGGAAGCGTTGCAAGCGAGGCCAGGCCCATGCGCCAATCGATATGGAAAAGATAGACGAACATGAGCACAGGGAGAATCAGGTTCGAGGTAAATTCCGGGACTACGTGCGCAAGCGTCGTTTCCATGCTGTCGATGCGTTCTACCAGGATGTTCTTGAGCGCGCCCGAGGGCATGTCGAGAACAGAACCCAGCGGCACACGCGATAGCTTGTCGCAAAGGTCCTTGCGGATGTTGCCGAGAACGTTAAACGTCGCTACGTGCGAAAGCGTCGTCGAAATGCTGTGGAACAGGACATTCCCGAACCAGAACGCCGCAATAATCAGGCATTCCTTAAGATATACATCCCAGTCGCGCACGCCCGAAAGCAGCTCGCGTACGATGTTTGCGATAATGATGTAAGGAGCGATTCCGCAAGCGACGCGCAAGAGCGCAAAGAAAATGCTTGCGATGTAGTATTTTTTCTTGTTTTTGGCAAACAGAAAAATCCAAGAGAGCAGAGATTTCTTTTTCATAGCGTTTCCTCCCAAAAGGACTGAACCAAATTTTGGAAAAATACGCTTTTATTTCTACTCCAAATGGATTTTCATTAAACCATTTGGAGTAGATTTTTTTTGCTTATTTCTTAGTTTGTGGCTGAAAAAGCACATTTTGGCATACTGGACATCCGATTCTGAATGGCTTTACCCGTTAGAATTTGTTAAAAAAATCCCATGTGGCCTGCGGAACCCAGGATTGCTGTTGGCCGGGGTCCTTGTGGTCCCAAATGTGACCGCCACTTTGCGTGCACCAGCGAACAGGGAATCGTTCCTCGACAGTCGTGTAGTCGTAGCACTTGTGCGGCGCGTTGCGCTGGGCTTCTTCGGCACGTTCGTTTTTCGCCTTGCCGCCTTCGGAGTTGAGCGTTAAGATGATGTCGCGCGCATTCCGGCCCATTTCGGGGGTACACATACCATCATCGAGACCGAGTACGCCCATCCAACCGATTCCCATTTTCTTGCGCTGCGGGAGCCAGATGTTGCGTTCTGCAGTTTCATAAACCGCTACTGCGCGGAGCACGTCCTGGTGGTTCCACGAAAGGCCATTGCTGAACATGGCTCCATAGCTGAATCCTATAGAAAATACACGGCTAGAATCAATGCAGAAGTTGCCTTCGAGGTACGCGAGGAGTTCGTCAAAAAGGAGGTAATCATCTTGTCCCCAGGGCAGCTGATTGCCATTGCCTTCGGGTGCGACGAAAATTGCAGTTTCGTTCTTGTCAATCCATTTGAGGCCGTGATAGCCTTCATCCTGCACGGCGCTTGCAGAACCGCCCATGCACTGCATTCCGAAAATGAGTTTGTACGGTTTATTCTTGTCATAACTTTTCGGCATGTCAATGCGCACGGTTCGCATGCCTTTACTCCATCTGAAATCAATGTAGGGCTTATTGCCACGGTACTTGTAATCGAGTTTAGTGTCTTTGCCGCAGCCACGAGTCGGCACCGGATCGTTCTTTAGGCCCCATCCATATTCATACTGCGGTTGCGGTGGAACCGTTTTCTTGAGTGTAAGCGCAAGATTCGTGTCGAGATTGTCGAGTTTTACATTGAGAGTGTCGAATCCGTCAGCAACGACGCGTAGGTTATCCGAGTCCCCTGCTTTTAGAAGAGCCTTGGCGCTAGATTGCTCGCCAAATGTTGTATTAAAGCTTCCGTCGGCTGTGAACTTGAAATTTTGCTGTGCCGAACCAACGTGGACGCGGGCGACATACACGCCCTTCGCTTTCACGGTCGCTTTCATGTCAACCATTCCCGAGCCGTACATTTTTTCGTTCAGCAAGCGATTTCCGACCATGTCAAAAATTTGTACCAGTACTGGAGTGTTTGCACCTTGCGAAAAAGAAAGGATCCCGTTATTTACAGAAAGATATCCGACATCAATCCTGTTTGCTATCGCTTGCATCTCCTCGTCTTGATGGATTGTGAATGCGCCGGATGCATCTGTTTTGGTTTTGAGCCCTTTTTGAATAAGTGAAATGTCTGCACCCTGAACAGCCTTGCCGCTATTGTCGTTCACTGTTCCTGTCAGGGTAAATGCGTTTGCTGCCATAACCGAAATCATTAGAATTACGCTAAAAGGTAATCCGCTCCATAGGACTTTTTTCATATAAGCTACTCCTTTTTTATTTTTCTTGTCCCTCCAAAAAAATACTCTTGAAAAGAGGTTTCTTTCACATGTAATTTTTATTTCGTGGACAACATTGTCCACGAATCTAAGTACGTGACTGGCTAAAAACAAAAATAAGATTCGCATCTTTGAATGCAAATCTTATTTTGTCTAACATTTCAGGAGGATAGGCTGAAACTTATTTAATCTATTTCACTACGATAGGGGAGGTAAAGCGAAATCCTTTGCCATGAATGACTGTGATGTATTTGCCGACCGGCAAATTTTCGAATGTCACTCGACTTGCAACAGAATTCTTTTGTGCGGTAATCTGTCCTGTTGCAGAGATTAAGATTACCGTAGCGGAATTTGAAGAGATTTTTTCGAAAAAAAGGTTTTTCCCTTGCGTATAGACTACAGGTGACGTAAATTTTACTTTGTTGTACGATTTTATGGTTGTCGTGCTGTCATCAACGGTCTTGCAATCTTTGCAAACTGTGTCTTTTTCGGCGTATAACGGAGCAAGTGCTTGTGCCCATAAGTGGTGCATTGCTTGTCCTCCGCCATTTGCATTTGGGTGGACTCCATCACTTCCAAGTAGTTCCCGATGTTTCGAAAAATAGCTGTAAAAATCTGGACCTTCAGGGAGCTTGTTGTCTTTTGTTAATTTATCTACCGCTTTTAAAAACGCGGGATTGACTTGCCAGCCCGCTTTGGCGGAATCCGTAGCGATAATTCGTGAGATAATGGGTGTGATACCATGCGCTTTTGCAGAATCAATGATTGTCTGCATGTTTTTCACAAAAGTGTTCAAGTTCCAATCGCCGCCGCCCCATGCATCGTTTGTTCCCATTTCAATCGCCCAATATTTCACATTTCCTGCGTATTCAAGATATTCAGGTAAATGAGCGACGACTTCGGTGCTATTGATGCAACCGATACCTCCACGCAGCATTGCGGGCGTATATTCCGGGAACCTTGCGTGTATCAACTGAGCTGTGGTTGAGTCTGTATCTTGCTGCTTAATTCCCATTTGGCTAATGCTTGTGCCCATGAAAAACCAAGTGTCAGTGCCGCCTTGGCTCATGTCAAACGCCTCTATTTCGAGAATTTGTCCAACATCCTTGTCGCTCACGAACTTGAACCATGACTTGCCTGCAAAATCGATTGTCACGCCGCGAGCCATTACAGGATTGTTCTTGATGGTAGCGGCAATCTCCCAATCGCCATCGGTGCCATTTGTCGAATTCGCTGAAGTCAATACTTTGAAATTGGACAACGCAACGCCGCTGTGACCGCATCCACTGGTAAAATTCGTCGCCCAAGCGCAGTCGCCGTACGATTCCCAGGTTACGAATAACTTTGAGGGTCCTACACCCACGTTCAAAGCGATTTCTTTCTCGCTGCTGCTTTTCCAATTGGTGAGGTATCCGTCAGTCAAGTAATCTGTTGTTTTTGTTCCTGTATGTGCAGGAAGCCCGCCCGAAACTAACTTGTTCGGCGTTATGGAGTTAGCAGTCCCAAGGCCGATAATTGCCCAGATAGCGATTGATGTTGCGACAGTCATGCTTTTCATCGGATTGTTTCCCATGTGCTTTTCAAATTAAAAAGGGCGACGCTCCAAAAAAACTCCAAACCTTACAAAACTCTCTTTTTTTTGTCGCGCCGCCCTACACCCAACAATTTTATTTCTTGAAATACACTGTATTCACAATGAGATTTTGAATCTTTTTACGCACAACGTAGCGGCCTTGCGGAAGTCCTTGCGTGGTGATGCCTAAGTAATGGCCGTTCAAGTCAAAAATCCCGACGGTGGTCGCAGTACCGGCCATGCGTGGCAAGGTTACGATACTGATGGTACTCGTGTCAGGCTTGGTAATTGAAGTGTCAGGTTTCGTTGCCGAAGTATCGGGGGTGGTATTCGCTGTGTACTTGTCCCAGCCAGGCATGTCTTCGAGGGTGATAATGCGTTCGTCATTCATGTTGCTCTTCCATACGCCATCTTTTGTTTGGCCGGGCCAAGTCCCGCTCCAAGTGCTGTACCACGGCATCCACCAACTCCATACGGCTTCGTCGGTATGCATGTTGTTCACATCGGGAATGGGGCCGTTTTCGCTGAGAGCTATAATTTTCGTGCTTTTCGAGGCGTTCTTGAATTTGTCAAAGGCACTTGCGTTACTGGAATGGTCGTTTGCGCTGTTGTAGATGTCGATGGAGAGAACATCATAGTATTCGCTACCTGGATTCCAAGAGGTGACAGTGCTTCCTTCAGGGTTATAGACCCAAATCATGTTTTTTACACCCTTGACTTTGACCATGCGGTCATAGACGAGTCGATAAAGGGCTGCAAACTGTTCTCCGGAATTGATACTCCACCAGAACCACTTTCCGCCAGCTTCATGCAAAGGGCGAAAGATTCCCGCTACACCTTCTTTCTGCAATTCAAGGAAGTAATCGGCGATGTGGTCAATGTCGGCTACGATTCCTTTGTAAGCAGCACTTTCGGTATTCCATTCAGTGGTGCCTGGCTTGAAACCTGTAGAGAAATCGAAATCGGTGTATTCGCCTCCGTTTGCTGCACTTTGGATATAGAAGGCGTCTTTCTTGTCCAGAGGATCTTTCCAGTGCCAAGTGAATGCTGGGATGCCGCCCGCTTTCCAAAGGCCTTTCGCGATGGAAATTGCCTTGTCCGTGTATTCCTTGTTCCAACTTTCGTTTGCCTTCGGACCGCTTGCAAACAAGAAATCTAAACCGACAAGAGCCGGGTACTTTCCTGTGCGCGTGTAGGTGTATTTCACGTCGTCGTGCGTCTTGAAGTCGGCTCCCATGGTGTAACCGCTCATGTCGCCGGTCATCATACCGCTAATCGTTTTTTTGCCAAAGTTTTCTCGCAAAAAACTGTAGAGTTTGACGGCACTTTCGGTGGCATTTGGGGTAACTGGCGTTGCGGATATTTTGAAAGGGGAGGATTGATAAGGTTCGACATCGATATAGTCAACGCTAATCCAGCCCCAGTATTTCTCAATAGAGATTGTGTTTGTCCCGGCTTTAAGTGTAGCGACTGTCGTGACATCCGCCCATGAAGTAGTGGCGTTAAAGTCGATGGTGCCTGCGGTTGCGCCGTTTACTTTCAAGTAGTTTGCTTTGAAATCTCCGGCCTTGTAATGGATGGTTACTTGGTACTTGCCCGCACTCTCTGCGGTGACACCATTAAAAGAAATATTTCCTTCTTGTAAGTCGGCATAACCCGTTCCTGAAACTCCGGATGCGTTGACATTTTTTGCTCCTCCGGAAAGAGTTGCTGATTCGGCTTCGTACTTAGTGGCAAACGCCATACTCGAAAGAGCTAGGACCAAAACAAAAACGCTTTTTCTATAAATCATAAGGGATCCTCCATTCCACGAAATTATATTCCCCAAGTATATTTATCAATTATTTTTTTTAAATGGTGTGGACAAAAATGTCCACGAAATGTATATTTTTTTTACGAGACGTCAGGAAATGAAACGATTTTTCAAATAGGGTCATTTTATATCCGGCGAGAGCTTTATGTTTGCAAAAAACAAAATCAACATCTACGATTATTCGGACTACCGCAAGTTCCTGCAAGAGTTCTATGAACTCGAAAAATCACTGGATTCCTCGTTCAGTTATCGAGTGTTTGCTGCGGCGGTTGGCATGGACGCAAGCCTGCTTTTGAAAATATTGCAGGGTAAACGCCACATTTCTCCGAAATGCATAGATGTTTTCGTTAATTTTTTCCATTTCAAGGATGCCAAGGCGGAATACTTCCGCGAAATGATTGCTTACGGCAAGGCGAAAAACGATGAAGATGTGCGTAGCCATTTTGAAACGCTTCAAAAAATGCGACCTGCAGCTTGCCGAGAACTCGACGAAGCCCGGTACCGCTATTTTCAGCAATGGTATTATCCGATGATCCGCTCGGCGCTCGATGTATTCAATTATCGCGGTACACAAGATGCTGCCGCCCTTGGGGAATGCTGCATTCCAAAGCTTTCCGCTTCGCAAGTAGAAAACGCTGTCGATGCTTTGTTGCAGCTCGGACTTGCTCGCGCCAACAAGGATGGTCGTGTGGTTCCGACCGACGCTCATCTCAAGACTATGGAACACTGGCTGAGCGCTTGTATTAGCGACTATCAGAGCAGTATCGCGGATCTGGCTGGCAAATCCATCCAAAACACACCCAAAGAAAAACGCGACATCAGCACGCTCACGATGGCTCTTGATTCGCAACAAATTGATAAAATTCGTGAAATCCTCGCCAAAACGAGAAAAGCCATCGTAAACGTAGTCAATGCGATGCCTCCGCAAATTTGCGATAGCGTTTATCAGTTAAACTTTCAGTTATTTCCGATGATGAAAAAGGAAGAACAATGAAAAAAGGTATGGAAACTTCGTTTTGTGTTTCGTTTTGCGTCTTGCTTTGCCTGTCGCTGTTTTTAGGTTGTTCAGAAAGCAATACCGCAGGTGCCACAAGTGAAACGACAAACGGAATAGCCGTCATGGTTGTTGACGGTTCAAACAAGCCTTTCGTTCATGCGCAAATGAAGGTATATTCGAAAGACGCCTTCTCAGTCGTTGACAGTGCCCTTTCTGATTCAAGCGGACGAGTTTCTTTCTACGATAGTCTCGGTGTCTGTGCAGGCGGAGATTGCTTTGTGGAGGCTCTTGCGGGTGAAGATTCCGCATTCATGAGCTGGTCATCAGTCAATTTCGCCGACTCTTCGGTTCAAGAAATTGCGTTACTGCCCTCGGCATCGCTCATCGTACGTACTGGCGTTTCTGCTCAAGAAAATAGCAGCCTGTCAGAAGATGTCAAACTGGAATCGACTCCCTATTTTGCAAAACGCTCCGGTAGCGAGTACGTATTTGCACATGTGCCAGCTGGACTCTTTACCATTGTTGCCGGGGACTCGTCCATTGCAGAAGTGTCGCTCAAACCAGAGGACGCTGCGGACATGCTTGTTCCTGTTCCGGGAAAGTCTGTCGAATACGTTTTCGAAGACTTTGACGATGGCGATAACTTGAACAACCTTGCTAAAACTTATCCCAATTATGGCTGGTATTTTAACGCCGTTGGCAAAGCGAATTTCACGGTCCCCGATAGTGCAGGTGGTTTCACATCTGCATTAAAAGAAGATAAAGATTACGGAAAATATCTAGCTCTTAAGTTTGCGATTGATTCGGGCTTCGTTTTGTTAGGAACGCATCTCGGACTTGATACAGGATTTTTCGACCTGAGCAATCTCACAGCGATTCGCCTTACGGTGCGAGGCGACTGTGAATTGAACATTGCTTTGGAGCATTACCGCGAAGTGGGAGAGAATGCCTTCAAAAAATCGTTATGGACGGCCAAAGCGACCGAAAATTGGAATGAAATCATTTTGCACCCCGGTAGGGAAGTTCTTGAAGAGAGTTCCTATCAAGTGGAGTGGAATGAGATTTCTCACGAAATCGGTCTATTCAGCATCTTTATGAGAAGCGGAACTTATCTAGAAGTTGACAAAATCGTGTTTGAAGGAGTCGATTTCAAATAAGATTTTTTGTCCGTATTATTCCAAATAAACAACTTCGCCCATTTGCGGCATAAGCATAGGTTTTCCTGATTCCTGAGCGGCGCGTTTCGCGTTTTCGAGCGGTTCAAAATACGTATGGTAACCCAAGCAGAACTTGGAATGGTGAACCGTCATGTAGCGGTCTGCATTCAAGTCCAGCATTTCTTTACTGAGCTGTTCGGGCAAGGTATGAATTTGGTTCCAATCTTCATTGTACTGCCCGTTCTCGAGAATAGCGAGGTCAATATCTGCAAATTTTTCGCCAATCTTCTTGAAATGCCCGCCATAACCGCTATCACCGCCAATCCAAACGCTACGTTTCGGCGTCTTGAACACAAACGATGACCAGAGCGTTTTATTCGGCCTTACTCCACGACCCGAAAAATGCCTTGCCGGAGTCGACGTCACATTAAAACCTTCACTCAGATCGGTAGAATCCCACCAATCGAGTTCCACAAGTTTCTCGACGGGGTAACCCCAGTATTCAAAATGTTCACCCACACCAAGCCCCGTCACCACACACTTTACGCGTGGTTCGAGTTCCTTCACGGCCTGATAATCCAAATGATCCCAGTGATCGTGTGAAATCACCAGGTAATCGATATCCGGCATGTCGGCAGGTTTGTAAACATCTGTTCCCTTGAACATCTTGTTCACAAAGCTTACTGGCGAACCCTGATAAAACACGGGATCCACAAGAATCTTTTTCCCGGATAAATTCATCAAGTACGAAGAATGTCCAAACCATACAATCCAATCGCGGTCCTGCGGCAGCGATTTCAAGTCCGTTTTGACGACCGTCAGCGCTGTATCGGGAACGGTTTGCGACCTTTTGCCGAACAAGAATTCAAGCGTCGATTCAAACAAGTTCTTATCGCCCGTCATTGTGACAGTCTTTTCGTCATTCACGAACTTTTGACCATCGTAATGCGGTGACTGTTTGATGCGTTCAAGGCGTTTGCCTTGCGGAATACGCCCAAATTTTGCCTGGTTCAGGAACAGCACGCCAACGGTTCCCAGAATAAAAAGGGTCGATAAAATAATCGCCGTAATCATGAGTTTCTTGTTCTTCGCAAAACGCAAGCGCATCGTTTTTTTAGCGGATAAAGTTCGTGAAAATTTTCTTTTCGGCTACAGGCTGTTCAACACCCGCCTTCTTGCCCGCTTCGATGCTCTTCAAAATCCACGCCATGTTGCGGCCCAGTTCCTTCATAATTTGCACGCCTTCCTCGTCCTTCAGCACGTCTTCGGGGCTAGAGCCGTGAACCATGTTCCAGTAGCGCGATGCCACCATGGGTTGCTGTGCAAATGCTGGGTACTTGTTCAATGCATCGAGAGTGGCGCTAGTCCCTGCACGGCGGGCAGAAGCAACCGTTGCGGCAGGCTTAAAGAGCAGTTCCGCTTCGGCAACGCCGTAAAGCCTGTCCAAGAACATCAACATTTCACCGCTGGGGGAGGCGTAATAAACTGGAGAGCCATAGACGACGGCATCGGCTGTTTTAAGGATTTCCTTGGCTTCGTGAACCACGGCATCGGTTTCGCCCTTTAGCACGCGGCCACCCACGAAGAAAATTTCCGTCTCGATGCCTGCGGCCTTGAGTTCGCCTGCCACGAGGCTCAGCGCTGTATAAGTGCAGCCTTTTTCACGACGGCTGCCATTGAATAAAATAACCTTCATAATAAATTCCTTTGTTGTAAAAAAGTTTCTTTATTAAAATTCTACTTGTCAAAATCGTCCGGGGACTCGAACAACTTTTTCTTCAGATGCTTGAACCGTCTTTCGTTGGTGGCGACATCCAGGTTGCCCACCCGAACGGCTTCCCGATATAGAAGTTCCTTAAAGCGGATCTTGTTCATGACCACTGTAAGGCGGGCCATTTCCTTTTCAAGAATCTTGCGGCGGTTTTCAAAAAGGGACAGCCTTTGGGAAAGCGTTGAATCGCCCTCGTTGAACCACTCGATGTATTGGCGGATTTCCTTGATTTGTAATCCCGAATCCTTGAGACATTCAATCATGGTAAGCCAGCGAAGGTCTTCGTCGCTGTAGGCACGCATTCCCGAGGCGTTTTTCTTAACAAAGGGAAGCAGGCCCTCTTTTTCGTAGTAGCGTAGGGTATGGGCCGAAAGCCCGGTTTTCTTGACGACATCGCCTATGGAGTAACTCATATTAACAAAATATAATTATTTTCGTCCAAATGATAGAGTTGGAGTCAACTCTAAATAATTTTTTTCAATTTTTTTCACAAGGAACCGACACCTAGAGTAAACTCTAAGTATTATATTTCTTATAGAACATTTTCAAAAGGAGATTTTATGTGCTGTTTTGTCGTGCCCATGGCCGAAGCTGTCGTCACCACCATAGCAACCCTCGTGTTGCAGCAGACCGACAAGTCCAAAAGTGAATCCAGGAACCTTAAAGCCGCTGTTTCTGGTGCTCCGCAGCCCTTCTATAAAAGTTTGCGTCTGCTTGCCCGCATGCTCTGGCTTGTGACGGGCGTCCTGATTATCGATCACGCCATGAACGGAGAACTCATGTGGAGTTACCCCTTCTTTACCGCCGCCACAAGCCCCGAAGGGGTTTCCGAGATGGTGCGGGAAATGTCAACGGTAGGCGTAGCCATGTCGGCATTTATCACGTCCGTATGGGCAGTGATGATTATCGCACGCAAGTACAAGGCCCAATCCCTCGCCAAGGCCGAGGTTCACACCAACCACTAACCACTAGCCACTAAACTTATGGACAGAAGAGACTTTTTAAAAACCGCAGGCGCAGCAGCACTCGCTTCCGCCGTATTCACACCCGCTTTCGCGAAAGGGAAATCCATGGAACAGAAGGAACCCGGAAAGGACGTTTCCAACGTCTATTTCACCAAGGACCTGAGTGCAGCAGGCCTCATCAAGTTGTACAAGAAAATCAACGAGGGCATTAACGGTCGTGTCGCCATCAAGCTCCACACCGGCGAAAAGAACGGCCCCAATATTCTGCCCCGCGAATGGGTCAAGGAATTCCAGGCACAGGTTCCCAACTCCAAGATTGTGGAGACCAACACCTGGTACGAAGGCGACCGCTACACTACCGAACAGCACCGCGAAACCCTCAAGGTGAACGGCTGGACCTTCTGCGATGTAGATATCATGGACGAAGACGGCGAAGTGATGCTCCCCGTAAAGGACGGCCTCATTTTCAAGGAAATGTCCATGGGCGCACACATCAAGAATTACGATTCCATGATTGTGCTGACTCACTTCAAGGGCCACGCCATGGGCGGTTTCGGCGGCTCCATGAAGAACATCGCCATCGGTTGCGCGGGCGGACGCCTGGGCAAGAAGATGATTCACGAATACGTGAAGGGCGGCCCCACCAAGATGGAAGCGGGCGGCACGGCAGGCTGGAAAACCAGCGGAGCCCTGTTCATGGAAACCATGGCCGATTCCGCAAAAGCAACCTGCGACTTTTTCAAGGGCCACATCTGCTTTATCAACGTGCTGCGTCGCATGTCTGTAGATTGCGACTGTGCAGGGCTTTCTGCAGCGGAACCCAAGTGCCGCGACATCGGCATTCTCGCCTCCACAGACATCGTGGCTGTGGACCAGGCCAGCGTTGACATGGTCTACAAGCTCCCGCCCAAGGAACTTCACGACCTCAAGGAACGCATCGAGACCCGCGAAGGCCTGCACCAGCTGCCCGCCATGGAAAAGCTGAAGATGGGTAACCGCAAATACAGAATTATCGAACTGTAGCCTAGTTCGCGATGGTGCCGTAGATAATTTTTCGTCACCGTCACGGATTATGGTATATTTCTAAGAAAAGGCAGGTAAAATATGTCCCTTGGAATTCCAGAAATAATCCTGATTGTGGTCGTGGTGCTCCTTTTGTTCGGGGCAAAGCGCATTCCTGAACTCGCACGTTCTCTGGGCAAAGCCCAGAACGAGTACAAGAAGGCCAAAGACGCCCTGAAGGAAGAAGCCGAAGACCTGCAGAAGACGGTGGAAAAAGCCGCCGAGAAAAGTGATCAGTAAACAGTGGTTAGTAAGCAGTGATTAGGCCGTCAGACCGTAAATAGGAATGCCGATATCAAGATGTCTTTTTTTGCATATCCTAATCACTAACCACCAACCACTAACCACTATGACAAGCAAACAGGATCAAGAGGCTACGCTGATTTCGCATTTGGAAGCGCTCCGACGGGCGCTTTTGCGTTCTATTGTCGCCCTTGCCATCGGCATCGTGCCCCTGTTCCTTGTTTCGCCCTACGTTCTGGACTGGTTCTGTAAGCAAATCGCCCTGCAGGGCGGGCTCACACTCCACTACTTTTCCCCCATGGAAGTGTTCCTGCTGCAGCTCAAGATTTCTGCTCTCCTGGACTGCGTGCTGTTTTCGCCCTACATCGCCTGGAACATGTGGCAGTTCGTGCTCCCTGCTCTATACGATAACGAGAAACGATTCATCCGCTCCATCGTGGTCATGACCAGCGGGCTGTTTATCGCAGGCGTCGCCTTCTGCCTTGTCGTCTGCTTCCCGCTGATTGTGCAATTCGGCATGAGCTTTGCAAGCACTACCCTACAGCCCGTATTTGGCATCTCTAACCTGGTAACACTCGCGCTCTGGCTTTCGCTTGCGTTCGGATGCATGTTCCAGTTCCCGCTGGTGACCTACGCGCTTATCCGTGCGGGCATCGTGAATTACGAAACCGTCTGCAGCAAGCGCCCCTACGTGGTGGTCGCGATTCTCGTGCTCGCTGCGCTGCTCACCCCGCCCGATATCGTGAGCCAGCTGATGCTCGGCACACCCACATACCTGCTCTTTGAAACTGGACTGCTCGCAGCAAGACGGTACAAGGGACGCACGCAAAAAGAGGTCCATCCCGAAAACGCCCCGAACATCGCGCCGCGAGATTCGACAGCAACCGCGCCGGAAACCGAGACGGTGGAAACCACAGCGACGAAAGCCGAATCTCCCGCAGTCGACGACATCGATTTCGCGGCACCTTCTTCCAAGTTCCAGGTCGGTGCCGAAAAGGACGCCGACAACTGGAAACCTTATTGATTTTTAGAAAAATTTATTTGCCTTAGAGTCAACTCTAAGTGATATATTAGAAGTATGAAAAAGTTTGTCTCAAAAGATTCCTTTGAAGACCTCGGTTTTGCCAAGCTGGACGTGAGCCGCGAATCGCGCACAGGCACCAGCGAGGCCGTTTATTGCGCAGGCAAGACGTCTGAACAGCTCCTGAAAATTCTTAGAACGTTCCGGGACAAAGGCTGCCGCGTATTAGGAACCAAATGCAGCAAGGAACAGGCGGAATTCATCGCAAATGCAGGTGAGAAAATCTGCTACGACGAACTTTCCCGGACGATTTCGTTGGCAGATGAAATGCCTGCCAGGCAAAAACGCGGTCGCTCTGGCGGCAAGACGGTGCAAAAACTTGCAAAACTTGGGCCCGTGGCCGTATGTTGCGCAGGAACGGCGGACCTGCCTATCGCCGAAGAAGCCGCCAAGACGCTGGAATTTAACGGCGTGAAGGTCGTGCGCCAGTACGACGTAGGGATTGCGGGGCTGCACCGCCTACTTTCGAAGGTGGAGGACATCCGCAAGGCTTCGGTGGTTATCGCCGTCGCCGGAGTGGAAGGCGCGCTCCCCGGCGTGATTACCGGACTCGTGAAAGC
>NZ_JAFWOM010000134.1 GCF_017545445.1 Fibrobacter sp.
ATTGCCCCAAATCGCGCTAGACAAATTCCAGCCGTTTTCGTACAACTGCCCTGTTACAAGCTGATTCACAACGGTTGTGGGAATCGAATTGTAAGCAGCGGCAACCGCCATATGCTCGAAACCAAGACTGACGGTATAAGCCGTCAAAGAACTTACAACCGATTCTGAAACAGTGTACAAGGCTTCTTTGGAACTCTGGTAAACGCCGTTTGAAACAACGTGTGATTGCTCTGTAACGGCTTGCCGCAATTGCTTGTACTGCAATTCGCGCATCAAAGCGCTCTGCGTATCCTTGCCAGCCCAAAACTTAGCCTGTTCGCCCAACTCATCAGCCCATTCGGTATACAGATTAGAAATGTGCTGATACTGAGCAGCCGTGATAGCGTCACGTGCCGCCTCTGCATCTTTCAAAATGACCTTAGATTCATGAAACGCCACGCAACGCCACCCCCTAACAAATCTCTTTCAAAATCGGCTTAGTATAACCATCGGGCAATCCCAAATCATGCCATGCCTGAAATACAGCATCTTCGAAATGCCTACCGAAATAAGCATCACCTGACGCTATACCGTGCTTTCTAAGCGCTTGCAATGCCGTCTTGCGCCTATAGTTGCGCAAACGCCCGCAAATCGGCTTCTGACGGTTTCCAGACAATCTCAAACACATATCGTTGCCGTCAATCCAAAGTTCGCACTTGCTGAGCAAATAGCTTTTATCTACGAACGTCCATTTGATTTGACACTTGCAATCATCACTCAGAAACATTGCCTGACCCATCTGAGGCGCTTTCTAAGGCGTTATCTTCTGCATCGGGATATGGAACCACATCACCGCCCATAGCACCGCCCAAAAGCGCCGAATCCTCTAACACTTGACGTTCTTTCGCCATCTGCTCCAATTCCTCGTTAACTTCGTCATCGGTAAGACCAAACCACTTCTGCATATACGACTTACGCGATTTGACCTGAGAATTAACCTCTGACAAATCCTGTTGCTTTTCCTCAATCTCATCTTCGGGCAAACTAGAATTCTGCTCGATGCTGATTTCATATGCAACGGGAACAATCGTATCGTTCAGATAATCGACAACGGTATTCGGATACTGCATAGCGCCCTGAATGAGAACGTCAATCAAACGGCGCAATTGTGGTGCCCACATTTTCATTTTCTCTTTGCAACGCACAATCAAAGGCCAGTAAACCGCTTTGAGCGCCTTACCGCTCGTTATCGCGCCCGTCATGCTTTCAAGCGTGATATTCGGCATATCAACCTGCTCGTAACCAACAGTCTTGATACGGTCTAACGTCGTTTTGAGCGCTTCTGAATAGCTCATGTTCGGTTCTAACATACCGACTTGTGGCGTAGGATGGTCTAGGTTCTGGTCTGAACCCAAATCCCAAAAAGCACCCGCCGCCGTACTCAAATCCTTAGTAGAATTAGGCTCCATATCGACGGCATACTTAACTGGATTCATGCTCTTGCGCTCTGCATCCGTATCAGCATTTGCGAGTTTCGAATAATACGATTCGTAATCCTTCAAAATCTCGATTTCCGATTCGCCCTTATCCTCGCCGGTAAGACCGTCATTGACGAAAACGGCAACGGGAATCGTGTCAAGCTTAATCGGCTGTTCCGTCGTTACCTCTTCGATTAGAGCGCCCGCGCCATCGAAAAGCGTTTCCTCTAAGTAGACAACGCCATCGTCTTTCAAAACGAATTTCTTTTTGAAAATACGCTTATCCGACAATGTAAGCGAATCACGAACGATGATGAACGCAACGAATTTCGTTATAACGTTCGGATTGCCCATTTTCGTATCGTAAACGAACTGCGTTGCGGGCAAAAACGTTACCGTAACGCCGTCATCCTCATTGAAGTTAACCAAGCCCGCAACACGCTTTCCGATAAAGCAATCTTTAGCCGCCTTGATTAACTGCTCTTCAAACATATTGGAATCGAGAACGGTTTTAACCAAGTCATTCAAAACGGTAATCGACTTAGCAGCCTCTTCGCTCGTCTTGCCCAAATCGCCCTTAGCTTCAACCTGAATCGTCGGCGGTTCTGCGAAAAGGAAACGCGCCTCTTTGTCAATCAGAGATTTAGCCATCTTGTAACGCAACGTAGCAGGCACGTAATCACCGTTTGAACCCTCTACCGAGAACTTAGCGCCATCCTTGTAAATTCGGTAATACTCGCAAATCTGCGTGAACTCGTCCAACGTGTCTTTCGCCGAACCTTCTATTTCCGCATTCAGCAAACCATATGGAATGCGATTGTACGCTTTAATTACCTCCGTGCTGTTGCGCTGCTCGTTAACGGCTTTAATCTCGTCTGACATTTCAATCACCAACTAAAGCAACTCGTTAACACGCGCTTGCACGGCGTTGTAATCGTAACCGGCATTCTGCAAACGGTTCTTTCGGTCATTGCCGTTGCCCCATTTGCCTTGAATGACCTCATACGCCAATTCATCGACTGATTTTGAATTGAGAAATTCATTCACACGGGCTTGCACAGCGTCATAATCGTAACCAGCGCCATTCAGCGCATTCCTACGCGCATCGCCATTGCCCCACTTGCCATCTATGACCTCATGCGCCAACTCGTCAACGGATTTCGTATTAGAACCGCCTACCAACTCGTTAACGCGATTCTGAACCGCATTGTAATCATACCCGGCAGCGGTAAGGCGATTCTTACGGTCATCGCCGTTACCCCACTGACCGTTTAGAACTTCCTTTGCAAGTTCGTCAACAGACTTAGAACCGCCCTGAGACGGCTTCACATCGCCTGTACCGCCCGCAAACTTGTTCCAAGCAACCATATCCCCATAGAAGATATCAAGGTCTAAAAGACCGTCATAACCGCCCAAACGACCACTAGAAGTGTACTGATGGATAGCCCAACCCGGAAACGCGCCAACGCCGTATCCATCCGTCCACGGGTCATCCTGATAGCCCGTTTCATCGTAATTCGGATACTGAGCCATCCAAAGAGCGTAATCAGGCGCAACAGCAGACCAATCATATTCACGGCAAACTGACTTGCTCATGTAAATCATCGGACGCACGCCCGTAAGTTCATAAACACGGTCAAGCCAACGTTTAACCCACTCCGGGCCTTGCGCCAAAACGTTCAAATCATAATCGCCCGCATTTTCCCAATCAAGGAAAAGAACGGCCTTGCCGATATAACCACGTATATTATCGACAAAGAAATCAGCCTGTGCAATCGGGTCACCTGTACGCGCAAAATGATAAACGCCAACGCCCTTTCCCTGAGCTAAAGCCGCTTGCACGTATCCGTCACACGTCCAATCAACAAAACCTGTTCCCTCAGTTGCTTTCGCAATCATAAAATCAAAAGGAACATCGTAAAGATTGATGCCCTCTTGATGATTCGCTATATCGATACCATGCAATGCCACTATCACACACCTTCTTTCACTGTGTAAAAATACGTCCAGCAATCCATATTCTCGAAATCGTAAATCGAATAACGCGCTTCTGAATTCTCTTGGTTATACGGGTCACGAATTTCAACGTATTCATCACCGACACGGTAAATCACGATTATATGCCCGTCATACCATTCGTTGCCTAACTGACCGTTAACGCCCGCCCAAACGACAGCTTGGGAATAATCGTTGTTAACCTCAGCCAATGCGCGTTTCACGTTCCAATACTGCTCTGAAACATCGAAACCGTATTTCTCATGCAGATAATCGCCGAACAGCTCCATATCGTTTACAAGCGTTCCATCGTCTGCATAAACCATGCAATTGCTGCCAACCTGATAAACCAAATCAAAAGGCATGCAACGCTCACCTGTGAACCATTCAACCGTCATTGCAGCACAAGTAAGCCCGCAACCGCTAATTCCAATCGTATTGTTTCCATACGGAACATTCGACCAACTCTGTTGCGTTTGCAAATACAACGGCATTTGATATTTCCTAGAAGCATTCGCGCTTTTCGAACTAGAACTAGAAGATTCTGAATAAGGCACGTCATTTGCCTCCATAACCTTCATTTCTGTTTGCTCTGTTTTCTCGCTACGCGCCTTGACAGCTTCATTCATCGCGTGCATCGAATCGTTGAACGCCCATAGAGCGAACGCCGAAACGAAACTAGCGAGAACTAACACGAAAATCATCACACATGCTATCGAAAAGCGCTCTGATTTCTTCTCAGAAGCTTTCTCGCGCTTTCTCACGCTCTTTCTCTGTTTCGGCATATTCCAATCACGCGACATTTCGACACCGCCTTAATTCGGCTCTGTGTACGTAAGAGCGCGTGCGCTATCGGAAAAGCCCTTGGTTGTCGGGTCAACGATGATACCGAGGATACCGAGAATCATGAACACCGTTTCGACAATTGCGAGGATTTGCGCTTGCAACGTTTCGAAATTGAGCGTGAAACCAAACATAGCCGCGATTTGCTGAACCAGCAGAAGAATCATCGGGATAATCGCCATCCAAAACCATTTCGATTTAAGGCGCACAGCCCAATTAATACCGCTTGCATCCGGGTCAATCGTATATGCCTCTACCTCTTCAACGTCCTCGTAAGTCTTATCGTCTGCCATTTCAAAACACCACCTAACCAGCTTTAGAGTAATATTTCCTATCCTTGTAATCTGCAACCGTAACCGTATCCAATCCATACCAAATCGCGCTGAAAGTGTGCGGGTCGATATTGAACTGGTCATAAATCACGTTGCCCTTAGCATCCTTTTTGTAAGTTAAATCTTTTAGCTCACGAATCGTGTTTTTGCATTTTGAAGATACTATTACTTTCTTGAACCGCTTCACTTTTCGTGTGTTCGATAACCGCGAACCAACGAACTTGTTCTTACAAGCGCGGATTCTGAAACCCTGTTGCCTGTAATACTGAATAGCTTTCGGGTCTGCATTGTCTGCAACGATAATCCCATTGCTCAACCCCATAGCCGCAACGTCGTTAACACGCCGCCTCAACTTCTGCATTTCGGGCAAAGCTGCGAATTTGTCATCCGTGATATGGTTCATGTAGATTTCATCCCACACGTACAGAACTTGATTCTCGCGGTCTACGCTCATGCACACAACGGCATTGAACGATTCTTCGAAACCAAAGTCAAATCCGAAATACATATTCTGAAAGCCCAATTCCATGACTTTCTTTTTCATTTGGTCTGCGCGTTTCGAAATTCGCATTTGCGGTAATACTCGCGTACCAGTTGCGCCAAAACGCCCCCAACGCGCCACCATGTAAAGCGGATAATCGTAATGCCTCAAATCATCCAAACGCTTTATGTAGCGCCACGGCAACCAAGGATTATCAGACGGCGTTGAATGATGATAGTAAACGCCATTTTTACCTATTAGCTCTTTGCGCTCATAGAATTTCTCTTCATCCATGATTAAGCGCTCTTTGCCGTCATCATCCGTGAATTTGAAAAAGCGTTGGTAAATCCAGTTTTCACGACCAACCGGGTTACAGCTCAAAAAGAAATGCATTGAAACATCAGGCGTTCGCAAACGTCCCTGCAATTCCTGAAACGCCGAATACTTGATTTCGCTTGCCTCTTCCAACCACACGATAGAAACGCCGTTGATTGATTTCACTTTCTCAGGCTTATCCATACCGCGAAATATGATTGTCGAACCATTGGGAAATCTGAAACGCAATGGCGATAACTGACCCCATACGCGATTCTTCTTCCTGTAAAACTCAGAACGGTTTTCGGTATACAAGCCCATATCCAAGAGTATTTCGCGGAATAGGTCATAACACGAATCGGCTATTGTCTCGTAAACCTCGCGAACGACCAACACCTTTCGCTTTTCCTCTAGGCATTTCAAAATGATTTTGAAAGCAATGTGATAGCTTTTACCGCTACCGTATCCACCGCAAAGCAAATACGTTTCATAATCCCAATCGAAAACGAAACCGCTGAAAGCCGGGGCAATCTTCTTAGTGATTTTCACTTTCAATCACCCCAATCATCATCGTCATCCCAATCGTCGTTTTCATCGTAAAAAGTAGTTTTAGCAGCCTTTTCTTTCGTTTTACGCGCTTTTTCAGCCTTTTCACGCTCTTTTTGGGCTTTTTCCTGTTCCGTGCTTTTTCGGATTCTGACCGATTCGTTAACCGTATCGTCGTTTTCTTCATCATCGGTTGACTTGTTCACAACCGTAATCTGAATCGACGTATCCTCATCGGACAAATCCAAAACGTTATCGCGGTTCTTTTTCCATTTCTTAGGCAATCGATTATACAACCATACTTGCGCCGCTGTTGTATTGGGCGCAATTTCGCGTTCCGTGGTTTCCTCACGTTCTTCTACCACAACGCCATCACGCATGATTAGCGTTACTTTTGATTCTGTTGTCTTGTAGCCTAGAGCTGATTTAAGCAAAGCGTTTTCGACTTTGTAATCAACCAACTCACGACCATTGCGCAACGCTTCTTTTAGCTCAGGGTATTTGTTTAACCATTTGCTGAATGTTGATTCGCCTATTCCTATCTTTTCCGAAATATCGGCATTAGTAAAACCGTCACGCGCCCAACACTCAATAAGCATCAAGTTCTCTTCGTCCTCTACCCATTCAGCAGCTTTGGAAGAATTGCGCCCCCGCGCACTTGATGCCATCGAATGCACCGCCTTTCGTTTGTTTCCCTTTTAATACGCAAAAAGACGGCTATTTCTAGCCGCCTGA
>NZ_JAFWOM010000135.1 GCF_017545445.1 Fibrobacter sp.
TCACTTTTTCACTCCATGCGGAATCCTGTGGATTATCACCTATTAAGCGACGTTCATAATAATCACCACAAACATCAATAGGTGATAACGCATCATTGTAAACTCTAATTTTGGGATAACCATAATCGCACCCAGTCATCATAAAACAAAAAGAAATAAAAGCCAGTCTTATTTTTTTCATTTATCCATCCTAATGCTTATTTTGTCAAGATAATAAATTATTCGGTTTACCGCTTTTTTATTGCCTCGGTGAATATATAAATTACCATCATAACGGACAGATGACGGATCAGGTCCGCCATGACATCGCCTTCTTGATTGATGCAAAGGCACAAATGGCGTTAAAAAAACTTGTAAATTTTATATCTGCCATCTCTATAATACTATATTAAAAATATGCATTACAAACCTTATCGCGATTTACTCTTGGAACTGTTCCCGAATTACCTCAAGGTGAGAAAGCTCCCGCTCAACGGCGGCATGAGTTGCCCGAACCTCGACGGTACCAAGGGATTTTCTGGTTGCAGCTATTGCAACAATCGTAGCTTTAGTCCCGTCTTTGACCAGGCGAAAGTTTCCATCGAAGAACAGCTTGAAAATTTCGTTCCGAAGCTCCGCGACAAGTATCCGAATGCGGGCATCCTCGCCTATTTGCAGCCTTACACGAACACGCATGCACCGCTTACGCATTTGCGCGAAATCATCGATCCGATTATCAAGCACAAGGAAATTGCAGGACTTGCGATTGGAACCCGTCCGGACTGCTTGGAGCAGGAAAAGGTGGAATACCTCGCAGAACTTAACCGCAAAAAGCCAATTATCGTAGAAATTGGACTCCAGACTGCAAATGACTTGACGCTTGCAGGAATCAACCGCAGGCATACACTTGCGGAATTTGAAGATGCAGTGAAGCGCTGCCAAACTGCAGGCCTCACCGTTACAACGCATGTGATAGTCGGGTTGCCCGGCGAAAAGATGGATGACTTTAAACGCACTGCACAAGTCGTACGCGACTTGAATCTTGCCGCCGTCAAAATCCATCCGTTACATATCGTAGTGGGCACTGCAATGGCGCAAGATTACATCAACAAAGAGTTCAAACTGCTTTCGTTTGAAGAATACTGCGAAGCGGTTGCCGAGATGATTAAAATTATCGGCATGGATATCGCGATCGAACGGTTTAGCGGCGAAAGTCCGAGCGAAATGCTTATCGCGCCCGATTGGTGCGGCGAACGCGACAAAATTATTGCGACAGTAGAGAAAAAATTAGACGATAGACTATAGACGATAGGCGAAAGACGATAGACGAAAGAAGAATATCAAGAACGAGATGGTTCATTTTTCTTTCGTCTATACTCTACAGCGAGCTTGCGAGCGTTCTTTCGTCTAAAAAAGAGGGGAAAAATGAAACGTATCGAAGATTATATTATCTCTGTTCCTGACTTTCCAAAGCCGGGGATTCTATTCCGTGATGTCACAGGAATTTTGGGTGACGCTGAAGGACTAAAGCTTACACTTGACGCACTTTACAAATTGCTGGAAAATATCGAATTTGATGTGGTTGTGGGCCTTGAAGCACGCGGTTTTCTCTTTGGTGTCCCGATTGCAGAACATTTCCACAAGCCGTTCGTTCCGGAGCGCAAAAAAGGCAAACTCCCCCGCGAAACGGTCGGGGTTTCGTACAGCCTGGAATACGGACAAGCATATATGGAAATTCACAAGGACGCGATAAAACCTGGACAGAAAGTCATCATTGTCGATGATTTGCTCGCCACCGGAGGTACCGCAAAAGCCGCCACCCACCTTATCGAAAAGGTGGGTGGAACTGTCGAATGTTGCGTGTTCATCATCGAGCTTACTGACCTCAAAGGTCGAGAAGCACTCAAAGGCTACCGCGTGGAATCACTGACAAAATTTTAGAAGTTATATATAAACTATTGATGCCGGAATAAATCCGGCATGACATCATGGCTTAAGCTAATACCAAGATGTTAATTAAATGCGTTTGAGGATAAGCGAAGTATTGATGCCGCCAAACGCAAAGTTGTTCGACATGAAATACTCCGTATCCAGTTCGCGGCCAGCTCCTGTAATGTAATCCAGCGGAGCGCATTCAGGATCGACGTTTTTTAGATTCAAGTTGGGGTTGAACCATTTACGTTTCATCATGTTGATGCCAAGCCACGCTTCGATACCGCCGCATGCCCCCAGCGTGTGCCCGATATAGCTCTTGAGGCTAGAAATCGCGACAGCACGTTTTTTCAAAGCTTCGTAAGTAGCCCAGCTTTCAGCAGTATCGCCATGACGCGTTGCCGTTCCATGAGCGCTCACGTAACCGATAGCATCCGGCGAGATTCCCGCATCCTTAATTGCAAGCTCAAGAGCATGCTGCATGGTCTCTTTTTTGGGCTGCGTAATATGGTCGCCATCGGTGTTGTGTCCAAAACCGACCAGTTCCGCATAAATGTGGGCTCCACGTGCTTTTGCGTGTTCATATTCTTCAAGAACTAGCGTCCCGGAGCCTTCGCCAATGACAAGTCCATCGCGGTCGCGGTCAAAAGGAACAGGAGTTAATTCTGGGGAATCGTTTTTGACGCTTGTAGCAAACAACGTATCAAATACAGCGGATTCCGTCGGGTCGAGTTCGTCGGCACCACCTGCAATCATCACATCTTGCATTCCGTACTTGATGGCTTCGTATGCGTAACCGATTGAAAGGCTACCGCTTGTACATGCGGTATTTGTCGTAATCAAGCGGCCAGTCGTGCCAAAATAAATGCTGATGTTTACGGCGCAAGTCTGCGGCATCGAACGAATGTAAGTCGTTGCAGAAATTTTTGAACCGTCATGGGGCGGATTCAACATTGCAAAGAAATCAAGCAACGGGTTGACGCTACCCATCGAAGATCCATAGGCGACTCCAACGCGACCAGACTTCAAAAGATCTGGATTTTCAGTAAGCCCTGCCAACTGAATCGCTTTATCGGCTGACGTAATTGCAAGTAAGCCCACTCGACCTGCGCCACGGATTTTCTTTCGAGGATATTCGGGCAAATCATAAAGAATCGGTCCTGCAAGACGAGTATTCATTTGTGAGTACTTGTCCCAGTCTTTCATCCGTACGATTTTGTTTTTCAAAGTTTTCAGCGATGAAAAAATATCATCAATTTCAACGCCTAGCGAAGAAACACAGCTACCACCTGTTACAACGACACGACGGGTCATGCGAGTCCTCCATTAACAGAAATCACCTGGCGTGTAATGTAAGCAGCCCCTTCAGAAAGCAGGAATACAACCGTTGCCGCGACTTCTTCGGGTTTTCCAACACGTTTCATTGGAATTGCGGGCAAAATCATATCCAAGGGAGCGTCCTTGATCATTTCTGTTTCGATGACGCCTGGAGCAACGCTGTTCACCGTGATGTTGCGGCTCGCAAGTTCCGTTGCCAAAGCCTTGGTTGCGCCGATGAGGCCTGCCTTTGATGCACTGTAATTCACTTGTCCACGATTTCCGATAATGCCGGACACCGAAGAAATTGTGATGATACGGCCTCTACGTTTACGGCACATGGGCATCACTAGTGGATGAACGACATTGTAAAAACCGTTCAAATTTGTATTTAACACTTTATCCCAATACTCATCGGTCATTGCGGGGAACGCCATGTCAGCACAGACACCCGCATTCGTGACAATGCCATAATAAATGCCATTTTCAGCGATATCCTTTTCAAGAACTTCGCGGCATTGTTCACGGTCGCAAATATTGAATTGTAACGTGCGGATATTGCCTCCATTGGCACGAATTCGCTCGGCAAGAGCATCTATCGGAGCAGAATTTCTATTGTAATGAGCGACAACTGTGTAGCCTTCTTTTGCAACAGCTTCGGCAATTGCAAGACCGATTCCGCCACTCGCTCCAGTAATCAAAACTGACTTTGAATTATCCATCATTCCATTCCTCGTATTTTAATTCAAGCCCAATGCCATCTTGGGATCTTCAACTTCAACAGTATTAAGAGTTGCCGACACTGCAAGAGTTTCGCCCACTTTCGCAGTACCGTCAAAAGTAACCGCCATGTCCATTCGAATTGTCTGACGCACTGTCACGACTACAGTTTCGCCTACTTTAAAAACAGGTACATTCGCCTTGAAGCTATTGACGCTCATGATAAAGCCCACCTTAGGTTTTTCGCCTCTGGAACGGCCATAAATTCCAGACAAAGCAGAAATACTTTGTGCCATGTATTCAAAAGCGACCCATGCAGGGACTCCACCGAGATCTTCTTCGTAAAAAAGGTCTTCTCGAGTAATATCGATTTCGGTCGTGATGCTAATCGTTTCAAGACTGTAGCTTTGCACACGATTGAGCAAAAACATCTTGCCCTTATGCGGTACAAGCTCACTTACAATTTCTTTTGTTTTAAATTCTTCGTTCATACTAAACCATTTTCAACAATCAAAGACACATTGCAGCCGCCAAACGCAAACGAATTGCTCATGCAGTATTTGAGATTTTTAGCTTTTTCACCCGGCTTTACCAAATGAACCGGTGGAAGATTCGGATCCACGACTCCATCAAACAGATGCGACGGGAGCGTACAATTATTATCGCTATCGCGGTTTTGCAAGGACAAACAACAAAATGCAAGTTCCAAAGCTCCTGCGGCACCGAGCGTATGCCCCGTTAGCGCTTTAGTCGAACTTGCGGGAACATCGGCGCGATTCGATTCTCCAAAAAGTCGATTCACGGCACGCGATTCCATGGCATCATTCAGTTCAGTTCCCGTTCCGTGTAAGTTCACATAACCGATTTGTGATGCATCGAGGCCCGCGTTATCAAGAGCGGCCTTCATTGCTTGATAAGCACCTTCCCCATCGGCACGCGGTGCCGTAATATGGTCCGCATCGGCGCTTTCTCCAAAGCCGATGACCTTCAAGCCTTTGCATTCCGGCGTGCAAAGTTCGGCACAGGGTTCGCGTGTCACCACGAAAAATACCGAGGCATCGCCAAGCGTGAGTCCCGAACGATTCGCACTGAACGGATTCGTCGGTTTATCACTCATCGCTTCCAAGGACGCAAAACCAAGAATCACCGAACGTGATGCAATATCAACTCCGCCCACAATGGCGACATCGCAATTCCCTGCGTAAAGGTTATTGCGTGCCGAAACAAAAGCACTCGCACTGGAGGCGCAGGCTGTAGAATGCACGGAGGTCATTCCCGTGATTCCGAAACGCTCTGCGATAAACTTTGCCGGATAATCGGCAAGCTGATAATCAAGCACATAACCTTCGGGGAACGCCCCTGTCTCCTTGAATGCGCGGAGTGCAGCCACCGAAGCTTCAGAACCGTTGTCGCACGAGCCGATAAAAATACCGACGCGAGCAGGACCAAACTTTTCAACGGCTTTGCGAATGGTATTATCAACGCTCGACAATGCGGCTTGGGACAGGCGATTCACGCGATTATCAAATTTTTTTTCAATGACAGGTTCAAGCGTGTTAGGGTCGATCGTCGCAGCAGGCCGCATAACACCAGCGACATCGTACATGGTAAAATCACCACGAGCACCATTAGCAATCTTTTCAAAAACAGAATTCTTGTCACCACCTAAAATGCAGCGAAAACCGAAATCATTTATGTATAAGGGTCTTTTCATCCGTCACTACCGAGCGTTATGTGATACTTGTAATGGCGCAATTCATTGACCAAATCAATTTCGTTTGCCTTGCGAACTATGCGAAGAATCACTTTACCATCATCCGTTAAAACACGTTCAAAATCCGACGAAGGCTTAGCTGACGCAAGTCCCTCCGTTGCTGTGGGTTCAGTATGTTTTTCACTAAACACAAAACCAGATTTTTCAAAATTTTCACGCAAGGCTTCGAACGGATAAAAACAAGCCTGGAAATCAGCCAGCACATATTCCGGTTTCATTTTCTCGACATCAATCACAGAGCTTGCAAAAGAAACGGAATCGTTCGCGTATGTCAGTTCGGCGATTGTCATTCCAAAACCGCCAAAAAGCGTGATAGAAAGAATTGAATCGTTCGCACGCACCCAAACATCGCCACTAAACTCCTTAGCAGAATCCGCAGAGGACGCGCCTGAAGCTAGCGATTGTCCAAAAAAACCTATCAAATGCTGAGCCTCATCGATTGAACCCACCATTGCAGAAGTCGAAAGCAAGCTAACAGATTTAGAATCGGAGTAGTAAATAGCTACGGAATTGGGTTTGACTAGCGTATGGTGGCAAGAAACAAAAACAGCCGCGCACACAATCCAGCAAGCAAGTGCAAAAATTTTGAAGCCCAATTTCATAATCGGAGACAAAATTAGAAAATTTCAGCGTTCCGCACTTAACGGAGACAGCAAAAAACAACACGAAATGCCTAGCAGCACGGCTAGTCCAAAAGTCGAAACAGGAATAAAAACGCTATACACGAGGCTTCCGAAAGAAATAAGCGTAGTTGCAGTCGAAAGTATTACCGCAAGAGCCGTCGTTTGATTTTTGCGACCGCCTTCCCTAAAGAACAAAGCATAGTCAATGCCTATACCCAACGTAAGAATCACACCGACAATGGCAAAGAAATTGAAATTAATACCAAGATAACCAAAAACCGAAGCCACAAAGAACCCGGCCAAGACTGGAGCTCGGACAATCTTCAAAGCAACTTTAAATTTATATACAACAATTAGAACTAAGAACACTGCAACGTATGCAATTCCAACAAGGACTAGCGAAACCCGCGAAATTTTTGTCAACGAACTATTTATATTTTCTATTTTATTCACAGCATAAACTTGCGGCAAATTCTTCGCTATTTTTTGAGCGTCAAACGATTCCGTTACATGGAGCGGGAATACAGCACTGTAAAACTTTTTGCCAAGCGAATCCCCTACGGCACCAATCCAAAGCATTTCAAGCAATGAACGGAAGGACTGTGGAAGTTTCAGCTTTTGTTCGCTACCAGAAAACAAAGTTTCGAATCCAACATAATTCGGTTTTTCTTTCAAACTAGCCACAAGCAGAGAATCGTTCTGTATGCTAATTTCAGCCAGATAATCACGGACTGAGGATTTCAAGACGCTTGACGAATCAACTATCGAATCTTGCGTCAAAAGCAATTTACAAGCATCTTCAAACGTCTGTTGCTGCGTTTTTAACGAAGGAACAAAACTCGATGCCGCCAAGTGCGATTTCAATAAATTATTTTTTTCGGCTTGCAAAAGACGGGACGTGAGTTCTTCTTCTCGCTCCAAGACATCTTCTTCGCTATTACCTTCTACAATAAAATAATTTGAAGATATACCAATATTGTTCAGTTTTCGATTCAAGGCTTCACCGGCTTTAAGCTTATCGCTCATCGAATAAAGGCTACCTAAATCCGTATGCACGTAAAGCGAACGAAGTCCCGGCAACAAAGCGATTACGAATATGACCAAAAGCACACGGACAAACCATACAGGAAGCCCTGCATAAAACTTTATGAACTTTTTGGGAAATGCCATCGGAAGTTTCCGCGAGGGCAAAGCAATTGTATTCTTTTCCCCTTTTTTCTCGGAGCTTTTCCCTGCGTTTTGTCTATTTTCAATGAGGGCATGGAACAAAAGCGTTATCGTCAAGAACGAACTCAAAAGCCCCACCATCGAGAAAACGGCCATTTGACGCAATAGAGAAAAATCAGCGAAAGTAAGTGCAATGTAGCTGAATTCCGTCGTCATGAATCCAAGCACGAGACCCTTAAAAATTTTTGAGCGGACATTGCGATAGCCGGACTTCAAGCTTGTGAAAAAATGCACCGCATAGTCGATGCTCACGCCAATGACGCTCGTGCCAAATACAAACGTAAAGACATGGACATTTCCAAAGATGAACCACGTAAACGCAAGCGATGTGAAAATAGCAAGAGCTATCGTCGTAATCGTCGCCACAATGGGAAGCGTTGACCTGTAAACGTAAAGCAGCAACAACAAAATCAAGAAAATGGACACGCCCGAAATCAAAGCAATTTCGGATTTGGCCTCTTTGGAACTTTCATAACTATGGAACGGCACGCCCGAAGCGGCTACTCGGAGTCCTGCAATTGCTGATTCCAAGGAATCCAGCTTTTCGTTCAAACGACCGATAACATGACCGTCAGTCGCCATAGACGACACCTTATCAGAAAGAACCGCATTCCACATCACATACGTCACACCAGAATCTTGAGCCGCGAGCACACCATTGCGCAAACTAAAATGAGTGGATGCCATGGGCGATTTTTGCATGTAATTATCAAAGGACGATTCGCCAAGCAAAAAAGGATCTTCATCGAGACGGTTCAAATTCGCCAAAGAAAACGAGCCATAAATTTTTTGCAACGCACCCATTTTCAACGCTTCAAGATTTTTAGAATTAAGAGCTTCACGAACCGCTTCGCCCTGAATCGTATAGCGATGATCAAAAAGGAAATTCTTCGTTTCGTCTAGCGTATTTTCGTCAACCAAAAGCCTCGTTTCAACAAACGATGTATCGCCCTTAAAAATGCTATCGAGCGAAACTGCCGCACCGCGAGCCACATCAAAATTTGCATGCCCCACGAGAACCGTAATATTACGCATCGAACGTGAACTGAGTGCTTTCTCTGCTTCACTTACATTTTGAATTTCACTGGAATCCGGTAAAATGGAATACAAGTCCGAATCCAATTTCCACGGAACAGAAACGCCGAGCACAATTAAAGTCGCATGAATAATGAACCAGAGTAAAACTCCGATTTTTGCATTCAACTCATTTTTTTTCGTGCGTTTCATCATTTGCTATTATTTCTAAGGAGCTTTTAAAGAATCCGATTCGATCAAAGATTGATGGTTTGTAAATTCATAAACCACAGGGGAACCTTCCCCATCGGTAATAACGACCTTATCAAGATTTTCAGATAGTTCCATCACGATATTTGCAATCACTTTGCGAACGGAAGCTTCGCGAGGCACAAGTCTGATTTTAAGATAAGATATAACACCGCCATATACTATTTTTTCATAATAAATGTCAAAACGATTTTCCAACTCGGTGATATTTCCCGAAAATAATGCCTGAATCGTTGTCGAAATTTGAACAAAAACAGGATTATCCTTTGTGGAAATCGTTCGTACTTGGCCGCTAGCATTGCGTTCAGTAATTCCAGCATCTGAAACGGTCATTTCTGAAGGGAACGGTTTTTGCGTTTTCCAGACAATTCCCGATGTTTTCGATATGCGGAACGTACCCGTCGAAACAAAATCACGGTTCAATTTCTTTATAGACTTAGTCTGCTTAAAATCGCCTGTCACCGAACCATAACGATTCATTTGTGTCAAGACGTGCGTCAAGACCTGTTTTGACGTTGCATCCATCGGATGATCAAAAACAGATGCCATAGCAACAGATGCCATAGACATGAATAAAACAAGGAAAAGAAAGAGCTTCATGCAATTTAATCTACAAAAAAAATGTCTGCCAGAAAGCATCAAGACTCCTTTGCAAGAAGCTCCCTCACCAAATCCGTAAAGCAAGAAGGGCACGCCCACAGCGATTCTTTCGTATTCAAGTCGACAGCCATTTGCGTGCTTTCTGCTTTTGTCAGTAGCACTCCCGTATCCGCATCCTTGAACTTATACGAGAGTTTCATGCAGACTTCGTATTCTTCAAGCGTTACCTCGGCACGAACCTTCTGCATGAAAATCATCGGACGGATGTACTTGATATGCAAATCGACAACCGGCCAGACGTAACCGCTCTTTGTCATTTCGTTATAGCCGTAACCGATTTTTTGAAGCAAGGCACAACGGGCAACTTCCATGAACTTCACGTAATTGCCGTGATATGCAACTTGCATAGAATCAATATCGTAAAATTCAATGCGGAATTCTACAGATGCTTTGAGTTTCTTTACAGCCATAATCGATTAACTCCATTAAACGGTGTAAAATTTATTGCGGATAAGTTCTAGCGTGTTCCGCAAGTCTTTTTCAAGCTGACGATCGCATTCCAGCGGTTCGAACTTAGAGAACACTTGATCGTACGTATCCTTTAAATTCTTAATGCGGTCTTCTGAAATTTCCTTGCGTTCCAAGCGGATGCGGAGAGCCTGAGCCGACGCCAAAAGTACAGCCGCGGCCACCTGTTCCGAAAGTTCCAAGATGCGGATGCAATCGCGGGATGCAATTGTGCCCATGCTGACCTTGTCCTGATTGTGGCATTCCGTAGAACGGCTGAATACGCTCATCGGCATCGTGAGGTGGAGCGCTTCGGCGGTCCAAGCCGACACGCCAATCTGCACGGCCTTGAAACCGTGATTAATATCGTAATCGCCCTTGCTCCCTGCAAGGTTGGGCGGCAAATTGCGGTTGAACTTGATATCGACAATCATTGCCAGCTGACGGTCCAGAAGGTCCGCAATGTTTGCGACCATGTTCTTGAGCGTATCCATCGCAAGGCAGATGTGTCCACCGTAGAAATGTCCGCCGTGGAAAATATTCTTTGTAAATGGATCGACAATCGGGTTGTCATTCGCGCTGTTGAGTTCAATTTCAATCAGCTGACGCAAAAATGCACTGGAATCATAGAAAAGTCCAATGATATGCGGAGCGCAACGCAAAGAATACGGGTCCTGGATTTTTTCAGGAACAACGTTCTTCACCACTTCGAGATTTAACGCGTCACGCATTTTCTTTGCGGCAACACCAAGCCCCGGATGCGGTTTTGCTTCGAACAAACGTTCGTAATAATGGTAAGCGTTACCCTTCATCGCAACTGTAATCATCGCGGTAATGCGGCAAGCCAAATCCGAGAGATATTCTGCACGGGAATAAGCCATGCATGCAACCGCATTCATCGCCGCCGTACCGTTCATAATCGCAATCGCTTCTTTCGGGCGGAACTTGTGCGGTGTAATTCCCAGTTCCTTCATCACATCCAAAGAAGACCTACGTTCGCCCTTGTACATCACGTCGCGTTCGCCAATCACGGCACCCGCCAAATACGAAAGCGGAGTCAAGTCGCCGCTTGCACCAACCGACCCTTCTTGCGGAATCAGCGGCAAGATATCGTTCTGCAAGAACAGCGTAATAATTTTCAGCAATGCGTAGCTTACGCCCGAAAAACCTTGTGCAAGCGTGTTCAAGCGAACTGCCATAATCGCACGAGTCGTCTCTGCGTCAAAGTAATTGCCAAGGCCGCAGCCATGAAAACGCGTCAAGTTAATCGGCAACTGGTAATAATGTTCCGGCGGCAACACTTGCGTACAAGAATCACCATAGCCTGTCGTCACGCCGTAAATTCCGCCATGTTCAGCAAGCGCTTCGTCTAAAAATTCTGCACCGGAATCAATTTTCCTTTGAAATTCTTCAGAGTTGTCCAACTCGACGCGAACCTGTTTCTTGGCTATTGCCACAACATCTTCGATGGTGAGTTTTCTGTTTCCAATCACAATAGTTTTCATAAGAATGTTCTCCAATTATTTCAACCTTTCCAAAAATTGTAAAAATTGTACCACTGGTACGGATGCTTTACACACAACTTCTCTAAAATCTGAGCGTATTCGCGTAGTAGCATATTCAAACGAGCCGGACGCTCCTTGCGAGGGCAATCCAACGAAGTCTTTGCCCGCACGACATGAAATTCATAAGTCGAACGGATATTAAAATCTTTTTTACGGACTGCAAAAATAAAGTAAACAGGAGCATTTAAAATACCAGCCAACGAAAAAGCGCCTTCTGGAAAATTTGCAGATTCCCCTAAAAAGTCCGTCACAAGGGTGCGGTTCCTAGAATTTGCAGATGTACGATCGCCAGCAATCACCACAAGATTCCCGGCTTCTATTTGCTCTTTCATCCATACCGCACAATCTACACCAATGCTGTTTGCGTCAACAACTTTATCCATAAGTTCCGGATTCAGTTCGCGAAGAAGATCGTTAAACTTCGTCGTACCCGAAAAATCAACAATAGGATACACTTCAAATTTTTTTTGAGTAATGTATTCATTGTATTCCGTAAGCGATCGAAGCATTTCTATATTGCCTAAATGCGAACAAAGTACGAATGCTCCTTTTCCGCAATTCAGCTGGTTGACTAACATCTCTAAATCATCGTCTTGCGATTCAAAATGATTCTTGTCGATAGCCCCTTTCCAACCGAGCAACTTTTCCATCATCGACAAAGCAAATGAATACACGTGCTTGTACGTTCCTAAAAAATCGGGACGTTTTCCGCTTACCACACTCAAATGATTTAAATAAATTTTCGAACGCTTACGAACTGGGAACGCCCCTAGCCAAAAAAAGAAACAGATAAAAGCTGTAATAAGTTCTACCAAGAACAAAGGAAGGTGACATGCAACCCAAAGCATAAAACGAAAATGCCAAAGACTGCCGCCCACTTCTTTGATATCGGCCCAATGTTCGTGATCAGTCGTTGAAATCGATGTATCTTTATGCGGGTCCGGCATCACTTTTTAAAAATCCGTCGTGCAAGAATCAAAGGACTACGAACAAGCATTCCCAAACAAAGCTTCGTATGCGTCAATGATATCGCTACGTTGTCATGGAAAAGCCTAAAATTGGACACGCCATCTTTAGGATAAGAAACCTTGATCGGGTAAAAACGCAATTTTACGCCCGCCCAGGATAGCCTTACAAGAATTTCAATATCAAAGCCCATGCGGTTATTGCGGAACTTCTTTGCGGCAGGCAAGGATGTCGCCAGCGGATAGACGCGAAAACCGCACATGGCGTCGGGAATTTCACGTGAAAGCGTTTCTATCGCCACCCAGAAATTCGTTATCTTACGCCCGCTTTCTCGGGACTTAGGGACAGAATCGTCGTACTGCGGGAATCCGCCAATCAAATCATCGGAATGTTTTTTGGCGGCCTTTACAAAGAACGGAATCATGTCCATGTCATGCTGCCCATCGGCATCTACTTGAAGTGCATGCGTATAGCCCGCAGCAACCGCGGCAACCATTCCAGAACGAACAGCTCCGCCCTTTCCGAGATTGACTTTGTTCGTTACCAGCTGAACTTTAGGAAATTCATTTGCAATCTGCACAAGAATTTCGTGACCTTCGGGCGCGTTTCCATCATCGACAAGAATAACGGGAAGCTCATAAGAAGCAAGCTTTTCGACTACAGCCCGCGATGCACTTTCATGTCTATAAACCGGAACAATCGCACAAAGATTGATGTTTACGTTCTCTGCCCTAGCCAAGAGATTCCTCCGGATTCATGGTAAACGAGCCATTAGAAAGAACCTTTGGTGTTTCGTCTTCGGCTGTAGGAACAAGAGTATAATTGAACGAAACCTTTGCTGCATCTGCGTCATACTTCACATTCAATATCACAGGAACGTCCGGCAGAATCGGTCCTGCAAACTTTGTCCGGTGAATTTTCGAAAGAGCTTTCGGCACATCCAAGAAATTCCGAGCAAGGCGGAGCACCATATCGACCTGAGCTACGGCGGGCAGTAGTTTGAACTCTGGGAAATGGCCGTCGTAATAACCGCTTGTCGTCGGAAATAAAAGCTTTGCTGTCAAAACACCCGGTTCTCTGCGGAACTTGAGAATTTTGAAGTTAGGATTTTCAGGCAAGTTAAATAGAGCCTGTATATCGCGCACGCGAATCTTGCCTTCCGTATTCTGCGGAAGTTCTTCGAGATAACGCCATTTCTTTGGCGAGACCGTATTTTCGATAAACTGCAATAAAAAATCGTGGAAATAATTGTTGATGGCAAGCTTTGCCGCACTCGCAAACTTTTCTCGACCGGCTTCGTTCAATACAATTGCTGCTGCTAAATATTGGCGTTTCCCGTCCATCGGAACGACGCGAACATCTTGCACCAAACCCGTCTGCTTGAGGCGGTTTTCTACTTCGGGGAGCGAAATTCGCTTTTCTTCAATCTTCACGATAGAGTCAGCACGTCCCTGCAACAAGAATCGGCCATCATCATAAAGTTCCACCAAGTCGCCCGTCGTAAAGCCTTCTGATTCGAGAATGTAACTGGACTTGATGTTCAGGCAGCCGTTTTCTGCAACACTCATTTTGCAAACTTCAAACGGAGTCCACACAGGACCATTCTTGGATTGCCTATAAGCAATGCCGCCCGTTTCGGTGCTGCCGTAAATTTCCATAGGCCAAAAATCCGTAAGCACGCTTGAGCTACGAGCCACATCTACAGGAAGCGGACCGCCGGACGAATAAATAATCGGCGGGCATTTAAAGCCAATCGGCTTGTCGGTTTCGGCAGACAAGCGCTTCAAGAAAGCCGGACTGGAAGCCATCACGATAGACTCGTCCGTCAAACTATTCAATTCTGTCGGAAAATCAATACGATGTCTGCGGAACGGTAGTCCTGTTGCAATTGGGAGAAGTGCCGTAAATAAAAGACCGTAAATATGATGATGGTTCACCGTGCTATAAACTTTGCGGTTTATCCAATCGTTTCCGAAAACCTTCACCAATTCGAAAAGTTCGTTTTCAAATTGTAGGAATCGTTTATAAACCGCTTTCGGTTCGCCAGTCGTTCCCGAGGTAAACATCACCATTTCGGCTTTGGACTTGTCGAACTTGCTGAACTTGATTTCGCCACTGTATTTGTCACTAGCAAGGACCTTCTGAATCATCATTGCCGAGTCGTCGGAAAAAGGCATATCCGTCAAAAAACCATATTCAGGCTTCATGATTTCCTTAATAAAGGCTTCTTGCCGGTTCGCGGTCACCAACGCCTTACGTCCGCTTTGGAGCATAGCCAAAAGCGCAACTGTAAAATAATACGAATCTTCGCAATGCAAAATCCAAGACTGATTATCAGTAGATTCCAAAAAATAACGTACCTTGGATACATCGTGCACAAAATCTGCCCAGGTTTTTACACAATCATCCAAACAGGAGCCAAAGCTCACAAGAGCACCGTCTGGGCGTGAATCTGCAACGAGATCGCACACGGGAACATAAGATTGCAATTTATTCTGCACCATTTTTCGAATCCAAAATTCAACAATAAATATTATACCCATTAAAATGTAGGAAATTAATCCATTGTAAAGCGACCAAATTCTATCAGATGCTTTAAAAACAGTGAATGTTGCAACGCTGGCGTTAAAGATAAAGAAAATACACCAGACAAGGGTTACATTTCGACAATAGCGTTCCACGGCATTCCGCGAAGGAGAATTGTTCAACGACTTGTCCCAAAGATTTGCCATACGGAAGACAAAACTCGGTGGTCGTAAAATCGTAAACCCAAAAAATGCAAGCAAACTCAAGTTTACAAGCACTGGATAGAACTTAATAAAAATAATGTTGTCTAAAAAAAATGCTACAAATGCGCATAATAGAATCAGAACGACGAGAATTACCGTCCGTCCTCGATCCACGCTTGACTTGCTGTGTGTAAAATTTAGAAACTGAAAAAAAGCTATCGCCAAAAGCAAGAGGCTCAATCGCCTTGGCGAGAGCCTCCCAAATTGCATTCCGCAATAAATTATAAGCGGGTACAATACAGAAATCGCGGTAAAGAAAACCTTCCCCGCTACAGATTTCATTATTTGCTTTCCGGATTGTGAATCAAGTTATAAATGGCATCGACCACATCTTGCAAAGTACGGACAGCCTTGAACACTTCCGGGTCTATGTTTCTTGGCAAGAAGGATTTTAATTTAACAATCAAATCGACCGCATCGATGCTATCCAGCTCTAGATCTTCATACAACCTAGCTTCTGGAACAAGCTTTTCTGCTTTGATATCAAAATCATCAATAAGAGCGGCCTTTATTTTGTCGTAAATTTCTTGTTTTTCCATAAATTAACCCTTCGTATTTTCTGCAATGTAAGCGGCAAGTGCATCGACAGACGCAAAATGCTTCTTTGTTTCTTCTTTGACCGTTGAAAATGTGACACCGAACTTGTCCTTGATAGCAATACCAAGTTCAAGCGCATCAATGGAATCCAGACCAAGCCCTTCGCCTTTTTCGTTTTTGCCGAAAATCGGAGCGGAATCCACAATATCGGCGGGCGTGATATCTTCCAGTTCCAGAGACTCTATAATCACTTCTTTTATACGAGAATTTAAATCTGACATATTTTTAAAGACCTCTATAATAAATTCTTTTTCTAATTTACTAATATTATAATATAGAAAAATAAAAGTATATTACTTTTAGTACAAAAAACAAATTTTTTTCAAAAATTGAGTTACCATGTTCGATTTTTATAAAGATGATTCTATCGATGCCGTGAATGCAAAATTCGAAGCTCAAAAAATCGCGTTTGCTCCACTTAGTTTCCAAGCTGCACGTGCGCTTCGGAATATGGGCATACTGAACGCCATCAGCAACGCCCGCAAAAAAGGAATTACGATTTCGGAACTTTCACAAAAACTGGGCATATCCCTTTACGGTGTCAAAGTTCTTGTGGAAATGGGCCTTGGCATGGGTGCCATTAAACTTCACGAAAGTTCCGATGAAGACGACCTGCGTCTCAAGCTCGGTAAAATTGGTTTTTTCCTCCTCGCAGACGAAATGACTCAAGTCAACATGGACTTTTCGCAAGACATCTGCTACCGCGGAGCCGAAAACCTTGAAGAATCAATCCGTGAAGATAAGCCTGCGGGTCTCCCGTACCTCGGGTCGTGGAAGACTGTCTATGAAGGACTGTCCCAGCTTACGGAACAACAAAAGAAGAGCTGGTTTGGATTTGACCATTTTTACTCCGACTTGGCATTCCCCGAAGCACTCCCCATTGTTTTCGAAAAAAAGGTATCTCGTCTTTTTGACATCGGTGGAAACACGGCTAAATGGGCAATTGCCTGCTGCAAGTACAACAGCGATGTAAAAGTCTCCATCATCGACTTGCCGGGGCAAACCGCTGTCGCCGAAAAGAACGCGAAAGACGCCGGATTCGACGGACGCATTAACACCATCCCTTGTAACGTCCTCGATGAAACGACTGAATTCCCCAAGGGTGCAGATGCCGTCTGGATGAGCCAGTTCCTGGACTGTTTCTCGCTAAAACAAGTTACGAAGATTCTCTCGAAAATCCATAACGCAGCAACGCCGGAAACGGACGTGTATGTTCTAGAACCGCTTTGGGACAAGCAGCGTTTTGAGGCCGCCGCATATTCATTACAGGCGACATCGCTCTATTTCACCTGCATCGCGAATGGCAACAGCAAGATGTACCGCTTCGCAGAACTCAAGCATGCTATCGAAGATGCGGGATTCGAACTGAAAGAAGCACACCACAATGTTGGGCCGAACGCTTACTCCCTCCTCCGTTTTCGCATAAAATAATCATGCAAGAAAATAATTCGAAAAAGCGGATTTACATTGAAAAATTCGCAAGCTTCGTGCCCACGGAAACACAAACGAAACCAGATGTCTCGTTCGTTCCCATGCTAACGCGTCGCCGTCTGAGTTACGTATCGCGCATGGTCGTACTCGTAAGCGATAGGATTTCCCGTGATTCCAACGGCAACAGGCTTGCTTCTTGCAAAGTTACATTTGCTTCGCAGTTCGGCGAAATCAGCCAGCAGTTGAAAATTTCGCAGACGCTGATCGATACGGGAACAGTCTCGCCAGCGCATTTCAGCCTTTCTGTATTTAACGCCGCCATCGCAAACGCTTCAATTCTCGAAACGAATACCGCCGGCTACTCCGCCGTATTCTCAGGAAAAGACGCTTTTACGACCGGACTTGCGGATTGCATTGCTGCTCTCGAAAACGAAACCGGCGATTCGCGCTCGTTCATTTTTGCAGACGAACTCATTCCCGAAACATACGCACCGGTAGCAGGAGTCCCCTACCCCAACGCGGTATGCGCTCTTGCGCTGAGACTCACGACAGACGATTCTAAAGCAGATCCAGCCTTGAAAAATATCGACATTGTGAAATTGCTGGATAATCTCAAAACGTTGCAAAAAAACTTCGACACGGCAGCTGAACAAGCATTAGCTTTTCTCTGTGCTGTAAACATGCAAAAGGGCTAAACCTTATGTCTCGAAAAATCCGTTACGTATGGCATATCATCGTAAAGCTTTTCAGCTTTGCGTTTTTTGGCATTTGCAGCCTTCTGCTTGCACTGTTGCTCTTCCCCATTATGCATGTCATGGCAGGTTTTTCTGAAAAAAAATTCAAGGTTCTCGCACGAAAGTTTAACCATTTCTATTTCAAGCTTTTCGTCAGAGTCATGACCTTTATCCACTGCATTCATGTAAATGTCGAAAACAAGGAAGCTCTTGCAAACGCACGTTCCAAAGTTGTCATCGCAAACCACCCATCCATTCTGGATGTCGTTATTTTATTTTCGCTAGTTCCCCATGCGGATTGCATCGTCAAAGGCGACCTTATCAAAAACAAGTTTATTTCGCTTATCGTAAGGAACCTCTATATTCCAAACAACATTCCATTCGACAGCCAGATGGAACAAGCAAAGCAATCGATGGAAGAAGGGAACAACCTCATCATTTTCCCAGAAGGAACTCGATCTAAGCCAGGTGAACCTTGGGAATTCAAGAAAGGGGCCGCAAGGTTTGCCCTTTATTCCAAAAACGATGTTATCCCAGTATATTTTGGAGGCAACGAGAAGATTGGTATCCGCAAGCATGACAAAATGCTACAGTACCATCCGACAGAACGTTATCGCTACGACTTGAAAGTTCTTCCCACGATTTCTGTGAAGCCATACGAAAACATTCCCATGACTAAGAGCGCGACTATGCTCACTCAGAAAATGAAGGAAATTTTAGAATTGGAAGCTCGGGGTTAAAAGCTCCATAAGAATTTTATCCAATATGTCCTTCAATTTGAGAATTTTATTCTTTTTTTATATAAAAAAATTGGTTTTTTAATTTATTATTTTGTAAATTTAAAAAAGCATAATGCTCCAGTCGAGCATAAAAGGAGGACTTTTATTATGATGAGCAGTATTAAGAAAATGTTAGCGGCGTCCCTCGCTCTTGCAGCATCTATTTATGCGACTGAACGAGTTTACTTGGCTCCGTTCAACATGGTCGGCTTAAACGAAAGCTTCGCGCTTCCGGCAGAAAAGCTCATGAACGCCTATATAGAAGATGACAGTCGTTTTGTTATAGTCAACTATACCGAGGAAGATTCGATCAAAGCTGGCGACCGCGATGCGGCAAACAAAAAAGCGCTTGAAAAGAACTGTTCCAAGTTCATTATGGCTGAATTCACTCGTCTTGGCGAAAATGTCATTACATCATTTAAGCTTTACGATGTCAATAACGAATCCCCCATCTGGAACGATCGTCTCAAAGCCAAGAATCCTGATGATTTCGACCCGATTATCCAGCGCGTAGCCCGCAACATCGGCACGAAGAACAAAGCTGTTGATGATGACGACATTCTCAGCGTCACCGCGCAAGAAACAAAAAAACTCAGAAAGAAAAGTATTTCCTCTTATCTCGGTGCCCAGATTACTGGAGTCGCATCCCTTAATCCTGATGTACAATTCGACGGTGGCTTTGGACTTTTCTTGTTCTACGATGCAAGGAACTTCTTGTTCAGCCTCGATTGGACAATGAACAACATCGATGCTAAGGGAACATCTAGACCGAGACTTTCGGGACTCTCTCTCTCGGGTTACTATCCGTTTGGCACCAAGAACATTACTCCGTTCCTTGGAGCAGGTCTTGCTTATAGCAGAAGAACCCTGGATGTTGATGCAGATGGAATTGACAGCGATGAATACGATTTGACCTCAAGCGGTGTTTCTTTTGAAGTTGGCGGCGGTGTCATCTTCAATCGTGCAAGTCGCGTCATGTTCATTGCAGATGCCAAGTACTTTATAGACTGCTTCAAAAGCCCATTCTTAAAGTCTATCAATGAGATAAAGACTAATTCAAACGATAGTTATTACAGATCAAGAATAGAATATGATGTCAAGACCAAAAACAACTACTTAACAGGCTTCAAATTCAGTCTGGGTCTCGCATTCGGTGTTTAAAAATGCTATAATCAATGAATAATTTGCTCCTGGCATCTGCGTCATCTACCATGACCGGATGCTTTTTTGAACGGTTTAAATTCATTTAGACTTTTAATCGAGGTTTAATCATGAAAAGAATGAATATCTCTTTAAAAAAATTGCAGGTTTTATCTTTTTTGTGCTTTGCAATGGCTTTATTATGCTCATGTGGTGGTTCGTACTACGAGAGGTCACAAGATGAAGGCTCTAAGAATCGTCCCTACAATTGCGACGGTTTGCACATCAAGCAAGCCGAATGGCATTATGTTGACAGTTTTGGACAAGTTGTAGATACTAGAGGCCGTTGCTACAAAGGCATGAAACATGGGAATTTTGACTTTTTCGTCAATGGAATCAAAGTCGCTACAACAAAATACGAAAGAGACGCAGAAGTATATACAAGCTGTTTTGTAAAAGGATTGCAGACGATAGATTTGCAAACATGCATGAGAGCTAGTGCAAGTAATATAAACAACATGAATGTAAATAATGGAACTAATACAAATAACAACGCCCCTGTCATGATGATGGAACCCGTCAAAAAGAGTGTGTGGGACTAGCTAGAGAATCAATAATTTTTTTATCTTTTGCCGTGAAAATCCAGCCGATTTCACGGCTTTTTTATTTGAGGTTAACAATGGCTAAGAAGAAAGATACCCAGACAAACATGTGGACGGGCCGCTTTGCTAGCGGCATGGCTCAGAGCATGGTCGATTTAAGTTTCAGTTTGCAGTTTGATGCAGAACTCATCGAAGAAGATATCGAAGGGAGCATCGGACATGGCAAGGGTCTTGTTGAATCTGGAGTTCTTTCGAAGGCCGACTACAAGAAGATTTGCGACGGTCTCAAGAGCATCCTCGACGACTACCACGCTGGCAAGAATCTTTGGTGCGATAGCGACGAAGACATCCACATGGCCGTAGAACGCGTGCTCACGGAACGCATCGGCGCACTCGGCAAGAAGATCCACACGGGCCGTAGCCGCAATGACCAAGTCTGCACGGACTTCAAGCTTTATATGCGTCACCGCGCCGCTGAAATCCGCCAGCTCGAAATTGAACTTATGGAAACGGTCTTGGACCTTGCCAAGAAGTACTTTGGCAAGATGATGCCGGGCTATACGCACTTGCAGCAGGCACAGCCGATTTACTTTAGCCATTACCTCATGAGCATGTTCTTTGCTGTGAGCCGTGACGTGAAGCGTCTCGACAACTTCCTCGAATTGCACAGCCAGCTCCCGCTTGGCAGTGGCGCTATGGCAGGTTCCGCATTCCCGTACCACCGCGCACTCGTGGCAGAAGCTCTAGGCTTTAAGGACGTGAGCCCGAACAGCATTGACGCCGTGAGCCATCGCGACATGATGCTTGAATTCGAAGCAGACCTTGCGATTATCGCAAACACGATGAGCCGATATGCAGAAGACTTTGTGAACTGGAGTTCTTGCGAATTTGGATTCCTCACATTGCACGATGCATTCTCCAGCGGTTCTTCAATGATGCCGTAGAAGAAGAATCCGGACTCCATGGAATTCATTCGCGGAAAGTCTGGCCGCATGCTCGGCAACTTCACTTCGCTTTATACGCTTGTGAAGGGCGCTCCTCTCAGCTACAGCCGCGACTTGCAAGAAGACAAGGAACCGGTCTTTGACAGCGTCCACAACGTGAAGGTGATTCTCCGCGTGATGAAGGAAGCTTTGGAAACCGCACGTTTCAACTTCGAAACGATGCACTCGAAGATGCTCCCGGCACTCCTCGCTACAGACCTTGCAGACTTGCTCGTTGAAGCTGGTGTTCCGTTCCGCGACGCCCACCACATCGTGGGAAGCCTCGTCGGCGATGCCGCACGTGCAGGCAAACAGTTCACGGAACTTTCGGACGAGGCTTGGGCCGCCGCAGGCGTCCCGGACATCGCCAAGATGAAGAAGACGCTTACGTTTGAATACAGCATAAGCAAGCGCAATATCGAAGGCGGTACGGGTCCGAAGTCCGTGAAGCAGCAGTTCACGAAGGCTACCGCACTCATCAAGAAGCTCAAGAAGTAATTTTCGAGCATCCGTACAACGAATTTTTGCGATTTTATGCTACCAAAAAGTCTGTTTCGGCCTATTTGGTAGCATATTTTTTGGTCTATATGACAAAAAGGTACCTGAAAACAGGTACTTTTTGATTATATGACATTTGGGTACCTGAAATCGTCCGTATGCCTTTATCTGCTTGGCTTGCGCGCATAAAAAAGTCTCTCAATTAGCATTTTTCGCCTTTCCAACGACATTCCGTTATGAATGTTCAGCTTACGCTTCAGCCATGAAAACAGCGATTCCATTTCGTTATTCGTGTTGGGAA
>NZ_JAFWOM010000136.1 GCF_017545445.1 Fibrobacter sp.
ATTAAATTGGCGAGAGCCTTTCTAACCGTGTTTTCGGGGACGCTGACTTGCGCGTTTTTCCCGAAGAAATTCCTAAGGGTTGCTGATATATAAATTCTCACTTTTTTCTCCGTACATTAAAAAGTGGTTGTTCCGTACAAATTTTCCCACAATAGTTGTAGGATTTTTTCGTGCTGAAATATAGAACGTAAAAACGCGTTTGTCCAATACTTAATTTTTATGTAGAGTTATTGATTTTCTTTATAACCAAACGGTTTTTTGCGAGATTCCTTATAACGCTCCACGCAGCATTGTCATTCTGGAGGGCTAATGCAGATGCTACTTCTTGAACAAGTCCGAATGTGTTCCCATGCGGACCATTTCCAGAATTAGTTCGTTTTCGTGAATGCGCTAAACTGGGCGAGTTTGTAATCTTTCTTGAACTGGTTTATGAACCGTAAATCAAGCATTCAATGCCGCCATGAAATCGCTGCTATTCTTGTAAACGGGGCTGAAATTTTTCCCGACTAAAAACGCAAGTTTTGGACACTTTCGGCTTTGAAATGTTCTGCTTGAAAGGGGCTTAGGGAGGCTTTTATTGACCTATTGCGGCTGTTAGAAGTTATATTTCCATTGACATATTGAATTAGCAGAAAGGTGTGTGTAATGAAAAAATTGTATTTGGCTTTTGCTATAGCGACTTATGCGGCGTTCCTTCTTGCAGCTTGCGGCAGTTCTAGCGGCTCAGATTCAAATGACAATGTATTTAGCGATGCCGATGTTGAAGTAGATTCCTATAAGGATCTTCCATCGTGTTCTGAAAAAAGCGATGGAAAAACAGCTTACGTTATAGATAAGAACCAAGCCTATGTTTGCAAAAATGGCAAATGGAAAGAGGATGAATCTTCTGTAGAAATAAAAAGTTCTAGCAGTAGTAAACAAGAAAATAAATTGTCGTCTTCTCATTCCGAAGAAGATGACCCGTCTTCTTATGTCTCGGAAAAAACTGTCTCTATTAAGAATAAGACTATTAGCGGACTAGCACAGAAAGGACCCTTTAAAGCTGGTTCCGTTGTTGATATTTTCGAACTTGAATTGGACGGAAAGACCTTTGCCCAGACGGGTAAAAGCTTTACTGGAAAAGTGTCTAACGATAGTGGTTTTTTCAAAATATCGAACGTTTCGCTAAAAAGCCAATATGCTTTGCTCAGGGTAACGGGGTATTTTAAGAGTGAAATCAATGGCGAAAGTGTCCATGCGACCTTGACTGCAGTAACGGACTTGAGCAAACGTGATAATGTAAACGTGAACATCCTTACGCATCTGGAATATGATCGTGTGCTTTATCTGCTTGGCAAGGGGATGAACTTTACATCGGCTAAGAAACAGGCTGAACGCGAGGTATTGGCTGCATTTGGAATTGAAGGAAAATTCAAAAATACAGAAGATATGAATGTGTTCGGCGAATCAGAGTCGGATGTCGCTCTTGTAGCCATTAGTAAGATGCTTCTTGCTGGAAAAGACAAGGGGATGAATCGCAATGAAGAAGACTTGACTGGAATATTGGCTGAAATAGCGACAGACCTTGAAGAAGATGGCGAGTGGAAAAATATCGGTGGTACGAATAATTCTCCTGGTGATTATTGCCCTTGGGATAATAAGTGGCAAATAGCCAAACGGGCTCAACGTACGATGGACTTTGTTAATGACGATGAAAATAGATGTGGCTGTAGTGAAGATGATCGTGTTTGTCGAAAAATATGCCACTTTGTACAATCTTGGGAAAATGTAGGGAGGTATTGTACATCGTCTATTGAAGATGAAGTGCTTTGTGAGTGGAGTTCTGACCATAGGAATGTTGGAGGGGTCTGTTCAAAATATTCTCGTTGCCGGGATGGCGAATGGATTTGTATGTCTCAGAAAGAAGCTGATACATATAAGTGGTCCAAAGGAAAGGATGGTGAAATAAAGAAGGGGAATGAAACGGGTGTGTATTACATGTATGATGCGGAATTAGGTATGTGGCGAAAAGCGACGGATCTGGAAATTGATACATATAAGTGGTCAAAGGGAAAGGATGGTGAAATAAAGAAAGGTGGTGAAACGGGTACGTATTACAAGTATGATACGGAACTAGGTATGTGGCGAGAAGCGACGAATCTAGAAGTTGATACATATAAGTGGTCTAATGGCAAGGATGGCGAAATAAGGAAAGGTGATGAATCGGGTACGAATTATAAGTATGATGTTGAACAAGGAATATGGCGAGAAACTACGCAATTAGATTCTATTTTGACTGCGTGCACTATGAAGCGTATTGGTAAAATTACTAAAACGAGAGAAGATGAGTCTATGTTCTATTGCTGTGGAGAAGATGGCTGGCGTGAAGCAACTGAATCCGAGCTTATGGAATGGGATACAAAGGGACTTTCTTGTAATAAAAGTGGAAAAATATTAAGTGGTAAGGAATATCCTGAAAATAAATATGTTTGTGACTCCGATACCTTCCGTGTGGCGACCGTAGTAGATTCTATGTATGACTTTGCCTGCGTCAGTTATACCAATGGAAAAACTTCTGAACGCAAAGCTGCTATCCATACTTATACTTGTGAAAATAATTCCTGGAAAATGAATGATGACTGGTCGACGAGCAATTGTGCTAAGGATGGTTCCGTTCAGGAACTTGTCTATGATGAAATAGATTCGAAGAAATGCTTTGTCTGTGATGCGGATACCTTCAGAGTGGCTACGAAACAGGATTCTTCGAATGTGTCGTTCGGCGGTTTTACATGTGCTAGTTATACAGAAAATGTGAGTGTAGGTGGTTTTAGTTGCTCAGATGGGATTGTTTATGGAATTTTGAAGGATTCCCGTGATGGTCAAACCTATAAGACCGTTAAAATTGGTACTCAGATTTGGATGGCGGAAAATTTGAATTTCGATTATAAGGTTGATGGTTCTTCTTATGGTTCTTATTCCAATACAGGGTGCAATACTTGTGGTCATTATTATACGTGGGCTGCGGCAATGGATTCTGCTGGAATATATTCTGAAAATGGTATGGGTTGCGGTTTCGGTAAGACCTGCACTGTAAAGTTCCCGGTAAGGGGAATCTGTCCCGAAGGCTGGCAGATTCCATCATTCTACGATTGGGGGGGGGACGATTGGGATATGTTGTATTTGGCGATGGATTCGTCGCCTTATGCTATGCAGGCAAAAGGATTTGTCGATTGGTCTAATGCAATCGATGACTACGGTTTCTCTGCCCTTCCTGCTGGTTTCTATTACGATGGCAGCTTCTATGCTGTTGGTGTGTTCACTGCCTTTTGGAGTGCTGAGGAGTATGATGGCAGCAATGTCTTCTACTGGGGTGTGGAGGCGGACGATGCGTACCTAGACGACAATGGTTATAAGATTTACGGTTATTCAGTTCGTTGCGTCAAGGACTAGCAGGTTGCCAACCGCCAAGGGCGGTAGGCAACGGGGCTGTCGTATGGTTGTGTACCTGTGCTCCTTCAAATCTTAAATCTGATTGATTTGATAAAATTTGTTAAAGAAAAAATTAAGGTTGAAATATGATTCAGGAATATACTGTAGAAGTAGATGGAAAACATATTCTTTTTGTAGATGACATTGATGATCAATTGGACGTGTCTTCATTTGAAATAATGATGGATTTTATTCCTGTTTTTTATGCTTATAAGTATCATTCGGTTGGGGAATACAAAACAAATTTGGTTTCTGTTTCAAATATTTGTAGTGTTCTCAGTTCATTTTATACAACATTAAAAAAAGAAATCCCAATTGTTAGGGAATTGACTAAAGAAAAGAACATTAAAGCATATGAAAAATGGCTGCAAAATTGCTGGAAACAAATTACGGAACTCAATGAGAATATTTATGATTTCAAAATATTGGAACCAATGCTACAAAAATTTGAGAGAACCCTTCAAGACTTTCGACCTTTATTTAATACCTTTTTGTGGAATTATATTACGAACAATTATGGGATGTTTTTTGAAAAGATGCAACTGAAAAGTACAAATATATCTGTTGCATATATGAAAAGACGATTCCTTTATTGGATGGTGTATAAGTAAGAATTGTTTTTTTTAGAAGAAAGAGGTGTGGAGGTATATCGTCGCTTTGCGAATGCGAATCAAATTTACTATAAAATGAATTCTGGTAATTCGTTGAATTTTGTATTTTCGTTGACTTTAAATAATAATGTTGTTGAAAATAATGTTTTTAGTTTGTGCAAAAAATTAGCGTATACGGCTAAGCATATTCCTGATATAAAGTATGCTACTGAATTGGATGATTTTTTTAATGATTCAAAAAAGTGTATATCTTGTAAGGATGTTGGTAAATTCAAAAAGGTAAAGAAAGGTACGGGATGTTTTGCTATAATGACGGATGCGTCAAATAATCTCTACTATGCATTGAGTGGAGAAAAAAATAACGAACATAATTTTGATAAACTTTGTCAAGCAATAGAGCAAAATGTCTTTGTTGGACAAAACTCTGTTCGTTGTATGGTTTCTGATAATATGGTTTGTTATGAATTGGTTCCAATGATGGATGGTTCTGTCTTTGCCTATAGACCATTGCTTTTCTGCGAAAAGAACGGAATTGATGACGGAATGTATGGATGCTGTGAAAGAAAAATTTTAGCAAATCCCAGTGTTCACGAAAAAAATACTTTTTTCATTCGCTGGGCGCCATGTTCTAAATGTAGACCAGCTCTTTTGAATCGGTATGAAAAAATTTATGCATTTGAAGAAAGTAGTAAGAATTCTGCAAATTATGATTCAACTCAAATGAATGAATATACGATTGAATTGAATGGTAACTTTATCTGTAAAAGTGTATGAAATTTTGCTATTAAGTTAAAAGGAAAAAATGAATTATGGAAAAATTTTTCATTTCGATTATATTGCTGATGGTGTTGGTCTTTTCCGCTTGCGGTGACGATTCCGGCACAACGTCGGAGCTTTCTGCAAAACTCAGTAATGCCGACATGGAAGTGGACTCCTATAGCCAGTTGCCATCGTGTGCTGAAAAGCACGAGGGCAAGACAGCATATGTTGCCGACCAGGATCAGGGTTACATCTGCCAAGGTGGTGAATGGATCGAGGATGATAACGCTGTAAAAGCGTACAGTTCTAGCAGCGAAAAATCTTCATCATCCGAAAAGAATTCAGATAAAAATAGCGAATTGATTAAAATTGTCGCCCCAAGCGATGTGATTGAGGGTACTGTGACCGATACCCGCGACGGCAAAATCTACAAAACAGTAACCATCGGCACGCAGACCTGGATGGCGGAAAACCTTGCTTACGAATACAAGGTGAATGACAATGCGTATCGTGATTATGGTGATGATGAACATGGTCCGCATTATATTTGGTCCGTTGTTATGGACAGTGCTGCCGTGCTCAGTACGAATGGTGAAGGCTGTGGTTACAGTAAGGAATGTATGCCGAGTAAGACCGTACGTGGAATTTGTCCTGAAGGTTGGCATGTCCCTGCATCTGAGGAGTGGCTAGTTCTCTACAAAGCCGTTGGAAAGAATCCCTATGCATTGCAGATAGAGGGAATTGAAAAATGGGCGGATGCCACGGATGCTTTTGCTTTTTCTGCATATCCAGCCGGCGGTGGTTATTCTCGGACGAACTTTATTGACGAAAGTGCGTATTTTTGGACTTCTTCAGAGTGTGGTAGCAGCGAGGCTACGCTTTGGTATATGGCAAAAGACGAGGCCGATATCTATGATGCTACAAAAAGGTTCGGAGCTTCCCTTCGTTGTGTGCGTGATGATTCTGAACCAAAAGTAAAACCTTCGTGCATTGCAAGAAAAGTGTCTTCTGATAATTCTAGCGTTAAAACATCCAAGCCCGTTAAGGGAACGTTGACCGATTCTCGCGATGGTCAAACTTACAAGACAGTGAAAATAGGTAACCAAACATGGATGGCTGAAAACTTGAATTTTGATTACAAGATAGATGGAAAGAGTTTCGGTGTATATTATGCCGATAGCGTAAAGGAGTTCGGGCGTTATTACAATCTGGCAGCCTCTATGGATAGTGCAGCTGTGTTTTCTACAAATGGAAAGGGGTGTGGAGTTCCTGTATTGGAACAGTGTGACCGCAAAACTGAACCAGGTTGTAAATCTCATTATATTTTCTGTGAAACCGTTTACCCAGTTCGTGGTGTTTGCCCAGAGGGATGGCATTTACCTGATACAACTGAATGGAGACAATTGTTTAAAGAGGTGGGTGAATCTGCATATGCTCTCGAAGCCGTGGGGAATAATCGGTGGCCTGACGCTACAGATGAATATGGCTTTTCTGCATTAGCTGCAGGAGTATATTGGCTAAGTGGTGGTTTTGGTCAGGTTTCTGATGTGGGGTCTGCTGCCCTCTTTAGTACATCGACTCAGGGACATCGTTGGCTTATTTGTGCACCTTGCGGTCTTGTGGATGATGGCTCTCTTATTGCAAATGGGCTTGGTGCTGATTTTCAAAGCGATTATTCTGGCTATCACTCAGTACGTTGTGTCAAGGATTATGAGTAGAAAATTTTAAAGGTAAATTACACGCTATTTCGCGTATAGCTTTTCACGTCCACCACGCCTTGGGTGGATACGGATAAAATGGTGTAAACGAGTCCCGGCACCATGTATTTGATGTCTTCATCCGAAAGGATGGCTTTGCAATCCGGGTGAGAGTGGTAAAAACCGACGATTTCAAGACCGCGACTTTCGAGCTCGCGTTCGATGTTGTAAAGAAATAGCGGGTCGATGCTGAAATGGGTGGCTTCTTCTCCGCCCTGAGTTTGGTTGGATGCTTCGCGAATTTCGGTGACCTCGATTTCACCCCTTTCGGACTTTTTCCCAACCAAAATGCCGCAGCATTCACTTGGGTATGCTTTTTTTGCGGCTAAAGCCATTTGTTCTGAAACTATTTTACTAAATTTGGTTGTCAAAATCTTCTCCTGTAAGAAGTGCCCCCAGAGTCGGAATTTCACAAGGACCCCAGGGGCACCGTTTGTACGGAGATTCAAAAAGAGCGCCTTCGCTATTGAGCGGAGCGCTTTTTAATTACTCAATCACCAAGCCTTCGTTCGTGGCGTTGTCGCCTTCGATATGGAACGAATTGAGTACCGGATTTTCGCGGTCCATCAGCGAAAGAATCAAGTAGCTTGCCTTGCTGTCGAAAGCGAGGCGTTTGTCTTCTTGCGACGGACGCGACGGGGACTCGGGATGAGAATGCCAGTTGCCAAGCGGGGAAAGGCCGTTTTGACGCATATCCTTGATGGCAGCCAAGTGTTCTTTGGGGTCAAGCGAAAAGTGCTCATTGGAATGGTCTATATTCGTGAGCAAGTAAACCTTTTCAATATGCTTGTCGTTCCCCTCGATTTTCCCGGCAATCAGCCCGCAAGCCTCTTCAGGGAGGTTCTTCTGGGCATGCTCCAGGATTTTTTGATATTCAGTTTTTGGTAATGTTATCATTGAAATTCCTTTTTGTGCTCTGTCGTTCCACTTCGTAGCTTGACGGATTCGCCTCGGCAATGTTAGCCCATAAATGGCTATCGCTGCTCTCGGCTCCCAAGTCATTCTCGACCGTAGGGAGGGAATCCAGTGCTTGTTCCCGTTGCGATTGTAAAACGAGAAATTATGGTTCCCGTCGCAAATGTAGGAACAAGAAATAATGGTTCCCCTACGCTTCGCTTCGAGGATGACAGCTCCAGGATGACGCATTCGTGTCACTTCCTACCGTCTACTTCCTACTTCCGACTCGCTTAGTGCTTCATCTCGCAAACGGCTTGTTCATAATCAATCAGATGATCGATTGTCGGGTGGGTGCCGCAAACCGCGCAATCGTCCGTGCGCGTCGGGAGCTTGATCTTGCGGAATTCCATCGTGAGTGCATTGTAGGTGAGCAAGTAGCCCGTGAGCAAATTGCCGACACCGAGAATGTACTTGACAGCTTCCATCGCCTGGAGGCTGCCGATAACACCGCCCATAGCGCCGATCACGCCTGCCTGTTTGCAAGTCGGCACGGCATCTTTCGGAGGGGGTTCCTTGAAGACGCAGCGGTAGCACGGACCTTGACCCGGAACGTACGTCATGAGCTGACCCTGGAAGCGGATGATGCCCGCGTGAGAGAACGGCTTCTTGGCCATGACGCATGCGTCGTTGATGAGGAATTTTGCCGGGAAGTTGTCGGTTCCGTCAATGATAAAATCGTAATCCTTGATGAGGTCCATGATGTTTTCGCTAGTGACGAACGTGTGGTACGTAATCACCTTGACATCCGGGTTCATCGCTTCCATCGTTTCCTTGGCGGACTGCACCTTGGGCTTGCCCACATCCTTTGTTGCATGTATTATCTGGCGCTGCAAATTGGAAAGGTCAACGACATCGGCATCGGCGATGCCAATGGTGCCAACGCCTGCTGCGGCGAGGTACATGGCGACAGGAGCACCGAGACCACCAGCGCCAATGACGAGTACTTTAGCGTTCAAAAGCTTCTTCTGGCCCTTCGCACCCACTTCCTTGAGGATGATGTGGCGGGAATAGCGTTCGAGTTGTTCGTTAGTAAATGCCATTAGCAGCCACCTCCCATGAAGTAGAGGAATTCGACGTTGTCGCCGTCCTTGAGAGCGGTAGTTGCGAAATTTCCGTTTTCGACAAATTCATCGTTCACGGAAACGGTCACGTATTGCGGCGTTTCGACCTTTTCCTGTTCAATGAGTTCTGCGACGGTGAGGCCGTCTTTAACTTCTTTTTTGTTTCCTGCAACAGTAATATACATGTTTGAAATTCCTTTTTGTTAAATGTTTTCGCTGTCATCCCGGATTTATTCCGGGATCGCCTTTTTACTTAATCCCCGACTTTCTTCACAAACAGCGTAAAGGTTCCGTCCTGGTTGTCGTCGAGCTTGAGGATTTCGTGGCCTTCTTCCTTGAGGCTGCGCGGCACGTTTTGCACCGGTTCGCCGTCATTCAGGCGGATGGCGAGAATTTGGCCTTCGTCAAGTTCTTCGATGGCGACTTTAGCCTTGACAAATGTAGTGGGGCATTTGACGTCGGTAACGTCAACGGTATCGTCAATTTTGAATTCTTCTGACATTTATTTATCTCCGTACTTTAATTTTGATGCTAAATATAGAACGCGTTTTTTACTTTGTCCAATACTTATTTTTTATGCTGAGTTATTGATTTTTTTTATATGGTTGTTGGTCAATAGTTAATGGTTGTTGGTTGATAGTTACGAAATCTGCTTTATAGCTTGTTCAAAATCTCCTTTGAGGTCTTCAATATCTTCGATGCCTACGCTAATTCGAACCGTTCCTTCGAACACGCCTGCGTTTTCTTTTTGCTCTTTGGTGGCGTGCGTGAAAATTGTGCTTTCCGGGTGGATGACGAGCGTGCGCAAGTCTCCAATGTTCGTGGCAATCGTGGCGTATTTCAAGTTGTTGATGAGCTTGAAAGCCTTTTTCTTGGAGCCTGCGTCAATCGAAATGATGGCGCCGCCCTTGCCGTTGAACTGTTTTTGAACAAGGTCGTAATAGGGGTTCCCTTTCAAAGCGGGGTAGTTGACCTTGATACCTTCGAAACCTTGCAAAAATTCTGCGAGCTGCAAGGCGTTATCGCAAAGGCGTTCCATGCGGAGGCCGAGAGTTTCTAGACCGAGCGAATTGAGAAATGCCGTAGCGGGTGCGATACAACAGCCGATGTTGCGCCAGACTCCGTTGCGGAGCTTCGCGAGGTAAGCGAATTTGCCAAAACGTTTGTATTCTTCGAATCCCTTGTAGCGTGCCGGATCCCATTTGAATTTGCCGCTGTCAACGATAATGCCGCTAATCGCACTTCCGTTCCCGTTGATGTACTTCGAAGAGGAATGCACGACAATGTCGGCTCCAAATTCAAAAGGACGTACAAGGTAAGGGGTGGCTGTCGTGCTATCGACAATGAACGGGACGCCATTTTCGTGGGCGACATCAGCGACGCTCTGCAAATCGACAACGTTCAGTTTCGGGTTGCCGATAAGTTCTGTGAATACAGCTTTCGTTTTTTCGCTCAGCTGCTGCCTGACGTTTTCTGCTGTGACTTCCGAGACAAAGCGCGTCTTGATGCCGAATGCTTCCAAATCGTGGAACAAGTCAATCGTGCCGCCAAACAAAGCCGTGCTTGCGATAACTTCATCGCCTGCCTGTAAAATGTTCAAAAGCGAAAGCGTTACTGCCGCCATGCCCGAAGAGCAAGCGACCGCTCCGATGCCTTTTTCGAGTGATGAAATGCGGCGTTCAAAGGAGTCTGTTGTTGGATTTCCGATACGGGTGTATGCAAAACCAGGTGCCCTGTTGTTGAAAACTGCTTCGAGTTTTTCGGCAGATTCCTGCGAAAAGGCGCTCACCTGGTAAATAGGTGTCAGTGTCGATCCCGAATTTTTTTCACTTCCAAAATTATGATGCAATAAAGCCGTATTAAAATCCATTCAACATTCTCCGTACATATTCCTATAAAATTTGTAGGCAAATATAGAACGCGAACATGTAATTGTCAAATACTAATTTTATATGGCTTTTTATAGATTTTGTCTATATGTGGAGGGGAATGCTCACTCATTTAGAGTGGGGGAAAACTGTAATTTTGTTTTTATTTGTACTTTCCAATGTTTCGAGAGCAAGCAATTATCATTGGGAAAGAACTCGTGCGGAGCAAACTTTTAGGCCGCAATTTAAGCGGCGGATTTTTTCTTGAAAAAGTTTTTGAGCCTCTTTATACCTTCGACACCCAAAATGGAAAGTCCGCTGTACTGAAAAAGTTTGGCAAGTCCAAACAGCACGACCCAAAGCACGCCTTTCGCTTCTGCAGAAATGGGGAGAGCCATTTGCGCAAAAGACAATATGTAAAAGGGGATGCAGAGTAAAAAAACGATTATACCCGTTCTGAACGAAAAACTTTGCAGTTTTTTTACAATTCTGTCTTTTGTTTCTGTCAAAAATTTTTTCATAGCTGAAATACCTGAGTATAAAAGATATTTCTTTTTCCTATATATTCAAGGGAAATTTCAAAAATTATTAAAAAGTATGGTTTAAATCGACGTGAAAAACGCTCCGAAAAATCGGAGCGTTCTGTGTTTTGCTTTTTTTGGATTTTTAAATGACGACGACGGGTTCACGAAGGGATTTGTTCTCAAGCAAAAAAGCGTTTTCGCCTACGGTCACAAAGAGGCGGTAGATGAAAACATCGACTTTTTCGCCCACGGCAATGGCGGCTTCATCGAAACTGCGGCGTGCCGTAAGCGTTTCCCCGTTGACGAGTGCTGTAATCTCGATGCCGCTCCCGCGGAATGCAACGTCCGTCACGACGCCTTCTTCGGCGGAGTTCTTGAATTTCTGGACTTCGTTTTTCTTGGTGACCTTGACGAATTCCGGGCGGACTATTGCCTGCTCGACATTCGGGACGGTGTCAAAGCTGTGGAACTTGTTGTAGTCCTTGAATATGCTCGGCTGCCCGAAGAACGAGGCGACGAAAGCGGTTTTCGGCTTGCTGTAAACGTCAAGCGGCTTGCCGATTTGATCGATGCGGCCTTTGTTCGTGATGATAATTTCGTCCGCGACTTCGATGGCTTCGTCTTGGTCATGAGTCACGAAAATGCTTGTAACGCCAAGTTTTGCGATCATCTCCTTGAGCCAGTGGCGGAGCTCCTGGCGGACTTTTGCGTCGATGGCGGCGAAGGGTTCGTCCAGCAAAAGCAATTGCGGGTTCGGTGCGAGGGCGCGGGCGAATGCGACACGCTGGCGCTGGCCGCCCGAAAGCTGGCTCGGGTAGCGGCTTTCGAGACCTTCCAGGCCGATGAGCTTTACCAGTTCGGCAACGCGTTCCTTAATTTCGTTTTCGCTTTTCTTGAGCACGCGAAGGCCAAATGCAATGTTTTCGAAAACGGTCATGTAGCGGAAAAGGGCGTAGCTTTGGAACACAAAGCCGATGCCACGTTTGCTTGCAGGGACGTTGTTTATGACTTTTCCGTCGATGATGATTTCGCCGCTGTCGGGATTTTCAAGGCCTGCAATCATGCGGAGAATCGTCGTCTTGCCAGAACCGCTCGGACCCAAGAGTCCGATGAGCTTGCCTTTTTCGATGCCGAAAGATACGTTGTCTGATGCTTTAAAACTACCGAAATGCTTGTTGATGTTTTTTAATTCTACGTACATAAAAACTCCTTTTATATTTTCTTTCGACCTCTATATTCAATCACGCTTCGTGCAATCAAAATGACAATGGCGAGCATCACAAGGATTGACGAAACTGCAAAAGCTGGCACGTACTGGAATTCGTTGAAGAGAATTTCGACATGCAAGGGGAGGGTGTTCGTCTTTCCGCGCAAGTGCCCTGAAATCACGGATACCGCACCGAATTCACCCATGGCACGGGCGGCACAAAGTACCACGCCGTACAGAAATGCCCACTTGATGTGCGGAAATGTAATCTTGCGGAAAATGGTCCAACCTTTAGCACCCATCAGTGCTGCGGCTTCTTCCTCGTCGTTTCCGCGGGCTTCGAGCACGGGAATCAGCTCGCGTGAAATGAACGGGAACGTGACAAAAATCGTCGCTAGTACAATGCCCGGCACCGCAAAGACAATCTTGATGTCCCAATCTTGCAATAGCGGGTAAATGGGGCTTTGGCGACCGAACGTGAGCAAGAAAATAAGTCCTGCGATAATCGGCGAAACCGTTACCGGCAAGTCAATTAAAGTCGTAAGGACCTTCTTTCCCTTGAAATGGAACTTGGTGAGAGACCATGCAGCGCTCAGACCGAAAACCGTGTTGATGATTACGGCAAGTAAAGTTGCTTCGAGCGTGAGCCAGATGGCTTTAACCGTATAGTTGTCGCTCACGGCCTTTGCGTAAATGTCGAAACCCTGCTTGAACGCTTCGGCGATAACGGTAATCAGCGGGAGCAAAAGCATGAGAATCACAAAGGCGATGCTTATGCCAATCAAGGTCCACTTGACAATTTTTGATGAAGTCGTCTCTTTGTACATCAAGCGCCTCCTTTCAGAATTCTGGTGTTTCTAGTTTGTATTAAGTTCACGAGGAAAAGCGTTACAAACGAGGCGATGAGCATGACAAGCGCAATTGTCGTCGCACTCGCGTAATCGTATTCCTGAAGTTCTGACATGATAATCAGTGGTGCGATTTCTGTTTCGAAAGGCTTGTTGCCTGCGATAAACACCACGCTTCCGTATTCGCCAAGGCAGCGACCAAAAGCAAGGCCGAATCCGGTCAATGCGGCTGGCACGATTTCCGGGAAAATCACCTTCCAGAAGATGCGGCTCCTGGAGGCTCCCAGCACGCCTGCGGCTTCTTCGTAAGCGGGGTCCAGTTTTTCGAGTACAGGTTGTACCGCACGAACCACAAAAGGAATGCCGATAAACACGAGCGCAACCGTAATTCCGACTTGCGTAAACGCAATTTTGATGCCGAATTTTGCAAAGAATCCGCCAACAAGCCCGGTGTCTGCTGTGAGTGCCGTGAGGGCGATGCCTGCGACCGCTGTCGGTAACGCAAACGGAAGCTCGATCATGCCGTCGATCAGACGCTTGCACGGGAACGTGTATTTCACAAGCACCCATGCGAGCACGACGCCCATGACGGCATTGATAAGCGATGCGATAAATGCCGTCGTAAAGCTCACGCGAAAGCTTGAAAGCACGCGGTCACGCGTAACGGTTTCAATGATTTCATCAAAACTCATTTGCGCTGTAAACACCATAAGCGACGCAAGCGGAATCAGCACCACGACGCTCAAAATTGTAAGCGTGATGCCTGTAGTAAGGCCGAAACCCGGTATAACACTTCTATTTGTTCTTTTCATAGGTGTAGCCAAATTTAGAACGTGTTATTGCGTTTGTCCAATACTAAATAATTATGCTGAATTATCGTTTTTTTCTATATCAAACGAGGAACGATAGGCTCCTAAATTTTTTATTACCGATAAAATAAAAATGCTTGGCCGTATAACGTACAAAGGGAATTGAGCATGCGGTGAATGCCGGGGAATTTGTTAGTGGAAATGTCGGGGTGATCATCACTGAAAAAGGTTTGTACCAGATGCAAAAAGTGGACACTGAAAATGATTTCTAGTTGACGTATGGATTGTAAAAGTCAAGAAAAATCGCCAACAAAAAAATCCCCGCACCTAATGCGAGGATTTATGTTATGACAAATTTCACCTAGGCCCTATCGCGCTGCGCACTCCAGGGTGACACATTTTTTATGCACTTCAGGGTGACACTTTGCTTACTTCTTTTCGTAAATCTGGTCGAAAATGCCGCCGTTCGAGAAGTGCTTGCCTTGAGCCTTGTCCCAACCGCCGAAGTAGCTGATGTCAATCAGGTTCACGTTTTGGTCAAATTCCTTGTATTGGTCAAGGATAGCTTTGTTGGAGGGACGGTAGTGGTTCTTTGCGGCAATGTGCTGGCCTTCATCAGAATAGAGGTAGCTCAGGTATTCGGTAGCGAGTTCGCGGGTGCCACGCTTGTCAACAACTTTATCTACAATAGCGACAGAGGGTTCTGCCAAGATGCTCACGCTCGGGATGACGATTTCGTAATCGTTGGGGTAGTCCTTGAGCGAGAGGAATGCTTCGTTTTCCCAAGCGAGCAAAACGTCGCCTTGGCCGTTTTCGATAAACGTTGTCGTGGAGCCGCGAGCGCCTGAAGCGAGTACGAGTACGTTCTTGTAGAGTTTCTTCACGAAGTCTTTAACTTTGGCTTCGTCGCCCTTGTACTGCTTTTCTGCCCATGCCCAAGCGGCGAGATAGTTCCAGCGTGCGCCTCCGGAAGTTTTCGGGTTCGGCGTGATGACTCCGATGCCGTCTTTGACGAGGTCGCCCCAGTCCTTGAGGCCTTTCGGGTTACCCTTGCGAACGAGAAAGACGATTGTTGATGTGTAAGGAGAGCTGTTCAGCGGGAATTCCTTGACCCAACCCGGTTCGATAAGACCTGCATCGCGTACGGCGTTCACGTCGAATTCGAGGGCGAGCGTTACGACGTCGGCTTCGAGGCCGTTGGCAACTTCCAAAGCCTGCTTGCCGGAACCGCCGTGAGACTGCGTGATTTCTACATCCTTGCCGGTCTTTTCCTTCCAATGCTTTGCAAAGACTTGGTTGTAGTTCGCGTAAAGTTCGCGTGTCGGGTCGTAAGACACGTTGGTGAGTGTCTGCTTTTCAGCGGATGCAGCCTTTTCTTCGTTAGAAGAGCAAGCGGTGAAAGCGATGGAGATGAGTGCGATGGATGCAATGGTGATTTTTTTGAAATTCATGTAGAATACCTCTTTATTTAAATTTTTTGGTTGTTGTTGTTCTTGGCCATTGTAATCGGGCTTTTTTAATGTCAAACTGTTGAAAATGAGCTCCTTGTTTCAAAGAAACGCCCTCGGCAAAAATGGATCAAAGAAGCGTGAAATATGCCGAGGGCGTTCGGATTGTGCTTAGGTTATTTGATTGTTGCCGTGAATCGTGCTGCAAGTGCGACATCGGATGTTTTCTTTTCGCTGAATGCGGTCAGCTGGATCTTGGAATGGGAGCCGAGTTTCTTGATCAAGCTCACGGTCCAGGCGAGATTGTCTGCATCAGCGTTCAACTCATCGCGATGAGAGACGTATTCAAGTTCTGCATAAACGTTGTTGAAAATGCCTGCGGTGGGAATTTCAAGACCGACGAAAAACGGTACGTATTTCGTATCTTGAGCGTATTCCGACTTGATGGCGTTTGGAGCCTTGAGGTTTTCTCCATCACCGGTGGCGATAAGGGCGACTTCACCGTAGAGGCCGAAATTCTTTTGGAAGTAGTAGCTGGCGCGTGCTGCTGCACGGTGGGTGGGTTGGGCCGTGTGCTGGATGACATCAAGGGCGTTCACGCGGTAAGCGGCGCCGATTTTTGCATCACCAAACTTGAGTGTTTCTTCGATGCGGATGTAACCCGTGTTGAACTTGGAATCGTAAGTGCCGAGCAAGGCGTTGAATGTCGAAATGCCTTTTTCAAAACCAAAGGCGATAGCATCGTGCTGGTAATCGCGAGCGAGGAATCCGCGCTTGTTCAGGTGCACATCTACATAAGTACCGAAGTTACCTGCAACAGTCCAGTCTGTACGGAAACGACCGAATTGAACATTAAATTTACCGTATTCGGTGTCCCACTTGTAATTGGCGTAGTAGGTATCGGCGGAAATCTTGTCGTAGCTCTTGCCTTCGATGGTGTTGCCAAAAGCGGGGCTGAAAATGCGCAAGTTGATTACAGCTTCAAAGCTTTCTGATGTGAATTTTCCGCCAATGTTTGCACGCAAGAAGGAATTGTCAAGCGTATTGTCTGCATCGTTATCGTACAGCGACTTGATGGCCTGTGCTTGAACGTTACCGGTGAGCTTGAAGGAGCTTTCTTTTTTCTTTGAGGCTTTTTCCTTCGGTGCTTCTGCAACAGGAGCTTCTGCTTCAATCGCTGCAACGACTGGGGCGGTTTCTACAGGAACTGTGGATTCGGTGGCTGTTGCCACGGGTGCTTCTGCAGGTGCCGCAGATTCGGGGGTTGTTGCCACGGGAGCTTCTACAGGAGCTGCTGATGCGGAGGTTGTTGCCACAGGTGCTTCTGTAGGAGTTTCCGCCTTCGGAGCGTCTGCAATAGGTGCTGCATCTTGGGCGAAAACACTGGAAACAAAAAGGGATGTTGTGATGGCCGCAGCTGCGGCAAGTCTAGAAATTTTCTGATTCATTCCAAACTCCTTGTTTTGATTTTTGTTGTTCTTTTTTTTGTGCGCACAAATATAGAAGGCGTTTTTTGTTTTGTCCAATACTAAATTTTTATGCTGAGCTATTGGTTATTTTTATTATTATAAATGAATATAAAGTTATTTGTTTTATTAAATGTAAAGTAATTTATTAATGGGCTTGATTGAAATAGAACGCTCTTGTAATGTGAAAAAAATCTTGCAATGTGAAAAAGCCCCCGATGCAGAATCGGGAGCTGAAACAAAGTGCGATTGAATATTATTTGATCACGACTTTTCTGTATGTGTCAAAAACTGTCCACTTCTTGAAGAATCCCTCGCGACCTGTTTCGCCTGCTTCGGCATATTCGCGGAGGAGTCGCGACACGTCTTCGTCGGAGTGCACCTTGATTTCAAAGCCACGTCCGTTGATGACCGGGAAACCGTCGTAGAGATACTCGTTTGCAGCCGTGATTTCGGCAATGCGCTTGCCGCGCACCTTGACGGCGGTGCTGTCGCGCAAAATGATGATGTCGAAATCGTCGGGGTAGTGGTAGCTTTCGCCTGTGGTGGGAATTTCGTCGCCAACTGTGTAGTGTTGCTTTACGGGTTGCTGTTTTACGACAGAGAGCGTTGCTGTATCGTAGAAAAATTCTTCAAAAATTTCTCCTCGACCATGGCGCTCGCCTTGCACAAAGGCTGCCTTTTCGTTGGATTGAAGTTGCTTTTCGTAGAGCCCTTCAACAACGCCGCAAGCGGCTGTTGCATGCGTTACGATGTCAATGAGAATGAGCTCGCCAAGCGTTTTGTGCTTTTCAAAAAGATCAACGACAATGGCTTCGGCGAAAACAAGTTCGCAGACGGCAATCCCGTTTTTGGAAATGCTTTCTGTTTCTAAGTGTGCGCCTGTGTTCACGTCAATGGCATAGTCGATTTTCGTGAGTGTTCCAGGAATAATCTTTGTCCCGATTTTGACGAGGTAGTCTTTGCCTAGCGAAAGCGGCTCGTCATCCATCCACAAAAGTGACGCCTTGATTTTCTTGTAGCTACCGATGCTTGCATCTCTAGCGAGCACGCAACCTCTCGATACGTCAACTTCACGGTCTAGCGTAATCGTGACCGGTTCGCCAGCGTGGGCTTCTTCGACATTCCTGTTTGTGTAGAGAATGCTTTTGACGGATGCTTTCTCGTAGCTCGGAAGAGACTTGATGACATCTCCGACGCGAATCGTTCCGGATTCAATCTGTCCTTGAAATCCACGGAATGTACGGTTGGGGCGGCTCACTCGCTGCACGGGCATGTAAAATCCCTTTTCTTGCGCGGAGCTTGATGTATCGACATTTTCAAGGTATTCAAGCAATGCGGGGCCTTGATACCATGCAATGTTTTTCGATTTGATGGTAACGTTGTCGCCTTCTGTTGCCGAAAGCGGAATAACTTGTATGTTGCTCAGGGAATGAGTCTGTGCAAGTTCTGCGATTTGTACCTTGATTTTGTTGAATACATCTTCGCTGTAACCTACAAGGTCCATCTTATTTACAGCAAAGACAAAGTAACGGATACCCATGAGTTTGCAAATGCGGGCGTGACGGCGAGTCTGCACAAGTACGCCTTGCGACGCGTCCACAAGAATCACGGAGAGGTCTGCAAAAGATGCTCCCACCGCCATGTTGCGTGTATATTCTTCGTGCCCCGGCGTATCGGCTACAATAAAACTGCGATGATCCGTAGTGAAATAGCGGTACGCGACATCGATGGTAATGCCCTGCTCGCGTTCTGCCATCAGACCGTCAAGCAAAAGGGAATAGTCGATTTTTCCGCTGCGGCTACCTACCTTGCTATCGAGTTCCAAAGCCTTTTCCTGGTCGGTGTAAAGCAATTTGGAATCGTAAAGAATATGCCCGATGAGTGTAGATTTTCCATCATCTACTGAGCCGCATGTAATAAACTTCAACAAACCTTTCATTAGAAATATCCCTCCCTCTTGCGGCGTTCCATGCTGCCAGCGGCTTCGTTGTCAATCACGCGGGATGTGCGTTCTGAGGATACTGCGCTCAATGTTTCGTCAATGATTTCGTCAAGCGTCGTGGCGGTCGATTCAATGCCGCCCGTGAGCGGGTAGCAACCGAGTGTGCGGAAACGTACCGACTTGATTTCGGGCGTTTCGCCTTCGCGCAGCGGGAAGCGTTCGTCATCCACCATGATGATGTTGCCGTCGCGCACCACAACCGGGCGCGGTGCCGCAAAGTAAAGCGGTACGATATCAATCTTTTCGCGTTTGATGTACTGCCAGATGTCCTTTTCGGTCCAGTTCGAAATCGGGAAAACGCGGATGCTTTCGCCCTTGTTGATCTTGGTGTTGTAAAGCTTCCACATTTCAGGGCGCTGGTTTTTCGGATCCCAGGCGTGGGCAGAATTGCGGAACGAGAAAATTCTCTCCTTCGCGCGGGACTTTTCTTCGTCGCGGCGACCGCCGCCAAAGGCTGCGGTAAAGCCGTACTTGTTCAAAGCCTGCTTCAATGCCTGCGTCTTCATGATGTCGGTGTAGGCGGATCCATGGTCAAAGGGATTGATGCCGCGATCAACGCCGTCCTGGTTGATGTATTCCAACATCTCGATGCCGAGTTTTTGCGCCGTGCGGTCGCGGAACTCGATCATCTCGCGGAACTTCCACGTGGTGTTCACGTGCAAGAACGGGAAAGGTGGCTTTTCAGGGTAAAAGGCCTTCATAGCCAAATGCAACATGACGGAACTGTCCTTGCCAATGGAATACAACATCACAGGCTTTTCGCATTCTGCGGCGACTTCGCGAATGATGTAGATGGCTTCGGCTTCCAGCTCGTCGAGGTGAGAAAATTCGCTCAAATTAAATCTCCTGTGAAATTCCGGATTAAGCCCGGAATAACGTTTGGTGAAACTCCTAGTATTTGTTCGATTCCTTGGGGTCGATATCGATAGTCTTGACGCTTCCGTCGTTCAGTTCAAAGAACCAACGCACGATATCGTTCTTTTCGCCCTTGACTTTTTCGGTATGCACCTTGCAGCCCTTGCCTCCGATGTCTTCGCCGAGGAAGAAGCTGATGGCGTGAACCGGACATTCCTTGATGCACGAGGTGCAACCCCAGCAATCTTTGGGGTACTTGATAAACGCTTTTTTATTTTCGTTTATCTTGATTAACGTGCCGGGGCAAACGTCGTGGCAGCGCTTGCATCCAATGCACTTGCCTTGATCAATGATGATGCTCATAGTTCTTTTGCCCTTCTGCGGTGAGTTCGCGCAAGATGATTTTAATTTGTCCGTTTTCGAGACGGGAATTGACGTACTTGCGGAAATTTATGTTGTCCTTTTCGGGGTAGTCGGTGTTTTCGGCAAAGCTGTGCCAGCGAGTCTCGTGACGCGCGGCCAAGTGCTCAATTACGCTCTTGCAGACCGTGAGGCGTTCCTTTAGCTCGTAGATGTACATGACTTCTTGCAAGTCGGTGGCGCTAAGCTTGCCCGTAAGGCTTTCGATTTCGTCAATTTTTTCTTTGGCGATATTGAGCTGCTTTTCGGTATAGCCGTAGCCTGTCGTGATTCCGCCTGCATATTCGTCCATGGCGATTTGCATGGCTTCTTCAAGTTGCTCTGTCGTGTACAGCGAATTTTTCTGTGATAGATATGTTTCGATTTCTGCGACGTGGCTTGCGATTTCGGCTTCTTTGATGGTTGCTTCGGCAGGCTCAGCAACCTTAAATCGTGCATCAGGTCCCTGAGCTGGTTGATGAGTTTGTCGAATCAGCCGAAGGGCCGACAAACTCTCTATATATTCCACGGCACTCTTCGCTGCAATCTCGCCTTCGGCAAGGGCCCCCGTCACATACTTTTGCGGAGCGCCTCCTGCTACATCGCCTGCAGCGTAAAGCCCGTCAATTGTCGTTGCGCGTCTGGTATCGACCCAGTAACCGCTTGCGGTATGGCCGCCCACGATGTAGGGTTCCGTACCTTCAATTTCGACATTCGCCTTCGACGGCGTGTTGTTTTCAATCCAGCGAATCGTCTGCGACGGCGCCATGTTCAGGTAAGCCTTCAAAAGCGATTCTTCCTGCTCGGGCGTAATCCCGACGGTGCGCAAGTAGCATGGCCCGCGGCCTTCCAAGTTTTCCGCCACAGTTCCGTAAACGCGTTCCGATGTAGAAATACCATACTTCGTCTCGTAAACTTCGCCGAGAGCGTTCACCTGCTTGGCACCCACGCCCTGCGCGAGCGTCCCCGTCGGGGCAATCGTGTCCTTGCAACGCAGCGCAATAAATCGCATCTCGAAAGTCGTCATCTCGGCTCCGTGACGGATACCCATCGCGTAGCCTGCACCCGTGTTGAACGGCGGGTACCACATCTTGTGCCGCGAAAATCCCGGATTATTCGGGCGGTAAAGCCCGGACGCACCGCCTGTCGCGACAATCACGGCATCTGCCTCGATGGCATAGAAAGTGTCGTTCTCTATTCCGAATCCGAAAGCACCGTCAATCTTGTTGTCGTGAACGGAAAAATCGAAAATGTTCACGTGGTTCAACACCTGAACGTTCGGGGCCTTCGCGACAGCCGCCGCCAAAATCGGCTTGATGTTCTCGCCGTTGATTTTGATGTTACGGTTCCCGCGAGTCACATACTTGCCGTCCTTGTCTTTCAAGATGACAAGCCCCAGCTTTTCCAAGTGTGCCGTGACCTCGTTGAACTTCTCGGAAATGCTATACAGCAAATCCTCGCGGACGATTCCGTCGGCATCCTTCTTCGCGTAATCCACGTAATCCTTGGGCGTGCGGCCTTCGGTAATGTAGGCGTTCAACGCGTTTACGCCAGCGGCAAGGCAACCGCTCCGCTTGATATTCGCTTTTTCGACGACGAGTATCTTGAAGCCGGCACCTTTATTTTCTGCGGCATTTAACGTGGCGTTATTTGCAACATCCCGTATTCCAGCGGCTGTAATCGCTGCATAACATCCAGCCGTTCCGCCGCCAATAATCAGCAAGCCTGTCTTTATTTTTTCAATTTTCATTTTTGTGCTTTTGGCTAGCTATGACTGGGAACGGATTAACCGTTATACACGTCCTGGATTTTCTTTGCAAAAACGTCGCGACCGACGCGGTCGATCGTGTACTTGAAACGTTCACCGCTCTTTCCGTTGTCTGCAAAGAACTGGATGGCTGCATCGCAAATGTCCAAGAGCTTCTGCTTGTCTTCCACAAACGGAATAATCGTTTCGCCCTTGTTGATGTTGTTGCCAAAGAGGCCGCCAAACGATACAATGTAGCCGTGAATGTGGCTCCACGCGTCAGTGGGGCAGGACTTGTAGCAACGACCGCAGTAATTGCATTTTTCCTTGTCGAAAATGACTTTCTTGTTATCAATCTTGATGGCCTCTTTACGACAGACCTTTGCGCAAAGCCCGCAACCAATGCATTTGTTCTCAAGCCAATCCACCTTGATTGCGCCCTTGATGCCTACGTCGTTTTCTTCGGCCTTGAGGCAGTTGTTCTGGCAGCCCGTCACGCCAAATTTGAACTTGTGCGGAAGTTCTCGTGCAAAGTAGCGGTCGTCAAGTTCCTTGGCGATAGCGTATGTGTCAATGCAACCGCTCGGGCAAACAGCTTCGCCCTGGCATGCCGTAATGGTACGCACACGTGCGCCGCAAACGCCGGGTTCTACGCCACCCTCGGCAAGCGCGTTTTTCACATCGTCAATATTTTCAAGCTTGATAAACGGAATTTCGACGCTCTGTCTCGAAGTCAAGTGAGCGTAACCTTCGCCAAATTTTTCAGCGACTTCGGCGATTTTGGCTAGCTGTGTTGCAGTGAGGTTTCCGCCAACAACGCGAACGCGCAGCGAAAAATTGTTCTTCTGCTTTTGGCGCATCCAGCCGCCCTTTTTGAGTGTAGAGTAATCAACTGCCATAGAATGTCTCCCATTTTTTGCATGCAAATATAGAATGGGGGAGTGCTCATGTCCAATACTTAATAAATATCACGTATGATAAAATTAATTTATTAGTAATCTAAATTTGTAAGGTGGTTTGCTGTTATAAAAATTTCTGATAACGGATAATTGAAATTTTGTATTGGACGCAGTAAAATATCAATTCTATAATTGCAGTTGAAAATAGAAACGATGAAGGCCTATCCATGTCCGATGTGAAAAGATTTTCTGCGAAAGATTTTTTTAAGATTGATTTGGAAAACTCAACATTGCTCGATGTTCGTGAACCGGGCGAAGTGCTTGTGCGGCCCGTGAATGGCGCTATCCAGATTCCTTTTTTTTGAACTTTCGAAAAAAATTGACTCTATTCCGAAGGATAAACCTGTTTATGTTTTTTGTTCGACGGGAGATCGTTCTGAACAGGTCTCAGAAATTCTTGTCGATCGCGATTTTGACGCGTATAATGTGGAGGGCGGTCTTAATGCTGTTCCCAAAATCCATTTCGTCGATGCAAAGGGATTGTGTTGTCCTGGGCCGATTGTAAAAGTGAACGATGTTATTCGCGATGCTTTTGTCGGTGATGAATTTCATGTGGAAGCGACGGAAAAAGCATTTGCGCTTGATGTCAAAACTTGGTGCGAACGGACGGGAAATCTATTGAAATCGCTCGATGAAAAAGATGGCGTGATTTATGCGACAATCGTCAAGCAAAATGCACCCGTTCCTGAAAAAATAGAATTTGAACACGCCAAGACTTTTGTCGTTTTCAGTGGCGATTTGGATAAGGCTATTGCGTCGTTCATTATGGCGAATGGCGCTGCTGCAATGGGTCGCCCGGTGACGATGTTCTTTACGTTTTGGGGTGTGAGTCTTTTGCGTAGGCCCGAAAAAGTTCGCGTCAAAAAAACGTTTATCGGAAAAATATTTAGCTTTATGCTCCCGCGAGGTTCCAAAAAGCTAGGGCTTTCTCGCATGAATTTTGGCGGAATCGGTGCGAAGATGATTCGTGCCGTGATGAAGCAGAACGGCGTTTCTTCACTTGAAGAACTGATTGAAAGTGCAAGGCGAAAAGGCGTAAAATTTGTCGCATGTCAAATGTCAATGGAACTGATGGGGATTAAGCCCGAAGAGCTGATTGACGGCGTTGAACTCGGTGGTGTCGCGACAATGCTCGGCTCCACTGAAAAATCGGACTTGACCTACTTTATTTAGCGAATTTGGTCAAAAATGGCGCCGTCGGCAAAGTGCTTGGCTTGTGCTTTATCCCAACCGCCAAAATGCTCAATCGTGATCAGATTGACATTCTGATCGAATTCTTTGTACTCGTCAAGAATCGCCTTGTTTGTCGGACGGTAATGATGCCTTGCCGCAACATGCTGCACTTCGTCAGAGTATAGATAATTTAGGTATTCCGTCGCAAGTTTGCGCGTGTTGCGTTTGTCTACAATCTTATCTACAATCGCGACAGAAGGCTCTGCCAAAACGCTCACACTCGGCATCACGATTTCGTAATCCTTGGGGTAGTCCTTGAGCGAAAGGAAAGCCTCGTTTTCCCAAGAAAGCAGCACATCGCCCTTGCGTTTTTCAATGAATGTATTTGTTGAACCGCGTGCGCCCGAAGCGAGGTCAAGAACATTTTGATAAAGCTTCTTCATGAAACCTTTGACTTGCTCCTCATCTCCGTTGAACTGCTTTTCTGCATAAGCCCAAGCCGCGAGATAATTCCAGCGCGCACCGCCCGAAGTCTTGGGATCTGGCGTGATGATGCCGATGCCATCCTTGACGAGATCGTTCCAGTCCCTGATTTTCTTGGGATTCCCCTTGCGCACGAGAAACACAATCGTCGAAGTGTAAGGAGCGCTGTTGCGCGGAAATTCCTTGACCTAGCCGTTTTCAATAAGCCCTGCGTCACGGACGATGTTCACGTCGTATTCCAGCGCGAGCGTGACCACATCCGCTTCAAGCCCATTCACCACCTCATGCGCCTGCTTGCCCGAACCGCCATGAAACTGCGTAATTTTCACATCCTTGCCGGTCGCCTCTTTCCAATGCTTCATAAAAATATGATTGTAATTGGAATAGAATTCACGCGTCGGGTCGTAAGACGCGTTGACAAGCGTGTTGTTCTCAATCTCGGGAGCCTTTTCCGAACTGCAACCGAAAAAACAACCCGCGCCCGCCACCAGCGCCACTGCAAAAACTGTCTTGAAAAAATGCAGATTCATAGTGAAATTCCTTCTTATTGAGAATGATCGTAAAATTTTATTGGCAATATGAAATTATTTTATAAAAAGGGGGATGAATCCCCCTGGTTCGCACTTCGTTGCTCTCCACCTCCTCTGCGGGGCTCAGACGCCGCCCCGCAACGCCTGGCTTGCCCGCCCAACCCACCCCTTTTATGCAAAGGGGGATAGTGCATGTGTCAGCTACCCATTTTTAGGACTGGTTTAAAGTATACAAAATCACCCTGTTCTCATCAACCGATACTCCATTGGAGCGAGGTTGTTTAAGGAGTCGTGGGGTCTTTCGTTGTTGTAGTAATCCGTCCACTTTTCGGTAATTTCCCTTACATCATCTAAAGTCCTGAAAATATAGGCGTCAAGAACAGCCCTTCGGTACGATCCGTTAAACCGTTCGATGTAGCTGTTCTGAGTCGGACACCCGGGCTGCGTGTACAAAATTTTGATTCCGTTCCCATCGCACCAATCTTGAAATTTATGCGAAATGAATTCCGGACCGTTGTCGCAGCGAATGTTGCTCGGCTTGCCTTTCTCCCAAATGATTTCCTCCATGAATCGAATCAAGCGGGATGCCGGTATGGAATGCGCAACCTTCTGTGCAACGGCCACACGGTCGCTGTCGTCGATGACGTTGAGTACGCGGAACTTGCGGTTGCTTTGCAAAACGTCAGTAACGAAGTCCATCGACCAGGTGACATTTTCCTGGTCCGGTGTCACGAGCGGATTCTTGACTCGGGCTGGCAAGCGTTTGCGCAACGGCTTTCGCTTGTTGAAATGAATCGCCTCGTAGACGCGGTGGACCTTCTTATGGTTCCACGGATGCCCATCCTTGCGAATCAGCCTGAATATTTTCCAGAAGCCGTCGTTGGCAGCCTCGGCCTTCTGCCGTATCGCAGCCTCGACTTCGGAATCGTCCTTGGTTGATTCGTAGTAGAAGTATGACTTGTGGATGCCCATCAATCTGCACGCCCGAGTAATGCTGATGTCGTGGTCCTCTGCTATTTCGCCCACAATTTCCTTGCGGGCCTCGGGCGTCAGAGTTTTTTTTCGATAACCTCGCGGAGAATCTCGTTATCCAGGGCGAGATTGGCGTACATCTTCTTGAGCTTGGCGTTTTCTTCTTCGAGTTCCTTCAGTTTCTTAAGCTGGCTAACCTCGAGACCGCCGTACTTCCGTTTCCATTGATAGAGCGTGGCTCTGGAAACGTTGAGTCGCCTGCAGATTTCATCTGCAGACACCCCAGCTTCAAGTTCGTTTACGCTTTTGACGATTTCCGATTCGGAATGAGTCAGTTTCTTCATGGCTGTTCCTTTGCTACCAAAGGTAGCATTTTGACGCAGGCGGAATTGCCTTTTGTCTAGTTATGAACAGTCCTAATTATGGGGAAGCTTACACATGAATTTCAAAGAAATCTTAAAATTTCTTTTTTTTTGAATATCGGTTTTTCCGCATGGAAAAATCGGCTTAATGATTATCTCGGTCCTAAGAACTTATCACCGTTAAGATGAATCATATGCTCAGGCATATCAGCAATCCATACTTCTGTGTCCCACGCCAAATCTGATGCAAATCTTTTATAGGTTGCAAAATCTAAGAATGCGGTCACAAAGATTTTTCCTGCGGTAACATTCTTGGTCAAGTCGCCAAGTTCAACAATTCTCTTTGGATCCATTGGTCCGACAGATGTAACAGCCTCTACAAAGAAAATCCAGTTCTTTTTCGCGTCATAAAGGACGACATCTGGCATTTTGTCGTGTAGTGTAATTGTAAAGCCAAGCTTCTTTAGAGTTTCAACGTCCTTCACCAAATCTTTCTCGGTAGTATCGCCCACATATAGACATTTGGAGTTTGGTGCAAATCTAGGTGCAAAATCTTCGATAATCGCTTTTTGCAGCTTGTTGTGTTTGCCTGGCGAAAGAGTTAACTGCAATCCATTCACAGATAGGGCTTGTTTTTGCTTGTCTTTCTTTGAAGCGTAAATATGCTTGAGTGAATCATGCTTTTTCAAAAATTTTTTGACAGATTCTTCCGAGCCGTTTGCTTTTAAGACTTCTAAAAATTCTTCTGTCAGTCGATAGCGGTAATTAGGGCTGTTCGTTGCTAATCCATTATCTTCAACAAATGCTGCTGTTCTAAAATGATGAAGTGCATTTTTACGAACGGTTTCGCGTGTGTTTTCTGCGTATGGGGTTTCACGATAGAACATGTTGATAAAACTCATCATGTCATGAATGCGTATCCATTCGTTTTTCGCGTCTTTCCACTTGCTGTCTGGGTAAATTTTACCCATGACAAGTAATACATAACAGCATAAATCGTTTTGCTGCTTTTCAGGAACGCCTAGAGATATTAAAATATTGCGAATTTTTTCAACGTTGTTCATGCACAGGCCTCCTGAAGAATTTCATCGCAGTTCTCTTCTGAAAAATCTTTACTTTTTATAAGCTTTCTGCCCATTTCTTGAATCTGAATCAGGTTCGGAATAGGCATAGAATTTACTTCGGTTGAATTGACCTGGGTTGAACCATTCAAAATTCTATAGTAAGAATCATAAAGAGTTGAATTGAACAATACGTACAGTCCATAAACTGTGCATTCAGAAAGTTCTTCTTCGCCATCTATGAAGTTAATCTTATTTTGTGTGCTTATAAATTGATACCCAGGGAATTTTCGTTTTAAGTAGATTCCGCTTTGCAATCTGCGTTTTTCTTCTTTGGAGGTAAATCGTTTTACGAAAAGGTAATTTCTATTCTTTTGCAGCAGGCTTTGTTTTTCGTTGGATACGAATTCATGTTCAATTCCCGCAGGGAATGAAACTTTTCCTTCTTTGATGTGGCGGCTGTAGAATAGGGGAACATTATTTTCAGATTTTTCTGATTCGAGTAACTCAGGAACACGAAAATCAACAACCAAGCCAGTTTTCATTTTCATTCCTAAGCTCGGTAATGTGTTTCCGAAAGAACTAATTGTCTTTAAGACTTTCAGGTTTTCTTTGTTTGCTGGCAAATAAACGTAATTGGTCAATGGGGACACAACTGTATCGTATGGAGCCTCGAAATGATGTATTTTGCTAAAATCGCCATTTCCATTTGTTGTTGAAATAGTAACCTTTGGAGAATGATTTTGTTGCTTTTTCAACTTGAAAATCATCGTTTCTTGCAAAACGGATTCCTTGTCAAACACATCGGTTCTGCTTTCAAATAAGTGTATTCGTTCTAACGAAGAGTTGCTGATTAAATATCTTCTAAAACTTTCAAAATAGGCTCCCGATGTCCAAGAGCGGGGCGTAATGTAAACCATTTGCCCGTTTTCTTTAAGATTGAAAATTCCCATCGCAGCAAACAGGAAATACAAATTGGGGGCTCCATGACAAACTTCTGGCATTGCCAAAGCCTCTGGGGCATCCTTCGATATTTTCTTGTAGGGCGGATTACCGATAACCAAGTCGTATTTCTTCGTTTCCGAAGCAAAAAGATTTCCATTGAAAGAATCTCTTTGGGAGAGGATATAATTGTCTTCAATGATTTCGTAAGAAAACTTCTTGTATTCCTTTTTTACCAATTCAAGGTTAGACTTGAGTAACGGCAAAACATGTGGATCGTTTTCATAGCACACAACTTCAACTTTTACCGAAGAATCTTGTTGCAAAATTCTTTCTGCAATCGAAATTGCCAAAATGCCGGAACCTGCCCCCGCATCTAAAATGGAAACACTCTTTTTTAAACCTGCCAAATCAAATAATGACGACATAAAACGAGCTGTTTCGATACTCGTAAAAAATTGCCCGTACTCTTTTCTCAAAGTTTTGGGCATCTGTGATATGAAGTCATTTGTTTTTTGACAGATGATGTTTAGCATAATTCAAAAATACATAAAATAAAAGTCAGTAAAATGACAAACTGAGACATTCTGCTTGTTTCAGTGGCTTAATTAATAACGTACACTAGTGCAAATTGAAAAATGGTAAGAAAAAAAACTCAATTTCGTGTAGTTGGCTCTCTTGGTTTATTGACTAGAAATATATATCTTACTCTGCTATGGATCTCAAAACTGCTTTACCCTTCATTCTCGATTACTACAATCGCGAAGTCTATCAGATGATTAGCCCAAAGTATGGCTGTTCAGCTATGGACGCTTACAAAAAATCATGTTTTCGAAGATGTACGAGATGCTTTGCAATCCAGAACTCCAAATGTGGGAAGCTAAATCCAAACAAAGGCTCTTGTTTTGACTTTTAATCCTTTTAAACCGGTAAAATGTTTGGATTTTTACGAAAATGACTGATTTAAATGTTTGGATTTTAACAAAATTCGATAGTCTAAAACAGTAGGTGTGGTATTGTTGAATATTTTCGGACTTGCAAAAGGTGTGGACAAAAGTTCCTCACTTCACAATCCCAATGGCGCAATACAATAGCGAGAGTCCCATAAGTGTATAGAATATTCTGTGGTGCTTTTTGAAAAGCCCTTGCAGTAAAACGCCTGCGAAAAGCCACGCCAAATTGCAGATGGGGCCTGTAAGCGGCAATAGTATGCCGAACAGCAGCAAGTGCGGAAAATCTTGGTGGTAGGGGAGAATGTAGGTTGTGATTGCCGTGAGGCAGAACACCATGATTTTAACGTTCGTGAGTTGCACGAAAAGACCTGTGCGGAAACTACCGGTTGTGCGGCTGTTGCGGATTTCTTCGAGTGGCTTGAACGCTTGAATTAAAAGGCTGATTGCCAAATATGCAATGTAAATTGCTCCGACGAAAGCAAATACTCGGATGAAATTTTCAAATGCACTACTGATAAAATAAACTATAAAAACAGATATTAGCGAGACGATTGTGTATCCGGTGAAAAGTCCGTACCACTGCTTTATGGCGGTGCTTTTCCCGCTCCCCATCGCTACTGAGAGTGAACAGAGGTTCGCGGGTCCCGGTGTAATTCCCGAGACGAATGCGTATAGTAAAAAAGAAAGTGCTACTTCTAATGACACTAAGCGACCTGTTCGGTGATTATTCGTCCTTGCTTTCTACAGCCCACGTGAAGCCTGCGTTTTCGATTTGGCGGAATGTGGCTTCTAGGCTTTGGCCGCCTTCGGTGAGATAACCAGATGCGAAAATGGAATCGGCGACTTTGAACAGTTCCTTCTCGTGTCCCTTGAAATAGACTTCTCGACCTGCTGCACAGCGAATGTCCGATTTAGGGAGCAACAGACGTGCAAGGCAGAGAATTTTGATGCCGTATTCGAATGTGAGACCAGAAATATCGCGGTTGGCGAGGCGAGTTCCTTTTACCGGCAACAAAAAGTTTATGGGAACGGATTCTGGATTGATGGCGACCAAGTCGAAAAGCATATCGACCACGTCTTCTTTGGATTCGCCCATGCCGATGATTCCGCCGCAGCAAATTTCAAAGCCGATGCTTTGCAACATGCGAATGTTTTGGATGCGGCGCTCGTATGTGTGGGTGCTGCAAATCTCGGGGTAAAAACGGCGGCTCGTATTCAAGTTGTGGTTGATACGGTCGAGGCCTGCAGCCTTTAAAATGCGGGCTTGATGTTCCGTCAAGAATCCAATGGAACAGCAAATATGCGTGCCCGATTTTTTCATGTGCGCAATGCGTTCGGCGAGTTCTTCGATTTCTTTGTCTGTGAAACCCATGCCCGAAAGCCCGATGCAATGCCTGGATAGGTGAAATTCTTCGACAAGATTGTTGTCGCCGTAAAGCTTTTCGTCCGAGACGCTTTTGTACTTTTCGATGGGCGCTTCGGAATCGCGAGATTGGGCGCAATAGGCACAATTTTGGGTGCAGTTGCCGCTACGGACGTTCGTCAAAAGCTGGATGTTGACACTGTTGCCTTTGTACTTCGTGCGCAACTTGAATGCGGTTTCAATTAGCAAATCTAGCTGATTGTCAGGAAAATTCAGAATCTGCAAACATTCTTCGCGAGTAAGTGTTTTACTTTCATCCCAATCCTTCGTCAGATAATCTATAATTGCCATTTTTTAAACCGTCGTTGTGCTTGTTGAATTTTTGTGACAAATATAAAAGCCAAGTGGGAACTTGGCTAATACAAAAAAGCTATGACTTGCGGTGGAGTTTTTCCAGAAAACGGGCACTTAATGATGGTGATGGCCTTCGTGCATGGAATCCATGTGGTGCGTGGGGGCTTGTACTTCTGAAAACGATTTCGCTTTGGGTTTGTAGCCTGCGATTCCCGGGTCAACCATTCCAAAAATCATGGCGATGTGAGAAAGCACAAGGAATGCCGCAAGTAGAAGAATAGCGTATGTCGTTCTTTTCTGTTCAATAACTTTGCGGAATAAAAGCTTCAAGTTCAAAAGGGCGAGCAATATCATCGGGATGCCCGCGAGGATATAAGAGAATATGGCTACGACATCAATCCAAGTTCTGAATTCACCAGCAGTTGCTAGCGGAATAATGACATTTGGAATAAAATAGATTATGATTCCTACAAATGCAAGCCCGGCTAGAACACCCGCAATGTGATTCACTTTGGAAAGCATCGGGTACGCATTTGGCGATTTGAGCAGGAACAATTCCGTTATGGCGATTGTCTCTGCGAGAATGACAGGAATTGCCATGAAGAGAATCAGATTCCAGGGAGAATTCTGCATCAGCAGATCCATATAGTGGGTCGAGTACATGTTGTATCCTCTTTGTTATTGGTTTGACATATTCCCCATCTCGTGCAGTAATGTACAAAATGAACTTCTCAAAAGTGTTATTGAAAATTTCGATACCCGACAATCAAATAGTGTAATTTTTTTACACATATTTTGAAAGCGTTTTGACATCGTTTCCGCTCCACGTATAGAGCGCGAGCATGGGTTCGTTTTCGGTTTGCATGGAATGAATATGATTGGATGGATGCAATACAAATTCACCGGGACCGCGTACTTTTGAAATCCCGTCTAGTGTCCAAATGGCGTGTCCAGATAAAATAACGTAAAGTTCTGTGGCGGGGTGCAAGTGGGAGGGGTAAAAGGTGTTTTTGCCGAGGAGCGTAAAGCCGAAACAAAAATGCTCATCGTGGTAGGGGGCTTCCGGGCCGAGAATTTCTCCCCATCCCATTTGATCGGCTAAATCAGGCATGTCGGGCCGCGGCTCGTAATTGTATTTCCATGGCAAATAGGGGAGGGCGGGTTCTAGTGCTTTTAGCAAATCCGCTGTTTCGGGGGTGCCGTGCTTGATGGCTTCTTCGATATAGCGGACTAACGGCGAATCGCTTTTCTCGAATTTTCCAACAGGCTTGGGGATGTCACGGACTGCAAAATTGGCCGCTTCGAGCCCGATTTTATCGTCTATTTTTGCTCTCTTGAAAAGAAACTTTTGGGATTCCTCAATTAAATTTTGAATAACGTTTTTCATAGCATCCCTATTCTACACTTGATTTTAATACGGCAACGGTATGGCCGATGATTTCGCCTTTTTTGAATGCTTCGTATGCGGCGGTTGCGGTAAGCTTTACGGAATCGAGAGTTTTTTCAATTTCAAAAGCCCGTTTGCCGGAATCCTTGACAGAAATGTTTGCAAATGCTTTTTGCAAGTCTTCAGCGCGGTAGAATCTGAACGGGCCGAGGCCAGCTTTTTCTTGCGCGACGTATCCCGAAATCACATCTTCCGGCTCGGCTTGGACTTTCCAGGAATACGTGAAAATTTCAGAACGGAGTCCGGCGAGTTCGCCAAGCTTGATGAAGGCATTGAGCGGAACGCGGCCTCCGAGCGTCGAATAGACAGCCCCATTTTCGGCTAAGTAATCGCGTGCTTGCTTGAGTGCCAAGTAATGCAAGTCGAGCATTTGTTCATGCACAAATTCGGGAATAGCCTCTTCGCGTTTTTCCAAGTAATGCCCGCTGTTGCGTTTGTCTTCAATTTTTGTATTGCTTGCAAGCGGAACGTTGGGGAGGTTCTCGTAAATCACATCGAAATTACGCTTGCCGTTTTGGAGCGGTTGCAAAAGATCGCCGTTGCCGAATTCAAATTCGATTTTGGAGGTCTCTTTGATATTGCTTCGAACGTTCTGTGCCGCGGCTGCAACAACGCTTCTTTGCAAATCCGTGAAGCCTACGCGTTTTGCTCCCAAAAGTTCAATGCCGGTCAACACGTCAATGCCGGATCCAGTGCCTATGGAAACGAATGAATCAATGTCGTGGCCCAGCTTTTCGCGGATTAGCTTGAATGCAGGGGCTGCAATGTAGGCGACCCAGTCGCTTTTGATATCTTCTGTTTTCGGCAGGTAGGCGTGATCGGCAACTTCAATCGAAAGATAATCTTTGATGTGTTTTGCCGCACTGTTCAATGCAAGGTATTTATTGACATCTACAACTATACTCATTACTTACCGCCTTTGGTGCTTGCTGCAATAGTTTGTTCAAAATCTGCAATGATGTCGCGGGGATCTTCGATGCCCACGGATACGCGAATCATATCGTCAGGGATGCCTGCGGCGAGCCTGTCTTTTGGCGAAAGCTGCGAATGCGTGCTTGTCGCCGGGTGCAAAACGCTTGTGCGGGCGTCGCCCACGTGAACGACGAGGGCGGCGACTTTCAATGCTTTGACGAAGGAACGGATGGCGGCTCTGCCACCTTTGAGGCCGAAGGTGAGCACACCGCTGCCGCCTTGATAATCAAAGTATTTGCGGATACGCTTGAAATTCGGGCTAGATTTGAGTCCTGGATAGCTGACCCAATTCACGGCGGGGTGCTTGGACAAAAATTCAGCCAATGCGAGTGCGTTGTTGCTGTGTTGCGGCATTCGCAAATGGAGCGTTTCTAGGCCCAAATTCAAAAGGAATGCGTTGAACGGGCTTAATGCGGCTCCGAAATCGCGCAAAAATTGAGCACGTGCTTTCGCGATAAATGCGGCTCTGCCAAATTTTTGAGTATAGGAAGTGTTTGCGTATTGCGCGTCAGGTTCCACGAGGTCCGGGAACTTTCCGTTTTCCCAGTTGTAATTACCGCCGTCAATGACGACACCGCCGAGTGCAACGGCATGTCCGTCGATGTACTTTGTTGCTGAATGAATGACGACGTTTGCACCGAGTTTCAAAGGCTTCACGAGGAATGGCGTTGCGAGCGTGTTATCGACGAGGAATGGAACGTCAAATTCCTTGGCGAGCTTGGAGAACTTTTCAAAGTCCAAAATGCCCAAGGCGGGGTTGCCAATCGTTTCGCCGAAAATGAGCTTGGTGTTCGGGCGGAATGCTTTGCGAAGTTCTGCGATGGAATCTTCCGGGTTGATGAACGTCGTTTCAATGCCGAGCTTGGAAAGTCGCACGCTGAGCAATGTGTAGCTGCCGCCGTAAATGGTCTTGCTGGCAACAATATGGTCGCCTGCTTTCACGAGGTTCGAAATCGCGAGGAGGACTGCTGCTTGTCCCGAAGCGGTCGCGACAGCTCCCACGCCGCCTTCGAGTTCCGTAATCTTGCTTTCGAATGCCGCAACGGTCGGGTTTCCTGTGCGGGTGTATTTGTTGCCCGATTGCTTGAGCGCAAAGAGTCGTTCCACTTCATCGACGTCTTCGTACTTGTACGTCGTGGATTGAAAAATCGGGAGCACGCGCGGCTCGCCAATCTTGGGTTTCCAGCCAGCCTGTAAACACTTTGTTGCAAAATTCCATGTGCTCGGATCGGTAACGTTTGCTATATTCTTTGCAGATTCAATTTTCTTTTTAGATGAAGTCTTTGTCATTTTTAAACTCCTCTTTAGCAAAATATTTGCTCTTAAATTTTTCTATTTGTTCGACGAAAATATAGAACGGAACTATTACCTTGTCCAATACTAAATTAATATGGTGAGTTATAGAATTAATTTATTAGTGATATAAAACACTCGCCTTGCACGTCATTCCGAACGTAGTGAGGAATCCAGTGACTTCTTGTCTATCGAAATAAGTAATCATTAGCAATTAGAAAAATTTATAGCTCGCTGCATATTGCGTTTCAAAGCACGAAAAAACGTGGGCGAACGCTGGCGATTATCCTCGTAAAATTCTTATATTTCGGGTCATGGCATTATCAGCAAACATTACACGTGAAGGAGCATTTGAACTCCTTAAGAAATACAACAAGGATCCGTTCCACCTTGAACATGGCGAAATCGTAGAGAAAACATTGCGTTATTTTGCTCGCGAATTGGGCTATGGCGAAGACGAAGAATTCTGGGGAATCGTCGGACTCTTGCACGATCTTGATTTTGAACAGTGGCCGGAACAGCATTGCATCAAGGAACGCGAATTGATGCAAGAGGCGGGTCTTTCGGAAGAGCTGATTCACGCGACAACGAGTCACGGCTGGTCTATCACGGTGGATGTCAAGCCGGAACATGAAATGGAAAAAGTGCTTTATGCCGTTGACGAACTCACGGGCTTGATTGGTGCGGTCGTTTTGATGCGTCCGTCCAAGAGCGTACAGGATTTGGAGCTGAAATCCGTCTTGAAAAAGTACAAGTCCCCGAAATTTGCGGCAGGCTGCTCTCGCGAAGTCATTGAACGCGGTGCAAACCTCCTCGGTTGGGAACTGAACGACCTCATTTCCCGAACCATCGCCGCTCTTAAATCTTTTAGACCGTAATTTGCCGTTATTCCATAAAAAATGTAATTTATAAATGAACGTCATTTGGGAGCGTTTTTTATGGACAACGAACTTAAGCTGTTAATTGGCAAAGACGAAGAAATAATTTATACGGGCAAGCCCAATAAAAAGTGCTTCATCTTCGAAAGCATCTTTAATCCGCTGCTTCCGTTTGCGTTGATTTGGGGCATCATTGATTTTGGCTTTATCGGCTTTTCCATGTCGTCTAAAGATGAACATCTCGGTTTTTTTATAGTCCCGTTCATGTTGCTACATCTGATGCCGGTCTGGATTTATCTCGGCGGGGCGCTCTTGTCATTTAGGCGTTACCACAATACGAGCTATATCATCACGGACAAGGCGATATATGCGTCAGGCGGTGTATTCAGCAAACACTACAATTCAAAACCGTTTGCGGAACTTTCGCACGTAGATTTGCACCGTGGAATATTTGACCAATGGTTTGGCGTGGGGGATGTTATCACGACGTCTGCTCAGGCAAATCCTGTAACGCAGAACGGAAGAACGACTTCTACGAATGCCGGCATTTCTATCGATAGTATTTCCAATTACATCGAAGTCTATAATATCGTGAAAAAGCTCCAGCAAGATGTGTATGCTGATGTGATGTACCCTAACGACTTGCGCCCCAAAGGAAATCACGGGTATAATACAAAATATCGCGGGTAGTAATGATTTGAATAATTACGGAATGGGTAGATGAAATTTTATTTAATTTGTTGTTTATTACTTTTAACGGCTTCATTTTCTTTTGCTAGTGATGACGAAAAACGTGAAATAAGAACGTATGAATTTCAATCTTCTCAAGAGGTGTTCTTGGATTTTGATCGTCCCGTGAAAACGACTTCTTTTATGCTTGACGCTGAACAAGCGGAAAATGCGCCTATAGCGACTATCTTGAATTTTTACTGGTGTTGGTCACAACGCGATGATTCTCCTCGTTGCAAAATCGAATTTTTAGATGAGGCGGGGAAGCCTATTCTTACGGGGAATGTGGTTCGCAAAAACGAAACGAATTGTTTTGGAAATCAGACGGAAAATTGTGAAGAATCTAGAGTCAGAATTACTCCGATGGACAAATGGATTCCCCTTAAAAAAGAGGAACTGAAAAATTCTCTTGGTGATAAAATCAATCAAGTGAAATCGGTTCATATGTATCAAGATACCGAAACAAGCATAGGTTGGGGAGTATTGGGTGGGATTGTTTATACACCGATTGTGGCTCTTGCCGCGATGTTGGTGGAAATTCCTGTGTCATACGCTTTGGATGAAGACTATAACTGGAAACATGTGGGCTTAGCGTCACTTGCTGGTTTTGTTGGTTTTTCCACTTGGGGAATGATTCGTATAGCGAAAAATCCTAATGCCACACGAGTCGATGTGACCATCAAATTTTAGACGACAAAAATAAATTAATCTAGTTTGTCAAAGAAAATCTCGCCGTTTTGCTGGACGATTGAGATGGTGTGCGTACCTTTGTTGCCCATGTCGTTGTAATGAACGAGGTATCTGCCATTGCCAAGAGGTTCGATTTTTTCGACTTCGTGAATGTTCTCGCCATCTTGCGCGTTGCTGCGGAATTTCCAGACCGCGTAGCCGCCACCATCGCTGAACTCGTTGTCGTACGCTTTTGAAAGCTCTTGGGCGAGACTCTTTGTGCAATACTTAGCAATGACGGAATCGTTCGCGAATTCGTTCCCGAAGATATGCTTGCTGTAGAACGTTTGGATCTTTTCGATAGCTTTTGTATCAAGAGCGTTGTCGTTGCTTGATTCTTGCAGAACTGTGGCTGGCTGGTGATCGGCTGAATTCTGTTGCGGTTGTTCTTGCTTGTCGCTACAGGAAAATGCTATTGTTGCTGCCAGTAAAATTAAAAACTTTTTAATGGAATTCATGGAAATATTATTCCTTGCAGAACAAATCTTTTTTCTTCTTGTATTCATCTTCTTTTTTCGTATCGCCTTTTCGCTCGTAATATAGTGCTAGGTTCGATAGGACTATGCAATCGGTAGGGGCGATTTTATTTGCTCGTTCAAGAAGTGCTAGCGCACTGTCGTTTTTCTGAAGCATGTAGTGGATGCTCATGGCGTTCAACGCTTCGACGCTGTTGGGAAGAAGTTTGTACATCTGGCGAGACATGTGTTCGTAGCAGGAATCGTACTCCAGATCAAAGTATTTCTTTATGACAATGGTAAATTCGCCTTCGAGCAGCTTCTCGGCGTTGTCGATTTTTTTTCCACCGGCAAGTTCGCATTTATCTTTTTTCGTTTTCAGCAATGTGTTAATCTTGTCGAAAAATTTAGACTGCATTCCGCATTCGTTTATTTCGCCGAATAACTGTACTTGCCCAAGCCACATGTCGATTCGGTAGGGGTATTCCTTGGTTGCTGAATCCAGTATTGCAGATGCTTCAAATACGCTACTCGGTTCAATACCTGGGTAAATATATTTTGATGAAATGCGAAGTTGTTCTTTCAGTACTCCGTTGGCTTTTGCAATCCATTGCTCTGGCGTGGCTTTGGCTGCGAAAGTTTGTATAATGCAAATTGTGAATAGGGTAAATAAAATCTTTTCCATGATAAGTAATATAGTTTATATTAAGGAAGAATTGTTATTGGTGTTCCGTCTTTGACGGCATCGTAGATTTCTTCGATTTCGTCGTTTGTGACTGCGATGCAGCCGGCGGTCCAGTCTTTCCACTTGTGCCAGAACTTAAAGAGAAACGCAGGAACCTTGTTCGGGTGGCCGTGGATCATGATGTCTCCGCCGGGCTCGTAGTTGCCTTCTTTTGCAGCATTGATTTGCTCCGCATTCGGGTACGAAACCTTCAGCGATAAGTGAAAGACGTTTTTGGGATTGTGGCGTTCGATGGTGTAGTCGCCTTCGGGAGTCTTGTTGTCGCCGGATTTGACTTTCGTTCCCACAGGATTCTTGCCCAATGAAATTCTGTACGTCTTGACAACTTTATCGCCGTTGCGCAGGTGCATTTGGCGCTTCGCCTTTTCTACGAGAATGTTGTCGATGGGGGAGATGAGCATGGCTTAAAATGTTGTTTGTTAAACATTTTGTAATATACAGAATGTTAAATGTGTTCGATGGAGGCGGGCTTCAAAAGTTTTGTATGCAACTTCAATTTTGGGGGATAGCTGGATGGCGATGACGCCTCGGAAAAACAAAAATGGTCGCGAAAGTGGCCGAAAACGGAGACTGTAATGTTGTCTTTTAAGGAACATGCGAAAATGTTCAATCTCGATGATGAGGATTAACGATGGATGATGGCAATGCTGAAATTGACTTCAATTTATGCTAATATTTTAGCAATTTACTTGATTTTTATATGAAAATTGCTTATATTTTAGCATATATGAACAACAAATTCGATATCAGCACTTTCGTGGATACACTTACTGTTCCTGCGGCGGCAACCAGGGTGGTGGAGCGCATGAAGGTTCGCAGGCGTGCCATGAAAGTTTCGCAGCAGGAACTCGCCAGGCGTTCCGGCGTAAGTTACGCGTCTATTCGCAGGTTTGAAACTACGGGCGAAATTGCGTTCCTTTCGCTGTTGAAAATTGCGCTTGCACTTGATTGCCTCGAAGATTTTACGAGCCTTTTCCATAAACCCGAACCGCAGAACTTGAAAGATTTGTAGGTAGCCGATGAATATCGTCGATGTGAAAAAGTTGACTGTCAAGTATAACGGCAGGGTGGTGGGCTATCTCGCGGAAGTAAATGGAAAAATTGCATTTCAGTACGATCGCGAATGGCAAGAAAACGGGTTCTCTATTTCTCCGTTTTCGCTTCCTATTTCGAATAAGGTTTTTGTTTGTAATAAGCCGACTTTTGGCGGACTGTTCGGTGTCTTTTACGATTCGCTGCCGGATGGTTGGGGTGAACTCTTGTTTAGGCGCCTTCTTGCGTGGCAGGGACTGAATGCAGATAGAATCTCTCCGCTATCCAAGCTTTCGCTTGTCAATGAATTCGGTTTGGGTGGGCTGCGCTATGAACCGAATTATGCCGAAATGACGGCGACGGAACACTTTGATTTAGATGAACTGTCGCAAGAGGCGGAAACCATCTGGAAAGATCGCGACGACGGCGTGAATCTTGATGAAATCTACAAGCTGGGCGGCTCCAGCGGCGGCGCGCGCCCGAAGGTACATCTCAATATAAAGGGCGACCATTGGATTGTTAAGTTCCCTTGCTCTTATGATGTCCCGAATATCGGTAAGCACGAGTTTCATGCGAATACGCTAGCCCGTACAGCGGGAATCTGCACGAACGATTTCAAACTGTTCCCGTCAAAAAAGTATAAGGGATTCTTTGGCGCGAAACGCTTCGATTACTGCGATGGCGGGCGAGTCCACATGATTTCGCTTTCTTCTGTTCTAGAAACATCGCACCGGATTCCGAACCTCGATTACACGCACCTGTTGCAAGTCATCGAAAAAATTTGCATCAATAAGGAAGACCTCTACGAAGCTTTTAGACGAATGTGCTTTAATGTGTTATTCGGCAACAAGGACGATCACGGCAAGAATTTTGCTTTCCTGTACGATGAATGTCTTAGCGGCTACAAGCTTTCGCCTGCATACGACATCACGAAAACACCCGAGAAGGCTGAACACGAAATGTCTGTCAACGGGAACGGAAAACCGTGCGAAAAAGATATCCTCGCCGTAGCCGAAAACTGCAAGCTGAATATGGAACGCTGCCGCACGATAATGGGCGAGGTCAAGAATGTGGTTTCCTTGTCACCCTGAGCGTCGTGCGTAGCACGAAGTCGAATGGGTCTAGCCGCCTAGGGTTTAATTGTTATCGGCGTGCCATCTTTGACGGCATCGTAGATTTCTTCGATTTCGTCGTTCGTGACTGCGATGCAGCCGGCGGTCCAGTCTTTCCACTTGTGCCAGAATTTAAAGAGGAATGCAGGAACTTTGTTCGGGTAGCCGTGGATTATGATGTCGCCGCCGGGCTCGTAGTTGCCTTCTTTCGCGGCTTTGATTTGCTCCGCGTTCGGGTACGAAATCTTCAGCGATAAATGAAAAATGCTTTTGGGGTTGTGCAGTTCGATGGTATAATTGCCCTCGGGCGTCTTGTTGTCGCCGGATTTGACTTTCGTTCCCACAGGATTCTTGCCCAATGAAATTCTGTACGTCTTGACAACACTATCGCCGTTGCGCAAGTGCATTTGGCGCTTCGCCTTTTCTACGAGAATGTTGTCGATGGGTGAGGTGGTCATGGCTTTAGGAGATTCCTTTTCTGAAGAGCAAGAGAACACAAGAAATGAGAGTAAAAGTAAGAGGGGTGTTCGTTTAATTATCATTAGATGTTTTGAAATGTTATGTGTTAAACATTTTGTAATATACAAAATGTTAAATGGTTTCCAACCAGCGGCTTAGAAATACATTGTAAACAGAGTAGCTCTTGCTTTCAAGAGAAAGTGTTTCTAACAAGAGTTCTTTGTCAATCAAAGATGTGAGTACACGTTTTACAGCGGCACTGGTTCCTAATTTGTATTTGTTGATGAAACTGCCTGCAGTTGGCTGCAATACCGTTTCTTCTTTGGCTACGGCTTTTAGAAATTGCCATTGCTTATCGGTTAGCAAGTTTCGGCGTTCCAAGAAGCTGTTTACATTTTCGTTCAAAATCTCTGAACAAGCTTGACGGACATCATTTAAGGTGATATCCTTGCTTCCGTTGCGGAAAATTCGGTGGCAAAGATACTGGACGTAAAAGGTGTGGCAACGGCACCATTCTAAAATAAAATTGATTGTTTCGTCATCGATATGCCGTTTATCCATGCCGAAAAGTTTCTTGATGAAGACTGCGTAGATTTCTGGATTGATTTTATCAAGATAGACGATGTGCGTGCTTTCGTAGAAAGGGCTTTTTTCGTTTACGAACATATCTGCCATAACGTGCTTCTGGCTGCCGCAAAAGACGAATCGGACATTTTTTAAAGGCTGCATGTATGTTCGCAATAAGGCTTCCATATTCACACCCTTGAAGTTTCGAATAGTTTGAAATTCATCAAAGGCGATGATAAATGATTTCTTTTGACTTCCTAGAAAATCAAAAATATTTTTTAATGTGGTTTGCTTCTGACCTTCATTTTGATATGTGATACTTACTTGCGGATCTCCTGAAATTGGATCAAAAGAAACCAGAGGACGGATCCCGCTCAAAGCCGAAAAGAATTTTTTGATGAGGGACTCAGTCTTTGTGCTTGCTAAGATTGATTCCGATAAAAGTTTGATGAATCCATCGAGACAGTCTGCTGCATAAATATCGCAGTAACAAAGCGTGATGGATGGGCGTGTACGGGCGATTTCATTGAAGACATGGTAAATCAGTCCTGTTTTCCCATAGCGTCTTGGGGAAATCAGCGTAACGTTGACTCCGTTTAGCAAGTCATCGATGATTTCCTGAGTTTCTTTTTCTCGATCGCAAAAAAGTTCTGCGTTTTTGTAAGGTTGCAAGACAAATGGATTTTCCATATACGCCTCCGTTTAACATTTTGTAATATACAAAATGTTAAGTGAATGGTCAAGTAAAGAATCTATGTTTTTGAAGCTTAGGATGAAAACAGCTAATATATTGGCGTTTTTGCTAGAATTTAATCGAAAATCGCTAATATTTGAGCATGTGGGTGAATTCTAAGGCTTGATGGTTATCGGCGTTCCGTCCTTGACGGCGTCGTAGATTTCTTCGATTTCGTCGTTCGTGACGGCAATGCAACCTGCTGTCCAGTCTTTCCACCTGTGCTTGAATTTAAAGAGAAACGCTGATTTTTTGTTCGGAAAGCCGTGGATCATGATGTCGCCGCCGGGCTCGTAGTTGCCTTCTTTCGCGGCCTTGATTTGCTCTGCGTTCGGATACGAAATCTTCAGCGACAAATGAAACTTGCTTTTGGGGTTGTGACGTTTGATGGTGTACTCACCTTCGGGTGTCTTGTTGTCACCGGATTTGACTTTCGCTCCCACAGGATTCTTGACCAAAGAAATTCTGTATGTCTTGACAACTTTATCACCGTTGCGCAAGTGCATTTGGCGCTTCGCCTTTTCTACGAGAATGTTGTCGATGGGTGAGATAAGCATGACTTTGGTGAAATTTAAATAAAAAACGCCCAGGCTTTGAACCTGGACGCTTTGTAATACTTGTGGCGATAAGCTTGTATGAACTCAGCTTGGCGAATTAGTTGCAGCCTGCACGTTTCTTGATGTTGTCGCGGTCGCTTTTGCAAGAAGATGTCATGATTTGGCATACCTCTTCGTTCTTCTTTTCGCGGAAAAGTTGATAGGCATAGATGCAGGCCGCTTTCTCGTTTCCCGCTTCGATTTCGCTCTTGAATAGGTTGTCCGCTTCGGCTAGTTTTTCGCTGTTGTTTTCTTTTTTGGCTGATTCGCGGAGCACGATGGCGTATTCCGGATTTAGAATTTTCGTGTCGCCGTTATGGCTGAGCGCTTTTTCGTAATAGTGCTTAGATGTTTCTAGATTGTTTAGACGGCCTTCGGCGGCAGCGAACCCCCAGTATGACTCGTAGCGGGTAGAATCGATGAGCCATGCCTGGTTAAAACGCTTGATTGCCGTACCTATATCGCCACGTTGGAAAAAGGACCATCCGACTTTCATCATGTGGTCAAAGGATTCTTTTTCCTTGCCTTTGACTGTGTTTAGAAATTCTTGGTCGGCCTGCAACAATTCTGGACTCTTGGGTTGGTTGCCATATTCAGGAATTTCGTTGATGCTGCGTTGACGATGGCCTCCTGCGCAGCCGATAAGTGCGATGATGCTCAATGTTGAGATGATGGTTGAAATTTTCATGATAAATCCTCTGCAAACGAATGTAGTTTTTTTTACGTTCGTCAATTATAAAAACACCCGGCTTTTAAACCGGGCGCTTTGTAATGCTGGTCTGGATCCTTCGACTTCGGGCTGGCGCCCTTCGCTCAGGATGACACTTCGTCGTAAGAGCACTTCGGCAAGCTCAGTGCCCTTGATGCTTTTTGCTCATCGCTCAAAGGCACGAAGTGCCGACCTCATAGCTTATGGCCGGATGGCTGTTCCTAACCACTAACCACTGTTTACTTCAAGAACTGCATATACGGCAGCTTGCTTGCAAGTTCCTGCACCTTGTCGGCGTTGGCCATGAGGGCGGAACGTGCGTGCCAAGAACCGTCGAGGAACTGGCCGCGGGGGCCGTCAGCAAGCGTGAGCTCGATGGTTTCGTCACCCATCTTGAGCGTGCGGCTTTCGGTGCTGGTGACGAGTTCTTCGCTCGGGTGTGCTTCGATCCAGGCGAGGATTTTGTCTGCAATTTCGTGGCTTACCTTGTAGCAAGGAACGCCGATAGCGACGCAGTTACCGAAGAAGATTTCGGAGTAGCTTTCGGCGATGATGGCACGGATGCCCCAGCGCTTGAGAGCCTGCGGAGCGTGTTCACGGCTGGAACCGCAACCGAAGTTCTGGTTCGAGACGAGGATGGAGCCGTTCTTGTAGGCCGGATCGCGGAACGGGTGAACCTTGCCCTGAGCGGCGAGGCCTGCGATATCGTCGGCAAAGGCGTTGTCGCCGAGGCCTTCGAAGGTGACGCACTTGAGGAAGCGTGCCGGGATGATACGGTCAGTGTCGATGTCGTTGCCGCGTACAGGAACGCCGGAACCTTTAACAATGTCGATAGAATTCATTTTTTAAATCTCCTTAGCGTTACTTGATGTACTTGCGGACGTCGGTGACACAGCCTTCGATGGCGGCGGCGGCCACCATGGCGGGGCTCATGAGGATGGTGCGGCCCGAAGGGCTGCCTTGACGGCCCTTGAAGTTACGGTTGCTGGAGGAGGCACTCACCTGGCGACCCTTGAGCTTGTCCGGGTTCATGGCGAGGCAGAGCGAGCAGCCTGCTTCGCGCCATTCGGCACCGGCTTCCTTGAAAATCTTGTCGAGACCGAGAGCTTCGGCTTCCACCTTGATCTTCATGGAGCCCGGAACGACCCACATCTTCACCGTCGGGGCAACCTTGTGGCCCTTGATGATTTCGGCGGCGGCCTGCAAGTCGCTGAGGCGGCCGTTGGTGCAGCTACCCACGAAAGCGATGTCGATCGGGCGGCCAATCATCTTGGAACCTTCTTCCCAGCCCATGTATTCATAAGCTTCGGAGATGACCTTCTTTTCGCTGCCTTCGAATTCGTCAATCTTCGGCATGTTGCCGTTGAGCGGAATGGCCTGGGCAGGCGTAATGCCCCAAGTGACCATCGGTTCGAGGTTGTCGCAGTTGATTTCGACTTCGTCGTCAAACTGGGCGTCGGCGTCGGTAGCCACGGACTTCCAGTAAGCGACGGCTTCGTCCCACTTGTCGGCCTTCGGGGCGTACGGACGGCCCTTGAGGTATTCGAAAGTCTTTTCGTCGGGGTTGCAGTAACCGACGCGGGCGCCACCTTCGATAGCCATGTTGCAGACCGTCATACGGCCTTCCATGCCCATTTCTTCGATGACCGGACCGGCAAATTCGTAAGCGTAGCCAACACCACCGTTCACGCCGAGCTTAGCGATGTAGGCGAGGGCCACGTCCTTGGCGGTCACACCCGGCTTGAGCTTGCCGGTGAACTTGATGCGGCGAGTCTTGAGCGGGCTCATGGCGAGCGTCTGGGTGGCCAAAACGTCTGCCACCTGGCTCGTACCGATACCGAACGCGATTGCGCCGAATGCACCGTGCGTTGCCGTGTGAGAGTCACCGCAGGCAACGGTCATGCCCGGCTGGGTCACGCCTTCTTCGGGGCCCACGATGTGGATAACGCCCTGTTCGGCGGTAGCGGGGCCAAAGAACTTGATGCCGTTGTTCTTGGTGTTGTTTTCAATGTGGGAGAACATCTCTTCGGAAATGCCGTCCTGGAGCGGGCGGTTGCGTTCCGGGAAAGTGGTCGGAATAATGTGATCGACCGTTGCAAAAGTGCGTTCCGGGAACAGCACCTTCTGGCCTTCTTCGCGGAGCTGGGCGAAGGCCTGCGGACTCGTCACTTCGTGGCAGAGGTGAAGCCCGATAAAGAGCTGGCACTGACCGCTCGGGAGCTTAGCTACCGTGTGGCTTTCGAAAATTTTCTGATAGAGTGATTTTCCCATAGATTTATCTCTTTTAGGTTTTCGATTCTTGCCACCTTAGCCCCTATCGAACCCTTACAGGGCTTTCCAGAGTGATAAATGAGATCAAGAATCTTTATGCTTATTTGCTGGGCAAATTTAGAAAATTGTTGGGCTTTTGTCCATTACGAAACATCGGCTAAATAAACATCTTCACGCCGATTCCAATCAGAATAAGTCCTGCAATAATTTCGGGAATCTTCGTCTTGAATCGCTTGGAAGCATGGCGACCGATTTCAAAGCCGATGACTCCCATTACAAAGCTTGCCAAGGCGATGGCTGTTACTGCAAAACTCATGTTGACGTTCATGAATGCAAACGAGATGCCGACGGCAAACGCATCGATGCTTGTCGCGATAGACAAAAGCAAAATGTTCATGATGCTCAAGTGTGCTTTGGCGGCGGTCGCTTCGCCTCCCTTGATGGCTTCCCAAATCATGCGTAAACCCAGCACGCAGAGAATGGTGCAGGCAATCGGCGTTCCGACCGCATTGAACCAGCGTTCGGCGAACAGCCCGAAAAAATAACCGAGGAGCGTCATGCCGCCTTGAAAAACTCCGAACGAAACCGCTTGGAGCAACGCACGCGAACGCTTGACGCACGATTTGCAAAGACCGGTAGAAATGGCGACCGCGAAGCAGTCCATCGCCTCGACAATTGCAATGATAATGATTTCAAAAACAGTCATGATTTGCTTTTTTTAGAAAAATCGAAAAACGATTCCAAAAATAAAAAATATATTGTAGTTATTAGGTCTTAGGTATTAGGTAATAGGGGGGGGAGCGCAATATTGATTGTGCTAAGTATGCTTAATTCACCTAACTCCTATAACCTAAAAATAGCAGCTTAAAATTGAACAGCAAAATTGTTACCATATTTTTTGTCGCCTTGAGCTTGATGCTCCTGCTTTCTGTGGGGGGCTCGTTTTGGGATGGTTCCATTGATTTGCTTTTGCACGACAACGGTAGCTGGAAGTTCCCCAAGACGTTATTTGTCTTTTGGCTGGGCTTGTCGCCGTCTGGCATTCTGCTTTCTGCGTTTTTGCTTATCATGAAGGTGAGAATCCATCGGCGTACGTCACTTCTGTTGGAGCTAAGTTCTTTTTGCTGTTTGGCCGTATCGTTCCTTTACGCATGGCTTTATGAAAATTCCCTTGCGATGAACTGCAATGTTTATAGCATTGGCATTGTCGGCTTTATTTCGCTACTGTATTTCGTGACGCATCTTATTGCAGCAGATTCCGCCGAAGACCTCACGCTTTGCAAGGAGTTGGCAAAAATCAGGCGACCGCTCGCATGGATCATTCTTCCGACAGTGTTTTGGGTCGTGTCGGCGTTCGGCCTTGATTTTGCTCGTGTCGAGAATTCCTTTTGGCAAGGTGCGTTTTTTCCGCTGTACTTGGTCGCTTGTACATTTTATTTAGGCCTTGCGATTGCGGTCGCGCTTCTCTTGTTTGAAAATTACTTCAATCGCTTGATAGAACGCCTTCTCGTGCTTTGCAGCTGGTTCATGTTATTGATGTTCTTGTGGATTATTCTATTGAAAGGGGAGGGGTGCTTTACATCGTTTGTATTTTGCTGTTTGGTTCCGCAGCTTTTGTTTATCGAAGCGGTTCGTGAAAACGTATGGGGGCGCTTGATTGTTGTGATGTCTATTTTATTTGGGGTTTTGCTTAAATGTGACTACTTGGTGAATTCTAACGAATTGCTTTTCTTTTCAAATGCAAATTTTGCCGATGTAAGTCTGATTCTTGCTGGAGCGATGCTGTTTGTTTGTCTTTTCTTGGGTGTACGTTTTTTGTTATCGCGATTCTTTGAAAATGACGAAATTCTGATGGGCGAGGTGGATTCTAGCTTGGATTCTTCGGACGGCGAAGTTCCTGACGAAAACGAAAAGAAGTATTATCCTTCGTTTTCGGCTCCAGAATTCAAGGTGGTGCGTTTGCCCGTGTTGTGCGGAGTCCTTGCCGCCGTGGCGTATGGTTATTTTACTTCAGACTGGATCAATCTTGCTGGGCCGTTTGGAGCTTATGTGAGTTGCTTACTGGTTTGCTTGAAACCATTTGTCCATTTGGGCTTTTTTAGAAAACGCAGGGAGGAGGGCCGCAAATGAGCATGTTTGCCAATGCTGTGGCATGCCTCCTATGCCTGTTCTTTGCAGCGTTCCTCTGGAAACAGAAGGGGATGCTTCATGTTACTCTCATGATGTTCGTTGTCGTCATGACGAGTTGCCTTTATACGGCTTTTGCAGGGAACTTTTCGATAGAAACTTTAGAAAATTACCCGTTCCGTATGTTCGCTCTTACGATGTGCGTTTTTACAACGGGGTTGCGCGAAAACCGCCGCCGCTTCATGGTGCTTGCGCAGGCGTTCTGGCTTTGGGTGGAACTTGTCGGGAATGTTTCTTTGTTGCAAACGGGAATGGATGCCCCGTGGCTACGTTTGGCTGCAATTGCCGAAATAGGACTCGGCTGCTGCTTTATGGTCAGAATTTCAAGAGAAATTGAGTTCGGGCTGATTGTCTTGTGGATGGCCGTCTGGATGTTCTTTTAGAGCGCATCCTTATAGCCCGATTTATTCGAAAGCCTCTGCTCAAATTCATCTTTCGAAAGGGGCTTGTCGTAAATAAAACCTTGGACCGTCGAACATTTGGCGTCGTGCAAAAAGTCCAGTTGCTTGGAGTTTTCGACACCTTCCGCAACGACTTCGAGATGGAGTTCGTTGATCATGTTGACCATGTTCTTTACGACTACTTCGTCATGATGCTTCTCTTCGCCAATGTGGTCGAGGAGGGATTTGTCCAGCTTGATGACGTTCACGTTCAAGTCCTTGAGTGCGTTGAACGTGGAGTAGCCCGTACCGAAATCGTCTATGGAAACGGAAATTCCGTGACTGCGGAGTTCGTTCACGAATTTTTGCATAGCGACTTTATCTTCAAAATCCGAAGCTTCGGTCAATTCAATTTCGATGTACTTGCTGTCGATATTGAATTCTTTCATGATATCGAGAATGTCTTGGGCAAGGTGCGGGTTGCTCAAGTGACGTCTCGAAAAATTCGATGAAACACGGACAGGGTCAAAGCCCATGTTCAGCCAGGAGCGAATGTCTTCGCACACTCTGTGGAACACGTAAAAGTCCAACTGGCAGACGGAGGCTTCTTTTTCGAGAATCGGCAAAAATTCACCCGGTGAAATAATTTGCCCATTGCGGTTCCATCGTACGAGGGCTTCGCAGCCGCACAGGCTTTGTTCGTTCACAGAAACCTTCGGCTGGTAATAGACCACAAATTCCTTGCGGTTCAAAGCCTCTTGGAACATTGCCGAGATTTCTTTTTCGTGCGATACCGTTTCGAACATGCGTTTTTCGAAGAAGACGACGTCCATTCCGGGGTGCATTCTCGATTCGTTCATCGCGATGGACGAACAATGCAATATTTCGTTCAACGTATCGGTCGGCTTCGCGTCATAGACGCCAATCCTACAATGGATGGTCAGCGAAAAGACTGGCATTTGGGGCATCAAGATTTCTATCCGCATGGGGGTAAGTTGGCGGATGAACATGTCCCTATTTTCTTTTCTGACAAGAATAAAGAAATTATCGCCACCCAGTCTAGCAATCATTTCGTCTTCGTGGCACATCGACATGACAGTGCGGGCAAACGTGATGATTCCCTTGTCTCCTACAGCAGGGGATTTGGACTGGTTTACGTACTTGTAATTTTTGAGGTTGATGAAAAGACCGGCGAAATTTTGCAGCTTTTGCGCTGCTTTGAGTCCGATACAGTGTTGGACGAGTCTCGACATGTTGGGGGCGCCCGTCAAGGTATCGGTGTGGCTTGCGTAGTGGACGGCGCTCATCAAACGGCATCTGCCCAAGATGATGAACAAATCGTCACAAATCAGTTTCGCGGCTTGAATTTCAGTGTTTATGAATTTATGTTTTTTCTTCGCTCGAACTTCGACGGTAAAGATGCCGTTTTCGCCAGTTCTGTATGTCTGAATGATGGGGGCTGTCTCGTAACCGTTCGGATCTTCGTAAATTATTTTTTCATCATTGGTGCCGTGTCTCGCGATAATTGAAACCGGGGCGACGAGTTTGACTTTTACAAAACCGATATTTAGAATATTACAAATTGGACCGATTGCAATGCTAATACGACGCATCATCCCGAAAATATCGGGAATATTGTCTAAAATCGCTTCCCTAAAATTTTTGTATTCACTACTGAAAATGATTAGATCCATTTTCTCGTCCCTAAGCATTAAATCTCATATACACCAAATTTGTTTCTAAATGTAAATAAAATTTTCAAAAAAACAACAGGATTTTTTCAAAGTAATTTTTTCTTAATCTTTTGGAGTGAAGATTGTATTTATTGCTTCGGTGATTTTATAATTAGAGAACAACGTCATGGCAAACAAATCATGACGGGCTCTAGCCCTTTAGCGCTTATTAAAACTGTGACTGGATCCTTCGGCTTCGCCTCGGGATGACGAGCCCAAAAGTTTCCCTCTATCCTCTATCGTCTCTCGTCTAAACCGGCGGGAAGAATATGTAAGCTATTATGATAGCAGCAATTACGCCAACTGCATCCGCGATTAAAGCACAGGTGACGGCATGGCGTGTCTTTTTGACTCCGACGGAACCGAAATAGACGGCGATGATGTAGAATGTCGTGTCGGCGGCTCCTTGGAACATGCAGCTGAGGCGACCGGCAAAGCTGTCCGGACCTAAGTTCTTCATGGCGTCGATCATCATGCCGCGGGCTCCGCTTCCACTGAGAGGCTTCATGAGCGCGGTGGGGAGAGCCGGGACGACATCGTTTCCGACACCAATGAGCCCGAGTAAATAAGAAATTCCGTTCATCACGAGGTCCATCGCGCCGCTTGCACGGAACACGGCGACGCCCACGAGAATCGCGACGAGGTTTGGGATGATCATTACGGCGGTATTGAAGCCTTCTTTGGCTCCTTCGACGAACGCTTCGTATGCTTGGACCTTCTTGTAGCAGGCGAGGCCAAGGAATGCAACGATGATGCCGAACAGCACGATTCCGCTAATGAATAGGCTTGTAGTTCCGATGGCTTCTGCGGTGAGGTGGCTAAAGTAGAACATGATGGCGATGACGCATGCGCTGATGCCGCCGAGCCATGCTACGGTGATGGGATCTTTGAGCTTGATTTTTTGGAAAAAACTGAGGGCGAAAATACCTGCGATTGTGCTGAAAAATGTGGATAAAAGAAGCGGCAGAAAAACATCGCTTGGATTTGAGGCTCCGAGCTGAGCTCGGTAAGTCATTATGCTAACAGGAATTAGCGTAAGTCCGCTTGCATTGAGGACGAGGAACATGATTTGCGAATCGCTTGCGACGGTCTTGTCTTCGTTCGGGTTCAGCTCTTGCAACTGTTTCATCGCTTGGAGGCCCATCGGTGTCGCGGCGTTGTCGAGGCCGAGCATGTTCGCGCTGATGTTCATGAGCATCGTGCCCACGACGGGGTGGCCTTTCGGAATTTCGGGGAAGAGCCTTGAAAAGAGCGGCTGTACGATTTTGGCGAGAATTTGGACTGCTCCCGCTTTTTCTCCGATTTTCAAGATGCCGAGCCAAAGGCTTAGGATGCCCGTGAGGCCGAGTGCAATCTCGAACGCGGTCTTGGACATGTCGAACGCTCCGATGATTGCTTTGTTGAAAATGCCGGTATCGCCGAATGCGAGCCACTGGACGATGCAGGCGATAAATGCACCGAAAAAGAAAATGAGCCAAATGACGTTTAAAACCATGATGGAAATGTTAGAAAAAATTTATTGGCTGGTGATCCGTGGCTAGTGGTTAAACTTATTTTTTTGTAAAAAAAAATTGGTTTTGTGATAAATTTTTTAATATATTATTTTTGTTGTAACAATCAAAGTATAACGAGGTCTTTTATGAATAAGCTTATGCTTACCTTCGCTATGTCGTTCATGTTGCTGAGCACTTCTGCTATGGCGTTGACGATTAACGTTGAACCCAAGAAGGAGGAAAACACCCGTGTAGCACCTCCTCCGCCACCGCCACCTCCGGCAACGGTCCCTAGAACTTCGCCGGTTCCTCCTCCGCCTCCGCCACATTCTCAGTCAGCTGTGATTAGCTGTAAGTTTGCGGAACCGAGGTGCGATCGCAATGATAGAATTCATGCAGAACGTTACGACAACGATCAGAAAATGTTTAGTCGCGGCGAATGCATGCGTGGTGAAAAGGAACGCAATTTCGATTTCTATTGCAACAACGGTGACGTCTGGATGAAAATCGATTACCGTCGCGACCGTGCAGACCGTATCGAATGCATGGATCCGCGTACTAAGAAGTTCTTTGCCGCTCGTTCTATTCGCGAATGCGAAGACCTCCAGAATCGAGCCAACCGCCCGGAACCGCCGCGCAAGCACCACAAACATCGCGACTTCCGCTAATTGCTTGCGTTCCAATTTGCAAACCCCGAAAGCATTTGCTTCCGGGGTTTTTGCTATAGTAAATTGTTATAGTAAATGAAAATAATTTGCTCAAAAAAAGCGAGCCTCTAACCCTAGAGACTTGCTTTTAATCATTCGTTCTTAATGCAACGTCATAACAGACAGCGGAGTCGATTTGCCTTCTGTTGTTCATGAAAACGCGACCAAATAGCCGCTATTTCTCTATGCATCTGACAGAGAATGCGTTGTTTTCTTCGATGGCTCGTTCCGCATAACGTTCATTATAGCCGCCGATGGTTACGAAATTTGCAATATAGGTTGTTTCTTCTGTTGCTGTCCAAAAAAATGCGGACTTGTCCATATCTTCGTAAGCAAAGTGAGTGCCGTTTTGACCGGATGCTCCAAATGCTTTGGTGGCTTCACAGTATGGACTCCACATTTCGTTGTTGCCAAAGCAGATTCGCTGCCCGACTTGCTTGACCCTGAAACCGTTTTTCTTGCTGGAACCGAGATACTTGCTCAAAAAATTCCAGTCCTTGCGGTCGGGGAGCCTCCAGCCTGTAGGGCATGCGTTCATGGCGGCTTTCCACGTATAGAGACGACCGTACTTGTTGCAGTTCTTGTCGTCATCGTCGTAGCAGTAGCTGCCACGTGTCTTGTACGTGAGGTTTTCGGCAAGCCAATTGTGGTTTCCGATTTTTACGATTCTATAAGTATGTCCGTCGCGAGGATCCTTGAATGTTTTTTTCGAAGGCGCTTTTTTGGAGGGGGCGGCAATGGCGATACTTGTTACTAAAAGTGTTATTACTAATCCAAATCTCATAAGGTCAAATGTACAAAATTTGATTGCTGAAAAATTTTTATTTTATGAATTGTAGAGGTTTTAAAAGTTGCTAATCGAAGATGTAAAAAAATCAATTATAAGTGCAGGGTTCCGCGAGGGCGAAAAATTGCCTTCTGTGCGGAAAATGGCTGTGCGGCTTGGTCTTTCTGTGAATACGGTTCACAAGGCGTACAAGTTGTTGTCTGAAGAAAAAATCATCCAGCTGGTTCACGGCAAAGGATGTTTTTGGGGTGTTGCTCCTTCGTTCGATGTCAAGCCCGAAGAAAGCGTTTATTCTGTAGTCGAACGTCATTTTTTGAATGATTTAGATAGCGGATTTTTGAACGCATTCGATGAACTCCCTTCGTGCAAGGAACTTTCGAACCGTTACAATGTTTCGCCTTATATTGTCAAAAAGTTCCTTATGCAAAAAAGTGCACAGGGAATTTTGCGTCACGTCGGGCATCGTTTTTTCTTTAGTGAAGAACGCCCTGTTGAAAAGTCTGATTACGTCTTGTTTATCCATCGCTCGGACGAATTTGGCCGTTTGAGAATTGAATCGGAACGCGAGTCCGATGTGTTTCGCACATTTGCACAGATTGCCGCTGAGCAGAAAATTGCAGTAAAGTTTATCGGGTATCACGAACCATCGAATCAGTTCTATTTGTCGAACGGGGATTGCTATGCAATCAAGAACGAATTGCATTGTTTGGGCGTATTCCTTTCAACATGGCTAGTCGATGATGCGTCGAAACTTTTTGCTCATTTTGCAACATTCAAAAACCCTATTTCGGTGTGGTGGGAATATGCTCCGGATATGGTGCCCGTGAGTGCGAGAAACCGCAAAAAGTGGGCATTCTATAATGTTGCATTTGGCAAAGAAGCTGGCGTGATTGTCGGGCGTTACCTCAAGAGCAAAAAAGTGGGGCCTGTGCATTACTTGTCACCGTACCATGCGAGCTTTTGGTCGAAAGCACGGTTACAGGGTCTGCTTGATGCGGGTACGGACGTTGTTCCGCTTGTCGATGTACGTTTTGCTTCTCCGTTTGATTTGGCGGATACCGCAGAGCGTGAGGGCGTTGAACGTCAGGTGCTTTTGGACCGCATTTTGGAATCGCTTTTGAAAAACGCAATTTTGGATAGATTTGTGTGTTCAAATGACTGGGTGGCAGCTTCGCTGATTGATTACTTCAAGGCGAAAAAGTTACCGGCGCCGTACGTGGTCGGCTTTGACGATACGATTGAAAGTTATCGCTATGTTTTTGATTCGTTTGCGTTTAATGTCGGGACGATGGTGAAAGAAGCTATTTACCATATCGTTGCGCCGACCATCTATGCAGAACAGCGCCGCCAGATGCAAACCCCGCTCGGAAGAGTTGTCGAGAAACACTAGACATTACTGAATCCTTACGCCTTCGGTGTCAGGATGACGTTACGTGTTCGTCATTCCGAACGAAGTGAGGAATCCAGTTAAGTTTCGGAATGCGATAAAAATTAAACATCAAACTTCGCGGAGCAGGCGAGGAGCCCGAGCATATAAAGCAATCCGTCGTAGTAACGCCAAGTTCCTGTCGGAACTTCCATGTTCCACAAGTCTTCGGCGAATGGCTTGATGAGCGGATCGCCGGCGGGGAGTGCTATTGTTGCAGCTCCGTTCATTGCAATGAGGCCGCCTGTTGCTAGCCTTGCCTCGCGCGGGAATGCACTCCCGTCAACTCGCATGTCGGCGAGATACGGACGACGCCCGTGGAGGTAGCCGAGAATCTTACGGACTTCAGAAACTTCCCATTCGCTAACGTCGGTGCGTTCGCACTTGTCTTGCAATTTTGCGGCATCAAGCCCGATGTTCCACACGACGCGCCAAGCGTCACCGCAGAAACAATCGCTTTCTGGATGCCACGGTGTTTTCTTCGGTGAGCCATCAAATTCGCTGTAGTCGGCGGCAAGTCCCGTGACCGGGTGGCAAGCCTTTTTCAAGTAGGCGACGCTGTTGTCTGCAATTTTGTTCCAAATTTCATCGCCGCTGGCTTCGCCGTACATTCTGTAAAACGCGACTGTGTTGTAGCTCGGGTCGGTGTAATCGTTGCCCTTCATTGGCGAAAATCGCACGAGACCTGCATTCGCATCCATCATTGTATAAACATCGCCAGCTTGCGGCTTGTGTGCCATGTCGTTGATGAGCTCGACGGCGTCGCGTTTGTATTGTTCGTTTTTGAAAATCTTGGCAGCGAAAAGGAGCGCCGCGGCAAAGTATTCTTCGCCATCCGGGGCGGCACCCGGGTCCATCATCGTGAAATCGGCTGTTGATACCTGCCAAGCGTAATAACCGGCGAGGTCGCCTTCGGTGTTTTTCATGTATGTTTTGGCAAATTTCCAAAGCTTGTCAAAAAGGTCTTGCTTGCCGAGGAGTGCGGCAACCGTCATGCCGTAGCTCATGCCTTCGGAGCGGATGTCGTTGTGACCGATATCCACGATGTACGCCATGTCGTCGCCTTTGTCAAAGCAAATGCGTTCGTTTTCGCGGTCGCCTTCGAACAGTTGTGTGAAAGCCTTGTTGAGTTTAGCCTCGATTTCGGCGGGAGTCTTACCAATTTCTTCAAAAATGTTTCTCATGACAAGTAAAATAGAAATGTATTGGGTTACTGTCTTGTTTACAAGATGAAATATTGAAAAAGTGTTGTTGGTGTTTCCTATGGAACTATAAAAAAGGTGGTAAAAATTTTTGACCACCTCGGCAAGTTGATATTATGTTTTGCTATTCAATGTCTTTACTCAAGCTTTCTTGTACTTCTAGCATTATGATATAGACTTTATTAGTACTTAAATTGGGAGGATTGTTTAGATCCTCGATTTTTTTAACTCTTTCTTCGTTTTTTATAAGGTCGTCAACGGCTTTTGATGTGTCATAATCGCTGTATTTATAATCTAGTACAATAAGAAACTTATAATCTTGTGTTGGATCATGTTTGTCTTTTGTTTTTTTTATTGGGCTCAGTAAGCCGTTGATGTCTTTTTTTAATCCTGTTTTTTGGCTTCCTCCGTATTTCTTCTTTTCATAGGGGATGTTTGCCTTAACTTCGGCTGTGACGGATGAATAAACAAAATCATATCCGTTAGCGTTTACATTTACAATGCTGTTATTGTCTTTTAATTTTTTTATGTCGATGTTTTCAAAAATATTAGATGTATTTTTGAATAGTTTGGGTAGAACTTCTATAAATCTATTTGTTAATTCTTTTGTGATATAATTATTGATTGGACTTAATGCTTTTTTGAGTTCAAGCCATTTGCTTAGAGAAATATTTTTCTTTAGAGTCACGTCTTCTTTGACAACGTTTTTTATAGCATCTAATAATTTGATTTCATTTACCTTTACGTTATCATTTTTCATGTCAGACTCCTTGTGCTTCTGAGTAATATATAACAAAAAACGCCCGCATTACTGCGAGCATTTTTATAAGCTTGATTTTGGGCGGTCAGAAAGCTTTTTTGCTTATTGTAACTGCTCTCTAATCGCTCAAAACTATCAATTTCGTTATTTTTTTTCAATTACGTTTTGAAATACGCCTAGTTTGATTAAAAAAAATTATTTTTTTTGTGAATATGAAGTCTAAATTCGATTTTAACCACTTTATGAACCGCAAACAGTTGAAGCAGAAAGATGCTGCTTCTCTTATAGGAGTTTCTTGTGGTTTGGTTGGAATGTGGGCTTCAAACAAGGCTGTGCCGAGCTATGAAAAAATTGTAAGGCTTATTGATAACGGTGCGACTGCCGAAGAACTTTTTGGCAAGGAATGCGCTGATAAACTTCTCCAAAATTCCTCCGGCTTGTCTCAGCTTCCACCGGAAATGTCAAATGATCCCGGCATCCTTGTCGCTCATCAACAGGGGTTAGAAGACTTCGAGACCAAAGTCGCCACTCGTGTCAAGACCGAAATCCTAGCCGACCTCAAAAACATGGGCGTAATCAAGTAAGACTTCCAAAAGCTTTTGGAGAATTACACTTATGAGTGGAATTGATAAAAAGACCATGAATTTAGCGGATATTCAAAGCGAATATTTGGGTTTCCCGAATCCCTATAAAGATGCTCCGTCTTGTAGGTATGATCATCGTGCGCTCGTTGCTTACGCTCAAAAAGTTGGCAAGTCTATAAATGAATTGTCATACGAAGAAAAACTTGCTTTTGTGATAAAATAAAAAACGCCCGCATTTCTGCGAGCGTCTTTAAAAGCTTGAGTCTTTGCAACTCGAGTCGATTTTTTATTAACGAGAATAATATTCGACGACGAGCTGTTCTTCGAGCTTGACCGGGATCTGGTCGCGGAGCGGAAGCTTCACGAGAGTACCCTGCATCTTGCCGAGATCGACAGACAAGTATTCCGGAGCGGCGGCAGCAGAAGCGATTGCTTCCTTGATCTGCACGTGTTCCTTGGACTGTTCACGAACGGCAACCACGTCGCCAGCCTTGATGAGGCGGCTCGGAGAGAAGCTACGAACACCGTTCACAGTGAAGTGACCGTGTGCAACGTACTGACGGGCAGCGAAGATCGTACGGGCAAAACCCATGCGATAAACCATAGCGTCAAGACGAGTTTCGAGCAAGATCATCAGGTTATCACCTGCAGAACCTTCACGACGGTTAGCTTCCTTGTATGCCTTGGCAAGCTGAGCTTCGGAAATGTTGTAGGTGAAACGAAGACGCTGCTTTTCGACCAACTGCTGCTTATAAACGGAAGCAGACTTCTTGCGGGTCTGACCATGCTGGCCAGGTGCGAAGTTGCGGCGGTCGAGAGCCTTTTGAGTCTTCTGAGAAACGGCAACGCCGAGAGAGCGTGCTACTTTACCTTTAGGTCCGCGGAAGGAGGACATATTTACCTCTTTGAGGAAGCTCTTTGGTTACGCTTGCAAGTTGGCAGAGCTTGGCACGACTTGCAAGATTTGGACTACAAATTTAGTCAATTGTTTATGGATTGTCAACGGATTCGGTCGGCTCAACGGGCTGGATGGGTTCGGATGAGGCAGCCTTTTCTTGGCATTTTTCAAAGACAAACGGGTTGTGGTCGCCCTGAACCTTGAAAATGCGACGGTCGCGCTCGCATTCGCGTTCGGTGACAGGGTACATTTTGTCCCAAGCTTGGAATAGTTTGCGGTCTTGCTTGGAGAGCTTGACTCCGTAAGTCTTTTCCATGTAAAAATGCACGCGGGCAATAAGGCCTCGGACTTCTTTTCTCGGTTGGGCCTTTTTCTCTTGGAAGTCAATGATGGTTTCGCACTCTCCGTACATCGGGGTGGGGTTGTTCGTCCATTGGCTGAACATAAAGTTGCTGCGGTCTCCGTTCACTTCGCCGATGGCGGGGTAGAGGTTGTGCAGGTCGCCTTCCATTATTTTGAACGTAGTGTCGTTCGCGCTACAGTTCTTGCGACCGCCGTCACGCCAGCAGGGGAGGTGCTGCCCCATGTTGTGGGCGGTGACGATATGTTCCCATTCGATGCGTTCGGCTCGCTTGAAACTTTTGCGTTTTTCGTTTTCGCGGGGCTTAAAGTTGCAACTGCTGAAATCGACTGTCTTTTTGTCGATGTATCGGCAATCGCAGTAGAGCGTCCGCTGGAGGTCTCCGTAATAGATGCGTCTCATTTGTTTGCCCGCATCGCGGTAGTTGTAGTGTTGTGGGGCTGCTTCGGGATTCACCTTCGCAAATGAGAATGTTGAGAAAACGCAAAAAATCAAAGCGACAGCACTTGCTGATACTTTCATATAAATAACCCTTGATTTAAAATGTGAACGATTTAAATGTAATCATTTTAGTGGTTAGTAAACAGTGGTTAGTAAACAGGAAATGTTTTTAAGTGGCTAGTAAGCAGGAATGAATTTAGTGATTAGTAAACAGTGGCTAGTAAACAGGAATGTAAAAAGAACGTTCTATTTGCAATCCTAACCACTAACCACCAACCACTAATCACTTCCTACTTACACTTTCACTTCGTTCAAGTTCTTCTTTCGTCTCTCGTCTTTTTTCTAAATTAAGCCCATGCTTCAAAACGGATTGGAATATTTAAATTCCCGGCTTATGTTCGGGATGATGCCGGGACTTACTACGACTCGTAAACTTTGTGAAGTCCTCGGAAATCCTCAAAAAAAGTTTAAGACGATTCATGTCGTGGGGACGAACGGCAAGGGCTCGACGAGTTATTACTTGTCTGGAATTTTGCAAGCGCATGGTCTCAAGACGGGACTTTATACGAGTCCGCATTTGGTAAGCATGCGCGAACGCATCCGTGTGAACGATTTGCCGATTGACGATGAATCGCTAGACCGCTTGATTATGCAGGTCAAGGCGGCTGCCGAAGAAGCTCAAGTGGAGCCGACGTTCTTTGAAGTGTTGACGATTGTCGCGTTTCTCTATTACGCTGAACAGCAAATTGATGTTGCCGTTTTGGAAGCGGGCATGGGCGGTCGCTTGGACAGCACTGCCGTTGCCGATGGTGAACTGATTGTGCTCACGAGTATTGGACTGGAACACACCGAAGTTCTCGGTAGCACAGAATCTGAAATCCTCAAAGAAAAAATGGGTGTTGCCGGTTCTGCACAAAGTATTCTCTCGAACGGTTGCCGCAAGACATTTGTTGTGGGCGGACTGAACGATGCGTTAATTGCCGAAGCTAAGGTATTTGCATCTTCGCACGGTTGCTCTTGCGTCGTCCCTAAAATCCGTAATGATATCGAACTTCCGAATTTAGGACAACATTACATTGAAAATGCAAGCCTATCCTTGAAAGCGGCGGAGCTGTTCTTGCAAAGTTCGCACGACCATTCTACTGCGGATGCTGTTGCGAATAAAGGAATTGTATATAACGATACGCTTGCTCTCAAGATGCTTGCGACGCGTTCTTGGGCGGGACGTATGCAAAAATTGATGGACCGCAACGGCGTAACTCAATTTATTTTGGACGGAGCTCATAATTCCCATGCGGTCCGCCGCTTGGTCGAAGCGTTGGACAAGTATTATCCGAATCAAAAATTCCATTGCGTATTCGGGGCGCTGCGCGACAAGGATGTGGGCGAAATGCTCAAGCTCATGGCCCCGCATGTGAGCCATTGGCATATCACGCGTACGCCGTACCCGCGATTCCGCGAACTTGAAGATTTACAGAGCGAACTTGAAAAGCTTGGGTTGAACGTTGCAAGTGCAGGTGAATTTTCCCGCGAATATTTGGACGAGGTGAAAGCCTGCGTTATGGATGGTTCGCCGGTTCTTATTACCGGGAGCCTCTATATGATAGGCGCGACGGTGCAAGCACTTAAGGATGACTTTGACGGGCTTGCATTTTTCCGTGGCATGGAACCATCGACGAACGAACACCGGTAATGCTGATAAACTTCGGTAAAGCGGAATCTATCGCAGTCGCGTCATTTTGCACCCAAACGAAAAACCCCGACACATTTGGTCGGGGCTTTAAATTGGATTGAAATTTAAACGGGATTAGTCTTCAATTTCATCGAGTTCGGCGTATGCCTTTTCAGCAGCGGCACGGACCTTTTCGGCTTCGTCCTTCTTTTCCTGTTCTTCGAGCATCTTGATGTATTCGGAGACGAGGTCGGAGTCAAGAGTCATGACTCCATAGACCTTGAACTTGCCGTCGGGAGTCGTTTCAACCTTGACGTCGCCGAGTGTGGCTCCGTTGAGACGCTGGCTTACGGTCGTCTTGGAGGTGCTCTGGAAGTGTTCGGCGATTTGATCGCTTACGTCTTCCTTGAAGTTCTTGATAAGAGCCTTGGTGTGTGCGTCGATGGACTTGGCGAGATCGACACGAGCATTCTGGTCTGCTTTTTCAAGGGCTATCTGTTCGTCAGCGGATTCGCCGATGCCGATACCAGCCGGGATATGCTGCTTGAGATAGGATTTCTTCTGCATCTGCATTTCGATGAGAAGGCTAGCTTGCTTTTCTTGCGGGGTCTGCTGCGGGGGATTGCTGGAACAGCCTGCGAAAAGAGCTGCAAGAGCGAGGCATGCGAACAGTTTTTTCATTTTTAGATCTCCTTGGATGTTTATCCATTTTGTTTATGTGATTTTAATATACAAAAATATTTTGACAAAGATGTACTTTTCTTACATTTGTTAAAAAAAGTACTGATACTTGATTTTTTATTTTTTTGTTTTTGTATCTTGTATCCGTACTCTGTAAAAAAAAATAAAATTTTGGAGGTTGTTTTGAACAATACAGTTCCTGTCTTGCAGATGATAGCCCAATCTGATATTGTTACAATGATTATTCTTGGAATTCTTGCTTTTATGTCGCTGGGTTCCTGGGGAATCATTATCGTGAAGTTCTTTAAACATAAGTCGAACTTGCGTGCAAATTCAGCTTTTTTCAGGGAGTTTTCTAGAATTAAACGATTCTCCGATTTGCAAAAGCTATGTGATGTTTCTAAGAATAGCGCACTGCGTTTATTGAGTGCCGAAATTCTGAAAGAAGCATCCAAGTTTAAGGGCAAGGTGACGTTTGAATCCATTCAGCACCGAGCATCACTCCTTGAAGATGCCATCCAGCGTTCCATTGAGGGCATTCGTATGGGCGAGGACCGCTATTTGACGTTCCTTGCGACAAGCTCAAATTTGGCTCCGTTCTTTGGACTGCTGGGTACCGTTTGGGGTATCATGATTGCATTTTTCCAAATCGGGCATCACGGTTCTGCGGACTTGACGGTTGTCGCGCCGGGTATTGCTATGGCTCTTATTACTACGGTGGCGGGCCTTGTCGTTGCAATTCCTGCTTCTGCCGGGTATAATTATTTTACTTCGTGTAACGGAAAAAATGAAACTTCGTATTATAATTACGGGTCTCAAGTTTTAAGTTTATTTAAGAGAGGGGACTTGCTGACTGTCGAAGGGGTTTCCGAGGAGGATGCGTGAAACGCCGCCGCCGTAAAGACCTTAAGCAGGAACTGAACCTCACGAACATGATCGATATCGTGTTCGCCATCTTGATTGTATTTATCTTGTGTGCACCGTTGATGAGCCAAGGCGTAAAGGTCAATCTCCCGAAAGTCGAAGCTCCGACGATGGAACAGCAAAAATTATTGAAGGTATCCATCACCAAGAATCTTGAAATTTTCATTGCCGACATGCAGGTGGATATGGAAAGTTTCGAGAGCATTTTCAAGTCGCTGTGGAATGGCGAAATGGCTGTAGTCATCAACTCTGACGAGGCGGTAAGCTACGGCTTTGTGATGAAGGTGGTGACGCAGGTACAAAAGCTTGGCGTGACAAAGCTTGGATTCCTTACGATGACTCCCAAAGATGAATTGAATAAATGAATAGAAATAAGGAACAAATTCAGTATTTCTCGACGAAAGACGACGGAACGATGATAAAAATCATCGTGTCTGCCGTTGTATTTCATTTGGTTGTAGTCTTTGTTCTGTACGGTTTGCATTGCATTGATACGAGTAAGCCTGCCAAGGAAATACCCGTGTTTGAACTTGTTCAAATAGACGAACCGGTAAAGCAGCCTGTAGTTGCAGAAACTCCTTTGGAGCCAGAAAACGAAACTCCGAAGGAAGAAATTCCGCCGGAACCCCCGAAAGAGGAAATTGTGCCCGAGGTACCTGTAGAAACGCCTAAGGAAGAATTGCCTCCTGAGCCTGTCGTGGAAACGCCGGCAGAACCTGTGGTGGAAAATCCGCCGCCAGAGTTGCCGCCCGAAACGCCTCCAGAACCGGTGCCGGAGACAGTTACTTCGAAGGAACCTGCGGTAGAACCGACTCCAGAAAAGAAACTTACGCCGGAAGCTCCTCCAAAGCCCGAAGAAAAACCTGCTCCTGAGATGAAACCGGATACGCCGAAACCAGTGCCTGTGCCGAAGAAACCTCCGCAGCCGGAAAAGGTAAAACCTGTTGAAAAAGCGAAGCCAGAAAAAAATAAGCCAGTCGAAAAACCGGCGAAAAAAGTTGTAGAAAAGAAGACAGAGACGAAACCCGCCAAGAAGCCAAAGGAAAAAGATGATTTCGACATCAATGACTTGGATTTGCCGAAATCGTTCGAATTGCCTAGTTTGAAGGCGGTGAACCCGATTGACATGGATCCTTTGATGCAGGTGTTCTTGGAACGTGCAAAGCAAAAGATTATGAGCAATTTCAATCCGCCGAACGGACTTTCGATTCCGCGTGACGCAAAGACTACAGTGCAGTTCTCCGTGGAACGTTCTGGACAAATTACGGCGGTACTGCTCAAGCGTTCTTCGTCGAACAGCACTTGGGATCACTTGTCTGTCCGTGCTGTGAAAATTTCGAAGTTGCCGGAATTGCCTCCGACGTATAGCGGTTCAAGTCTTGTGTTGCAGTTTAACTTTACGCCGAACTAAGGAAGTTGACAGTGGTTGGTGATTAGTGGTTAGGGTGGCTGATGAAAATGCATGGTCGTTCTAGAGTGCTCGCTGAACGCGATAGAATCTAGGCTAGTTCGAAGGATATATTGAGGTTTATGATGAAAAAGATGAAGTTGTTAGTTGCTTTGATTGCGATGGCACTTGCTGTGCCTTCGTTTGCGGCGATTGATACGATTGCCGTAGATGTCGGAATTTCTGTGTTCAAGACGATGCCGATTGGCATTGTGCCTTTCGAAGAAGAGTCTGCAATCAAGTGGCCGAGCGAGGCTCCGCATAAGATTCTGGCCCGTGATGCGAATCTCTCCGGGCGTTTCGAGGCAGTTCCGTCGGATCGCTTTGACTTGGTGCTTTTTAGCAAAAAGCGTGCTCGCCAGTACGTGACCGGGAAAGCGGAAAAACTTGCGAATGGAAAAATCAAGTTGGACTGCTTTTTGTATGCGGCAGAGACGAAGGATGTGCTGCTCGGCGAAAGCTATACTGTGAAGCCTTACGAAGTGCGTCAGGCGATTCATTCGTTCTTTGACAAAGTCGTTTATCGCTTGTTTGGTGAACGCGGTGTCGCTTCGACGAAACTTGCTTACGTGTCGAAAATCGAAGGCGTGAAGCAAGTCGTGATTTCGGATTACGACGGTTTCTCTCGCAAGCAGATTACTCGCGATTCCTCTATCAACATGATGCCTGTGTGGCAGAAAGGTAACAAGGGACTCGTCTATGTGAATTTTAGGAACAATCGCCCGAGCCTTTATTCCATTGCGTTTGGCGGCAAGGAAACGCCTCTCTTTACGCAGTTTACGCAGACGTTTAGCCCTGCGGTGAATCCGAAAACGGGAGAACTCCTTTTTGCTGTAACTGATAATGGCAAAACGGAACTTTATCGTGGCGACATGAAAAAGGGAACGGCCCAAAAGTTCTTGCATCTGAAATCGAATCAGGTGAGCCCTTCTTGGAGTCCGTTTGCAAGCGAAGTCCTGTTCACGAGCGACCGTGGAGGCTCTCCGCAAGTTTACGCTGTAGGGAAGGACGGTACGGACGTGCGTCGCATTACGTACATGGGCCATTATAACGAACGTGCTAGCTGGTCCCCCGAAGGCGACCGTATTGTCTATACTTCGATGGATGACGGCAAGATGAATATTTATACGTGCGCACTTGATGGAACGGATATTGTGCAGCTGACATCTAATGCCGGAAACAATGAACACCCGTCCTGGTCGCCCGATGGTAAGCTGATTGCGTTTGCCAGCGACCGCGGCGGCAATTATCAAATCTATATTATGCGTAAAGACGGCAGTGGCGTGACTCGGATTACGAACGGTAGCGAAAATACGTCGCCGACTTGGTCTTGGTATTTTGACGAGAAAAAGAAAAAATAAGGGACGAGGTAAGTTGTGAATAAATTATTGAAATGGACTTTGATGGCGGCGGTTGCTGGACTTGCGTTTTGGGGGTGCAGCAAGGAAAAGCCTGAAACGGACCCTTCTCCGAAAACGGATGCGGACGTTCCTGCGGATTCGTCGCTGAATCTTGAAGCGCTGATTGCAGATACTTTGAGTGCAGATTCTCTTGCTCGTCTTGAAGCGGAAAGGCTCGAAGCGGAACGTGCTCGTCTGGAAGAATTGATCAATCAAGTGATGCTTGATGATGTGTATTTTGATTATGACCGTTCGGAATTGACGGAAAATGCAAAGCGGTTGCTGGCTCAGGTTGCTGAAATCTTGGTCAATGAAAACCGTTTTGTGGTTATCATTGAAGGCCATACGGATGCTCGCGGAACGGAAGATTACAATATCTCGTTAGGGGCTCGCCGTTCGATGGCTGTTCGTGAATTTTTGATTGCTTATGGCGTTGAAGGAAAAAGGCTTGTTCCTGTAAGCTTTGGCAAGGACCGTCCGAAGGTTTTAGGAGCGGATGAAGCTGCTTATTCCAAAAACCGCAGAGCTCATTTCCGTGTAATTATTGAGTAGGAGTTGAATCGTGAATTTGAAAACAGTTACTTTGGGTGTTGTTCTTGCTTCGTTTATGCTTTCGGGATGCAGTAGCATTACTGTACTGCGTACAAAAGAAATGAAAGCGGTTGGCGATGAAGTCATGGCGAAGAACGATTCTGCGTATAAAGCACTTTCTGTAGAGAATGAATCGCTGCGTGCACAGCTCGATAGCGTGAAATCGCAACTGGATGCGGCCTCGCTCTTGCAAAAGCGTTTACAGGCGGAAGTGACGATGCTTTCGAAACGTGTGAGTGATGAATCGGTTCGCCACGATACGCGTCAAGAAGAAATCATTTACCGCCTCGATTTGCTGCTTGGCAAGTCCGACAAGATTTTGGCGAAGAAAGTCGTGGTGAGCGGAAATGCGGCCAGCACTGTTATTGAGCCGGATGCCAATGCCGAAAAAATGGTCGAAGCCGAAACGATGTTCAATACCGCGCATTCGGATTACCACCGTGGCGAATACAAGCTTGCATACAACGGCTTCAAGAAAGTTTACGAGCTGATGAAAAAAGGCGAAATGGCCGAGGGGGCTCTTTACTGGATGGCTCTTTGCTTGATCGAAGCGAAGCAGCCTGAAAAAGCTAAAACTTTGCTTGCAAACTTGGTGGATTCGAATCCGCAGGGGATAAAGGCTTGCCCTGGCATGTACAAGCTGGCCTCGCTTTACGGCGACGAGTGCAACTTGGATAAAAAGAAACAGTATTTGCAGATGATTATTTCGAACAATGCGTGCGTATCGACTCCGGAACTGGAGCAGGCGGCGCTGGCCTTGCAAGAAATGCTAGACTTTAAATCTACGGATGGTAAGACTGCTTTAGATATTTGCTTGGAGCAGAAGAAGTAGGATTTAGAGACTGGTTAGTTGCTGGAAACGATTAGGGCGACTAGGCCTATAAACATGGCTACCTTTACAAGCTTTTGGGCTTGGCGGTAGCTTTTTTTGTGGGCAAAAATGAGGGTTGCTGCAAATAGGGGTGTGAGCGAGATTCCCGTGATGATGAGGAACAACAGCGGGTAGTTCTGCCTGAACATCTTGTCCATGCAGAATACCGGGATGGGGAGCGAAATCCAGGTCAAGAGGACAATCGCTCCAGCGAGCCTGTTTGCTGTTTTGGAACCGGCAAAGAGCGGAAACGTCATGATGCCTGCTTTGCGGTCGCCAGCTTCGTCTTCGAGGTCCTTGTAAATTTCACGTGCCGCAGTGAGCAGGAATGCAAATGGAATTGCCGGGATTATGGCCCAGATGTATTCGTCTGGATCACAGTTCTGCTCAAAGAGAATCGTGTAAATGCCTGCGAAGAAGAGTGGTGTCGTGCAGAGGAACGCGACCGTCAAGTTCTTTACAAGCGGGATATGCTTGAGCCACTTGTTGTAGGCAATCAGGAGAACTGCGAGCAATATGAAAAAGCCCAGTGAGGCGAAATGGTCCGCAAGCCCGCAGGCGAGAGTCAAAATGGCCATGGTGATCCAGGCTATGCGTGCTGCTTTCACCGACACTTTCCCGGTTACAAGCGGGCGCTCCGGGCGGTTAAGCTTATCGCTTTCGAGGTCGAGAATATCGTTCTGGATGTTCGCAAATCCAATGGCGAACGCAAATGCGAGAGCCTGCGCGATTAGGGGGTAGCCAGGCTGGTGTCCTAGCAATTCATAGCCGACAAGCAACGTAATCACTGCGATTACGATGTTGACGGGACGAGTCATTTTAAAAAGCGTGCGGAGTGTCGAAAGCATAGATTTTCTTTTAATAACAACAAAATAAAAGACAAAAAAGCCTTTATCAACAGATAATTTAAAAAATTGTCTAAATTACATGAATAACTAATTTCGATTTTTCCTAACCACCAACCACTAATCATCAGTACCTAACCTTTAACAACTTCTTCCTTCCTTCCTACTTCCTACCGTCTACTTCCTACTAATTTCTATCTTTACGCTATGCCTTTTTTCACGAAGAGTAATTTGGAAGATTTGAGGAAGGAAGCTGAACAGCTTTCTATTTGCGTTGAACATTTCTTGTATGCTTCGGAGCATATTCCTGAAGGCGACTGGAAAACGAAAGGTTTTTATGACAATTGCATCGAAAAATGCAACGGTCGGTTGAAGGCGATTCATTTTTTGATGGAGTCTATTCGTCGCGGACGACCTGTGACTGAAGAAGAACTGGAAGAATCTAGAGAGCTTGAAGAAGAAAAACTTTCTAAATTGTCGAAACATGCGAAATAACGATTTTGATTCCGATGAACAAGAAGCTCCCTTGAAGAGTGTCCGCACGTCACGGCGCGAACACCGGAGCCGTCGTATTGACGTGATGCGAGAATTGGAATCGGGAGTCGTTGACGAACGTCCGATTAAGGAGCGTTTCAGCCGCGAATTTAAAAAGGCGAAAATCAAACGCATCAAGAATCCGGTTGAGAACATCGGCGAAGAAAATTGCGTCGAAGGCTTGGTTCTAGAAGTTCATCGCCGCACCTGTGAAGTACGGTTATTAGACGAAAGAACGCCCGCTGCTGTGGGCTACAGACTAGAGACGAAAGATAATCTGGAAGATGACAACCTTCATGATTCTCACCCCCCAGAGGGCGAAGCCCGACCCCATAGCGAAACGAGCCCACTTCCTACTTCCTACTTCCTACCGCCTACTGTAACCGCCATGTACCGTGCGACGACGTCTAAGACGCTTGGGGAATTCCCTGCGGTGGGCGATCGCGTGTTGCTTGGGCTTGTGAACGACGGTGATGACGAAGGCGATGGCGTAGGTTCGCAAAAGTACTGCGTTGTCCGTGTGCTTCCGCGAAAGAGCGAACTCAAGCGTCCGGGGCCGCGTGATAGCTTTTACAAACAGCAGACGCTTGCGGCGAATATTGACCAGGTTGTCATCGTTGCAAGCGTGACGCAGCCGGACTTCAACTACGGCTTTATGGATCGTTTTTTGCTGGCGGCGAACTTGAATGACTTGCCGTTTGTGCTCGTACTCACCAAGATGGATTTGTTGCCGAATGGTGAAGTGGATCTTTCTAGCGACATTCGTGACTTCATGAAAATTGTGGATAAGGTGATCCCGGTGAGTGTCAAGAGTGGCGACGGGCTCAACGTTTTGCGCGACGAACTGATTGGCAAGTCTTCTGTGTTTAGCGGAATGAGCGGCGTTGGAAAATCTACGTTGATCAATGAACTTGTGCCGCATGCCGAACTGCGTACGGGAGATGTTCGCGAACGCGATGGCAAGGGTCGCCATACGACGACATCTTCTAGCTTGTTCGATTTTCCTGGGGGCGGTTATGTGATTGATACGCCGGGCATCCGTAGCATTGGACTTATGGACTTGGAACCAGAGACGTTAGCTAAAATATTCCCAGGCTTTTTTGAAGATGATCATTTTACATGCAAGTTTAGTAACTGTAAGCATCTCAAGGAACCGGGGTGTGCTGTGCGTGCTGCGGTAGAATCGGGCAAATTGTCCGAAGCCCGCTATGCGAGCTATGTTCGAATTTTGAATTCAGGAAAATAAATTTATGTCTGATTATGTTGTAAAAATCGCTCTTGTTGCATCCATCGTTTTGATGGGTTATAACATTTCTGAATTTGCGGCTAGTTTTAAGACTGTTAGTGAAAAGGCTGGTGAATTCTTGAATCTCGTAAAGGCTAATGCTGCAACGGATTCCGATTTGCGTAGATCTAATCTATTCCTTTCATGTCTTTTATCCATGGGCTATGTGGCTTTGGTTTACTTTTCAGATGTCGTTGCTTGGATAGTCATTTTGGTTGTTGTTAAATTGCTTTTTACGTTGTTTATTTCTGATAAACTTTTAATTCAAGTTTTGCGAGATGGAACTCTTTCCAAAAAGAACTACCTTGTTTCAAAATTTGATGCACTTTTTAATGCGGTGATGGGCTTTGCCTTTGCCGTGATTTTGGTACTTTAATATGAAAAAAATGAATCATAAATCCTTTAATTTTGTAAAGTGCATGGCGATTGCACTTGTTTTGGCTCTTGTGGGTGTTTCTTCGTCTTTTGCCCAACGATCACATTCTACTGGCCGTGATTTACCGACGGCTTCAAATCCGCTGGGGCCGACAACGGCTTCTAATGGAGCGGGAATGATGAGTATGCAGCTTCCTTTGTTTTTGGGTGGGGCTTTTGGTCTTGGCTCTGGTGCTGGAGTTGGTGACAATGGACATGGCGTAGGACTTTGCCAAATCAAGCCGATGCTGGGTGTTTGGTTGCCGGGATATGCTTTTTTGCGTCTTGGTTATGGCTTTACAAGCTATGAAGAAAAAGATGACAATGATAAAAAAATTGAAGTTGAAAATTCAAATTTTAGCGTAGAATTGGGATCTCACCTTTTCAGTGAATTTTATGTCATCGGCTCGTATTCCAGAGCGAATGCGTTAAGCGAAAATGGTGACGTTTCATGGAACGAATGGAGCTTGGGCATAGGTTCTTTCTGGCCTGTTTTTTCACGAACGTTCTTGATGTTTGAAATCGGTCATTATTGGGTTCGTGAACATTATGATCCGTTCGTGGATAAGAAGGTTTCGGGCCGTCGATTCCAAATGAACTTTGGATTTGTTGTGTTTGTCTATTAATTTAGCTAATGCTACTTGCAAATGTTTTTTGCATATAAGTTTGTGCGAGAATTTTCATGAAGAATGTTGCTGTTTTGGGTGGTGCTTTTGACCCTGTTCACATGGACCACATGCGTGTGGCGAGAACTTGTCTAGAACGTGGATTTTGTGACGAAGTTTGGTTTATGCCGAGTCCGGATCGTTGGGATAAAATTCTGAAGGCGAGTCCCGAAGACCGTTTTGCAATGCTTGAACTTGCTTTTTCTGGCGACAAACGTTTGGTGCTTTCGGACTTGGAAATTCAACAGGGCGATTTCCGCGGCTCTTACGTTTTTTTGATGAGCCTCAAGGAAAAATTCCCGGATATCAATTTCCGCCTGCTCACAGGTGCTGATACTTACGAAGGCATTCCGCATTGGCGTGACCCGCTCAATTTTTACGGAACAAATTACAATGGACATTTACTGTTGCGCGATATTGAGTTGATTGTCTTTGCTCGAAACGGATACCCGCAACCAGATGTGGAACAACATAATCGAAAAGGTTATGCTCCGCTTTTTTGGCTTGGCCCGGAACAGGGCTTTAATGGTGTTTATTCAAGTACCGCCATCCGCAGAGCGCTCTTGCTAAATCGGAACGTGCGCCCGCAAGGTCTTGAACCATCCGTTTATGACTACATCATCAAGCACGACTTGTATAGGGAATAAAATGGGCAAGGCTCCATCGGATATGTTTTTTGAAAGCGAAGTGCGGCCCGAATACGAAGGTCGCCTTTTGCTCGATTCCCTAAGCGATCGTTTCACGTACCACAGCCGCGAAGATTGGATAGACCGTTTGACTCGCGGTCTTGTGACGATTAACGGTGTTGTTGCAAATGTCGAAACGATTGCACATCGCGGTGACAAGGTTGTGTATCACGTCGAAAACTACAGCGAACCCGAAGTGCCGACGGATTTTGAAACGGTCTTTGAAGACGATGAATTTATTCTAGTTTCAAAACCTGCGGGTGTCCCGGTACACCATACGGGCCGCATTTTTTACAACACGTTTGCTGCAATTATCCGTCGTGAGTTCGATTCCGAAACGGCAACGCCGATGCACCGCCTTGACCGCGATACGGGTGGGCTTATCTTGTTTGCAAGGTATGGGGAAACGGCGGCCCGCTTCCAGAAAAATCTCGACCGCATTTTGCTCCGCAAGTTCTATCTCGCGGTTGTGCGTGGAAAATTCCCGGAAGGCGAAGTTGAATGCAAAATGCCTTTGCGTGAAGATCCGGAGGACCCTATTCGTTTGCGGATGCACCATCGTGCGGACGGCAAGGAATGCTTTACCCGCTTTAAGCTGGTGCGTCATTTGAATTGTCCGGAAATAGCTCCCGAACTTTCGCTTGTCGAAGCGGAACTCATCACAGGCCGCAAGCACCAGATTCGAGCACACCTTGCAGAAATGGGCTACCCGATTGTGGGCGACCGCTTGTACTACCGCGACGGGTTCTATTACGAAAAGCTAGCCCAAGGCGGCGAACTTACTGACGAGGATATCAAGGTGCTTGGAGCGCATAACCAGATGCTTTTTGCGTATAAAGTTGAACTCCAACTCCCGTACTGGAAAGAACCCCGTGTGTTCGAAAGCCATGCTTTCCCCGAAGACATGAAACAACTGCTGGAACAATAAGTCCGCCCTACTGCGTCATCCTGAACTGTTCCCATAACGTCCTGACCTTTCTTTTAACGTCATCTTGAGCGAAGCGAAAGATCCAGTCAAGTCTTGTGTTCAAAATTACGGAAAAAACCTGTTTTTTACATAAAAATCGCAAAAAGGTGCAAATTTTTTCGCTGCATCTTTGTATTTTATAGCACATGAAATTTTCATTCCTTCCTAAAGTATTGTTGTGTCTGGGGCTTACGGGCGTTTTTGCTGTAGCTCAAGAAACTGTGGAAAGCGTACGTCGCCAAATCAAGGCGGTCGAAGCCGAAACTGCTCGCGAAAAATCCATGCATGATGCTGAAAAGAAACGCCATGCTGAATTTGTTGAAGTCGGTCGCAAAAAGGTGCAGACACTTTCTGCGCAGAATAAGTCGCTAAAGGCCGAAATTGATTCGCTTAATGTCGAACTCAAGAAAATCTCGACGGCACGTTCCAAGACGAACGGCTCGATTCGCTTCTATGAAGGCAAAAAGACGAAGTACGCCGATTCGCTTGCAACGGTTATCGACTCGCTGGTGCCGTTCTTTGAAGCAGATTTTCCGTACCGCACGGACGAGGCCGTCAAGAGCATTCAGGAAATTGCAAGCATGCTCCACAAGGGCTTGATCGAAACGGACGATGCTTTGAACCGCACGATGGAAGTCTTTTACGACCGCATCCGCTTGGGATACACTACCGAAGTTTGGAAGGGCTTTTTGCAGGTGGATGCACGCAACGTCGCAGGAACGTATTTGCGTTACGGCGCTGTCGCTTCGATTTTTGTCAGTAACGATGGCAATGACGTGCTGTTCCTCACGAGAGCCGGCGAAGGCTATGCTTGGAAGAACGTTTCCGAAGACCTTGCGATGCGAACCATTCTCAAGGACGTGATGAAGGTCGCCGAAGGCAAGACCGCTCCGAGACTTGTGACCATTCCAGTCTCTTTCCCGAAGGAGGCTAACTAATGTTTAGACGAGAGAACAGTGTATTTAGACGAAAGAACGGTGCTTCGCACCTTCAGACGAAAGACGAAAGATTGTCAACTTCGATTTGTCATCCTGAGCGAAGCGCGAAGCGCGGAGTCGAAGGATCCAGTGCACGTTTCCTTTTACCTCTTGTAGTTGCTGCCTTCGCATTTTTCACGCCTGCTTCTTTTGCCGCTCAGAATACGGAAATTGATGCCGTTAAGAAGCGTGCAGAACTCAACAGTGCCAAGGCGGACCTCGAAGAAGCTCGCCGCAAGCGCGACATGGCTGTGGCCGCTCGTTGGAAGGACCGCGAAACGTTCAACAAGGAACGTGAACTTTTTAATGACAAGTATCAGCTCGGCAAGGAGCGTGTCGATGCATTGATGTCCGAACGCACTCGCTTGCTCGAAGATGTTCGCGTGGCTCGCGAAGACTTGGCTCAAGTCAAGCTTCAGGCCGAAAAGGCTCGTGCCGAATACCTCTCGCTTGCCGCTGGCCCTGAACGTTTAGAAATGCTTGCGAAGTTCCAGGAACAGGGCGTGCCGTTCAAGATGACTGAACGCATCGAGGCGCAGAACAAGGTCAAAAAAGAAATGGGCCTTTATCGCGACGACCCGCTCCGCATTGCCCGTGCGATGCTCGATGTCGCCAAAAAAGAAATGATGTTTACGCGTGAAGTTCGCACCGAAAAAGCAGACCTTGTGTTCGGTAGCTCCGTTGCTGAAGGCGATCGCATGCGTTTGGGCGGCCTCTTTGCGATGCAGATGGCGAAAGTCACCGACATTAACGGTTTCCATCCGTCGGCATTGATGCTCCCGGTCGCAGGCGAAAAGAAGCGTGTCTATAGCTGGCAAGAAAATCTTTCTCCTGAAACGCGTAAAGATGTGGCCAAGGCTTTTGCCGGTGCCGCTGATTCCGCATTCGTGATGGTGCCGGTCGATGTGCTCCTTAGCACGGAACTTTCGAGTGAGCTTGCAAACCATCAAGAAACTACGTGGAAAGAAGACTTTGCGGAGTTCTTCCACAACGGCGGAATTTTGATGTACCCGATTGCGGCGTTGTTCATTCTCGGTCTTTTGATTTTCCTCGTTCGTTTTGTCTGGCTCCTCGTTTTGGGCTTTGGCGGCCCCGCAGCTCGCAGGGCGAATAAAGCGCTTGCCGCTGGCGACGTGACGGTAGCGACCGCTGAATCTGAAAAGGCTCACGGCGAAGTGGGGAAGGTGTTGCGTGCTGTGCTCGGAAAAAAATTCAAGGACCGTGCAAGTGCCGAAAAATCTCTCGAAGTTTTGTTTGCTGGCGAAGTGCCGAAACTTGAAATGGGCCTCAGCTGGGTTTCCGTTTTTGCGGCGACAGCTCCGCTCCTCGGTCTCTTGGGTACGGTCATGGGTATGATTGAACTTTTCAACGTCATTACCATGCATGGCACGAGCGATCCGAAACTTTTGGCTGGCGGCATTTCCATCGCTCTTGTGACGACGGAAGCTGGTCTTATCGTCGCGATTCCGTTACAGCTTTTGCATACGCTCCTCGTGAACGTCGCAGATTCTGTCCGCACTCGCATGGAAAAGACGGGCCTTGCCGTGCTCAATGCCATTTGGATCAAGGAAAAGGATTAAGGAATAATGGACGAATATTCCGTCATCGAAGCGACCATGAGCATCTTGCTGCGCGGCGGCTGGGTGCTGCTCCCGCTGTTCCTCATCGGGTGGCTTGGGTGGTTTTTGATGTTTGAACGGTTCGGCTATTATCTTATGCTGAAAGGGCGTTCGACCACGAAGTTCTTCAAGGATTTGGATGCGGTAGGCGAGGACGCTGCTTTTGCGAATTTGGACAAACGTCGATTCGGGTATTTCCGTGCTTTGGTCAATAACGTGCGCGATTACCGCAACGAAGGTCCTGTGGCTGTGCGTAATGCGATGATGGCGACTCGCCATAGCTTGGATGTAAGCCTTTCGAAGTCGCTCAAGACGATTGTGACGTGTGCGCAAATTGCTCCGTTGCTTGGGCTTTTGGGAACGGTCTCCGGCATGGTGCATACGTTCAAGACGATCCAGCAGTTTGGCTTTGGAAACCCGGTGCTCTTGGCAGACGGCATTTCCGAAGCGCTCCTCACGACGCAGGCGGGCTTGCTTGTCGCGTTCCCGTTGATGTTAGTTTATAATTACCTCGAAAGCCGAGTGGATTCTATTGGTGATTTTGCCTGGGGCGAAGCGCTCAAGTTCGAAGAACGTTGCTTTGCCAAGGAGGTTAAATGAGTTTTATTCGTAAACGTTCGAGAGGCGGTAATGGCATTGATGTCTCGCCGATGCTCGATATGGTGTTCATCCTTTTGATTTTCTTTATCGTGACTTCTACGTTTACGCGAGAAACAGGCGTGGATGTGACGAAACCGAAAGCGAGTACCGCGAAGGAACTTGCAAAGGAAAGCATTTTGATTGGCGTGACCCGTCAAGGGACGATTCACATCAACGAAACGCAGGTGAACCTCTCGACTTTGCAGACCGTGCTCCGCCAGATGATGGCCGAAGCGCCTGACCGTCCGGTGATTATCGTGAGCGACCGCGATGCACCCAACGGTGTTGTTGTCGATATCCTCGATGAATGTAATTTGGCGAAGGTGAGAAAAGTCTCCATCTCCGCAAATAAGGAGGAGTGAATTTAGTAGACAGTAGACGGTAGGCAGTAGACAGTGAGTCTAACTTCCTACTTCCGACTTCTAACTTCCTACTGCTTATGCTTGATTTTTGTGCTAAATATTTCCGATTTCCGGTGGCGTTCGTGCTCTCGTTTGTCGTGGGTGCGGTGTTCTTCCTTGCGATTCCGGTCATCAATGTGTTGTTCTTTGATAAGGGAGCCAAGTCCGAAAAGGTTCTCGAAGAAGTGACCGAAGTCGAAGTTCTCGTGAGCGAAAAGAAGCAAGAGGTCAAGCAGAAGGTTATCCGTACTGTCGTGAATCCGAATCCCTTCAAGGTCTCGGCTCACATGGGTGTTTCGCGCAGCCAGAATTTCCAGATGGATTTGTCGCTTGCTCGTGGTGCCGCTGGCGATGGTGTTGCCGTAGATGCTGGCAATATGGAAAACGTGATTTACGAAGCTGGCGAAGTCGATGAACAAGCTCAAGTGCTTCGCGAAATTCAGCCGAAGTTCCCGGACCGCGCCAAGAAAATGGGCGTGTCGGGTTACGTGAAAGTGTTTATTGTGATCGATGTGAACGGCGATGTGACGCAGGCGCAGGTGCTCACGCAAGACCCTGCGGGTTACGGCTTTGATGTCGAAGCGCTCAAGGCTATACGTCAGTGGAAATTCTCCCCGGCTCAGTTACGGGGCTTCCCAGTAGCGCAGAAAGCTACAAAGGAGTTCCGTTTTGTTAAGTAGGTTGTCAGGTATGAGGTATGAGGTCGCCTTGCGTGCGCAAGGCTTTGGGCAAAGCGTTATAGAAAAGTTCAGCAAAAATGCCGGAACTGTTAATGCCCATACCCCAAAGCGAAGCGTGCTTACGGCTATATTTGCAAAAGTTTTTTCATTAAGTCGTCATTCTGAGGCAAATGCCGAAGAATCTAGGGCTATTTCTATTAAGAAACTCTTCCTACTTCCTACTTCCTACTTCCTACTGCTCTTTTTCCTTGCGCTGCCGCTGCATGCTGCCGATGATTTCTTCTTCAAGGCGAACGAACTTTACGATCAGGGGCGTTACAAGGAATCGGTGAAGTATTACCGTGCGGCGATTGACGACGGACGCTACGAGCCGTTCGCGTGGTTCAACTTGGGCAATGCCCTTGTGCAGCTCGGCAAAAAAGAAGTCGCGATGGTTGCGTACAAGCGCACTGTTGAACTGCTCCCGGATTTTGTGAAGGCTTGGATGCTTCTCGGCGACCTCTATTATCTTGCCGAATCTCCGAGTGATGCGATTGTCGCCTACAACCGTGCGATTGAACTTGGGACGGAAATGGACCACATCCATTTTGCCCTTGCGGAATGTTATATGAAGGGTAGCGACTGGACGCTTGCGCAAAAGCATTTTGAACGTGCGCTGGCGTTGAACCCGGATCGCATGGATGCTTGGTACGGCCTTGCCGAAGTCTATGAAAAACTTGGCGATTATGAATATGCCGTGAAGACGCTCAAGAATGCGCTCCAGATGACAGCGACCGCTGGCGCCGACGTGCATTACACGCTCTCGTATTACTACCGCAGTATGGATTCTACGCGGCTCGCGCTCAATGAAATGGAAAATGGCATCATGATGGATCCTGAAAACGTTTCCGCTCGCCGCTATCTCGCGCAGATGTACGTCAAGAACGAATCCCCGTGGATGGCTATTTTCACGCTGGAAGAAGGTCTCCGCCACAAGAAAGGAATTGCGGACTTGAACCTTGATTTAGGACAAATTTACTTTACGCAAAAACGCTACGACGAAGCGTTTGAATGTTACATGAAGGCTTGGCGTGCCGGTAATTCTCAGGGCCGCATTGGTGCCGAAAACGTCGGCCACATTTTCTCGAATGCCGGCGACACCGAAAAAGCTGAAACCCTCTACGCCCGCATCCGCGACAAGAAATGATGCTTTATGGAATGAAATCGTCATCTTGGATGGTATGAAGCGGAGTACGTTAAATGTTTGCAAAATTTGACAATCTTCGTGTGTTTGATGCTGCAAAGTCAGCATTTGTTTTTACCCTTTTTTGTTTTGTGATGACTGGGTGCGATTATGGTTATCCCAAAATTAGAGTTTACAATGATGCGTTATCACCTATTGATGTTTGTGGTGATTATTATGAACGTCGCTTAATAGGTGATAATCCACAGGATTCCGCATGGAGTGAAAAAGTGA
>NZ_JAFWOM010000137.1 GCF_017545445.1 Fibrobacter sp.
ACTGCCAACAGCCTTCTGCCAGCATATCCCAAATCACTAACCACTAGTCACCAACCACTATTTACTACATTTGGCGCATGCCTTTCTACTCCGACGAAATCATCCAAGAACTCAAGAACCAGGCGGATATCGCACTGGTTATTCAGCAGTTCTTGCCGCTCAAAAAAAGCGGGGTCAACAAATACGTCGGCGTGTGCCCATTCCACGATGACCACTCCCCGTCCATGTCGGTAAATTCCACGCTGGGCATATACAAGTGCTTTGCATGCGGTGCGGGTGGCGATGTTTTCAAGTTCATCCAGGAACATGAAAAATTGGACTTCAAGGGCGCTGTAGAATGGGTCGCCAACTTTGTGGGTTTTGCACTTCCGAACCTCGGCAACAACGTCAATACCGAAGTGCTCGAAGAACGCACGATGGTCCGCAAGCTGAACGAGCTCGCCTGCGAATGGTTCGAGCAACAGCTCACGTTAAGCCCCAAAGCGTTGGAGTATTTGAACAAGCGTCATGTTTCACCCGAGACGCGCAAACAGTTCCACATCGGCTACGCACCAACAGGGCGAGAAGGCTTAATCGGCTACGCCGCACGCAACGGTTTTTCGCCACGCGATTGCGTCAAGGCTGGGCTTGCCGTTGAAAAAGAAAACGGCGGTATCGCAGACAAGTTCCGCGATCGCTTGATGATCGCCATCCAGAACCTTTCGGGAGTCGTTGTCGCCTTTGGCGGTCGTGACTTGAGCGACCCCGCATCGCACAACGGAATAAAGCTTGCCAAATACATGAACAGCCCGGAAACGGCGCTTTACAGCAAGCGCGATATTCTCTTCGGGTTGAACCACAGCCGAAACGCCATCATGAAGGAAAATGCGGTCATTATCGTCGAAGGATATTTTGACCTCATCAGCCTTTACCAAAGTGGCGTGCAAAACGTCGTGGCCGCATCGGGTACGGCACTGACCGAGAATCATGCCAGCATTCTCGCCCGCTACGCAAAGACCGCTTACCTTGTATTTGACGGAGACGCCGCCGGACAAAACGCCACGCGCCGCAGTCTCGAAATCGTGCTGCCCAAAGGCCTTTCGCCAAAAGTTTTTGCACTCTCGCGCCCGGACGGCACCAAGATTGACCCGGACAACTTCGTGAACGAACAAGGCCCGGACGCTTTCAGAAGAGCGCTCCGCACTGCCGAAGACTGGCTCAGCTATCTCGGGCGTACAATGCCGAACAACAGTCCCGAAGACCGAGCCACATTCATCACGCAAGCAAAGACGCTCATCAAGAGCATCGAAAATCCGGAACTTCGTAATCAGTATTTGAAACTCGTTTCCGAGCGTTACAGCACCACGCGTTCGCTCGCAGGCATCAAGGTTGCACACCCGAAACGCGAAAAGACGCAGTCAGCAGCCGAACAGCCCGCAGCGCCGCAAGTGAGCGTCCCGTGGGAATTGCTCTCGCCAATTGAAGTACGTTTTGCAAATTTGTTATTCCGCAACCCCACGCTTCTCGACCGCGCCGCAGAATATTTCGATATGGACTTTGCCGCCAGCGGAATCCAGATTTTCGATTCTCCGCTGATTGATGAATTTATCCAGTCGATTCTCGCGCAGTACGCAGAGACGGGCGCATTCTCGCCGAGAGTCTTGTACGAATCGCTTTCGCCACAGTTGCAACTTTTCTTGGAGCAACTCCCTGACGAAACGTGGAAAACGCCGAACGAGATTCTGGAATTTTACGACACGTTGGCCGTGCTCACACTCAACCTGTGCGACCGCTACAAAAAGCTCATCCCGCTCGACTCCGAAGCGGGCATGCGTCTTCGCATGCAGTTGAACAAGTTCACGCAGGGCATCCAGACGATTTCCAAGAAGCGCAAGATTTCGGCCATTACGCCGGATGTTTTTGCCGAGCAGATTATCCAGAGCAAAGCGCCACTTATTGACCTTTACACTGAAATTAACGAGCTTGCGATGAACGGAGGGAACGCCGCGCAGTTCTCGCAGCAGGTCCCCGCGCAATTTGCAGCACCAACCCCGGCACAACCAAGTTCGCCGCAGTACGCAGCACCACAAGCCGCGACCGCACCGACTGCCGTGCAATTTGCAGCACCCGCCGTGCAGCCCGCACAGTTCGCACAACCCGAAATGCCTCCGGAGATGGAAGCCCCGCCTCCATTCGAAAGCGACGAACAATTCGCATCAAGCGAACCTCCCGAAGAAGCACCTTACGATCCGAACGAAGAACCTTACGTTCCCGACGATGACTTTGGAGCCATGGACGATTTCGGCTAAGCTCACAAGATTTTAAAATTAAAGAGGAAATATGTTATCCATCAAGAACCTTAAAGCAAGTATCGAAGACGGCACCCAAATCCTGAAAGGGATCAATCTTGAGGTCAAGCCGGGAGAAGTCCACGCCATCATGGGCCCCAACGGCTCCGGCAAAAGCACGCTTTCCAAAGTGATTGCAGGCCACCCCGCTTACCATGTCGATGGCGGTTCCGTAGAACTGGACGGCAAGAACTTGCTCGAAATGGAAATCAACGAACGCGCCAACTCCGGCCTCTTTATCAGCACGCAGTACCCGACCGAAATTCCGGGCGTGAACAACGTGGAATTCTTGAAGATGGCACTCAACAGCAAGCGCGCCTACCTCGGCCAGCCCGAAATGAGCGACGAAGACTTCAAGAAGCTCTGCGAAGAAAAGATGAACTTGCTCGAAATGGACGAACGTTATCGTGAACGCGGCGTAAACGACGGCATGAGCGGTGGCGAAAAGAAGCGCAATGAAATTCTCCAGATGGCGATTCTCGACCCGAAGGTAAGCTTCCTCGACGAAACGGACTCCGGTCTCGACATTGACGCCCTCCGCATCGTGGCAAACGGAATCAACCACATCATGTCGCCCGAAAAGGCCGTGATTCTCGTGACGCATTACCAGCGCCTTTTGGACTACATCAAGCCCACTTACGTTCATGTGCTCCGTCACGGCAAAATCATCTTGAGCGGCGGCCCGGAACTTGCCCTCAAGCTCGAAGATCAAGGCTACGACTGGATCGAAGAAGCCAAGTAACTGCGAGGACGCATAATGAACGCTGAATTTATACAGAACTTGCCCACCGCGGAACAAGCGATTGCACGCCTCCGCGAACTCGGCATGCCCAAGCGCAATAACGAACTTTGGTCGTTCTTCCCGGTTGCCAAAATCCCGACACCGGAATTTATGGGCACGGATTTCGCTGCATCCCCCGTAGCCCCGGCCAACCAAGAAACCGACTTTGCCGCCCTCCTCCCGATTGCAAACCAGGCACGCCCCATGATTCGCGAAATCGTGCCCGGCGCAGCCGAAATGGCGATGCTCAAGTGCAACAACGACTTCGGGCATACCGTTCTTGAAATCGGTAAAGGCGCCAAAGTGAGCCTCGAAATTCTCGACAACAAGGTCGCCCATGACATTGCCGCCGAACGCTTCGACATCAACGTCGGCGAAGATGCCGACGTCGAAATTTTCTTTGCAAACCCGGATTGCGATTTGCCACTCCGCTTCAGGCACTTCAACATTTCCCAGGCCGCAGGCGCCAACGTCCGCTTTTCAAGCATCTGCAAGGATACAGCTATTGGCCGCGTGAGCGTTGAATGCCACCTCAAAGGTGAAGGTGCGAACTTCGATTACCGCAGCCTCCACATTCTCGATGGCGAAGCCTCGCAACACAGCCGCCTCACGATTTACCACGAAGCCCCACGCACCACAAGCACCCAGCTTGCCCGCAACTTGCTTTCTGGTTCTGCACGCGTGAGCTACGACGGAAGTGTCATCGTCGGTTACAACTGCACGGGAGTCAACTCCAGCCAGCTCGTGAACACCATCCTCATGAGCGAAGATGCAAGCGTCTCCGTGAAGCCAGTGCTCAAGATTTACCACGACGACGTGGAATGCACGCACGGCAACACCGTCGGCGAACTCGATGCCGAACAAATGTTCTACCTCGTGAGCCGCGGCATCCCGAAAAAGGCCGCCCAGGAAATGCTCATGCGTTCGTTCGCACAGGAGACATTCCTGCCGCTCCCCGACAGCCCCGCCAAAAAGCGACTGATGTCAGAATTATAAAATTGGGACGAAGCAAACATTAGATATCTTGTGGTTTCAAATACCAATCTGGGCGAATTCCAAGGACAGCTTCATCTGCGTCAAGTTCTGTAGCAGGCACATTTCGCCCCACAACTAAAGCAGAATCGAAACCCGCAACTTTCGCCCCGAGTACATCAGTCCCAAGCGTATCACCAATCATTAGAACGTTCGCCCCAGCAGGGAGCGAGCGTTTTACTTTTTCCCAAATTGCAGGGAAAGGCTTGCCCAAATAATAAGTCGCACAGCCTTCACCCCCATTCGCTTCGCACATCGACGCACGACGTAAGCGTTCTGAGAGCGCCCCCGAAACAGGTTCACGGAGCGTGACGACGTTTTCATCAGGAATTTTCGGTGCCCAAGCATCTGAATTGAGCACGAGCAAAATAGCACCCGGCTTCTGCAAAATCTTAACCGCCCGAGCATACGTTTCAGGCGTATCTTTCGCAGACGAAATGGCAACAATTGGCTCGGCAGGTTCCGCGTCCATCGCAACTGCTGTGATTCCACAAGCTTCAAGCACATGTTTGCCGGTCTCGCGACCGATGTAATAGACTTCGCACAATTTAAGCGGTTTTGCGGTTCCCGAACGCAGGCTTTCTACAAGTTCTCGCAACAAACTCCCCGACGAAATCGTTTCTTCCGCTGTAAAATCAAAACCGCGTTTGTCCGCATCGCGAGCCAAGACTTCATCGACATCCGAAGCAGCATTCGTCACCAACCGGAGGTATTTTCCGGCTCGGCGAAGCATCTGGAACCATTCCATTGCACCGGGATACACAAAACTACCGCGATTGTAGAGCGTGCCGTACCCGTCAAAGCAAAACGCATCGTAGCGGTCCAGCAAATCAGCCATGTGAACAAGGCGAGGTTCGTGAAAGGTTTCAGAACGAAGCAAAGCCGCTTCTCTAGGAGATTCCCGGTCGGAGCCGGGAATGACAAGAGTGTTCAAGGAAGACAATTCTGTTTTGCAAAGAAACGGAGATCCCGGAACTAGTCCGGGATGACACGTAAGAGTACAAGCCTTTTGCGATTCAATAATTTGCTTGTAGTGCAGATAAATTTCTGTTTCGAATGGGTCCATATAAGGGGATTAGGTGTTAGGTTACAGGTATTAGGGGTTTATTCTACAACCTGAAGCCTCAGCACTAACACTTGCTATTAAGGATTCCGTAATCGCGGCCTTCGACGGGTATCACGAGCTGCAATTTCGAGAGCGTATCAATATGCTTATCGAAAACGACTTTGAAATCTTCGCCGAGTTCTTCTTCATCGTCGTGTTCAAGATTGTAGGCAACATAACTGCCGTCTGCAAAAATCGAGATACAGCAATCCCACGTGATATCGCCTTCTTGCGGTTCTTCGTCGTCTTCGCGGTCCTTGCTTTCGAGCATGAGAATTGGACGTGGAGCAGGAATCGGTTCCGCATGACCATTTTCGAAAATAAAGTAATTACGGCTCACAAGTTCATGTTCAAGAGCCATCGTACTCGGAACACGAGCAAATTCACCACGCAAACGATTGATGTTTCCTAGGTCGTCTTCGTACGGGTCCTGAAAATCTTCAGGCAACACAATTTGGTAGTAGTCGAATTCTTTTCCGCTAGCAGCGTAATTGTCCTGCCAAGACTGAGGCGGCTCCGGACGCATCGTCAAAAAGTCCTCAAACGCATCAAGAATGTCATTCAAGCGAGAAGTCCAAGGCTCGTTTTTCAACTTCTGCACGAGTTCCATAAAATTGCCAAGGCTTTCTTCGCCCGTAATCATTTTCAATTCGTCTTCTTCAGCCATTGTAACCTCTATTTTTACGCTATAAATGTAGAAAAGTATCTGTAATTAAGGATGTGTAAGCCGATCCCGGAACCCGTTCGGTACACTCAGGGCAGGCTCCGTCCGGGATGACATTGAAAAGAATGTATCTCTATTTCACTAGATCCTTCGACTACGCCCTTACGGGCTTCGCTCAGGATGACAAACGCCGCGACTCTCGCCTCTCGTCACAGAATTTTCTTCCTACTTCCTACCGCCTACTTCCAACTACGCCGCTACCACTCTTCCACGGTTTTCACCGTCAAACTCATGGCGATGTCTTTTTCGTAATATGCGGGTTCGTTGATGAAAATCGGATAAACGGAGCGTCCATCCGGCTCGCCTTCGAACAAAACATCTTTACCGTCAAACGTGCGGAAAAGCTTGTCGCCTTTTTTGAGTTCGCGGTAATCGTGACCATCCAATTCCGGGTGGATCATCGCTTGGATTGTGCCTCCGCCCTGCGGTTTCGGGTAGCCTAAGTCTCGCAATTGCGTATAAACTTCAACCTGAATCGGTTCACGCTTTTGCAATTCGCCACGATTCCACTCATCCGCCAATTCCAAATAACGTTTCACCAATTTTTCGGAGCGTTCAAATATCGCGGCATTCAACGTTCCGTGCTGTTGCGGCCCGATTTCAATGCAAACATCCGCCTTCGCGACCGTTCCAAAATACGGCGATGCACTGCGTTCTTCGGGCTGATAATAAATCCACGCATCTTCGAACTCCTGCGTCAACACCGCAGAAGCCTTCATCGTAAACGGGTCGCGAGCCGAAAGTATCAAGCAATAGCCCATGTTCGAGCCCGTATTGTGAACATCCAAAAGCAAGTCGGTACGCGTATTCGTACCCTTGGGGCCGTACATGCGGTTGAGTTCGCGAGCCCTGCGGAACTCGTACTGCGAAGGTTCCACCGTCACATCCAAGCACGTCTGCGAAAAAGCACGATTCAAATCAAAATCGCGATAGCGGCGGTTGAGACGCATTGCCTCCGGGTTCGCAAGCACAAGCTCTACATTTGCACTTTTACAAAGTGTATTATAACATTCAGGATGAGCCATCCACTTTTCAACGAGACTCACGCCAGTCCGTTCATTGCCGTGAGTACCACCAGCAACGACAATTGTATTTATCATACTCATACATCCACATTATAGAAAATCTAAAACACTTTCGTGACGAAAAAAAGCAAATACATGCAGATAATCCGCAAAAAACAACGCTACATCACTTTTCACCTTTTGATTATTACATTTTTTTCTATTTTCTCTTGCATGGTTCAGAATATTTTAAATAAAATAAAAGAATTTACAAGTCCTTACAAAAAAATCGCATATATTTCGCTCGCCGTCTGGTGCGTACACATCGTCCTTCGCGTTCTTTTGCTTTTCCGCAACAACCCTTACGGTTTTCCTTTCGTTTCAAAGCCGGACTGGTACATATTCCACGCCATCACTTTAGATTTCCTGTGGATTTGCAATTCACTCATCTTTTTCTTGATTGTCGGTGCAATAATTCAAGCGATAGCAAAAAAATTCCGTTCGCAGTTGTCATCCCGGACTTGTTCCGGGATCAGCACTACACATCCAGAAAGCAGCAATAAAATTTCAAAAGTTTTAACTGTAACATACGCCGTTTTCCATTCCATTCTCTTGATAGCCACCATTCTGGACCAAGAACTAATGCGATTCCTGGGGAGCCACCTTTCATTCGGACTCGTGAGCACCTACAAAGACACGTCCTCCATCCGCATGTTTTGGGATTATTCCGCAAACGACAATTCAATCCCTTTTATCCAATTTTTCATGTTCGCCCTTGCGATTCCAGCGGCTTACTATTTATACAAACTATTCTCAAAAAAATTTACTTCGACAAAAAAAATTTCCATTTTCATGGTCGTCTTTTACATCGTCTCGTACCTGTTCATCAATGTAATCTGGACTGGTAACGGACGACTCACGAAATTACGCCCTGTAGTAGGTTCCGTATATCGCGACATCTTTGAAGTGCAAAAAACGACAAGCCTTACAGACGAAGAAGTTGCCACTTATGGAAAAATGTACCAAGAACTTTGGCAACGCCTCGAAGGCGATTCGCTTTGGGAATTTTCGTCAGCCAAAGAGAGCAACGGCCTCCCCCTCTATCGCATTCCCAAGCAAGAACTTTTGCAAAGCGAACAGTTAAAACAGCAGCGCGCACTCAAGCCAAACTTTATCCTGATTCTCATGGAATCCGAGCGCGGGCTGAACGTCGGTTGTCTCAACCCGAATTTAAAGCCATCGCCCACGCCGTTCATCGATTCCATCGCGGCGCACTCGCACCTCTGGGAACGCATGCACACGAGCGGCCTCCCGACAACGGGAGGCGTCCTCACGACGCATCTCGGCATTTCGGACCATTCCACGCTTTCTGCGGCAACCGACCTCGTACAAGCTAAGCTCCCCAGTTTTGCATCAACGCTTACGGATTCCGGCTACACCACGCATTACATGTCGGCGGCAGACCCCGCTTGGGACAATCTCGGTGTTTGGATGAACAAATGGTACACCGGGCAACATTACGACCGCAGCCGCGAAGACGATTCCACATTCATCGACCATGCAATTTTGTTTATCCGGGATACGCTCGGCACGCAAGAAAAGCCGTTCCTCGCAACACTCATGACGCGTTCGAACCATTACCCGTTCAACTTTGCAGCAGGCATGCCCGAAGAAGAAAAGCTAAAGCCGCTGACAGAACGCATCAACTACACCATGGGCTACGCAGACAGGCAGGTTTCAAGGCTCATCCACGCCATTGAAAACAAGGATTGGTATCAAAACACATACGTCATCATCATGGCCGATCACGGATTCCCGCTTGGCGAAAACGGTTCTTCGACAATCTCCGGCAACGCATTTTCAAACGCGACCTGGATTCCGTTCCTCATCCACGGCAAAGGCCTCGAACCCATGCGTGATACGGCAACCGCATCGCAAATGGACATCGCCCCCACGATTCTCGAACTCGCCGGATTCGCCGTCCCGAACATTTTCATGGGACACAACTTGTTGAGAGGCCACGGCGAAGGCTATTCGCTAGGGGCATACACGGGAGTCAAAGCGATTGGCCTTGACGGCTACCGCCTTGTATCGAAATATACCACAGAAGAAAAATGGCTATTCGCCGAAAGCGACACGCACCAAGACAACGACCTCGCCAAAGAACATCAAGACATCGTGAATAAACTTCAAGGCAAAATAGACACGCTTATAAAGCTTGCCGACTATTCGCTGGAAAAGGGATTGTAATAGGGATTGTAATAGGGATTAGGTGTTAGGGATTAGGTGTTAGGAATTAGTCATGGCGGACCTAATCCGCCATTTTTTTTGACAGGAATATAAGAACGAATCGCTTGCATAAGCAGACAAAACCATCAAAGATATCGCAAAGATAATCTTCCTTATCATATTTTAACCTACATATGAAAACACACGATGGACAAAGCCACCATATTTTTTAGTTAAACAAACACACACTACAGTCCACAAAAGAACTATAATTTATTTCATTAGTACTAAGGCAATTTTATGACAAATTGCAATTTAATACAAACAATGTTAGACACAAAATTAAATTTTTATTACAAAACAATCAATACAAACTTTTTTTTGAAAAAAATTGTTTACAATCAACAAAGTTTATTCTTTACGTTTCCAGTTTTCAACATTTGAGGAATCTGGAATATATGATTTTACAGGTGGACTGCAAATATAAGTTTTGCCTTCATATTCTTTAACAGATCCTCTCACAGAAGTTCCATAAACACATGGACCGATATTTTTTTCTAATTCAGTGAATAGTCTCATCCAAAATCTGTGATTACGAAAATAATTCAATTCTTCACAAACAACGCTATCCTTATAAAATTTTGACAATGGAACACTTATTTCAAAAGTCAGTCCATTTTCTGAACAACGCGGCAAGCCATACACCATTGAAAATACGTTCATGAAATAATCTATCATATAAGGTTCAACAATCTTTGGATACCACTTTTCCATAATTTTGCTCACATTATAATAATTTTTCAAAAGATAATCAGCTGATTTTATACGCTCTACAGAATCTTGCCACACGCCTCCAGCAAAGCTATTCCTAAATTTTTCGATATTTTCAACAAATGCAGAATCAGTTTCATCATAAAGAAACAACAGATATGGGAAAAAATCTGTAATTTTCTCTTCAAAAATAAGGAATTCAGAAAAATGCGTATTAATATCAGCATCCCAATATAAAGATTTATCCCTATACAACAAAAAGAATTCACTCATAGCCTTTTCCTTTGCTGCTATAAATGGATATCCTTCCTTCATCAATTGTTTAACTCTTGGTATTTCCAAATGAGAAAGCAACCTTAAACGAACTTTCCTATATTCAATAAAAGCAATATCTATAATCGTTTCAAATTCAACTTTATAACCTACTGAATCGTAATTTTTCCAAAGTCCAGAAGTAAGAATTAACAAATATCTACTTGCATAACTGTGATATTCAATATTAAAAGTATTACGTGCCGTATCAAGTTCAGCATCAACTTCTTCACCTTTATTCAAATTAGAATCCAGTTCAAAAGCCTTTATTGACGTTGGAATAAAAGCTTTAGGGAAAATGAGTTCTCCAGATATTTTTCGATGCAATCGATTATTCAAAGCACGTTCATAAGCATCGCTGCTGTAACTCACATCAGAAGAGCAAGAATAAAACACAAACATCGCAATAAAGATGAGTATAACAAATTTCATAATCACCACGCAGGTTTCATGCCCGAAGTACATTGTTCTTCATACACAATATTTCCATCTTCAAAATTCCAAGAAACATAAATAGAAGGTGTTTTTATATTCAAATGAAATCGGGAATAAATTGTTTTATGCATGTAACTACTGCGTTTCATCGGAACAGAGCCTTTAGCTTTCGTTATTTCAAATTGAGGTTTAAAAATTAATTCCGTATAGGAATAATCACCACTACGAACAACTATGGTATTCGCATCTGTACAAGAATTTGTTTGGCATCCATAAATTTCAACATATAGACGTTCGTCATCCGAACGTGAATTATCTTTATAATCAACAGCAATTGTCAAAGGTTCCAAGTCATTACTCCTAAAAGCAAACAAACTTGGATACAATGTTGAATCATATTCAAAGGTATCCGCACAAGCAAAATAAGTCGTATCGGCACTTACGCCAGCATAATCTTCGTCAAGATCACTACAGTTCTCCGAGCACCCCACCAGCAAGGTACAAAGAACTACAAACGATATAATAAATTTAATAGGCATGTTATTAATATACAATAAAAAATTCTCGCTGCAACTACGGCATCAGTTGTTTATAACTGTGTAAGCCGACCCCGGAATAAATCCGGGGTGACAAAGTAAGCAACAGACCCCGGCACAGGACCGGGGTGACAAAGCCTATATCAGGGTGACAAACGCTTTCCCCTCACTGCCCACCGCAACTACGGCATCAGCAAGTTGCTATAGACAACATACCGGTACGCGATAGCGGCGGCTTGCATCTTTTGGCCAATTTCCAATTTTTTTGCATCGTCCATTGCAAAAGGCATTCCTGCTTCATAGCCGCCCACGAGCGAAGACGTATCCCACGTCGGTTTGAGATAGCTCTTGAAAGCCATCGCAGAATTCGACTTCACGCACTGCGTAAGCAAATACGTCAGAGAATCCTGCCTCATGGCCATATCGCCAAAGCGGAACGAAAACACCGGCGGATAAGCATTCTCTGCGGGTTTCCCCTTCCCTAGCAAATCCGCACCCATAAAATGATTGGATGCTTCGATGTCCAAGTAGCCCAACAGCGACGGAGCTATATCCGCCTGCGAAACAGGATTCTCAATCACGGCAGGTTCAATTCCTGGGCCGTTGAAAATCAAGGACACCCACGTAAATCCGTCAAAAATCTGGCCAAGCTTTTCCGTCAAAAGCGACTGTTTGCCGTTCAAAAGCGAATGGTCCCCCGTCAGCACAAACAACGTATTTTTAGAACGCGTCCCGTTTTCAACTTCGTTCAAAATAATACCTAACGCACTGTCCATATAAGCGGTCGCCTTCAAATACGCAACATCCAAATCATCCGGTTTCGGCCCCATATCGGCAGGCAAATCAAATGTCGTATGCATGCTGCGGCTCATCCAATGGAAAAACAACGGCTTGTCCGCTGGGCGGTTGCGGTACAGCTCTACAAAGCGGTTCGCCAAAGCGACATCATTTTCATTCTTGGGATCATACTCATAAAAATCGAACCATTTCTGGAACCAAATCAAGCTATTGTCAAAATTAGGTTCATAGCCAATCAGCACTTCCGTGTGATAGCCAGCATCAGCAAGAATTTCAGAAATCGAACGCATTTTCGTATTCGGGTAACTGTTCAAGAAAATCCCCTGCGGAAAACTGTAAACACCCTGCATAATGCCCAAAAGCCCTTCAATCGACGGGAAGCCGACGCTATGGGTGTTCGGATAATAAGCACCACCGTTTGCAAGCCTGCACAAATTGCGGAACCGCTTGCAGCTTTCTTCGATTCGCATGTCGAGAGCCCAACCGCGAAGACTTTCAATTGTAAAGAGGATAATGTCCGGGCGTTCTTCCATCGGTTTCGCTTTGAACACATCCATCGAAGCTTTTTCGTTTTTTGCCTCTTTCCAGAACGGATATTTTTGATCTGGATTTCCGCCCAAAGCGATGATTCCTTCGCGGTAATGCTCTCCGGGATTGCTCATTTCCAACGTTTCAAAAACATTCTCTACAAGCGTATAGGCCACGGGGCGAATGCGGTCCCAACGCCTGCTAGAGGGATTGAACCACAAATGCGACGTGCAACCCACCACGGCAAGCACGAAAATCAAAGCGACTGCCCCGGCAGACTTTTTATCAAACGGGACTTGCGATGCTTTCGCCAAATCGTTCTTCTTGACATAGAAAATCAGAGCCGCCATAAAGCCGACGACAATCAGAGCAGACAAAATAAAATGGAACGCACTGCCTGCGAAAATCGTCGATACAAGCCCCGTATCCGTAAACGCAAAAATATACGTCCTTATATACGAGAGCGTAAGCCGCTGGCTAATCCAACGCATGATTTCGTCATTCGTCGCACTTAACGCAAGATAAATAAACGCAAGGACTAGCGAAACAATATTCACAACTGTATATCCCTTGCCACGAACAAGTTTCGAGATGCCCCAGAAAACCAGAGCCACCGCCATGACAAGGCCTATTTCGGAATACAGTGCGTACCAGATAAACCGATTGAAGTTCGAAACTAGAGGCCCTCCCATAGGCGTATCCATCATGTAGAGAGCACACAACTGAGCAAAGCGCCCCAACGCAAGAATGAGCGCAAAAAAGAACCAATAGTAACGAAGCATATTTTTTCTCGATTATTTTTTCTTGAGCCAGCTGCCGCAAAGGTATATGCTAAAGATGACACTCGTGATAAGGAACATGGCAATGCTGATGCAAGCAAGGTCGCCAATACCCTTCAAACCGCGATGCGTCGTGAAGAGGAATCCGACAAAGCCTGCAATTGTCGTCGTGGAGCTAGCCATCACGTTACGGCCCGTCGTATCGAACAGCTGGCGGATCGTCATGTTCTTGTTAGACGGGGAAGTCCAAGAAGTAATGAAGTGAATCGTCGAGTCGATACCGATACCGAGAGCCATCGGAATCACGATAACGTTGTATATGCTAATCTTTCCGAATTCAAACGTTTGCGTCAAGTAGCCAAGCAATCCAAGCGTAAGGAGCGTACCCATTCCAAACGAAATGCAGCCCGCCAAGAAATACTTCGGCTTGCGGAACGAAATGACAAGCGTACCGAAAATCACAAGAATGATGACCGAAGCCAAATTAAAGCTGTCCGCCTTCACCGACTCAATCACGTCCGAAAGAATGAACTGCGACGAGAACGTGCGGAGATTTTCGCCGTCAAAATTCCAATGGCTGTAACGGTCCTGGAATTTATGCAAGGCCTTTGCATCCCAGCTCGGGAAATCGCCATAAATGAAACCGATTTTTCCGTAACTGCCGTCTTTTTCGCGGAGCAAGTCCAACGCCCAGTCTGGAATGTCCTTCGCATCGAACGTACGATCCACCGCAGAAAGCTTGCGGAGCGTCGCCACGTTTGCGGAATCTTCGCCTTCGGCCCTGTCGAACACGCGAGCTTCTACGAGGTCGCGAATTTCTTCAATCACTTCCAAGCGGCGTTCCTGCGAATCCTTCGGCGGAACAAACGTCTTGAGCGTAAGGAAGCTACGGAGCATCGGGTCATGTTCCACATGCAGGCGCACCATCAACGTATCGTAAAGGGCATCGAGCTGTTCGGACTTGCTGCCCATGACAGCCGCCGGAGTCGAAGAGGCTCGGTTGTTCGATCGAGCGACACCTGCACTAATTCCTTTTTTCTTGGGAACCTTTTCTGTCGTAACGCGACGCAAGTTGCGCAAGTTGTGTTCAAAGTCAACATATTGAGCATACCAAATGGATACTGCGCCAAGCACAAGACCGATAAGAGCGAGGGCCTTGAAGAAGCTGAGGATTTTCGCCTCGTCCCAAGATTTCGGCAACAAGCTGTTCTGCGGAGCCGCCGGAATCCCGCCCATGCACTTGATGAACACCGGAAGCACGAGCACCGACGTGAGCATACTGAAAAGCACACCCATCGAAGCCACCACGCCAAATTCATAGAAGCCGCGGAAATGGGCCGCCAAAAGCGTGAGGAATGCAGCAATCGTCGTAAAGCTTGCGAGAATAAACGGCTTGAGCATCCGCTTTTGAGCATTTTCAAGAACTTCTTCGAGTGTTGCAAACTTGTTCAAAAGTTTCTGCGAAGTTCCCAAAATGTGGATGGAATAGTCAATACCGATACCGAGAATAATGGATGCCACAAAGACCGTAAACGGATTCAGTTTCCCGTAGAAAAGAGCAGTAAACGCAAGCGTCGGGATGCACGCGTAAAGCACCGAGCACGTCACAAGAATCGGGCCTTTGACGCTTCTGAAGAAGAACATTGTCAGGAATATAATAAGGACAAGGCTTATGCCAAAGGAGAAGATGGAATCGTTCGCCACTTCATCGACTTCCTTGAGGCCTTCGTACGTTCCTTCGACAGAGAAACGCGTAGGAACAGGATATTTTTTGCTGCTAAAATACGCAATCAAAGAATCCGAACGGGCTAGAATGTGCGTCACGAAAACATAGTCGGTCGAGGGACGGATAAGCTTTGCGTTCACCACGCCGTTATATAAAATCTTTCCAGTGCTATCCGGGTACGGGCAACCGATCAGGCGAGTTTTCATACTCGCAGGAACAGGCTTTTTCGGGTCCCAATCTTCACGCTTCGTCGTCTCTGCGGTCTGCACCTCGGGTTCATCTTTCTTTTTGAAGAACGAATCAAAGGCACTTACTGCCTCATCAGGGAGGCCAAGCTCTTGCGGCAAACTCGCATCGAACCAGACGCGTTCCTTTTTAGCCGTAGAATCCTGCGACGAATCAGCAGGTTCCGCATCGCCCAGCAAATCCACGACAAGCGGACCATTTTTGCGGCCAATTTCCAGCTGCAAGTCATCAAGGTTATTGCGGATGCGTTCAAGATGCTTTACCGGGAGGTATAAAAGCGAATTGTCCTTGAAGAACTTGTTGTCGTTATCGACCTGAGTCGAGACGACATCGCCCTTCCAGTTCTTGCGAATGTAATCGCTGATGGAATCCTGCAAGGCGGCGACAAGGTTCACGTCCTCGCTTTGGATGGCAATCATGAAACGGTCCGTAGAACCGAATCTCTGGTAAGATTCCTCCAACGCCTTAACGCTCGGCGTGTTTTCGGGCAAAAGATGCGAAAGGTCGGCATCGAGCTTTAGCCCCGGCTTCACCAAAATCGGGAATGCAAGGAGAACAGCAAGAAGGAGATAGAAGGCAAGCGCCTTGTACTTATTTCTACAAACGAGTGGAATGTACCACTGGGAGAATCTTTCCGTAAACGATTTTTTTGAATTCATGCAGGGAAATATATTAATTATTTAAGGTTTCCTAAAACAGAAAGTATGCTATTTCGGATGAACTGCGTAAAAAAGGGAATAATTGGGAATCTCAAGATACTGTCTATTTATAAACGCAAAAAGTCAATCAGAGTTTTTGCGGCGGGTTAATTTGTTCATTTGAGCACTTTTTACTATATTTGGGCTCATGGATTTTGGAAGTTATGGAAAGAGTTGGTGGGCGAACAAGTGGCTTTGCTCGATTCTTGCGACGGCAAGCGAACATGCAATTCTGCAGGGCCTCAAGTTCGCTGCACGTGGTCAAGTTGCAAGCGTCGATATCGTCGATAACCGCGTGATTTCCGTCGTGAAAGGGCCGAATGGCGGACTCCACAACAATTATATCGTTTTTCCGAAATTTTCAAAAGAATCTTCCGAAATCTTCGTGAGCTTTTTAAAACAGCAACCGGCAGAACTGTTGGCGTTCAACAACAAGGCTTTAAGCCCGTCGCTCGAACTCCTGATGGCAAAGAGCGGACTCCAGCTTTTTGACGACCCAGCAAAAGTCAACATGGGCTGCGACTGCCGCGACGAACGCCCGTGCAAGTACCTAATAGCGACATTCCTGAAAATAGCCGAACAAGCCGACAAGGACCCGAACATCCTTTTCAAGATTCACGGACTTGACCTTGAATTCATCAAAGACTTCAAGCCAGAAACGATGGAGATGGAAGCACCCGCCGAAGCGAATCTCGTGAGGTCGTTCAGCAAGGCGACAAGACTCGTAGGGAGTGCAGGAAGCTCGGATGCAGCGGGCGTTTCGGGAAATGCGAACGAAAACCGCACCGGGAACGGCAATGGGGAAAGCGACGGAAACCGCGACGAGCGTGCGGAACAAGAGGAACAAAACGCAGCGGAACTCGCCCACGCCGAAGACGCAAGCGAAAGTTTATTCGGCGGATACAAAGGCTCAGGCCGCGAATCGCAAAACAGCATTCCGCCCAAACAACTGCCGACATTCGATTTCAAGAGCTGGAAAGACTACTCGCATATTTTGCCCGCCATGCTGCAAAACTTCCCGAAGTTCTGCCCCGCCGGAAATTTCCGCAAGAGCTTTACCGACGAACTCCAAGCATGCCACAAGTTCTTTTGCGACTTCGAGAATTTTGACGTTTTCTCGGAGCACTTCCGCGTGAACAACGCTAAAACGTTCTTGATGGAAAACGAACAGTTGCGGCTCTTTCACAAGCCCGGATGGCATTGGAAATTCGAGCAATCCATGGGCGAAAAAGTCATCAACAGCAACCTCACCGTCACAAACGTGATGGGAGCACTTTGCTGCTTGAGTTCCGGCAATTTTTCATGGCACCATTATTCCGTGCGTTATTTGCACTTGATGTTGCAAGTCGCATTTTATCTCGTGCGAACCGGGGCCATTTATCCGCAAGTTTTTTGGATCGGAAAAGACGTTGCCCAAATGCGTTGGCGGCCTGCAGAAATGCTGCCCGAAATTCTGTACATCGTCGCGGACCTCGAAGTTTCTGCACCGAGAGGAATTGCATGGACCAGCAAAGATGAATCGTTCTTCGAAATTGCCGAACCTGCCGAGCACATTCTTTCGCTGTTCATTTCACAGCTTTTGAAATTTGCTCGCACCTACAAGACTCCGCTCAAGACGAACCACGGCAATTTGCTTTCGTTCTTCTTCGATAGCGTTTCAGGCAAACTAGCAAACAACGCTCACACGATTCCCGGAAAAATCCAGCAATGGCTTTCGGTGTATTCGAGTCTCGGGTGCCGCACACAAATTTTGTTCGTCTGTTATGAATCGGGAGACGATGTCGCATTGGAAATTTTCGTACTTGATGAAGATGCTACTAGTGCAACCGGAAATGCCACGAAACGCACGCCACTCTCGGAACTTTTCGAAAACAACGACTCGCGTCTGCTCTCAATTTTAAGCGTTCTGAACGGCATTGCCGATGGATTCAAACCACTCGACGAATACATTGAGCGACGTGCCAGCGTCCCTATTCTGATGCGGGGAGCCGAACTCCTTGAATTTTTGCAAGATTGTCTCAAGAAACTTCAACTGTTCGGCATCCAAACCGAAATTCCAAAAAACCTTTTGAACATCGGCAAGCCCAAGCCCAAAATGCGATTGCAAGGCAGCATGAGCTTTGGAGCATTTACTGCCGGCGACCTACTCGACTTCGATTGGGAAATCGCCATTGGCGACGAAAATATTTCGGCAAAGGAATTCTTGGAACTCGCGGAGCAAGCGGACGGACTTTTAAAATACAAATCTAGCTACGTACAAATTACCGAAAAAGATTTACAGTCCATCCGTGATAAAATTGAAGGCAAATCTGGCGAGTCTGCGAAAAACGGCAAAAGCAAAAAAACTGCTGGGGATGATGCGGAAACGTCTTCTGAAAATGCCGCCGAGGGTGCTACTGGAGGTGCCGCGACTTCCGCAGACGAACTCATCGAAGAAGATTCCGTTCCCGAAATCACGCAAGCCAAACTCGTGCAAGCGTGCTTTACCGGCGAATGCGACAACATCCCGGTCGAAATGGCAAGCGATTTCAAACAACAGTTCGACGCATGGCGTGCCGAAACGGAAGTTCCTCTGCCCGAAAATTTGAACGCGACACTCCGTCCCTATCAAATGCGCGGCTACTCCTGGATGTACAAGAATCTGGAAATCGGATTCGGTTGCATTCTCGCCGACGACATGGGCCTCGGCAAGACGCTGCAAGTCATTACGTTCCTCCTCAAGATGAAACAAGAGGGCAAATTCGCGGAGAAAAAAGCCATCGTCGTGATGCCCGCCGGCCTCCTTTGCAACTGGCAAGTCGAAATCAAGAAATTCGCGCCAGAACTTTCGTTCTTTGCCTACCACGGTGGCCGCCGCAGCCTCGAGAAATTCAACGCCGACGTTCTGCTCACCACATACGCCACGTTCCGCAAGGACTTCAAGGAACTCGACAAGCACGCATGGCAAACGATTATCATCGACGAAGCGCAGAACATCAAAAACGCCGATAGCGAACAGAGCAAGCTTTTGCGCAAGATGAAGGCTCCTATGAAAATCGCCATGAGCGGAACACCTGTCGAAAACCGCCTCATGGAATTCTGGACCATCATGGATTTTGCGAACCACGGATTCTTCCCGAGTGCAAGCGAATTCCGCGAAAAGTTCGAAACGCCTATTCAAAAGAACGGGAACCAGATTGTCGCCGAAACGTTCCGCAAAATCACGGCTCCGTTTATGTTGCGCCGCCTCAAGACTGACAAGAGCATCATCAGCGACTTGCCCGACAAAATCATCCAGGACGAATACGCAGAACTCACACGCTCGCAAGCAGCCCTTTACAAACGCACCCTCGACCACTTCCTCGCCCAGCTCGAAGAAGAACAAGAACTCAGCGAAAAAGCAAACGACGCCCACGCCCTCTTCAAACGCAAAGGCATCATTTTGCAAATGATTCTTGCCCTCAAGCAAATCTGCAACCACCCCGCCACATTCCTGAAAGGTCTCGCAAACACAGAGAATCGTCATCCTGACGACCATCGGGAGGAAGACTACCTTAAAGGCGAGTGTCGCGACCAAGCAGGCTTGGGCATGACCGAGCCCAAAGGGAGGGGCGAAGCCCCATCCAGTGAAGTCTTGTCCAACGTTCCTAAATCTAACAAGCTCGAATCCGGCAAGATGCAAATGCTCCTGGACCTCCTCACATCCATCCAAGAGCAAGGCGAGAAAACGCTCATCTTCACGCAATTCGCCGAAATGGGTCACCTACTGAAATCCACCATCGAAAGCGAACTCGGCCTCCGCACGCATTTCTACCACGGCGGTTGCACACAAACGCAGCGCTCCGAAATGATCCAGGACTTCCAGGAAAATCCGGACTGCAAAGTACTCATTCTCTCGCTCAAGGCTGGTGGCACCGGCCTCAACCTCGTCGCCGCCTCGCAAGTCATCCATTACGATTTGTGGTGGAACCCCGCCATCGAAGCCCAAGCCACCGACCGCGCCTTCCGTATCGGCCAAAAGCGCAACGTCCAAGTCCACCGCTTTATCACCAAAGGCACATTCGAAGAGAAAATCAACTCCCTCCTCGAAACAAAAAAAGCTGTCGCCAACTTGACCGTGAACGCTGGCGAAACATGGCTTGCCGATATGGACGACAAGCAACTCGCCGAAGTGTTCCGCTTGGACAACACGATTGTGTAAAAATTTCAGTCGAAGCCTATATTATATTTAATTTCAAACAGCGTAAAAAAGTTGAGGTAAAATGCGACGCAAGGATAGAGAAGTTTTAGGCGATGAAAACATCGCAAAGATTATCGAACAGTGCACGACCTGCCATGTCGCGATGACAGATGAAGCCGATGCAAGCATGCCCTACGTGATTCCGCTTTCATTCGGGTACAGCCTAAACGATAGCGTTCTGGAACTGTATTTTCATTGCGCTCATGTCGGCAAAAAACTCGACTGCATTCGCAAAAATCCGAATGTTGCATTCAGCATGTGCGTCGAAAATCGCATCGAGATTCACGAAGAGGCCTATTGCAAAAGCGGACGCTTTTACGCAAGCGTTGTCGGGCAGGGCAAGGCAGAAATCGTCGAAGACGTCACCGAAAAATGCCGTGGTCTCTCGCTCTTAATGAAACGACAAGCCGCAAGTTCCGCGCAACACCCAAATTCCGCGCATTCCACGCAATCCGCCGCGCCACACAAGTTTGAATTCACACCCGCGCAGGCCGCCGCCGTGACCGTAATCAAAATAACGAGCACGGATTTCACCGGGAAAGCGAAAAACGACCATGCTCAAAAGTGTTAGAAGCATATGTTAAAAGAGACGGCAATAACCGTCTCTTTTTTATTCAAAACATTATCTTATGTTCACTATTCGAGTTTGATTTACTCTTTCGCCCTATATATCCGATTTCCTTCTATTGCAATCAGCACAGAGCATTTGGCAGTTTTCAGCAATAGTTCGACCACCCTTGCTCCATGGATTAATATGGTCAGCATGCATTTGTTCTATTTCAAAATGTTTGCCACACTTTTTACAAATTCCATTTTGTTTTTCGTAAATCTCTCGCTTGATATTATCATCAAATTCACGAATATCCAAATGACGCTCATCGCCATCCAATACGTACTCGTATATTCCAGATTTCTTTTGGACATCGCTATCGACCATAAATTTGGCGACAAGTTCTTCTAACTTTGAAGAATCTAAATCCGTTCTTTGACCAAACTTTTTAAAAAGCGGTCCCCAAGGAACCCCCTTCATCTCCTTGCGATACTTTGGAAATTTCGCTTTAACCCATTCTATAACATTTTGGAAATGACTGAATAGCGGTTGAGCATCAGGATCATCCACATGTTGAGCCATATATTCACGAATTCCGTCATCATCTTTAGCTCCGCATATCCACTTAATAGCCGTCTCTAAATAGGCTTGTCTCTTCATTTCTCCATTCAGGTATTTGCTCCCAATGTTATACGCAGCACAATTTGTTTTTGAGAAATAGAACTTTGCACTTGTCACCCACGAGCCATGAAAAGTTGCATTTCTCAATTCCTGCGGAGTCAGCACCTTACCCGCAATATTAATCGTTTCAAACCAATCCAGTTTTTCTTTATCTCCGCCATCACAAACATAAACAAACAACTTGTAGTCTAGCAACTTTTTCTTTTCATCTTCCTGCAAACTTTTGAACGTTCTTAAATTGAAGGAAAACTCGTTGTTCACGTATTGACAAATACTCAAAGTCCTTTGCTGACCATCGATAATCTCAAAATTTCCATCTTTACACTTAGCCCAATACATTGTATTAAGCGGATAATTCTTCATCACCGTCTCAATGACTTTGGCTCGTTCTTTTTCACCATAGACAAACTCGCGCTGATACGGTGGACGGATATCAAGTTTTCCCGCATAAGCACGAACGCCATTTTCCGCATTATCTATGAATCCTTCAACTAATTCTCGAATCGTAATTTCATGTTTGAAAATATCCATCACTATCCCTCCCTTGTAATTTTTTGAATAAGTATTCTTGGAGCTTTTTGTTTACCATCAATTAAACCGCGTCCACGAAATGTACCAGGAATCCGCAAATTTTCAACTTCCTCACAAACATCAGAGCTATCAGTCTGTCCAAGAACCCTAAACTGCTGCGGATTGTATTTCGTAAAGAAACCCAATGGCACGCCCATAACCCCTTCATAGTCCATCGGTATTTCAGAGGTAGCATCAATATTGATTGCATTGTAATTTTCATATTGAACATACCTATCCGAACTATAACGTTTCCCAGTTTCAAGAATTTCATGAGTTCTGCTTATTTCAAGATTTGTAAACCAACAGATATTTCCCATCCGTCTATATTTGATTCCATTCTCTATTTTGAAATCGGTTTTCTTTTCTTCGTAGTAATCAGGAACCTGAAACCAAAAATGCCCATTATTTATCCCGCACCACATTTTATTATTCTTGATTAATGGCATGATTGATTTATAGCTGATATTATTTATATTCCCCACAATTAAGAATTTCTTTTCATATTTGAACAAAAATGGAACATATTCTTTAAAAAGACTAAATGGTGGATTTGTCACCACAATATCAGCCTGTTTCAAAAAATCCACACATTCAGGATTACGGAAATCCCCATTACCCTTGAGTCTTTTACAAGGAATTTTTGCAAAGTCATCTTCTCCAGAATATTTAATACTGCCGTCATATTCAAGATAAACAGCTTCTTCAGCGTTTCCTTGACTAAAAAGATCAGCATCATCATTCTTATAACAGGTGGCAATAACCTTTTTAAGTTCAAGGACATCAAAATAGATGACAAAATAACGAAAAAAATTACTCACCCTAGGATCGTCACAATTGCAAAGAACAGTTTTATCCTTAAAATGATGCTTATAGTGTTTTAGTTCATTTTCAATCATCGAAAGCGGTGTATAGAATTCATCCTCTTTTGCGACTCTCGAATGCAACAAGTTGGAATTACCGGGCATAAAATCTCCATTTGGAGCTTGCCCAGATTCAGGCGCATTCAACAAAAAAAGGCGTGAGATTGAATGCACTTATCCGCTCTGAGGTTACGACCAAGTACCCTATCGAAATAAGTACAAACAACTCACGCCCCAAATGGGCAACAAAACACGGACCATCACCTCGCACTGGATCCTTCGCCCCTACGAGCTCAGGAAGACTATGTTTACGGTGAAGTAATTCCGCTTTTCGTCGAAATACACTCAAACACACTACACAGGGTATAGTACGTCAAAGCATATCTGCGTGAGCGTCTGTCTCATTCTCCCGATTGAAAAATTTGGTCGTATTTCAGAGCGGAGAACGAGAGCAAAAGCTCATAAAAATGTCTATGAATAAATATACTTTATTTCAAGGTCATTTTGGTCTAAAGAGAATGAGGTTCTCGGGCGTAATGAACGATTCAATAGGTTTAACAACATTTATACCTCTTTTAACCTGACAAAACAGAAGCTAAGAAGAAACCACCCTCATTTAAAATTCGTTTTGAAAATTTTACAATCATCCTATCAAAGCCATCTCAACTGCCCAAATTACGCAAAAAACAAAGTTTTTCATTAAAACCGAGAGCAAAAACATTAAAAATAAACCTTTCATTGCCTTTTTCACTAATAGTTCAAACCATTGTTTCGATTCTGCACATTATCTAATTTCATTGAAAAACAATACCGGGGGGTCGCTCTGCTGCGGCAACGACATTTGGTGAAGCCGGTACACCTACGCCGGGGGGTGAAAGAGTATCTCGCGATACCGATTGAACATGGCAGGAGTCATGCTCGCCCGGCATTTTTAAACAATTTCTAGTGAGTATGTAGGGGAAAATGAACGAAGAAACAGGTGAAATCGTACTTTATCAGCCAGAGGGCGAAACTAAACTAGAAGTACGTGTTGAAAACGAGACCGTTTGGCTCACACAAGTGCAAATTGCCAACTTATTCGGAACAAAGCGTCCTGCAATTACAAAACACTTAAAAAACATCTATGCATCACAAGAACTTGACGAAGATAGCACATGTTCCATTTTGGAACATATGGGTAACGATTCAAAACAGGTGTACGAAACAAAATACTATAATCTAGACGCAATTCTTTCTGTAGGCTATCGAGTCAATAGCAAAAATGCAACCTTATTTCGCCGTTGGGCAACTCAAGTCCTTAAGAACTACATGCTCAAGGGCTATGCAATAAACCAACGAAAAACAGCTACAGACCTACAAATTGCGGATCGACTACACGAGCAACGACAACTCATTGAAAAACAGAGTTCAGAAATAGCAGATGTTCGCAAAAGCATTGTAGAACAAAACGTTCGACTTTCGACCGTAGAGCAACATATAGACTTTTTCATAAAATCAGCACAAACACCAACTAGCGGAATTCTAGCAACAGGAACTCGATTCGATGGATTTGTCCTGATTGCTGACCTCGTAAAAACAGCCAAACGTTCTGTTGTATTCATTGACCCGTTTGCCACAATCGAGATACTAAAATTTGCAGCAATGCGGACAAAAGGTGTTACAGCAACAATCTACTCCACACGAATCACTCCAGAATTCAAGGAAGCCAAAGACCTGCACAACAAACAGTATCCAAAACTAGAACTAAAAACGATGCGTACTATCCACGACCGTTTTTTGCTTATAGATGACACTGTTTATCACTTCGGAGCATCATTCAAAGATATGGGCAACGAAATGACAGCATTCAGCATTCTTGATTTCGTAACACCAAAAGAAGTCATCAAAAAAGTGGAAGACTGCACCAAGGGAATATGAGATGAGGAATACTCTCTATTCCGCCCAGTGGTTTCCGTTGTAGTTCTTGGCGATGTCTGCGTCCATGCCGATTTGACGCACCAAATCTTCGATGCTGGCAAACTTTTTCTCGGGGCGCAAGAAGGCGAGCAAGTCCAGCACTAAGTGCTGACCGTAAATGTTTTCGTTAAAGTCGAGCAGATAAGCTTCGACGGCGAGCAGGTGCGTTCCGGGCGTTGTCGGTTGCGTTCCGATGTTCACGACAGAGCGGTAAATGCGGCCATCCGAAAGTCTTGCACTTGCGACATACACGCCGCCTTTCGGCAAGAACTTGTACTGTTCCATCTGCACGTTCGCGGTCGGGAATCCGATGGTATGGCCAAGGCGTTTGCCAACCACGACTGTTCCAGACAAGCGATACGGGCGGCCCAGATACGTCTGTGCGCGATCGACGTCGCCGTTCAAGAGCGCATTGCGCACGGCAGAAGAGCTCACGCGTTCGCCCTTGTGCAAGACCATCGAAAGCATCTGCGTCGAGAGTTCCGGGAACGCGGCGGTAATCGTTTCGTAATTGCCCTTGCCACCTGCGCCAAAGCAATGGTCGTGCCCAAAGAACATCGAAACGACTTCACGCTTTTCAATCAGTTCCGTGCGAACAAATTCATCAAACGAGAGTTTTGCCAATTCACGCGTGAACGGCAGCACCAAAAATTCGAGTCCAAAGCTTTCGATAAATTCGCGTTTTTCTTCGGTCGTCGTGAGGAGCAACGGATCGCCCGGTCCACGCAAAACGTAATTGGAATGGGGTTCAAAACTGATGACCGTCGGCTGCAAATGGTTCACTTCGGCGACCGCCTTGAGCGTGCGGAAAAGCGCCTGGTGCCCCAAATGGCATCCATCAAAATTACCCATTGTCACAGCACGTTTCATTTTCACAATCCTTCAAATACCGTAGCAATCTAATATCAACGACAAGGTCCCTGAGCCTGCCGAAGGGCTATTCATCATCACCTAAAAAGAACTTGGGGCAAATGCGGCCCGGGTCATAAACGCCAAGCCCGATCACAATGCCATTTTTATCGGCGGTAAAAACAAACTTTTCAGATCCCAGTTCTGCACTCAAATTTTCAACAGGAGTCCGCCACGGCACCCAATTGCCTAAACGAATCGCTTTCACCTGGTCATCATTCAAACGCACTACAGGGAAATCAAGCACCTGATCGACAGAAAGCAAATGTTCTGGCGTGAGTGCGTCCCCGCGAACAGCACGGTCAACAGTCACGTTTCCAATGCGGTGGCGACGGATCATCGAGACGCAGCCGCACGTTCCAAGCGCACGGGCCAAATCACGACCGAGCGAACGGATGTACGTTCCCTTACTGCAATTACATTCCAAGTCAAACGTGGCAAAGCACTTGCCGGTACAGCCTTCCGTCACAAGACCCTCGCCTATGACCTTCAACGATTCGATATGGATGCGACGCGGCTTGAGTTCTATTTCACGACCACGATTCATCAAGTCGCTGGCACGATGGCCATTGATTTTCACGGCACAATACTTCGGCGGAATCTGATCAATGTCGCCAATGAATTGCGGGAGAACCGCTTCGAGGTCAGCACGGTTTATCGATGGCTTACCGCTCTGGATCCCGTCGCCTTCGGCTCCAGGATGACAACCACTCTCGTCTCTACTCTCTACTCTCTCATCTGTACGCACCACTTCCCCGTCCCATTCGAGGGTGTCGGTTTCATAGCCAAGGTGGAGGCGGAACGTATAGCACTTGTCCTTCGCCTCGATGTAGGGCAAAAGGCGCGTCGCACGCCCGGTGGCGGCAATAATCAACCCGCTTGCACGCAAGTCGAGCGTACCCGCATGGCCCACGCGTTTAGTACAAAAGACCCTTTTCAGAGGGAAAAGGGCCTTAAAAGATGTTTCACCTGCAATTTTGTCCAAGAGGACGAAGCCGGAAGAGGCCAATTAAAGTTCCCCTTTCTGCTTCAGTTCTGCAAGGATTTCTTCAATGTGCATGGCATGTTCGAGATTTTCGTCAAGAACGAACTTGAGTTCAGGCACCTTGAAAATCTTCAAGGCCTTGCCCAAGACGCCACGGATAAAGCCGGCGGAATTGTTGAGCCCGACAAGCGTATCGCGCTTTTCTTTATCGGAACCCATCACCGAGACGAGGGCCTTTGCATAGCTCAGGTCTTCGGTAATATCCACACGGGTAATGCTTGCGAGAGAACTCACGCGCGGATCCTTCAAGCCCTTCTGGATGAGCTTGGAAATTTCTTCGCGGAATTGCTCGCCTAATCTATCAGTTCTTCTAGTCATTCGTACCAGTGGTTAGTAAACAGTGGTTAGTAAACAGGAATGAATTTAGTGATTAGTAAACAGTGGTTAGTA
>NZ_JAFWOM010000016.1 GCF_017545445.1 Fibrobacter sp.
CTACCCGTCACGAGGTCGTTGATGGTCTTGATGCGGTCATCGAACTTAGCATAACGGAATTCCTTACGCGGGTCGCGGCTCGGCTTCTGGAGTTCCTTGAGGATATCTTCCAAAGTAGCACGACCGACTTCATCGGAGAGGAATTCGTCGAGCTTAATGCCCTTCACAGCGTCTGCATTGCCGACCATTTCCTTGACCGGAACGCCGACCTTTTCAGCCATCTTTTCGACGAGGGCGTAGTTTTCAGGATGCACAGCGGAATCGTCGAGCGGATTTTCAGCACCCGGGATACGCATAAAGCCTGCGGCCTGTTCGAAAGCCTTCGGGCCAAAGCCCTTGACCTTCTTCAAATCTTCACGGCTTGCATAAGCGCCATTTTCTTCACGGTACTTCACAATAGCTTCAGAGAGCGTGTTGCTGAGGCCTGCCACGTGAGAGAGGAGCGGAGCAGAAGCGCTGTTCACGTCGACACCGACCATGTTCACGCAGCTTTCCACCACTTCGTCCAAACGCTTCTTGAGCTCGCGCTGGTTCACGTCGTGTTGGTACTGGCCCACGCCAATGGACTGCGGATCGACTTTCACAAGTTCGGCAAGCGGGTCCTGCAAGCGGCGGCCAATAGAAATAGCGCCACGGGTCGTCACGTCTTCCTTCGGGAATTCGGCGATAGCGATCATGCTTGCGCTATAGACAGATGCACCGGCTTCGGAGACGATAACGCGCGGCGGAACCTTGCCCTTGAACTTGAGAGCCATTTCGCCACAGAAAGCGTCCGTTTCGCGGCTTGCCGTACCGTTACCGATAGCGATGAGGTCAATCTGATACTTGTCGATGAGGCTCATCAGATAAACTGCTGCACCGGCCTTGTCGTTCCACGGTTCATGCGGCTTGATGATGCCGTGATCCATGAACTTGCCGTTCTTGTCGAGCACAGCGACCTTGCAGCCCGTGCGGAAACCCGGGTCGAGGGCGAGCACAGCCTTGTGGCCTGCCGGAGCGGCGAGCAAAACGTCCTGGAGGTTCTTGCTGAATACCTTGAAAGCTTCTTCTTCAGCGGCATCCTTGAGGAGGAGGCGCACTTCACTGTCCATGCTCGGCTGGAGCAAACGTTCCCAAGCGTCCTTGCACATATCTTCGAGATACGGCTTCCAGACAGAGTCACCCTTGATGACCTGGTTCTGCAAATAACCGATCATTTCTTCGTTCGGGACTTCGATGGAGAGGCGGAGCACCTTTTCCTTTTCGCCACGGCGGAGAGCGAGCATGCGGTGGCTCGGAATCTTGCCGACCGGTTCGCTAAAGTCGTAGTAGTCCTTGAACTTCGTTTCTTGCTTTTCAAAATCCTTCTTGACCTTGGAAACCATGACGCCAGTCTTTTCGACCTTGTTGCGGAGGTACTGGCGGAATTCTGCGTTGTCTGCAACTTCTTCGGCGAGGATGTCGGCTGCTCCCTTGAGAGCTGCACGCGGATCGGCGAGTCCCTTTTCTTCGGACAAATAAATGCGTGCAATTTCTTCGGCCGTGTTTCCGGTATTTTCCTGGGCCCACATCAGGCGGGCGAGCGGTTCCAGACCCAGTTCCTTTGCAATCGTTGCGCGAGTACGCTTCTTCGGCTTGAACGGAGCGTAAATATCTTCGAGAAGAGTCTTGTCCTTGCAAGCTTCGATCTGAGCCTTCAGTTCCGGCGTGAGCTTGCCCTGTTCCTCGATGCTCTTGAGGATCGTTTCCTTGCGATCGACAAGTTCCTGGAGGTAGTCGCGACGGTGGCTGATGTCGCGGAGTTCAATTTCGTTCAAAGTACCCGTCTGGTCCTTACGGTAACGGGCGATAAAGGGGATCGTGCCCCCCTGGTCCATAAGTTCGAGCGCCTTAGATACGCGCCACACTTCAAGATTCAGCTCTTCAGCAATAATCGCAGAAAAATCCATTTGAGATTCCTACTTGTAGATTCCGTTTCCGGATTTGGGGTCCACCGAACCGTACACCCACGTTTGGATAGCACAGCCCGCACGGCCCTCAGTGACACAAGCCTAGCGGCAATCACAGCCAGGCACCCCGTTCGGGGGTTCATTCAATATAGCAAAAGAAAGTGTCAAATTTTTGACAGTTGGGGGCGACACGCAAAAAAGATGTCTGGAGGGGGCGGAACGAGAAGAAAGACTAGCGTACGGAAATACAATTGAAACAGTCGTCACACAATTTCACAACTAAGCGTAGCCGCGGACGCTGTTGGAATCAAAGTCTATCGGAAGACGTTTCAATAAAAAATGGGTTTTCTTTTTTATTTTTAAGGCGAAGCATTACTTAAATGTCGAAGTGCCCAGAAATGTTGAAAACCAAAACAAAAAGCTCGAGGGGTAAGGGTATCTCTATATGGCTAGTGAACTTGTATTCGGATTACAGGCTCGCGAGGAACTCGACGAAGCGGGCTTAATTATGGCCAGGGCGTACGAAAATTACGACTATGTCACGCTCTATTTCCCTGATATGGAGAAAAGCCGAAAGGGACTACTGATTTTTATGCGCTGCGTTCTAAAGGCGAACTATGGAAAGGCTGATTTGTTGGCGGTGCATCGGGACGGCAAACTAGTTGCCCGTGCAACACTGGAGGCTCCCGAGTTCAAAAAACCTTCCGCGTTCCAGTACATCATTCATGGTTTCTGGCGAGTTTATCTTAATACGAAATGGAGTGAAATTAACGGATTCATAGCCATGGACGAAAATGCCAGCAAGCCCTGCCACGATTTTCAGAAATTAGGACCGGACATCTGGTATCTCAGCATGCTCGAAGTAGATCCGTCTGCACAGGGGCAGGGCGTCGGTTCGCAGTTTTTAACTTATATAGAAGAATACGTGCGAGAGCGAGGCGGCAAGCAGTTGGCCTTGTTTACGAATTCACGGGAAAATCTCGCTTTTTACAGCAAGCGCGGCTACGAAGTTTTTCACGAATGCGAAATTGAGCATAACGGCCAGAAAATCGGCAGCTGGAGCATGAAAAAAATGTTGAAGTAAAAGAGCCTCAAAAGATACGAAATCTAAATCAAGCTCTTGATAAACTCCGGGGCGAAATCGACACCGTTGCTCCACACGATTGTATGAGCCTGAACTTTGAAATCTTTGAACAAGTCCAAGTTCGAAAGTTGCTGAACAATCGGTCGGTGATCATTCTTGACACTGCGCTTAGGGGGATGTTTTTCAACTTCCCCCACAATCGCATCTAAACCAAACTATTCGTCATCTTTTATGCAACGAACCGCATACTGATAACCGCTTAATAGAACAGATATTTTATCATCAAAGAGATCGACCTTATCGTCGGAAACACTCAGGCGAATACATCCAACGGAACCATCGGTCACCGTAGATCCAAAGAAATATGTCGAAGAGCTCATGTTACAAGTCGTGTTAGAATATACTCCCGCACAGCCAGACCGCAAAGCACCAAAGCCTAACAAGTCTTTACCGGGCTTCGATTCAGGCCAAGTTTCCGTCGATTTCAAATTCAATCCACCAACAAACTTTCCACCCGCAGCCTGAATCAAGACATCCCATTCATCGTTGCTTGGTAAATGCCAACCACGAGGGCAAACGCCTCTAGCCTTTTCTTTCATTTGGCATTCACTGAATCCGCAACCCTTCGCGTCTTCGGAGAATATTCCAACAGAATCCACGGCAGCAAGAAAACCATACAAGCGGCCATAACGTTTGCATTCTTTATTATCTTCTGTTGTATAAGATTTACAGGAGCTATGAGCTCGACCCCATTCATAATTAAAATTCAAATTTTCGGCCATCCATACCTGCTCTCCAATTTTCACAGTTTTATAAACCTTATTATCACGGAAATCGGTCAACGTATTTGCAACCGAATCATACGTACTTTCGTCCTTTATATACATACCGGTATAATTGGAATCGGCACTTGTTGATTTTATGCAGCGGACATATCCTTGCTCCGATTTCAACTCCGTGCTTACATAAAGTTGCAATGTATTCGAATTCATAACAGCAGCAGACTCTGTTATGGGAGAATTACTTACATAACCATGCCCCCAATAAAATACGCGAGCAGAATCAGGAGCAAAAGGCAAGGCATTAAAGCCGTATAAGTCATACCCATTTCCATTATTTCTCCAACCTTGTGTAGCCTTTAATTTCTGACCGGCAACAGATTTACCTCCTGCATACTGCCTCAAAACAATCCAATCGGACTCACCCGGCAAACGCCAACCATCAGGACACACTCCCTTCACAATGTGGGGCAACAGACAATCCGACCGATATCCGCATCCGGCCCCATCTTCTGAATATACCATGGCAGAATCTATAGCGGCACTCCACAAATACAAACGTCCGTAGGTTTCGCAGTTTTCCGCTTTACCGTCATAGCAAGAACTCAATGTGGTATCCTCAAGATACGGGATTTTAAGGTTTTCGGCCATCCATACTTGATTTCCGATTTCAATAGTCTTGTAAGTACGACCATCTCTAGAATCTTTAAGAGTACCATAAACAAATTCATGATCCGGCTTGGGGATTTCATTCTTATCCGTATAATCCTTGATACATCTAATCGAACGGAAACCAGAGTAAGTGGAAAAAATATATTTGTCCGTTGTATCGAACGCCACCGATTCCGATTTAGCAGGAGTCCAATAATAAGCATCCGTTCCTTCGTTAATGAAGCCACCTTCATCAAGCTTCACACCAGCCGGGAGAACAGAAAAACCATAATCATCCGTTGCTTCATTTCCTTTCCACCCTTGCTTCGACTTTAACTTTTTCCCCGCCTTGGTGGCATCCACCGTATAAAGCAGTTCATTCCAATCGTACATGGAGGGAATATGCCAGCCATCAGGGCAAGCCCCTCGCACAAAGGAACCATCGCATTTTTTATTCATGGCACATTCCCAGCTATAATCCGAAAATGCCTTCGCGGAATCTAGCGCAGCGCCCGCGTTATAATAACGGCCATATTTTGAACAATTGGCCTCATCGTTTAGATAGCAAAAACTTTGCGCCGATTTGTAGTAATATTTGAAATTCAAATTTTCGGCCATCCATACACGGTTATTGATAGTAACGGTCTTGTAAACATGACCATCACGGCCATCGGTCAGCGTATGCTTTGCATCATCATAGACCGACGCTTTATAAACAACGCTAGAACTGCTGAGCCTTATCCGCGATGAACTAGACGACGATTTTGCTGTAGATAAAGTATCCGAACTTGACGGCAACGAACCTTCGATACAGCGAACCGAAAGCTTGAAATTTTTTGCATTGTCTTCATGGAAGACAAAATCGCTAACGCCGTCAAATCTCCAGTTGTAAGCGTTATCGCGGTCGAGTTCCGTAGAAGACCAGAACAAAGCCGTGATTCCCTTTTTCTCGATTTTATCCGCATCATTATAGTAGCCATCGGCGGACACGGCAAAACCGTAAAGATTCGTTCCATTTCGATTTACACCCCAGCCGGAATTAGCCTTCAATTTAGCTCCGGCAGAATCAGCACCACCAACTTCGTCAAACAACTTTTTCCAGTCTTCATCATTGGGCAAATGCCAGCCTTCCGGACACGCATCATTAGCCTCTTTCCACGTATAAAAGTCCTTTTTGTACTCGAGATTTTCGGCCATCCAAGTCTGGTCACCGATAGTCACCTTTTTATAGCTATGGCCATCACGGGAATCGACAAACGAGCTCAGTTCCTCTTCAGTAGAGGGTGCCGCAGACGAGGATTCAGAACAAGCGATAAAGCCAAATGTAGCTCCGATTGAAAGTGTCAATAAAAACTTTTTCATGTTCCTACCTCTTTATGCAACGAACGGGATAAAAACCAGAGTTACTGTTCGAAGACCAAACGATTAACTTATCTGCAACAAAATCAAATTCAGCCGTGCCATACCCAACTACACCTCCACCAACCCAATATCTAGCTTTTTTCTTTCCAAGATTGAAGCCATTTGTAGAAGATGCATTAGAAGACTCATAAAAAGGAGAAAAACCAATATTAAGACCATACACATTCTTTCCGTGATTAGCCCCAACAAACATCGTATCAGTACTGCACACCGTTTCGAGAATTCCCCACGGAGACGTCGCAGAGAGCTTATCTAATAGTCCTCTCCAATCTTGAGCCGAGGGTAAAAACCAACCTTCCGGGCACGCATTCTTAGCCGCAGACCAGCTGTAATAACGACCAAAATATTCACAGGTATCTGCATTTGGATAGCAAGTGGATTCACTAATCAGAGAGGTTTTATACTTCAAATTTTCAGCCAACCAGGTTTCACCGTCAATGGTAACCGTCTTATAAACTCGACCATCACGAGGGTCTTTAACGGAATCATATTCAACCAAGGCAGGATCGTATTTTAAAAGCGACTTACTGACATCTTCGGGCATAAAACTACTACTGCTTTGGGCGCTTGAACTACTTTTAGCATTTGAACTGCTAGAAGAGTTGTCCGACGTAATCTTTAAGCCCTTTATGCATCGAACAGAAGCCGCCATTTTCTTACCGTCATAATTGCGAACCGCATGTTCATGGCTTTCATTAAAAGACCAGTAAAGAACATTTGTCGAATCGTAAGCCGTTGCCGACCAGAACGCCGCAACAGAAGCTTCACCCGTATAGAGTTCCTTTATATTACGATAACCCGCCGGCAAGACAGCAAATCCGTAATCGTCAATGCCAACGCCTTCATTGTCCCAATCCGTTTTTGATTTTAGAAAACGGCCAGCGAAATCAACATCGCCAACAGCCTTTATCAAAGTCTTCCAGTCTTCGTTATCTGGGAAGCGCCACCCCGAAGGGCAAACACCGCGCACCATAGAACTGGACCATGAATACAGCCTACCATATTTACGACAGGCGGCATCATTGTCATTGTAACAATAACTGCTCGCTGTAGAATCGCTGAATTTATAGTTTAAATTTTCGGCCATCCAGGTTTGCTCACCAATCGTAACAGTATAATACTTGTGATCATCACGGTAATCAACAAACGAATCGGTTTGCACTTCAGAGGCATCAAAACGATTAATCTCAACATCGACTTCTTCAGCTTCAGGTTTACTTGCGCTCGAAGACTCGCAGGCCCACAACGCCATTACCGAAACAGCGGCAAAAAAGAATTTCTTTTTATAATAGTATTTCATGGACATACAAAGTAGAAAAATATTTATCAAAAATCATCTCACCCAAACAAATCATCCAATTTCACTTGATTGTTGACAATACCCGAATGCTTATTTTTTGCCACACCAAATGTCGTCACATAAGTAAGTTGCAGAGACAACCGTTTGCGTTTCATCGTTTTGCGATAAGCTGCGAGCCGATTACGCAGCGTAATTTCTTCATCGGAATCAATAGCATATTCGCTTTCACTGAATTTCATTTCGCAGATGTTGACCGTCCGGTCTTCACGGTCAATGACCATATCAATCTGCGTGTTTTTTGAATCCGCTCCAACAATCCGGCAAGGATATTCCGTCGAAAGAATCCCCGAAATGCCAAGTGTTTTTTTGATAAGCTCAACGTGTTCAAACGCAAGCATTTCAAAGGTCAATCCCGCCCATGTGTAAAAAGCAGACTTTGTTTGAAATTTTTCCCAAAAATTTTTTTTGTGCGCTTTAATTGCATCTGCAAAATAAAAATAGAACAACGTGTAAAAATCCACTAACTGATACAACTGCTCTTTTTTGCCATCGTTGTATGCATCGTGCTTTTTTACAAAACCGCAGAAACAGAGATTTTCAAGGATGGTCGAGAACGAGCCTCCAGTACTCATGCCTGTTCCTTTCTGAATTTCTGTACGGTTTAAGCCGCTTTTTCGTTCACTCAGAACCTTTACGACTTTAATATAATCTGTAGAGTTTTTAAACAAAGATGCATACAAATTATCTATTTCATTAGAAAGTCCGCCATCATCCGTAAACAAAAGTCTATCGATATTTTGCGTCAAGCTGTATTCGCTATCAAGCATATCCAAATAAAACGGGATTCCACCCAGAATCATGTAGCAAATAGCTATTTCGTATCGGGAAAGATTGAATCCGCGACTTTCAAGCATTTCTTCTGTTTCTCTTAGCGTAAAAGGCTTGAGGCGAATATGGCTAGTGAGCCTATTGTGAAGCCCACCGTGATTATTTATCAGTTTGTTCATCATCCACGATGTTGCCGATCCGCAAACAACAAGCAGAATATCATGACGCGACGATGCAAAGTCGTTCCAAAAATGTTCCAAAGCAGAAATAAATCCCGACTTGGGCGTATCCATCCACGGCAATTCATCAAGCAAAATAACCTTGCGTTTGGCGTTCGATTTTTCCACTAAACGCATCAGCAAGTCAAACGCTTGCAGCCAATCTTTCGGTTCGTTCGTTAGAGATTCATCATAATGCAGAAGCGTCAAATAAAAATTTTCGAGTTGTTTTGCAGTCTTTTCATTGGCAAGTCCAGATACAGAAAACAGAAGTTCGTTTTCGAAGAACTCCTTAATCATAAAAGTCTTGCCAACGCGACGACGGCCATAAACAGCGACAAACTCCGATTTGTCGGACAAATACAACTTGCTTAGAATCTTTTGCTCAACCGTTCTTCCGATGATTTTTTCACGCATACTCTACCTCTTCTACAATATACATTTATTTTAAGCCAAAACGCAACAAATTTTAGAGTTTTGGCTGATTATAGCAAAAATCGCCTTTTTTAGCAAAATTTCGCCATTTTTAAAACAATATTTTCAGCCAAAATCTACTAAAAACTCAAATTTTGGCTGATTATGTTTAAAGCATGACCATCCCTGAAAAAGGTTGACACTTTTTGGGTGATTTTACGGACCGGGTTGACACTTTTACTGTTTTGGTTTACAACTTTTTCCCGGTATGACTGACCTGGTTGACTGTTCAACTGACTGGGTTGTCACCGCCGACCGGACTTCCTTCTTCCAAAGATATCTTTTTCTTTTCCTGCCTTCGTTCCCAAGGATTTTTCCAGCACCGTTTTTGAGGTCCTTCCTGCCCGTGGGCTTCGTCTGGAGTCTGCATCCCTATGCTCATGTGAGGCCGCTTTTCGTTGTAGAAGCTGATTATCCGTTCCAGTTCCTCGCGGCATTTCTTGCGCGTTGGGAACGTCATCTTGTATAGCCATTCCGTTTTCAGGATTCCGTTTGCGCGTTCTGCAACCGCATTCTCAAGCGGGTCGCCACTCTGCGTCATGCTGATCCCGATGTAGTGTTTCTTGAGATCGTCCACGTATTCGTAGCTGCAGTATTGGCTGCCCCTGTCGCTATGGTGTATCAGGGCGTGAGTTTGCCCGGGAGGCACGGTGGCGATAGCCATGCGGAGCGCTTCCAGCGGGTATCGGGTCTCCAGCGTCGGGCCAAGCGCCCAGCCCACGATCTTGTGCGAGTAGGAGTCGGTCAGGAGCGACAGGTAGCATACGCCCTCGTCCGTCTCCACGTAGGTGATGTCCGCCACCCATATCTGGTTCGGACGGTTCGGGACAACCCCCTTTACGAGGTTCGGGTACTTTCTGTAGTTGTGCTCCGAGTTGGTTGTCCTGTAGTGACGTCGCCGCCGCATGCGTACCATGAGGTCGTTCTGGCGCAGTATCTCGATGAACGTGTCACGTCCCGGCATGTCACCGCAGCCGCCCATGCTTGCCGATATCATGCGGTGCAGCTTCGTGCAGCCGATTCCGGGATTGTCCTTGCGCAGCTCGCGTGCCGCATCAATGACGATGGTTTCGATGGCGTCCGCCCCGAAGTCGTTGTCGCCTCGCTTGTAGAACGCCTGCCTGCTATAACCAAACAGCCCGCAGAGGGCCTCCAGGGATGCGCCCGGAAGTCTCCTGCGTAGCAGGGCTACCGTTTGGTGCCAGATTTTTTTCTGATGGGTATGTTGAACTTGCTCTCGGCTAGCTCTATCATTGTGTCGAAGGCTTTCGCGCGTAGGGCCTCGGCCTCCAACGCCTTTTGCAGGCGACGGTTCTCGAGTTCAAGTTCGCGTATCCTTTCATCGGGGTTCTTGGCCATGTCATCAGCCTCGCTTGCCCCCAAAGATAGCGATTCTTCACGCAGGTAGCGGTCCATCCAGCTGAACAGCACCTGCTTGCCGCTCAGGTGGTACTTTTCCACGATCTGTGTCGCGGTCATTTTCCCCGCGTTGTATTCCGCTACGATTCCGATCTTGTCCTCGTCGGAAAAGACGTATTTCTCGGTGACGATTTCTTCCCAGAAGGGATGCCCATTTTCATCATGGGAAAGGATCGATTTTACGACCTGTTTTGTCTCCATTTGCACTATACCTGCCTTTTGTATAGTGTCAACTTTTTTCAGTATAAGACAGAATGCTGAAATTTGCGCAATTTCGCCAATTTTTAAGGAGATATGAAGCGGCGCTCCACTTCACCGTAATTTTATGTCTTTTAAAAATCAACTACCCCAGTACCGCCTTCACATCCTCCACAATCTGCTTGGGCGTGAGGCGGTTCCTTTCCATGAGCTCGCCGTAGGGGACCTTGTCGTAGAATTCCTTCTTGAGGCCTTTTACGAGTACGTGCATGTCGCTGTTGCCGTAGAAGCGGGCAACCTTTTCGCCGAAGCCGCCATCGACCACGCCGTTTTCGAACGTCACGACAACCTGGTGGTCGGCGCGCTGGCCTTCCAACACTTCGCAGTCGATGCCGGTTGCAAATCGCGGGTTGATGATGGTGGCGTCGATTCCCTGCTTGGCGAGTTCTGCCGCGGCTTCTTCGGCGATGGACATTTCGTTATCGTTCACGACCACGATAAAGTTGGTGGCGTATTCGCCGGCGTTGTCGAGGCCTTCGAATGCTTCGCCGCCGCTCAGGGAACCGTCACCGATGACAGCGATCACGTTGCCCTTTTCGCCCTTGATATCGCGGGCGGTTGCAAGTCCTTTTCAGAAATTCTCTCGCACTACCCGCTTGAGCGCATTCTTTCCAATTACCACCTGATGCACGAAGCGGACATTACCAAAATGGCGGAGATAATCGAGTCAACTCTATAACACATATCTCATTTGTCACGCCCCTTCTTTTGTCACGCCCGCTCCATTTGTCACCCCGGCCACTGTGCCGGGGTCACCGTTTTTTTTCGTCATTCCGGCCTTGCCCCGGAATCCAGCACACGCATCACACGTCATTCCGGCCTCCGAGCCGGAATCACCGTTTTCATGTCACCCCGGACCTGTTCTCTTTGACCACTTAGCACTTTAGTGCTTATGTGGTCATGATCCGCGTATGGGGACGGGGTCATCGTTTTCCTTTTATACTACATTGGCCCTCTTCGAGGGCATTTAGCACGGTTCGGTCATGCCAACTCATGCAAGCATGGTTGTCGCGACACTCTCCTTATGCTAAATTTCCCACAGACATAGCTCCGTACCGAATGGTTCGGGGCGACCGGAATTTTTGAGATTCGTCTCTTATTCAATGCTGGAAAATCACCACTTCTAAAAGCAATACAGAATAGGACGAACGCTCACGCCCGCATTGGGCGTGGGTCGTTTGTGTTTATGTATTGCAGGGTTGTGGTGACCCGTCCAGCATATAAGCCTACGACTCCACGCCTTTTTTTGTGTGGAAATCGCGGTGTATTAAGGAACGGCTCTCGCAACGCTGGAGCCGCCATGACCGATTTGGACAAGAGCAAAATTCAAGCCGTCGCACAATACATCGACGAGGTTTCCAAGCAGTTTTCTACGGGCAAGGCGACCGAACACAGCTATCGCCCAGCACTTGCGAAACTGCTTGGCGACTTGCTCCCCAAATTCACCATCACTAACGAGCCGAGCCGCATCCAGTGCGGGGCGCCGGACTACATTATCGCGAAAGGGAGCGGAGCAACATCGATTCCGGTTGCGTTCATAGAGGCGAAAGATGTTGGCGATAGCGACTTGGATGGAAACCGCCAGCACAAGGAACAGTTCAACCGTTACAAGAACTCCCTAGACCATATCCTTTTCACGGACTATCTTGATTTTCATCGATACGAAAATGGCACGTTTGTTAGTAGCGTTCGTATTGCAGAAATTAGGGGAAATAAAATTGAGCTATTAGAAGCGAATGTTCCGATGTTCTTAGGTATGGTTGCAGCCTTTGCTGAAGCCCATCCACAGAAGATAACGAGTTCTACAAAATTAGCGCAGATGATGGCCGCCAAGGCGCGACTCCTTGCCGAAGTGATTGAAAAGACTCTCGAAAGCGATAGCGAAAAAACGGGAGAGCTGGCGGGGCAATGGAAATCTTTTCAGAGAGTCTTGATTCACGATTTGACAGAACGCCAATTTGCAGACATTTATGCACAGACGATTTGCTATGGAATGTTTGCCGCAAGATTGCACGATGATACTCCCGACACTTTCAGTCGTGAAGAGGCCGCGACCCTTATTCCCAAGACGAATCCATTTTTGCGCAAAGTTTTCCAGAATGTTGCCGCATTTGATGTAGATACAAGCATCGCGTGGATTGTAGATGACCTTGCAGAAACATTCCGTGTGACGGACATGCCGAAGGTCATGAAAAATTTTGGAAAGGCGACGGGCCAAGCCGATCCGATGATTCATTTCTACGAAGATTTTCTGCGCTATTACGACCCCAAGCAGAAAAAAGCCTGCGGCGTTTATTACACGCCTGAACCCGTTGTGCATTTTATCGTCAATGCCGTCGATGAAATTTTGAAGTCTCGTTTTCATTTGAGTGAAGGTCTTGCCGATACAAGTAAGGTGACAATTCGCCAAACTTCGAACCTCTATACGGACAACCGCACTAAGGACCACAAAAGGTACGAAAACCGCGAATACCACAAAGTGCAGATTCTCGACCCGGCAACGGGTACGGGAACATTCCTTGCTGAGGTTGTGCATAAAATTTATTCTAGCATGGAGAATCAGAAGGGCGCTTGGCAAAATTATGTCGAAGAACACTTGCTCCCTCGTCTGAACGGTTTTGAATTTATGATGGCTCCATACGCCGTTGCCCACTTGAAATTGGATATGGTGCTGGCGCAGACGGGTTACAAGGCGAAACAGGACAAGCGACTCCGCATTTTCTTGACAAATTCTCTCGAAGAATGTGACCACGACACAGGAACATTGTTTGCACAATGGCTTGCGCAAGAAGCGAACGAGGCAAACCTTGTCAAGCGTGATACACCCGTGATGGTGATGATTGGAAATCCACCGTATAGCGTGAGTAGTAGCAATAAGAGCGTTTGGATTCAAGAATTGTCGGAAACCTACAAGAAGAATTTAAACGAGAGGAATATTCAGCCCCTTTCGGATGATTACATTAAATTCATTCGATTAGGCCATTATTATGTAGAAAAGAATGGCGAAGGAATTCTGGCCTATATTTCGAACAATAGTTTTATAGATGGAATCATCCATCGGCAAATGCGGAAAGCATTGATGGAAACTTTTGACGAAATCTATATCCTTGATTTGCATGGGAACTATCGAAAGCAAGAAACGGCGTCTGACGGCAGTAAAGATGAAAACGTCTTTGACATCATGCAAGGCGTAAGCATTAATATTTTCGTTAAGAGAAAGCAGAGTGTCATCCTGAGCGAAGCCCGTAAGGGCGAAGTCGAAGGATCTCTAGCCAAAGTTTATCATTACGAACTTTTCGGTAAACGTTTTGAAAAATACGCGTTTCTTGCAAAAACTTCGTTCAGCGATATTCCTTGGAAAGAACTTTCTCCACACACACCGCAATTTTTCTTTGTACCTAAAGATTTTTCTGTTCAGATTGAATATGAGAAAGGTTTCAAAATAGATGACTTGATGAAAGTGAATGCAGCCGGTATCAAAACGCATCATGATGCGGAATTAGTGTCATTTGATACAATTAGTTCGTCATGTAATCAAATCTATTCATATAGAGTACTTGATAATCGCTTCCTTGATTATGATTTAAAAAGGGTTGAAAGACATCGATTTGCCTTAATGCGAAATCTTATTAAGGATAATTTGTCTTTAAGCGTTTCTCGACAATGTATTGATGATTGGAAATATGTTTTCTGCACAAATCGGATATCTGACATTAATCTTATTGCTAGTGCAGGGAAATTAGGTGGTGGAAACGTTTTCCCGCTCTACCTTTATCCTACCGAAGGTGAAGAAAAAATCGGTGAAACACGCAAGCCCAATCTAGACGAAAAAATTTGGCGTAAGATCGACGCATGCCTAGATTCTTCGACTCCGTTCCCTTCGGCAAGCTCAGGGAACTACGCTCAGAATGACAATTCGCATATTACAACTCCTGAACAGATTTTTGATTACATCTACGGAGTTCTCCATACGCCATCCTATCGTGAAAAAAACAAGGAATTCCTGAAAATCGATTTTCCGCGTATTCCTTATCCCGAAAACAAAGAAGAATTCGAACGCATTGTTTCCATTGGCAACAAACTCCGCAAGTTGCACCTGATGGAAGAAATCCCGCCGCAGGCGACCTCCTTCAACATCGAAGGCGACAATGTTGTAAACGAAACTCGTTTTGAAAAGGAGATTCCCGGTCAAGCCGGGAATGACAATTACGGCAAGGTTTTCATCAATAAGAATCAGTATTTCGGTAATGTTCCTGAACTAGCCTGGAACTTCTACATCGGCGGTTACCAACCCGCCCAGAAGTGGCTTAAGGATCGCAAAAATCGAACCCTCACATACGATGACATCTCACATTATCGCAAGATCATCGCCATCCTTATCGAAACCCAGAACTTGATGCAAGAACTTGATAAAAAAACGTAATTTTGCCTTCCTTACTAGCATCCAAATCTAGCAGTGTCATTTTTTCTAAAAAAGACAAAATTTGACAGTTGTTAGGATATATATTTATCGATAAAGATCCGCTACGGAACATGGCTAACGCAAAACGCGGTAAACGAGATGGAAAGATTTTTCCACTTAGTCGAAGACGATTACGGCGATTTCGAATGTTTTACAGACTTCAGTGACGACTAATTTTTATTTCCATCCAAATCCGCTAAAAGCTCATATTTTAGCGGATTATGTTAAAAAAAACGCATCAATACAAGCAGCAACGCGAAAAGTCCATCTTGAACAAATACAACCATATTCTTATATTTGTAAAATGGCAACACTTTTCCAAAGGATTTCCCGATGAAAAAGACCATTAAAGCGGCCTTGGTTTTAATTTCTTTATTGACAGTCACTCCCTTCGCCCAAAACGTCTGCATCGAATTATGCACTCCATGCATAGGCAAAAAGAAAGACCAGACTTGCAAAAAAGTCGAGGAACACTGCCAATGCGCAGCACTTCTCGACAGCATCAGTGCCGCCAAGTCCGCAAGAGAATCCGAAGCTGCAGCTAGCATAGACAAGCTTTCTTTCGAGTTGCAGCAAACATGCGAAAATAAAATTTGCACACGCAAAGTCGTTTTCGAAAATGGACTTTTCAAGAAAATCCAGAACGAGAACCAGCCCATCCCCGATGAAGACGCCCAAGCGCTTTACGATGCAAAAGTAGCACAAAACCAATCTTCGATGACACGCATTGAACCACTGCCGCCGCTGAATGGAGAATGCGCAGCATTTTGCGGAGATTGCCCCGTCACGGACAAGATGCTAAAAGCGAAGAAACCCAAATTCAAGGACAAGTTCTGCAAGAAAATTGAAGAATCTTGCAAATGCATTGAGTACGCCATCAACGCCAAACAACTTGACGAGCAAGCCAAGGCAGACAGCATCGCCGACTTCGAAAGTAAAGTCCAGCGTATCGAAAATGCAAAATTGTTGGCAAAGCAAATACAGGACCAAGCAACCGAGAATTCAGCACAAGCGTTCACCGTCATATTCGCCAACAAAGAAATGGTCGCCTTGGACATTCAAAAAGCAGAAATTGCAACCAAAGAAAAACAGCAAGAATCTGTAGCCTCAGTCGAAGAAAAAACGACGGACGCCGCACAAGCATCTGATTTACAAGGAAGTAGCGACAAACTAGCTTCAGAAACAGCAATCAGCGAACAAGATCAAGACAAAAGAGTTTTCCACGAAGTCGATCCTTTCAGTTCAAGCAAGAGTGAAAAAGCAAGCAAAGGCAAAAGCACTTACATTGGATTATCACTCGCTTTTGAATTCCCAGAAAGCAGAAATTACTATGATTATTCTTGGGGCGGTGGAGCACCAGACTATGATTTCGGAATAAATCTAGGATTCCTTTTTAGAAACTATTTCAATGAAGTTGTTTCATTCAATATCGGCATAAACGCATTTTTCCGCCTAGCAGAATATGACGGCAATCTTCTCTATATAGATTTCAGCACAATCATGGCAGAAATTCCCTTGGGCTTCCGCTTCGGCATTCCTTTAGGTTCCTTACCTGTTTCACCTTTTATCAGCACAAGTTTCCACATTCGTAAACCTATTTATCATTGGGTTTACATTGAATACGATGATGCTCACTATCATTACGGCTATTACGACGCCAAAGAAAAAGATGATGGCTTTGTCGATATCGACAAATGGGAATTCGTTCCTCTGTTGGGTGCCGGTCTGGAAATAAGCCGTCATTTCTCATTTGAATTCCAATGGTATGTAGGAAGTTTCTGTTTTCATGATGGAGACATCGATGATTCATACGAATATGGAAGTAGCTGGCGTCTAAAGTTCGATGTACAGTTCTAAAGGATCTAGTGAATTATTCTTATATTTACGGTACATAGCAGGGCAACTTGCGACCGAATTTTTGTATTCAGCGGAAAAGGCCCACAACCAAGGAGTTTCAATGAGAAAAGCGTTTCTTTTAGCAATCGCTGCATCAGCAATCTATTTCACAGGTTGCTCCACGACAAAGCCTCAAGCCGGTTGGGTAAAGCCCGATGTTTCAAAATACGATACAGAAAACGCCCTTGCCCAATGCGAATACGACGTTTCCATGCAAAAGCTTGAAACTCCGGCAGAAAAAGAAAAAACTGTCAAAAACTGCATGATTCGCCAGGGATTCCGTTACGGATACTACGAATAAATCAAAAATCCTTGTAATATTTTTCCAAAGAATTTCCTGATGAAAAAGACCTTTAGAGCGGCCTTACTTTTAATGTTTATATTGGCCATCGCTCCCTTCGCCCAAAACGTGTGCATTGAATTATGCACTCCATGTGCAGGCAAAAAGAAAGACCAGACTTGCAAAAAAATCGAGGAACGCTGCCAATGCGCCGCACTCCTCGATAGTGTAAGCACAGCCAAGTCCGCAAGAGAAGCCGAAGTTACAGCTAGCATAGACAAGCTTTCTTTCGAGTTGCAGCTAGCATGCGAAAATAAAATTTGCACCCGCAAAGTCATTTTCGAAAATGGACTTTTCAAGGAAATCCAAAACGAAGGCCAGCCCTTCACCGACGAAGAGGCCCAAGCGCTTTACGATGCAAAAGTATTGCAAAGCCAATCTTCGATGACGCGCATTGAGCCATTGCCGCCGCTAAATGAAGAATGCACCGCATTTTGCGAAGGTTGCCCCGTCACGGACAAGATGCTAAAAGCGAAGAAGCCCAAATTCAAGGACAAGTTCTGCAAAAAAATCGAAGAATCTTGCAAATGCATCGAATACGCCATCAACGCGAAGCAACTTGACGAACAAGCCAAGGCCGACAGCATTGCCGAATTGGAAAGCAAAGCCCAGCGTATCGAAAATGCAAAATTGTTGGCAAAGCAAATACAGGACCAAGCAACCGAGGATTCGGCACAAGCGTTCACCATCGTATTCGCCAATAAAGAAATGGTCGCCTTGGACATTCAAAAAGCAGAAATTGCAATCAAGGAAAAAGAGCAGGAACCTGTAGCAACCGTCGAAGAAAAACCGGCGGATTCCACACAAGTTCCTAATTTGCAAGAAAGCAACGACAAACTAGCCTCGGAAACAGCAATCAGCGAGCAAGATCAAGACAAAAGAGTTTTCCACGAAGTCGATCCGCTCAGTTCAAGCAAGAATGCAAAATCAAGCGAAAGCAGAAGTACTTACTTTGGATTGGTTCTGGCGTTCGAACGCCCTAGAAGTGAAGATTATTACGGATTGAATCTTGACGAGTTCCATGATGCATTCGGTATAAATTTAGGTTTCTTTTTTAGAAAGTACTTTAACCGTTTCATTTCGTTCAACATCGGATTAAACGCAGTATTCCATTATGGCGATTACGACATATATTATGAATACGACCACCTTTATAACGATCATGCTTATTTGTATATTGATTATGATTCTTGGGAGGACTTGAAACCAAGTACAATAATGGCAGAAATCCCTTTCGGTTTCAGATTCGGCATTCCTTTGGGTTCCTTACCCATTTCACCATTCATCAGTACCAATTTCCATATCCGTAAACCTATTTATCAATGGATTTATAGCGAGAGCGACAAGCACTCCCATGTCTATAATGATTTCACCACAGCTTCAGATTGGGAATTTATTCACTTTTTAGGCATCGGTCTCGAAATTAGCCGTTATTTTTCACTGGAACTCCAATCCTATTCGGGCAACTTCCGCACCTACAACTGCAACGAAGACGCCGGAGCGGAACAAGGTTACATAAACAGTAAAAGTTGGCGCATAAAACTCGAAGTCGCATTCTAAAGGAATTTACATGTTTAGAAAAATCATTTCACTCATTTTTGCATCTTTATTTTTCTTCGCATGTTCCGACGAAAATCCCATGTCGTCTATGAGAGAAGACTATAGCGAAAGACAACAACACAGACAAGATCAGCTGGATGAAGAAGAAAAACAATGGCAAGAAGAAGCTTGTCGTTATGGATCAAGCACTTTTTCCAATTCCTGGTGCTGTTCCAATTTCGGCTACCAGTGCAACGCCGCCAAAAGTTCATCTTCTGTAAAAAGATCTTCTTCTAGCTATACATACTATTATTCAAGTTCCACAAAGAAACTATCATCTTCCAGTTTCCGAAGCAACTACTCTAGTTCCTCAGCAGTCTATTACTTGACCACAAGTAAAAACATGAAGCTTACATTGACCTACTTTAAGCAAGTCACGCCAGATTGGGACAACGTTCTAGGTTTAGGGAACTACGCAGATGCCGATCCAAACATCAGCTTCGACATTGAATTTATAGATACATACGGCACCAAAACCACTAAAAAAACAGACGTAATGTTAAAGAAACAAGACACAGGATTATGGAGCGGACGGGTCGATTACACCACTACAGTACCCGTAAACACCGAAACCATCCGCATATACCCCAAAATCACTGATGCCGACGTTTTAGCCTCCGATGATTATTCTTCTAATTATTGGTACATTACTTACGATGTAGGCTACATCAAAAATAACGACGTGCAATACCAAACAGACGAACAAAACAAAAAATGCATTCTTGAATGGGAATGGTACCTGTACTAATCTATTCTACCGAAAAATGATTATATTACAACAACTTAAAACAGGTTTCGCAGCATACCCCAAAGCCATTCGCCTCATTAGGGCGAACAGTCTCGTCAAATACTTGCTGATTCCCGTAATTTTAAACATCATCGTCGTCGCGGCATTAGTTTACTCTGGCATTGGCGTTGGCGATTGGATTAACGGCATCATTGAACGCAGCGTCGATAACATGAACGGCTGGATTCAAGCCGCAATGGTCGCCATCAAAGTCGTCCTCCCCATCGTCTTCTTTGCGCTCTTCATTTTCATCGGTGGAACGATTGTCAACATTTTGATGTCGCCCATTTACACGCTCCTTTCAGAAAAGACGGAAACAATCCTCACCGGAAAAGAATTTCCCTTTGATTTTAAACAAACGTTAAAGGACATCTGGAGAGCCATCCGCATTGCCGCGAGGAACACCATAAAGCAACTTTCGCTAATTATACTTTGTTTGCCGCTAAATCTCATTCCCGTTATCGGGAGCGTTATTTCGATTGTCTTGATTTTCATCATCAACGCTTACTATTTCGGGTGCGCCTTCATGGACTACACTTACGAGCGTTGGCGTTTATCGCCTAAAGAAAGCCGCAAAGAAACTCACAAAATAAAATACATTACATTTGCGAACGGGGCTGTCTATTCGCTGCCGCTTTACCTGTTCTGCGGAACGTTTATCGCCGCGTTCATCGGAGGCATTTCTACCGTCGCCGCCACCATTTCGCAGTTGGAGCAAAAAAGGGGTTAGGAGTTAGGTTTTAGGGATTAGGAGGATGCGAGAGGTTCCGCATCTGCGATAAATGTCGTGTAAGCTGATCCCGGAACACTTCGGCATAGCTCAGTGCATCGCGGAGTCCGGGATGACAGAATCAGCAATTGGTGCTGCACTCAGAAGCGTCATCCTGAGCAACGCGAAGGATCCAGTCAACTCACGATTAAATGCTAGTGATTGGTAGTTATAACCTTACACGCCCCTCACAGCCCCTTATTGACATTTTCCCCTTCTGCAATTATTTTTAGCAAAAAAAGGGGAGAAATCAATGCAGTTAATCAGAACTTCGTTCAATCTACGTAGTGATTTGCCGTGGAACATCGTTTATCGCGATTGCATCTACACTTGGATTTCAAGTTACAAGGACAGACGCGGTAAGAGACTTTACGACCAGCTTTTACGCAGATTCCCTAGAGACATCAATTTTTTAGCAGAACCCTGCGGCCAATTCGAATTTGCAGGAGACAAGCTAGAATACTATTCCTTCACTTGGGACCATTGCGACTACATCGGGTTTACTTTTGTCGCAAGGAACACCATCACAAGCCGCATGTGGAAAACGCAAATTGCGTTGAAGCGAACCGATAAGCATGTTCTATGCTTTGTCTCGCAAGACTGCGACTTGGGGAGGGACAAGACTTTACCTAAAATCGAACGCCCTTACATCATCGATCTCCTTACGGAATACCAAGACGGCGACGGTTCCATAGAAATCAAAAAGCAAGCACATATTCTTGAGCCTGGCGAAATCGACAAAGCAAAAAACGCATTGACCGGCCAACTCCGAAACGTCCTCCCCATCGTATATTTAAGTTGTTCCGAACGCACGCATTCGCTAAAGCCGAGCATCGTCGCAGACAACATTTTCGGTATCGCCCACGTCTTCGCCGAAAAGGATTCATCACTACGAGAACGCCTCGCCCAAGAGCTCAAAGGCAAAAAAATACCGCAAGGGGGCGAAATCGGAATCTGCTACGCGAACGCGCCCATTACCGTATTCAACCGCCACGATGTCGTCGATTGGGTTGAAAAGCCCGAAACTTTAGTGCAGGATATTTTCCTCAAAATCCTAAAGACAAATCTTTCGCTGAAATTCAACTTCACATGGGATGCGTTTCTCGCGGCCCGAGAAGAATACGAAAAAGAACTCATCGAAAGAGAGCGCATCCAAAAGATAAACACGCTGAAGGAGATGCAAAAGGAATGGCAAGACGCAAGACAAGAAAGCAGAGACTTGTCGTACCTTGTCGAAAAGCTGATGAAGGATTTGGACAAAGTCACTAAAGAACGCGACCAGTATAAAGACGAGCACGCCAAATACGATTCGCTCCACCGAAAATACATCAACTGCGAAGAAGAACGCAAAACGTGGGAAAATCTCGCCCTCGAAGCAGATGACAAACGCGAAAAAGCCGAAAAGAACCTCAGCGAAATCAAAGAGCAACTGCACGAAGTCTCTGCTACATCAAACGCACTCAGGCAGAATCTGGATTCCAAAACGAACAAGGGAATCCGTTACTTGCCGCTTCTGCAACCCGCCGAAAAAGAAATGTACCCGAACGAATACGTATGCCAGCTCGTACGCGCCTTGAATCTCGCCTTGCCAAACGTCCCCGTGACCGACAAATCGCCTAAAACACGCACAAAGTCATTCATCGAAGACATCCTTGCCGCAAATGCGGATGCCGTCAAGATTTTCAAGGATTACGAAAGCAAAAAATGCGAACTGGAACAAGTCGCCAAGCAAGAAGGTTTGCAAGGGCGCAACGGTTCCAAAGTAATGAAACCCTTCAACATGGAAATCATCACCAAAGGCAACAACCACGGCAAAATCCGCTTTATCGCCGATTCGAAAGAACGATTCATCGGCACAGAGGCATCCTCCGGCAGCGACAGCCTTCACGGCGCCAAGAACGAAGCCAGCGACGTGACAAAAGCGTTATTGTGGTAGCTTTTACAAGGACCCGTATTTTTCTATCTTTGAGCCATGCTCAAGAACTATATCTTTGATTTGGGCGGAGTTCTTTTGGACATCCGCCTTCAAAATGCCTACGAACGCTTTACCGCACTAGGACTCCCTTCCGCTGAACTGGCCCAAGGCTCATGCGTATATAAACTGCTTGAAGAATACCAGCTCGGCTATGTCACAACCGAAAATTTTTGCAAGCAAATTGCGGATAAATGCACCAAGCCAGCAACACCGCAAGACATTGAACAAGCGTGGAATTCCATTTGCATCGGCGTTGCAGAACGCAAGCTGCAAGCACTCCGTCGCTTACGCAAAAAGGAGGGTGTCGTAACCGTTTCGTTATTGAGCAACACCAACGCATTGCACTGGGAATGCAGTTGCAAAAACTGGTTCAACGCAAACGGCAACAAGCTCGAAGATTTCTTCGACAAAATCTTCTTGAGCCAAGACTTGCACTTGCAAAAGCCCGACCCAGAAATTTTCAAGGCAGCAATCCGCGAACTCGGAGCCACCCCCGCCGAAACCATATTCATCGACGATAGCCCCGTCAACACAGCCGCCGCTGCCGCCTGCGGACTCAAAACGCTCACCGTTACAGCAGATGTGGATTGGGTGGAAGAACTATCGAGATTCCCCAATTTTTGAAAGACGTGAATACAACATTCTAAGATTCTTGCCATCGGGGGAATAGACCCAAGCCTCATCAAACATTTCCTGTTTGGAATTTTGATAGTATCCAAAGCCATAGTCAAAATTCGTAATTGACAAGGCGTAGAAATAGTTGTCCTTTTCGCGTTGTTGTTTGATTTTTTCCAACATTCCAAAATCACTCGTTGGGAAAATAAAATCCGATATTACAAGCAAATCCGACTTGTCGTAACCGCCTTCTTGCATCATTCTAATTCCTTCGTTTAAAGCGGGCATCACGTCTGTACCCCCATGAAAGCTGCTTTTTAAAAACCGAATCAAGTCACTTAAACCTTTAGGGGGCTTAAAATCGAAGGTCGTAATTGACGTACTAAAATTTATCAGGTAACAATCTCTATCTTGCTTATGGGCGATAGATGCCATGTGAAGCGTGATCGCCTTGGCTATATTCTCAGGCAACCCCTCCATCGATCCGCTCGTATCGACACAAACTATAATCGGACCCTTCTTGTCTCTTATTTCAACCTCTCGTTCTTCTTCGTAAGTTTCCTCTTTCCGCTGCGAAATATAGCCCTGTTTTTCAAAACACATAAGCCTATTTTCAATAAACTTCATATCAAAAAGCAACGAAGTGTCCTCATCGCCAAGCAAGGCTAGTTCTTGAGGGAGTGCATCTTCTATACTTTTGCCAAAAGTAATCCCAATAATTTCTTCATTAGAATTACAATCCACAGAAACAGTTTCATAACTGCGAGTCGCTTGTATGGTTTCGCGTTCAACCCTGGAAGCTTCTTTGTTCAAGTGCCCAAGAACTTCACACAATTCCTGAATCTTAGAATTTTCCTGAAAAAACTTACTCCATTCCAATACAACTTGGAAATCCTGAGCCGAGAGATTTCCCAAGCTAAGACCCCACCCCAAATCAGGGATAGTACCGAGCGTCCTCTTGATTTGGCGTAGATTGTTCAGCATTTCTTGATACTTGGCGTACATAGCCTGCTTGGCCGATTCCATTTCAGAAATCATCCACTGCATAACCATTTTTTCGTAGGCTTCATTCCACGATTCTAATATATGCTGGTATATGGCATCTAATTCGGCTTGCATCTCGCTCGCACCAGAAAAATCACGCTCCGCCACATCTTTCGAGCCAGATTCACTTTCGGTAGATTTCTTTGCCAGCATTTCCTTTGTTGAAGATAATGCGTCTAGTTTATTTTTCCAAAACGACGTATCGACACCGGGAACAGCTTTAACAAATTCCTTGAGGAGTTCTTTTATACTATTTTTGCTTACAGATTCGACTGAAGAAAGTCTCTGCATTTTCGTAAGTTTTTGACGAATTTTGTCAAACGGAGAATTTGCAAATTTTTCACCAAGTTCTATAACCGCATCATTCAAATCCTTCGAAAGAGAATCGTCCAAAGACTTGGACCACACATCCAAAAATTTTTCGATCAAATTCTTGCGAAACCATTCTGAAAGCTTTTCCCTAATGTTGGCCGAATTTTTTGTTTTATAAACAGCAGACCGCTTTTCCTTTTTTTGCCGAAGAATTTCCTCCTCGGCAAGCCTGCTTATTTCCCTTTCGCAATAATCGTCATAAAGTTGTTTTTGTTCCTTTTTCGAAAGGATATCATACGCTTCTTGGATTTCCTTGAAACGGGTGTCATCGCCCCCATTTTTATCGGGATGGAATTGTCTTGCCAAGGCATGATAGGACTTTTTGATTTCATCCATGGAAGCCTTTTCAGAAACCTGAATAATCGCATATAACGAATAGGGGGATCCAGAAAATTTCGACATAAAGTATTGTTACGGATTTATATGCTGTTTCAGTTTTTTCATAAGTTGTTCCGCATTCAATCGTCCAACATTCATCTGTTTCTTGAAATCCGCAACAACGGCAGTTACAATTGTCTGATCTCTTTTAGAAACAAAAGGAGTAATGTTTTCTAGTGTAAAATTGTAATAAAAATCGTCTATATCTTTTTTGATAAGGTCAAACTTGCTTAACAGTTCCTCCATATTTTGCTGATACATTTTTTTGACTTCGAGAGGAACCTTTTTGCAGTTTCCAACTTTATACGATGGTTTTATAACAATTGTTTCTGTTTCTTCTTTGGGATTTTTGTAAAGCCTATCATCTCTTTCTGTATAAGAATATTTGACAGTGCATGAGATCGATCCATTGAAATTGCACTGAATCGTTGTTTTTGCGTAATTAAAATGAGTTACAGGATTTCTGTACTCAGAAAGGGGTTCATGCGATTTATCCAAAGGAACAAATGAAGTTACTGTTTTAAAACAATCATAAGGTAAATAAACCGACACTTTCTGATGAACGATGGAGTAATTATCAAAAGTGTCATCCAAAGAACGACCACTAAAAGACCAAGCGCCAAGACCAATAGAACGACCAATAGAATAAGGATCAAAACTATTAGAATTACGATTGTTTTTATTTTTTTCCAAACATGGGATATTCAATTTAACCCTAAAGTATTTTTTCCCATCAATTTCTTCCACATCTTCAAAAGCACCGCTATCACAAAAGAACGTATCATCAATTTCTTGTTTGAGTTCCATGTATTCTTCATTCCATTTTTCAAATTTATCGGAACTGAAAATACAGAATTCTCGCACAGAGTCACGCACCATCTTTGAAAGGGCTTCCTTATTATCCTCTTTTGTCCATAAGCAATCTTTAAGGATTAGGGCATCAACCGGCTTGACTTCATTCCTGTCGCAAAGGTACGCGGCCATCTTTAAAACACGAGCCATTTTCTGCCAGCGTCGGTCAGAGATATAAATAGGATTAGACTTGTTTGCATCTTTTTTGTTGTACTCATCAATCTTTACGCGAATCGCATGAATCACGTTCAGGGTCTCCTTGGATACCACAACATCATTGAGGCTTGCCAAAGCGTCGTTCCACTTTTGCGCATCAAAAGTCAGAGATTCATTGACGGGAACAATCGGTTCGGTAGGAATATCATTCAACAACGCGTCAAAATTACTGCGTTCCGTCATGGGGTTGACAACCAATCGCATAATGAATCGATCGTACAATGCTTCTAACCCTTGATTCTCTGCAGGGATTTCGTTACTGGCGGCAACAATACCCTTTAGCGGAACATCGATCACCGTGTCACCATTGCGGAACTTACGTTCGTTGATGATTGTCAATAAAGTATTTAGAATTGCAGGACTGCTTTTCCAAATTTCATCCAAGAAAGCAATGTCAGCCTCGGGCAAATACCCTTTGGTCTTACGAATATAACGATCTTCTTTAAGTTCCTTGATGCTTACAGGCCCAAAGACCTCTTCAGGAGTGCTAAAACGATTCATCAAATATTCAAAATATTTGGGTTCCTTAAATGCCAAGCTCAAGCGTCGGGCAATCAAGCTCTTGGCCGTTCCCGGAGGAACATATAAAAAAACAGACTGACCGGACAATATTGCAAGCAAGGCTAGAGCCACTATTTCGTCACGTTCGTGAAGACCTACGGAGATTTCTTGAATCAGTTGGGAAATCTGTTCTTTCTTGGATTTGTCTTGAGCCATAATACCTCCTTTTGAACACTCATATAATTTTCAATCGTCACAATTTTAACGGAACCGCCCCGTTTAACCAAAAACTTTCCAGACTGCTGGAATTGGGTTGCGACAGCATCCTTGAGCGACGAACCATGCATCAACTCCACCGTTCCCAAATAACGGCCTTGCATATCGAACACCAGAAAAGAGCCCGATTCGAACAAACGCTTCGGCGGAACACGTAACGCATTTGTCCCTCCGATACTGCGAGGAGATGAATCGTTTATATTGAAATAGGTGAAATCAATTTTACCTGTAGATTCGCCGCCGGCTTCCACAAGCATTTTCATCTCGTCAAGTTTCCCCAATCTCACGCCCAAAGTATCCCACTTTTTGAAATGAGCTGTGATATTGATTCGACCACACTGTCGAGCGTTGCGACGCACGCTGATAACCTGCAAGAAAGACATATCACCCTGAATCGTAGGCTTTGTATTACGACGTTCCTGCCACAACTCATACGTATCGCCATCGAGTTCATATTCGCCAATCTTCGTTCCCAAATATTCCTCGGAAGGCTTAACAAACCAATCCTCCACGATATAATACTCCACCGCCGGATTTTCTGTCCGCCCATAGACTCCGATATAAGAATAGCCTGCACTCCCCGATTTTTCGAACTTGAAATCCGCAGAAAAATCCTCATATTTGTCGTAAGTCATGGCATCGCTGTACTTGCGCCCGACACGCACGATAAAATCGTTCGATCCACTCCATTCGGCAGAGAATGTTCCATTGTTCCAATACGTCATGGAACCTTTGCCGTCCTGAAGCCAAACTTCGTAATCCAAAGCGGAACCGTCATTGTCACTTTTTACGGTCTCGATTCCGCTGTCTTGAATCGTCCGCTTATCCCCTTGATGCCCCATTTCGTCGTTGCAAGCATCAACAGCATAAGCCGGCATGGCAATGCCTATCGTAAGTGTAGCGGCAAAGGCGATTAACTTATTCTTCATATATTTCCCCTCAAGATTTTTGGAACAAAAGTTCTCTTATACAAAATCTTATCTAACCGAGCAAGAATTCCGTACACGATTCATAATAGTTTCTGCTTTTTCTTTTTCCTTGCAAAGCCAATACAAAATTCCTGCGCCGCATTTTTCAATCGTTTCTTCATCATAGCCACAGCTATTAAGACAAGCAACCATCAATTTATACTCAACCGTGATATCCAAGCGTTCATTGCAGTGCAACTTGTCCATAACAGCAGCCCCCAAGGCAGCCCCAGCAACGGCTGCGCCAGCGCCCGTTAAAAGCTTACCCCATTTACGTTCCTTTGGCTGATTTTCGGAATTTTCAACCGACTCATTAGCGACAGATTCTCCCGGCACATTTGCAACCTCATTGGCATTTTCCCCAATCACAGGTTCTTTTATATTTTCAACGACAGGAGCTACATTCGGCTTTTCAAAAGCAGGCTGAATTACAACTTTCGGCTTGTCCTCCACGCTCGGGGGCGCAACAGTTTTCTTTTCGGCACTCATATCTAACAAAATCTGGCGCTGTTCGCGCAGCAAAGCAAAGACGGAATCCACTAGGGAATCCTTGTTAATCGGCGTTTTTAATCCCTTGTAAAGGGAATCGCGATACGCCTCATCGGTCAAGCACTTTGTCGCCTTAACAACGCATTCTCTTTTTTGATAGTCGCAAGACATCAACATTCCTGCAATTAAAACAAAGTAAATCAACAATAATTTTTTCATAGTCTAAAAATCAAATTCATCTTTTCCATCTTTGTCCTTTTTGCTGGAAAAGAGCTGATTCTCCTTTTCTTGTTTGATGGGTTCAATAACTTCTTTTCTGAAAAGATTCAAAAAATCTTGACCAAATTTTTCAGCAAGCCATTGTTCTGGTTTGGTGCAATCTTTTTCTGCTAAAAAAAGTTTTAATTTTTCAAAGAAGGCGATTGCAGGTTCAAGTCTATGAGGATCCGGTCGGTCCGCCAACAATTCGCTTTCCGAAGGCTTATCACTTTTCGGTCGCTTCTTCCAATATTTTTTCTCGACACTATTGTCATAAGAAAATTCATCATCGGCTTTTTTAATGCTGAACTTTTTGCTAGAGGACTTCTTTTCACTAGCGTCTTTAGGATTTTTTCTATAGTATTCCTTGACCGCTTCAGCGTACTTCATTTCACGAGCCTTTAGCATATCGTCCAGCTCGTTTCGCAGATTCCGCCATTGATGAATTTTATCAGCAACAATCATTTCAACAAAATCAATACCTATAAGAATTTCCTATCGGGCAAGAATAATAAAATTTATTCCTTGACTCAGAATAATCTTTCTTTTCTCTACACTCAAACTCTTTAATTTTTTCAGCACATGCTTCAATATGATAGGAGCCACAAGTGTTAACACATGCCTGCATCAAATAATATTCATCTACAAGGGAATAATAGGCACAATGAGTATCAGCATCATCGACAGCAATACCTGCGCCAACACCAATTCCACCAACAGCAAGCCCAGCAGCTACAATAGCGGCACCCTTAACACTCTTTTTTTCAGTTATTTTATTCGCTTTCAAATTATCAACTTTATCCTTAATTGTCGTCTTTATTTTTTCACTTTTGGCGTGTGCTATTCTAATCGTTTGATTCGCCGCCTTTTTAGTTGCAGACGTTCCTCGTTGGGCCGTATAAATTACGGACTCTTTCGCTTTATCTGCAACGTCCTTCGCCCTTTTTAAAATTTCTTCACGGCCTTCTTTTGTAGAAAGCCCGCTATCATCAACAACTTCTTGAACGGTATCCTTGATGACCGTTCGCGCCTTTTGGACTTTTTCCTTGATTTGATCTATAAAAGGATTTTTTTCGCTCATAAAATTTCCTTGAGGGATAAAAATAAATTTTTTCACACCAAAAAATTCAAAGCAAATGGCGAAATTTGCCCATAACAGCCAAATTTAATGTAAAAGCGCCATTTTTTCCATTTCTTTTTGTCCCCTTTTGTCCCTTTTCGGGTTTCTACATCTGTAATCGAAGGCGGCGATAAGCCCCTTCAACAGATCAAGCCCTCGAGTTTGAATTGCAGATTGACAAAACGGCAAAACGTCATTCCATCGAAATCTTACAAAAAATCGCAATCGCGATATCACCATTAACCCTTAAAAAAGGATACACTATGTTTTACTTTTCAAAAAACAGAGAAATAAATGACTTCTGCAACGAACTCGTAAATTCCCACCTTTGGGAATACTCTCGCAGAGGCAAGTACATTTCCATCAAAAGAACCATCAAAGAAACAACCCTCAACCTGACGGTGCCCACAACCCCAAGCGACCCCGATGCCGCTCTGAGATTCAGAAACAAGTACCGCAGACTCATCCGTCAATACCTCATTGACAACAACATCATTAGCGCTTAACCCAAGGAGGATACACAAATGTGTGTCGCAAAGAATCACCTACACGCACTCGATAAAGAATGCAACCTCCGTTTCAACGGATACCAGACATCCTTTGTTGAAGCCGATTACTACGGCAAAGACGACGACGGTTACAAGTACAAACTCTATGAATCTAACCGCACCAAAGCAAAATTCGAAGACATCTTGATCAGCTTCAACAGTTGCTTTAAAAAAGGTTTCGGTTGCTACCAAATTCCAGAAAACGAAGTACCAAAAGCAAAATTAAAGCCAGAAAACTTTCTTATCATCAAGCGCTTTGTCATCCAAAACGACAAGGAATCCAACAAAAAGAACGTTTTCATCTGGCTTAACGCCCCGCTCAAAGAAGGTCACCTTCTCTGCACAGCCCCCTCGACAATACAAATTGTCGCTGAAATTTCAGCAATGGAACACGTCAGCGGGACTCACGGAGAATTCGGCATCCAAACGCAACAATCCATCGACAACTTCAACAATCGCTTCTGCATTCCAGAAAACATTCCGGCAGCGCTAACAAGTTTGTTCCAAACTGAAGAATTGCAACTTCCTAAATTCAACATCAAAAAATTGCCCGAAAGCGAATTCATCATTCTCAAGGACAACAATCGCCCAGGAAACAGCGAACAACGCGCATTCGTAGAAAGTGCACTTTCAACCCCCGACTTCACCATTAAAATTGGCCCGCCAGGCTCAGGAAAAACGACCTCCGTTGTCGAACTGATTTTCCAGTTCGTCAAGCGCGGCAAGCGAATTTTGCTAGTCGCCTCGACAAATGTCGCCATAGATAACATCCTTGAAAAACTGAAAGACCACCTCGACCTCGCTTGCGTCAAGCGCTACGGAAATGACGACAACGACAAAATAAGCATCGACGCCAAAAAGTTCATCGAAGGTCCCGCATTCAGAAAGACCGAAGCAAAAGCATTGCAAGAGCGCTTAGCATCTATTTCCGAAAAAAATTGCAAGGCAGTACAAAAGGAACTTCTTGAAAACTGCGATGTCAAAGACAATGAAATGCTCTACGAAATTCTCGAAGAGAACACCCCCATTGTCGCAGGAACAACCTTTGGCGCGGCACTCCCCGAAATGGCAAAGTTGGCCGCTAGAGACAGCACAGAGCCGCCATTCGACTACCTGATTCTTGACGAAGCATCCAAAACGACCATTCAAGAATTCCTCGTTCCGGCAGTTCTCTGCAAACACTGGATTATCGTAGGCGATATTCAACAGTTGCCCCCATACGTCTGCGACGAAGACTTTTCTGAAAATCTCCAAATTTGCTATCCTGACGACGAAGACAAAAAACGCGATTACACAGCAGCTTCGGACTCGTTACTCGCTGCGATGGGAAACAACAGCCGACAAACAGTATTCCTCATCGAAAAAGAATCTGAAATGGACGCGTTCCTGTACAAGGCATATGCAAAAAAAAACGAAGTACTCTTTGCCGATGCCGACAAGAAAAGTGATGAAAAAGACCTTCCCTACGCAACAATCATCGTAGGGTCCCTCAAAAGCTTCGAAAAGAATCGCGCCATTATCTCCCCTCGCATTACAACGGTCCGCCCCGCATGCGACAAAGCGACAGGGGTCATTCTCCACGAAGAAGAAATGCAAGAATGGATTAACCTCGCACGATTCAACCGCGAAAAGATCTTCAAGCGTTTCGACGAGAACAAGCCCAAGGAATGGCACGACGAAATCGCATGGCGTCTCGTCCGTATGTTCGAACAGCGCGACAACAACGTGAACGAAGGCCACAGCACCTTGGAACGCTTGGGCAAGCAAGTCGAAGACCTGATTCCAACGGGAGACAAGGAAAACTGCAAAAAAAGCATCCACATCTTTGAACAAATTTATCTGCCATCCTGTATGGAACTTCTCTTGCGAGGCTACGGAGAATACAAGGACCTTGCGCTTTTCCGCGGCATTCCCCAAAACATGCTCGAAAGCCGTTGCATCAAACTCACCAACCAACACCGCAGCCACCCAGACATAGCAAAAATCGCTTCCGACGAATTTTACGAAGGAAAAGCTATGCGCTCCGAGCACATGGTCGGTAAACGCGAATGGGACTACCGCCGCTTCGGCAAAAAACACAACCACTGGGAAAACATCAAAGGTCGTTGCGACAGCAAGAACCGCAACAAGGCCGAACAGAAATGGATTGAAAGCGAACTTGTCAAGTTCCGCGAATTTGCAAAGGCAAAACCAAACAAGGAACAAAAATGGTCCGTCGCCGTTCTCTCGTTCTACAAGGAGCAAGCCGACGAACTGAAGAAAAGCTGCCAACGCATTTTCAAGGGATTCGAAAAATACGTCAGCTATAGCGCAGGATCCGTCGATTCCTTCCAAGGTCACGAAGCAGACACCGTCTTCCTCAGCTACAGCAACCAAGTGCCCACTTGCTTCATCGGAGCCCCCAACCGCCTAAACGTCGCCATCACGCGCGCCCGCTACATGATGGTCCACGTTGGCAACTGGCAAGCCATGAGCAAAGGCGAAGGAGCCTTAGGACGCATTGTCCAAAAGCTCAAAAATATCACACACAATATTTAAATAAAAAAAGGAAAAAAATATGAATATCAACAATATCGAAAACCACATCAGCTACCGCCTCGTAAAAGGCGAAATCCGAACACTCCGCAAAAACCCGTGGATCCGCCCGTTCCTCAGATACATCATGGAACACCCGAACGCTAAAGAAAAGGAAATCAGCCGCGATCTTTTCTGCGACAACGGAAACGCACGAGCAAACGCAGTCAAAAACATCATCTTCTTTTTCGAGCAGGAAGGTCTCATCGAAAGCACACCAAGCTTTGGCAACAACTTAACAAACGAAGGCGTAAAAGCTTTGGACTCCAGCGAAATCTGGCAAGGGTTAAAGGGAGCCTTCCAATTAACATTATGGGTACCTGTAGAAAACCACCCCTACGTTCTCGACATCCAGCCTGTACCCGATCAATGGTACGACAACGGAAGAAACGACCTAGAAGAATTCCCTGAAAACTACGGAAAGAACATCGAGAACGTCCAGCTAGCATCAAACAAAGTAAAGCTGGACGTCATCGGAGAACGCTATCGCCCAACATTCGCCAACACGGAATACAAGGCGAGCATAAAATCTAACGGTGAAGTTTCAATTTCTGCAAAATCTACAGTAAAAGGATTGAAGCCGTTCGAAGTCAAATTCAAAGTCAACGAAGTTGTCAAATCGGCCCTGATCGACGACAACCAAGAAGACTTTTAATCATCAACCTTAAACCATAGGAGACCAAGATGAAAAAGTACACTTCGCTTGATAACCACGCGAACCAACTTAACTCAAACCGTGGTACAAGCGGGTTTAACAAACAGTACAAGGCCGTTCAAACGAACCGTTCCGTTCAGATGAACCCCAACAGCAAACTCTACAAGAGAGGTAAATAACTTACAGAACAACTCTCCCCGGGCGTGGCGCTCGGGGGGATTTTTTGCAAACAATACAAGCAAGCTAAAACTATAAAGGAAGATTATTTACTGGACAAGAGGAACCTTTGTACTTAGCATCTCTATAATCCAACCTATACTTGCACTCAAAGTCTTTCAATCGTTTAGCGCAAACCTCAACAATATTAGAGCCATTCTGAGAAAGACATGAATTTACGCAAGCCTGCATTAAGTAAAACTCCTCTTCAATGCTATAAGTTGCGCAATGAGATTTCGTCTCTACATTCTTTTGAGAATATTCATACGATGATATTCGTCTTACACTAGATTTTCCTTCTAATACAAGATAACAACGCCTCATTTGGTCATAACGAAGAGCAGAATCAAACTTTTCTATTGAAATTGTAGAATCCATAAGAGTAACAGACTTCACCTCACAAGAATAATTCGTTCGTTCAGTCAACTCATAGTAATTTGAGATATTTTCATCACCTATTGATTCCACATTTAATATAAAAGAAAACCATAGTAGATCCACATTTCTAACTGAGCAATACACACTAGCATGGAACGACCTATCACCAACATAATGGTCTTTAGCAGGATCACATTGAGAAAAATCTAAAATATGATTTTCATCATTGTAATCCACTACACATCTGTCTGGAGCATCAATAAGTCTATATACATCAGCGAATGCTTCTACACATAAAAAGCAAAACACCACCATAGCGAAAAGTACTTTTTTCATAAACCATCTTCTGTTTTTTCGATAATGGAGCAATATAAAAAAAACAACAAACCTCATTTTTGGCGGTTTTCAGCAAAAAAGTTCAAATTCCGCCAAAAACAAAGAATCACACTAAAAGCGTAAATTTCAGATCAAAAAACACATTTTTAGTGCGATTTCAAAAGTTTCGTTTCAAAATACAAATCACCATACAGCATCCGAATTTCCACAAAGAATTTCGGCATCGAGAACGGAATCAAGTCCGTTCCGCTTTATGCTGTGTTTTTGATTAGGTGATAGGAAAAACTTTTTTTAAAGAATACTTGACAGATTAATTTTTTGTTTATATATTCGTGGTACATTCTTTACAACTCTGAGTCGATGTGTGCTTTTTTTTTCGATGAAGAGCCTAAACACTGGATCCCTCAAACTAGAGGGTGTTTAGTCTTGATGTAAAGAGCACACACTTAAACAAGGAGTTCCAAATGGTTAACATCTAGTTCAATCAAAACGGCTATATCAAAAGTTGATATAGTTTTTTTATTTCCGCAATCGCGACAAGAAACACAAGAGTAGATTTACAAGTGTAGATCTATGGTTAACAACGACAACTATAAGGGAAAAATTTGATTATGTACGACATTTCCGAAATCATTTGGAAAATGACATATCCATCTTCGACAGCAATGGCTAACATGGTTATTTCGGGACCTTACGATGACATCGAAAAGCTCGATGAATACGTGAAGGAAACTGTTCAAATCTTAATAAATACGAAAACCGAGTTGAAAACCATCGGCGATGTAGTAAACTTATTCTGGGATTATTCAGCCTATTTCTTCCTGTGCCACATATATACAGAACTTCAATCAAACGACTTGTCAGAAGAAAGAAACTGGCTCAAGGCAAAGCTATGCAATCTCTTTATACTTTTGAAAAAAAGCGGCATTCCATTCAATGAAAACTGGGTTTATTGGCAATACGCTCAAGTACCTTGGCGAGAACTTGAAAAATCAACCAAGAAAGCACAGACTGAAGAAGATCGCATAAAACTTCGTGCAGAATGGTTTAAAAAGGCAAAATTGCAGAAGAATGCCATGCAGAATACTCCACCGATTTTTGGAATGCATACAAGTATGAAATGGCGGTGTATTTGATAAAAATCGCAATTGAATTGACCGCGTTATACAAATAACACAATTCGCCTCGTCAACTCTAGCGAATCCATGAATTCCGTTTTTCCCCAAAAACGGACAATCCGCTTTTGTCCCCTTTTGTCCCTTTTGGGGTTTCTACATCTGTAAATGACAGCGGGAAACTCCCGCTTGGCTAAGTTAAACCATCGCAATCGCGATATCAAAAAAGAGGTTATTATGGAACGCATTTCCAAAGACAAGCGCATCAACGATTTCTGCAACAAACTCATAAACACAAAACGTTGGGTACGTGTACAAGGAAAAAATCACCCTTCACTCAGGCACAATGTCAAAGGCGGTTTCAAAACGCTTGTATTTTCAAGTACTCCTAGCAACAACTACGCATTCGAAATGTTTCAGCGAGAATACAACCACTACATCCGTGAATTTCTCATTCAAACCGGCGTAATCATCGTTGAACACATAAAGGAAATTCAATAAACCACAAAAAATATAGCCACCCACAATTTCCTTTGAAATTTCTATATCTATAAACGTCAATGAATTTGACCAAAAGGATCTAATATGAGAATTCTACTTGTTATCCACGGCTACCCTCCACACTACATGGCTGGTTCCGAGGTTTATACATACAATCTCGCACGAGAATTGGCGAAAACGAACGACGTTTTCGTATTCCACCGCATTGAAGATAAAAGCATCCCCTTGCACCAGTTCTTTGACACCATTGAAGAGGGCGTACATATTCGTAAAATCAACAATTACGAACCGACCCCAGCCACCTTCTATGACAAATATCTGAATCCAGAAATCGACGAAGCATTCCGTGAATATGTAAAAAGAGTCAATCCCGATGTCGTTCACATCGGCCACCTATCGCATCTCTCCACGCAAATTCCCATCATCGCTAAAAGAGAATTCGGATTGCCGGTTCTATTCACTATTCATGATTTCTGGATGTTCTGCCATCGCGGGCAACTCATCAACCCACAGAACTGGGAGATATGTCCCCTGCCTAATGCAGCCCAATGTACAAGGTGTGCCGCATTCCATTACCAAAAAGATGACTTTGATTCAAGACTCATCAATGAACGCGACGAGCATATCCGTCAAACTCTAGACTGCATTAACGTATTTTTCGCACCGTCACATACGCTAGAGAATTTCTTTAGAGACATGGGTGTTGATCCGCATAAAATCGTTTATGCAAAATATGGGTTTAATGTTTCAAAGCTAGCCAAGCATCCTAAAAAGCTCCACTCCGAAATTACGTTTGGTTTTACTGGCCGGATTATCCACACCAAGGGAGTCCATCTTCTTTGCGAAGCTTTTGACAAGGTTGAAGGAAACGCAAAGTTGCTTATTTACGGCGATTACGAAAGTGATTACGGGAAAAAACTAAAGGAACAATATTCTAGTGATCGAATCCAGTTCAAAGGTCCATATCACAACAATGAATTGCAAAGTGTCCTAGATTCTTTGGATGTTCTTGTATGCCCATCCATTTGGCTTGAAAACGCCCCACTTGTTATACAGGAAGCCCAAAGCGTTGAACTTCCCGTATTGGTAAGCGACAAGGGAGGAATGGCTGAACTTGTCCATGATGGTATAGACGGATTCACGTTCAAACTCGGTGATGCCGAAGATCTTCGCAACAAGATGCAGAATCTTGTCAATCATCCTGAAGAAATATTGAATCTTATCAAGCCGATTGAAAAGGTCGTCTCGATAGAAGATGATGCAGCTCTATGCTTGCAAAAGTACAACGAAATAGCGAAACAGAACGTTGTTTATCCGCATCGCCCTTGCCCGCAGCGAATGACGTTCATTACGAATCCTGACAAGTGCAATCTGCACTGCAAAATGTGCGACACATTCTCAGAAGCGAATAGACACAGGCTAAAAGAGTCTCATCGTCCGGATTTGAGCTTTGAAGTCGTCAAGGATACAATCGAAAGACTTGTCCACCACGGTCTAAAAGAAATCATCCCCTCCACCATGGGAGAACCGTTGCTGTACCCCCATTTCGAAGAGCTCGTAGGCCTGTGCAAAGACCTCAATGTCAAGATGAACCTGACAACTAACGGAACATTCCCGGTGAAAGACATTGAATATTGGGGCCCAAAACTGGTCAATATCATTTCGGATGTCAAATTCAGCTTGAACGGGATAAACCCCGAAATCAACGAAAGTATCATGTGCGGAGCTGTCACGCCAAAGCAGCTCCATAACATTGAACGATTCATCCAGATGCGAAACGAAGCAGGTTCTAAGGCAACCGTTACATTGCAATGTACCTTCATGAAGTCTAATTTAGATGAGCTCAAGAATATTATTGCATGGGCCATCGAGCATGGAGTCAACCGCGTTAAAGGGCACCATCTCTGGAAAACATCGGATGCGCTAGATTGCGAAATGCTCAGAACACTAGAAAATGCTGCCCTCTGGAATAAAGCCTGCGAAGAGTGCCACAAACTTGCGGGCGACAAAATCAAGCTCGTGAATTTCGACCCTATTGATTTGAACAAGCCCGCCTTGGATAGCGACGATACATACTGCCAATTTCTTGGTAAAGAACTTTGGATTGAATACGACGGATCCTACCAAATCTGTTGCTGCCCCTCGGATGTCCGCAAGGAATTCGGCGATTTCGGGAATGTCAAGGATTTCTCGCCGTTGGCAATGTGGAACGGAATGCAGTACTGCAATTTCATCAACAACTGGGGCAATAGCGATAACTGTAAAAAATGCAACATGCGTTGCAAGCGTACAGGAGGTATTTAATGACTAGTCTCATTGAAAAACTGCACACCATCGGTAATATTGACTTTAAAAGAATAGCCGTATTATTAAGACACAGCGAACGTGGAGAAATTCCTGCAGGTTCTTTTGGAACAGAAGTTATGTTGTCAGAAAACGGCATTAAGGAAGCAATTTCGTTCGGCGAAAAGATTGCCGATCTCAAAATTACCCATATTTTCTGCAGCCCAATAGATCGCTGTGTACAGACGGCCCAATTCATAAAAGAAGGGCTTACGGGAAAACAGCAAAACATTCAAATTACTCAAGAAACTCAACTCGGTACACCAGGTTTTCACATCGCCAATGCCGATATTGCAGGAAAAGCATATCTCGACTACGGATGTAGTGGTGTCTTCGAGCACTTTTCTCAAGGTGAGAAGATCCCCGGAATAGCTTCAGTCGAATCGCTTAAAACAGACGCAATGCAATGGATTAAAGATAAAACTTCACAAAACGGAATTACCCTTTTCGTGACTCACGACGCACTTATCGCCCACTTTGCATATGCCAACAAAATTCATACTTACACCAAAGAGAATTGGATTCAATTTTTGGATGGAATCATCATCGTATTTTAAGGGTATCAAAATGAACTGGAAAGAAATCAAAGATAACCAAGAAGAAAGCCAATTCTATTTTCACGGATCCCCTGTGTTCAAAAAATTCAAATCGATTTTGAAATTCCATGAGCCGGGGCTCGCTCCCGTAGAAGACGAGTCGGGGTGGTACCATATTACCGTTGACGGTTCTGAACTTTATTCGAACCGCTATGAACGAACCTTTGGATTCTATTACGGCCTTGCGGCAGTAACATCAAAAGAGGGGTGTTTTCATATCGATACTGCAGGCAAGCCCCTTTACAGCGAGCGCTATGCCTGGTGCGGAAATTTTCAGGAAAATATCAGCCCTGTTCGCGACAAGGAGGGATCTTATTTCCATATCGATTCAAAAGGAAGTCGCCTATACTCGCAAGCATTCCTCTATGCAGGTGATTTTAGAGACGGTATTGCCTGCGTAAAATGCACCGACGGCTTGTGGCGTCATATCAAGGCCGATGGGCATTTCCTAAATGGCAAAGGATTCCTGGATTTGGGAGTTTTTCATAAGAACATCGCCCCCGCCCGCGATGAAAAAGGCTGGTTTCATTCCGATATTAACGGGAATGAGCTTTATCCTGAACGTTATCTGAATATAGAACCGTTCTATAACGGCTTTGCACTCGTGACGAATTTTGACTGGACAAAAAAAATAATTGACGAGAATGGAAGCTCCGTTTTACACATTTAAAAATCCAAACCCTACCCTTTATACTTTATCACAAGCATGGTCAGGTCGTCGCTTTGCTCCGCGCCATTCACGAACTCAGACACGGCATGCGACATCGTATCTAGCAGCTGTTGCGCCCCCTCGAATGCACAAAGTTCGCATTTTTCGGCATTTTTGCCTTCGACATTTTCTCCATCGGTGCATTCTTCCACATTTCCACAAATGGCGGCTTCAACACGCGTTAATCCGAACAATTCCTCGCCCACGTTCATCGCTTCAGTAAGGCCATCGGTATAGAGCAAAATCATATCGCCCGGAGCAATGGTCGTTTCTTGATCTTTATATTCTTTGTCTTCATCAATTCCTATGGGAATATTCGCAACAGCATCCAAATAACGCATTTTTCGACCAGTAACGATAATCGGTTTTTCATGCCCTGCATTACTATAACTCAAAACGCCGGTAGCCAAATCCATCACGCCCACAAAAAGCGTCGCAAACATTCCCGTCGTGTTTCCGCGGCTCGCAATCGCATTCATGTCACGAACAATGAGGGCCGGGTCATTTTCCTTCGAAGCAACCGTGCGGAACACAGCCTGAGTCATCGACATCACAAGCGCCGCTGGGATTCCTTTGCCACAAACATCGCCAATATTGAAGAACAGCTTTCCGTCTCTTATAAAATAATCATAAAAATCACCACCCACCTGCTTTGCCGGAACTTGACTCCCTACAACATCGACAAACTCATTTGCAGGCATCGGAGGCGGCAGCATCGCCGTCTGGATTCTATTCGCAATGCCTAGCTCCCGATTCATGAGCTCCTTTTCGGCGCTAACTTTGTTCAATTTACGAGCGCTGACGATACTACGGTATATGATAAAACCGAGAACCAAAAGCCCAAGCACCTGCAAAACGATAACCATCATTAGAGAACGCTGCTGGTTGTCGTACAGCTGCACCGCCATCGCAGAGAGTTCCCGCATCGGGAGATCCGCACCAATAACGGCAACGGTCCGGCCATGGCTATCACGCACCGGACGCGAATAGGTGGACATAAGAGCCACATAATAACGGCTCATGTAGGGTTCGCTCCAAAAGCCATTCCCCTGCAACCCTTCGCGATACCAAGTACGCTCTGTATAATCAAAGCCTATGACCGTATCTTTAATTTTATTTGTTTCATCATCCCTGAAAGTAAAGTATCCGTTGCGAACGCCATCTTCGCCTACGCGATAAGCAAAATCTATCCCGACAATTTCTGGCGTGATGGCTATCAAATGCTGCAAAACTTTATGCAAGGAATCATCCTGACCGAGAGCCACCAGGCGCTCAACCTCCGGCAACGCCCCCGCAATGACAGCTTCCGTAATTTCCTTGATTTCGAATGTACGGTTGGCAGAAGTCAAATCCTGCTGAGCCATTTCCTTGATTTGAGCCGTAATCGCACGTCGCGTGGATATATACTGAAAAGCGGTAGTCGCCTCAAGCAGCAACGCCGCCAATACGAGAACCGCAACGCTCCTAACTTTTGCAAGTTTAGATGTGTTCATAATGAATACCTTGACAAAATTTCGCCCCTGATAGATACTCATCAATATACTTTTTTTCTATCCTCGTCAAGAGGGGACTTACACTAAAATCTAATTCAAAACAAGTCAACTTGTTTTCGCGACACTCGTGCTAACGGTTGTTTATAGAACAACCTATGACTCGGTCATATCGGCAAGCAAGCTTGCCGCTGCGACTCTCGTGCTAACGGTTGTTTGCAAAATGAAAAATTTTTCTTGATATTTTACTTTCCCTAATTCTATTTATTATATTGTAACAAGGCCGGCGGATTGCTGGTCTGCTCATTTAAGAGCCGTTTTCTATATCGTTATTTATTTATCGACATAGGAACGGCTCTTTTTTTTGAATTTAACCTACACAGAGCAATCTGTGTAAAGGAGTAAAATGCAAGCAAACCACATCCCGTTTGAACAGCTGCCCATCACGAACCGTTTCATGTTCGCTTTAGTGTTCAGCCACAAACACATTGCGAAACCTTTTCTGGAAGCACTTCTTGGAATCAAGATTTTCGACTTGCAAGAACCCGAGCCGGAGAAAACAACCGAAAACAGCCCCTTCAACAAAGGTGTCCGCTACGATGTATTTGTAAAAGAACAAAGCCCCAAGGGGGAAATTCTCCGCACGTTTGACATTGAGATGCAGATTGAGGATACTCATGAGTTGCCCAAACGCACTCGCTATTACCAAGCTTTGTGCGACTCAGAAGCCTTGAACAAAGGCGAATCCTACCGCAATCTCAAGGAACAATATATCATCTTTATCTGCCCCGATGACATTTTTAAGCAGGGCCAAGCCGTTTACCGATTCAAAAATCTGGAAATAGGCAATGCTAAAATTGAACTAGGGGATCAATGCTGGAAAAATTTTTATATATTCACTAAGTATAGGGATGTCGCCGAGAAGTCGGTCAAGGAGTACCTCGAATACTTCGCAACTAGCAAGGCCACATCCAAGGGAACTCAAGATGTCGAACGCCAGCGGCAATGGTATCTGTCGGACAACGAAACAAGGAAGCGCTATATGACTTGGCAACAGGAAATAGATGATGCAGTATATGAAGAGCGCGAACGCACCAAAGCGGCAGAACGCCGTGCTGACGAAGAAAAATCCCGTGCTGACGAAGCGGAGTCTCGCGCTGACAAAGCAGAATCTCGTGCTGAAAGGTACGAAAAGATTCTTAAGGAGCATGGACTTCTGTAATTATACCATTCAAATTTTTTTTGCATAAAAAACAGGCACATATAGTAGGCTCATTCCGCCTAAGATGTACGTAACCGCGCAAATTAGCGGTCAAATTTTTTGCATTTGCTAAAAATGACCACCGAAGAAAAACGCCTTCAAATTCTAATCTAACAGCCCGTCGTCTTTCTTTTGATAAATGAAATAATACAGCAGGCTCCAAGTCCCCCACAAAACGCAAAGCGCCATTCCGATATAGCCGATGGCATAAACAACCGAAGCAATCGTATCGCACTTCAAAAGATAGCCTGTCTCGGACAAGATAAAATTCCAGTCGTGGAATCCGTATGGGGCTTCAGCACCGGTACCGCCGCTAATGAGCGTCAGCTTCATGGGGAGAGCGTCTTCGATGTACGGAGCAACGTCAATCAAGTTTTCGAACGCCCACCAAAGCGCAACCGACGCTCCGAACAAGTCCCGCGGCTTGATCCACAGCGCAAAGCAGAACACGAGCGGCATGATGGTCTGGAACAGCGAACCGCCTAGCGATGTAATGAGGCGGCTTCCAAAGAATCCAAAAACGATGTGACCCGTCTCATGAACGGGCAGGTTCAAGTTGTGCAAAAACTGGGCAATCCACGACTGATAGCCGCCGAAAAACGCCTGCACAGAAAAGAACGCCATTGCGAACAGCAGCACCACTCGCACAAAAAAGAAGTTTTCGCGTCCGAGCGGTTTAGGCAACAAGAAGAACTGCACCCAAGCGGGCCATTCATCGGGTTCTACCAGCCATTCCGAAAAGCGGACTAATAAAGGTTTATTTTCATGCGGTGTCCATGTCATGCTTGTAACGATAGAAAGATTTTTTTGAGACACCTATTCCAATTTCACACAGCGAACGGACATTCCAAGTGTTTTTGAAGCATAATCTTCCCGTCTGGGAGCTGTTTCTATAGAAGACGAAATATAACCTTGATAAGCAAACATTCCATCATCACGTTTTTCATTTTCTTCAGGGAAAAACCACTTCGGTTATTACCACCAAAAGTACCAGAGCGTAAACCCTTGATACCATCGGAAACATCATTATATTCGTCCTCGTACCATCTTACGGTAAAATAATCATCCCAAGTGAATAATCAATTGAGGTTTTGAGCCATCCACACCTGATTACCGATTTTGACGGTCTTGTACGTTTGACCGTCTCGCGAGTCAGTCATGGAGCCGTACTTTATCTTCGGATTCAAAAGCGATTCAACCGAAACGTCCCAGATCCAATCGCTTTTAGAACTCGAACTACGTGACGAGCTGGATTGATTCTTGATTGAAGAAGAGGAAGAATCCTTGTCATTGTGCATGGCACATGACTCTGCGTCTCGGTCATGAGCTTCCGTTGACGACTGCTCGCGACACTCGACTTGATTGTCATTGCGAGGAGTCCAAGATGATGATGCAATCTTTTTAGCACTGCTGCTGGATATGCTAAAGCGGAAGAAATGAGACAAGATTAAAAAGAGGAAATCAAGCCGGAAGCCTTGATTATATTGGGTTTGCTTGTCTCATTTTACCCGATAAATGTGTGTTTTTTGATTTTGCCGTTTTTTCGTAAATTTCGCCA
>NZ_JAFWOM010000138.1 GCF_017545445.1 Fibrobacter sp.
AAAATTTGCCTAAAAGTCGGCTCACAAAAAGCTCACAAATGTCTCACATCATACCCGATTTTTGGCGGTTTCCCCCGTCTTTCGGGAAAAACCATTACAAGCGACGGAGAACCGCGACAGACAGTCCAAATCGCGCCGGAAGCCTTGATTTTACTGATGAAAAAGGCCCGGAGGCTTTTGCCTTCGGGCTTCCAATGGAGTACTTTCTGAAAATTTTTCGGGGCTGGGTTGATAGTCCGACGCTCTAACCGATTGAGCTAAAGCCCCAGCTCGCCCAAAATTAGTAAATATTTTGAAATTGTTTTAGCCCATTCGTAATGAAACCCGCTATAGGCGTTCACGACGCATTTGTCCCAATCGGCGACTTCCGTGTTATACACATTGATGGCGTCCTTGATGCGGCGCAACATCTGGTGCGGTGCGTTCGCGTCATCGACGAGGAATGCGTTTGCTTCACCGGCAGTTTCGAGGGTGTAGTCGGTGAGCATGCTTGCGATGCCGACGTTTCGGCCCGTGAGCGGAAGTGTTCCTGTGGCCATGGCCTTGAGGATAATCGAGGCGGACGGCTCCTGGAGGTTCGCGGCAAAGAGAATGTCCGACGCCGCAAGCGTGTCGCGGAGTTTGTCTCTGTTGTTCGCTTCTTCGGAGTCGAACTGGAGGATGCGGACGAAGTTGCCGTACTGCTGCGACACGTCTTGGTAATAGTTCCATTCGGGGTGTTCCGGAGAAATGCCCACGATGATGAGCGAGTTCTGCTTCGCAATGTCCGAAAGGATGGTTGCAAGCGTCTCGGACGTGTTGCCCGATTCCATGTCCATGTGGCTGTAGATGATAAGCTTGTGCGAAAGATCCATGTCGAACTGGCGCCCGAGGCTCGCCTTCGCAGCACGCTTCGCTTCTTTGATGGGGAGCTTCGCTTCGTCGTTGAAGTCCCAGAATTTGTAATTCACGCCGAACTGGATACCGAGGAGCTTTTCGCTGTTGCGATTCAAAAATCCGCTGAGGCCGCCGGGGAGGTTCGTGTTGAGCATAGCGTCGCGGTAGCCCGACGATGGGAACAGCACCTTGTTCGCGTACAGGATTCCTGCTTTGAGGAGGCTTACCTTGCCCCAGAACTCGTAGCCGTCCATGTTGAAGTCCTTGGGCGGGAGACCGATTTTTTCGATTTCGCTTGGATGCACATGGAAGTCGTAAGTGATGTTATGGACGTTGAAAAAAAACGGGATGCTGTTGAACTGTTTTTGATAGACGGTATGGCAAAGCGCTCCGACAAGGGCGCCGCCCCATTCATGTCCAAGTATCGCTTGGAACTGGATGCCGCTTTGGGCGCTGTACGTGAGGACAGCCGAGGCGAACATCGCAAATCTCAGGTGGTTGTCGTTGTATGGCGGCGAGTGCGGCGGGCCATAAACATAGGGACGCCCGAAATATTCCTCATTATATATATAGGTGTGGAGAGGGTCGTCATCGGAACGCCAAACCTCGAAAGGCATGTTCTGCAAGGCTTCGACGCCTTTAAAAACGCAATGATACTTGTCGGAATCAACTATATGGTCCTTGTAAAAGGGCGAACAAGTTACAACTTGAGACCCGGCATCGGCAAATGCCTGTGTCATGCAGTTTACTGCAGTTGCAAGTGGACTAGGTGTCTTCCAGTTCCCCGCTTCTGGAGTTACGACGAGTATATTCATTGATTTTTTACCACTTCAAAAAAAAATTTACCTATAAAAATAGGTATGTATAAATTTATTTATTTAAATTTCAACTGAAAGGGTATATTTTATTTTTTAACGTGATAAAGAGTCCTTTTCAACGTTTTTTAACATAACTTCATCTGAAGGATACAAAATGAAGAAGATTTTCATTGCTGCTTTGGCAGCCGCTGTGGCGATTTCGCTTACCGGCTGTAAGGGTACTAACGAAAAACGCGGTGACGAACACCTCAAGGAAGGCCGTTTCCGTAACGCCATCAATTCTTATCTTGAAGCAAAGAAGAAGGGCAAAATGTCCGAAGAATTCTTTGACAATTTCACACTTGCGCTTGTGCGTGCGGGTGAAGCTGAATCCAAGAAGGACTTGAGTAGCGACCTCATCAACAACTATTTCGAAAAAGCTGCTGTCAATATTCCGCAGGTGAAGGAAAACGCCACTATTGAAGAATATGTAAAGACGCTTGCAGAAATCGGTAAGCGCCAGGCCGCTCAGGAAGGCGTTGATTTCGCAACCATTATCAATGCGTTTGCAAAGATCGACTCTGCCGAATCTGTCGCAAAGAGCCGCCACGTTGCAGAATCCGACGTGAAGAACATCCGTACCGAAACCGAAAAGCTCTATGTAGCACGCAACTTGCAAGAAGCCACTTCCGAAGACGATCCGGTCGTGAGCGAATACTTGCTGCTCCGCATGGCAGCCATGGCTCCGACCAACCCTGATATCCAGGCCGCATTGAACAAGAGCCGCAAGACGACTCGTGGTTACTTCCTCATCTTCGGTGAAAACATCCCGGATTTGAGCGGCAAGCACAAAGTTGACAAGTGGGGCTACGTGATGGCCATGCCGACCATCAAGATGACCAAGACCTCCCTTTCTGGCGAACTCCAGTTCTGGGCTACGACGGGTAACAATACGGAACTCGATCCGTCTCTCATCAAGCTCGTTTCTACCGATGGCAAGGAAGTCTCTGCCAAGGGTGACACGGGTTGGTGCGAAGCCGAAGTTCTCGTGGGCAAGAAGGGCGACGAAAAGATTGAAAAGAAGCAGAAGAAGTTCAAGGGCAAGGGCAAGTTGATGAACGAATTCCAGTGCTCTGTGAATATCAGCTTCTCCTTCCCGGCAGGCTTTGTTCCGGATTACATCCATTACAAGGATAATTTCGGCGAAGGCAAGAAGTTCCTCGGTCACTAATTCGAAACAGATTTAAAGACTGTTTTAGGACTCGCTGCAGATGCGGCGGGTTCTTTTTTTATTAGGTGTTTGTTGCTGACTACATCTTACTCATCATAACTTTTTTCTATTCTTTGTCCCATGAATCCGAGAATATCCTTTGTCTTGCAGATGTCGCCATCGACCTCGTACGAAAACCTAGAGGCGATAGCACGCAATTTGCTGGAGGGATTGAACGTCCTTTTGACCTCGGAGCAAGTAAAGTGCTCTATCTATCTGGATGGCCCGATGATTGAGATGCTTTACAATATCGCAAAGCCTTTGACGTTTGGCAAAATCCAGAACGCGATTCACAACGGCATTATCGAATTTTTAGGGGGCGGCTATTACGACCCGATGCTACCGCTGTTCCCGGAAGACTTGCAGACTATGCAGCTTGAATTGCACCGCGACTTTTTGAAGAAGGTGCTCGGCGTGGAACCGCAAGGGTATTTCAACTCGTCGCTGGTGTGGGAACCGGGCATGGCCGATGTTCTGGAACGTTCCCGATTTGACTACGCGTTAGTGACGGAGTCTGCCGTGCAGGATGCTCTTGGACGTTCGACTCCTGTTTCGGGGTGGTTTACGCTCGAAGATCGCGGTGCGCTTATCCGCATTGTTCCTGTATCCGAGGTCTTGTCCAAAGCGATTGCCGAGGACGATCTTTCGTGGCGGAGTATTGCGGAATCGTATTGCCGCGACGGAAAGTCTGCGATTGCGTTTTTGGATATTCCGTCGGAACCTATAGAAATTGTCGATTTCTTTGGACGGCTTGTCGATTTTGTCGAGATGAACGAAGTTCAGACTAGGACGGTCGGTTTTGCCGTCAATCAGCTTGAAACTTGCGGCTCAATAAGCTTCCTTGTTTCGGCAGGATGTAAATTGGGACTTCCTCCGACGGCTCACACTTGCCGCGAACTTTTGATCCGCCGTCCCGAAATTAATTTGCACCACAAGACGTTCCTGAATTTGTACAGGAGGGCCCGCAATACTTTGACGGGTAAAAAGTGGTTGGAGTTTTGCAAGTCGCTAATGCCGGCAATGGCTCCCCGCTATTTTAGAGATTTGTTCAATAACGAGGGGATGCGCTCCATGAAAGTCCGCAAACGTGCGAATCGTTTGTTGATAGAGGCCGCTCAGATTTTGGACAATCTTACCGCGTTTTCGGGACTTCGCGTCGATGTGTGTGACTTTTTGCTGTTGGGCAAGAAGGTTCTTTTCTGTGAAAATCCAGATTGCTCGTACTTGCTCGATACTCGCTTTGGAGGCGCTCTTCGGGCTTTGAATTATAAGGGCGCTAACATCAATCTTGTGAATACGTGGCGGGATGATGGCGAACCTTCGGTGGCGTTTTTAGATTGTCTGTTGCCGAACGCGGATCTAACTCCCGTCAAGTTGGAACAGATGCTTTATGACCGCAAGCATTTGCTTGCAGACCCTTACGATTACCGCATTCTCAGAACGAATACGGGAACGGAAATTTTATTGGACGAAGAACAGGGTTTTGCAAATGACGAACGCAAGGCTTTGTTTAGGATAAAGAAAAAGTTTGCCTTCCAAGGCGATGCGGCCAAGTTTACGGTTTCCTACGCTATCGACAATTTGGCTTATGTGAATACCAAGGGATTCTTCGGTACGATTCTTGAACTAGGTCTTTTGTCGAAGGGCGATTTAAATAAAGTTTTTATTGACGGTTGTAATGTCAAGTGGAACATGGCCGAACCGTTATTGTATCCCGACGGACAAAATCTTGAAATCCGCGATGAAAAATCGGGTTGCGTTTTCCGCATGGCGTTTGATCGGCCTACGTCGATTTTTGTAGGAGCTATTTATGGGGCGACCTCTTCGGCGGCTCCGCAGGCGTTCCAAGGCATTCGCGTGTTCCCGTTCTGGAACGCTCCGTTTAACATCCTCGACCGCAAGGCTTTTAGCATTTCGGTGTCGGTGACGAAGAGGTAATGGATGCGAGCCGATTTGATTGACATCCAGGTTGAAGACCGCGGCGAAGAAGTCGAAATTTCTTTGTACGGAATCCTTGGCGAATACCAGCTTTCGGCGGTTCGTGAAAAGCTTGAAATGCTTGTTTGCGGGCCGGGAGTCTTTTTCTTCGTGAACTTGCAGAATGCACGGTTTACGACGGAAGCTTATCGCGGCTTGTTCTTGGAAATGCTCAATTTGGTGAAACAGCAGAACGCAACGCTCATTTTGCTGTTCGATAACGAAGAGCTGAACGCTTACTTCGAACGTTACAAGAACATCTTTGAAATCTACAAGAACCGCGAAGAATACCGCAAGTCGGGACTTTCGAAGCAAGTGCATTTGGTCGGCCTGCATTACGAAAAAAAATCCATTAGTTTGTCTCTTGGATTTGCAATTTCTCTTGCCTTGTTCTTGATTGGCTGGACTATTACTTTGTTTACCGTAATCGTCGGGCAGGGGCGTGAAATCTCTGACAAGCAAGCGCAAATAACTGCACTTGAAAGCCAAAAGGCCCGCTATATCCGCGAAATCGATCGCTTGGAATCTGCAATCGGGCCCATGCGCAAACTCGGTGTCGTGCAGGATACGACTTTGCTGAGCTCGTTCGGGGCTATCCAGGACTGGGTCACGTATTTAGAAAATCTGGAGAAAAATCGGCGTGAAAAATAGCGTTCGACTTTCTTCGATGGGCGTGAGCATTCTGTTCATCATTATCTTCGCGGTTTTGTTTACGTTTGGAAGCGAATGGTATTCCAACAAGGTTAAACTAGAAAACCTCGCTTATCGGGAACGCGTTCTCCATAACGATTTGGAACATTTGGAAGTTGTAGGTAAGTGGACGCTAGACTATGTGAAAATCGAAAAGGCACTTACGTACATGCTGGGCGATCGAATCTCTGAAGTGAGCTTTCGCATTTTGGCGGAGCAGCTTTGGCAGATTTCGCAATCGTATTCTCTGGACCCTTTGATTATTCTTGCTGTTGTCGCTCAAGAAAGTCGTGGCAATCCGATGGCTCGCGGACGATTCCAATCGGGGCGTTTTTCGGGGGCGTTGGGTTTGATGCAGATAAAGTTAGAAACGGCGACAAAGATGGGGCGGCGTTTTGGTCTCATTGTCGAGAACGAAGAAGACTTGATGCGCCCTGAAGTCAACGTGGTTGTGGGGTCTGCTTACTTGATTCGCTTGATTGGAAAATATGGAAATTTGCGAGAAGCTTTGGTGGCGTACAACTTGGGCCATTCTGCCGTTGATAGGTTGCTTGAAAAAAGCGCTCCGCTCCCGACTTCTTACTATGAAGGCGTGGTGGCAAAATACAAAGATTTGGTGAAACACTGCTCTTTTTGAGGAATAGCGGCTGGTGCGGACCGCTGATTAAATTCTTTTTACTAAATTCTAGTTGTGATTAGGATTTTGATTTTTATTTGTGCGATGTTTGGGCTTGCCATTGCAGGCGAAGTCCGTTATGATTGTTTGCATTTTGTAGAACAAGGGCTTGCGAACGATCCGCAAATGGCTGAAAAAAGGTTTGAAACGGAGAGTAAGTCGAACAAGATTCGTTCGCTCAAGTCCGAAGTGATTTTGCCAACATTCAACGTGTCCATGATGGTGGGGCCTGCACCTGGCTTGAAGGAAACGGTCGATGACTGGGGCGATACCGTCGATACGTATGACTTTTCGCGTATGGGGCCGTTCTGGGCGGTAGAGGCGAAGTTTATCCAGCCGCTGAACTTAGGGCAGTACCAGACCGGCAAAAAAGCGTTGGAAGCGGACTTGCAGCAAAAAAGCTTCGAAATTGAAAACGCCTCGCTCAAGAAAGAGGTTGAGCTCCAGTCCTATTATTACAACTATCTCCTCGCGCTCGAAATGAAGCGGCTTGCCGCCGATGCCCAAAAGCAAGTCGATAAGGCGTACGACCAGCTTGAAGAAGCTTTGGACGAAGACGAACCGACCGTTTCGCAGAACGACCTCTTGAACTTGAAGGCGAAAATGCACACGGTCAAGGAAGGCGTGATCGATGCGGACCTCGGGATGAAGCGCGTGATGCTTGCGATTCGATTTGCTCTAGGCTTGCCGGATGGCGATACTTTTGTTGCTGAAGATTCTGTGCTTGCGATGCGAACCGAACACATGCCGACCGAAGATGAAGTCCGCGACTTGACGGTGAAGTACAACCCTGAATTGAAGCAGCTTTCTGCTGGCATGCGGGCCCGGAAACTCCAGATGGACTTGGCAGAAGCTAAGCTTGCTCCGGAGTTCTTTGTCATGGGTGAATTCCAGTACGTCAAGAGCTGGGCCGGAAACCGCAACGTGCTGCAAAAGAGCGCCTTCGCTCAAGATGCGGTGAACAAGATTTCGGGGCTTATCGGTGTCGGTCTCCGCTACCGTTTGAACTTCTGGAAGAACTGGGAGGATTACCGCCAGGCGAAAACGGAATACCGTGGCCTCCAACTGAAAGAAAATTATGCGTCGGATGGTCTAGTGGCGAAGGCTGTAGAACAGTACTATCAAGTCGTTGCCGCCAAAGAAAAGCTCGATGCTTTGCGTGAAAGTCTGCGTGCATCTGAAGCGCTTTTGAAAGGTGCCGCCATGAAATACGATCTCGACAAATCCCAGACGGGCGAACTTGTTTCGGCTTATACGCAGAATGTAAGCATGAAAAAAGATTACTATTTTGCAGTTTGCCGATATAATGTCGAATTTGCCGGATTAGTGGCAAAGATGGGGTTGTCTCTTGGCGAATATAATTCGTATTTTAATAAAAAATGAGGAGAATCATGATGTTTAAGAAAATTCTTATTGCCGTTGCCTGTGTTTCGCTCTTGTCTTTTGCTGCCGAAGATCCTGTATCTGTCGTGAAGAGCAAGGACGTTGAATTGCAGAACATTATCAAGAAGTCGAAACGCACCGCCAAAGAAACGGAACGCGTCAAGAATCTTTTGAACGATTCTTTCGACTTTGCCCTCTTGGCTAAGAAGTCCTTGGCATCTAGCGTTTGGAAAGCTCAGGACGAAGCTTCTCAGCAGAAGTTCGTGACGGAATTCCAGCGCATGGTTCGCAACTCCAGTGCCAACCGCCTTGAACTCTACCGTGCCGATTCGACGATTTACGAACCGGCCAAGATGAAAGGCGATGACGAAGCTCGCGTTGTGGCTCACTTGTGGAATCAGGGCAAGGAATCTGTGCTCGAATACAAGATGACGACCGTGAACGGCAAGTGGAAAGCTTGGGACTTGGTCATTGACGACCTTTCGACGGCTCGCAATTACAAGGAACAGTTCAGCAAGATTCTCAAAGACAAGAGCTTTGCCGAGCTGATTGATATTATCAGCAAGAAGGCTGACGAAGCCGAAAAGTAATGGGCTTCTTTTTCTGGTTCCTTTGTTCTATTCTCGTTGTAGCGCTTGTGCTACTGCTTTTCCCGTTTTCTGTTCGGATTGAATTTGAAGCGGGCGAACGCGGTGCGCGAGCGTTTTTCTATTTCTTCAAAAAGAAAGTTTATGAATATGAGAAGAAATGGGGGGAAGAAAGTAGGAAGTCGGAAGTAGGAAGTAGGAAGGATGAAGTAGGCGGTGACGAGAGTGAGGCGAGGGAAGGCGGAGACGACTCTGCGGACACAAAGACCGGGTGTCATCCTGAGCGGAACGAAGTGAAGTCGAAGGATCTAGAGAGGCTGGAGACGAGAGACGATAGGGCGGAGGATGGTTCCCATGAGTTGTCATCCTGGAGCGAGCCGCAGGCGAACGATAGGATCCACAGGACTCCAGAAGCGGAAGAAAAAGAGGAAACGGCAGCTGTTGCGAAAAGGCCTACAGAAACTCTGAAGACGGAGAAAATGGGTAATGAAGTCGGAAGTCGGAAGTCGGAAGTAGGCAGTGGGACGGAGTTAGACGATAGACGAAAGAGTAAAGACGAAAGTGGGAAAAGGGACTACGGTGACAGTTCTGCGGACACAAAGACAGAGTGTCATCCTGAGCGGAACGAAGTGAAGTCGAAGGATCTAGCAAAGTCTTCGTCTGTAATTGAAGTTTCATCTACGAAAAAAGACGAGTCCGAAAAGCCTTCGGGCCAAGCGTCGGAGGCGAAAGTTAAAAAGCCAAAACCAAAACTTTCTGACCGCGAATTTTGGACGATTCTCTTGACTCCGGATTTGGATGCAAGGGTGTTTAAGTACGCTTTGAAAATTATCGCCGCTGTTTTTTCTTTGTTCCGAATTCGCTTTAGCGATTGCTTTGTCGAGGGCATTCGTACAGATTATCAAACTATGGGCTATATTGCCGCGTTGAACGGAATCTTGAAAGCATACCCGTTTGTTGGTGATTGGGACTTGCGAATGGATTGGCTCCATGAAAAAGAACTCCGTGCTACAGGGAATGTTCGCTTGAGTATTACGTTGCTCCGTATTTTCTGCTTTGTTCTAGAAACGCTTGTGCTGGCTGGGATTTTGGCGTTTATTTTTTGGCGTCGCCGTGCACATGTGCTTAAGACAAAAGAACTCCCGGAAATCGGATTTATCCGCAAAAAAATTGTCGATTTTATTTTGGAGGACTGATGCCTGCTTTGACTTTGGAACGCTTGCTTGCATCGATGGGCTTTGGGAGCCGCAAGGAGGCTCGTGCACTTGTTCGCATGGGGCTTGTAGAATTGGATGGTAAGGTGCTTGATGACCCGTTCATGGAATTCAAGGAACGTCCGGAGTCCATTATGGTGAATGGCGAAGAAGCTCCGACTGTCGAGAAGTTGTACATAATGCTCTACAAGCCGACCGATGTCGAATGCAGCCATAACGCTCGCGACCATAAGGCAGTCTATGAACTTTTGCCGGACCGCTTTACCGCGATGGGGATCCAGTCTGTAGGCCGCTTGGACGCCGATTCGTCGGGACTCCTGTTGCTCTCGAATCAAGGTGACTTTATTCATAAAGTTGAAAGTCCGAAGAAGGGACTTTGGAAAAAGTACCGTGTGACGCTTGCCCGACCGTTTACGGACGCGCAAAAAGCGGAACTCTTGGCAGGCGTGATGCTCAAGGACGAACGCCGCCCAGTGCTGGCTCGCGAAATCGAAGTTGATGGCGATGCTGTGCTCATTTCGATTGGCGAAGGCTTGTACCACCAAGTCCGCCGCATGTTTGCCGCCGTCGGCAATCACGTCGAAACGCTTGAACGCGTTGCCATTGGCCCTGTCCTTCTTGACCCCACGCTAGGCGAGGGCGGCTGGCGATTCCTCACCGAAGAAGAAGTCGCCTCACTTTCGTAACATGTCGCATTTTTTTTGAACGTCATCCAGAACGGCGATGACGTGAAGAATCCAGTCGCAGTTCTTGTAAGCGATGATTAGGTTGTAGGTCGTAGGTTTTAGGGGCACGAAAAGCGCTGTCATCTTGTAAATATAAGATGACATGGTGAAGGTTGTCGTATCAGTCATCCTGGAGGGGCGAAGCCCCGATAGGATCCAGTACAGTGTAAGTGATAAGTGCCGTGTAAGCTGATCCCGGCACAGGGCCGGGATGACAACTCGAATGGTAAAATCGACTGGATCCTTCACATTCGTTCAGGATGACGGCGTTGGGGATGACAATGCGAAGGGATCTAGACCCTATTGGTCATCCTACGGATTCCTTCCAGGGTGACAGAATGTGCTGTCCGCCCTTTCTGACAGTTGAGGAAGACTAGATGGAATCGTAATCGTTGTTGACGTGGACGATTTCATTTTCGGCTTCGAGTTCCGGCTGCACAGATGCTTCGCCGAGGATGCCTTCGAGAGAGTTTATCTTGTCCTTAATATCGTTGCTGAACTTGAATGTCGGGACCAGACGCTCGTCGATGAGGACCGTCTCGCCGGTGCGGGGGTTACGCGCCGGGCGTGCCTTGCGGGGTTTGCAGGCGAACGTGCCGAAACCACGGATTTCAATGGTGTTGCCTTCGATAAGCTTCTCGCCAAGGAGGTCGAGGAACTGTTCGACGACGATCTTAATATCATTGCGCACAAATCCGGTGGATTTGGCGATTTCTTGAATAAGGGATTGTTTAGTTATATTAGCCACGCACTAAATATAAGTTTAACATGGACTTAGAGTGATGGTCCGCACGAAATTAAATATCTTTTTCGGGTTCACATTGCGGAATATTTGTGAATAGTTGTGACTTAAATGTTGAAGATTGATAATTTGCCTAAAAAGGTCCGTTTTAATCTCCGGAACAAGGAGATTTTCCCCAATACGATTCTGAGTCCGATGGACGGAGTGACCGATGCTCCGTTCAGGCGGCTATGCCGCGTGCTTTCGGGCGACCGCATGGGGCTTTTGGTTTCGGAGTTTGTTCCGACAGACGGCGATGCCGTGTTCAACCCGGATGGGCACAAGCAGCTCAAGTTTTTCCCGGAGGAGCGCCCGTTTGGAATCCAGATTTTTGGACGGTTCCCGGACCGCATGGCGTATGCCGCAGGTAAAATTGCGGAAACATTTCACCCGGAATTTATTGAAGTGAATGCGGGTTGCCCCGCGCCGAAGGTAGCAGGCAAGGGAAGCGGTTCTGGTCTTTTGAGGGACTTGCCGCGCTTGCAAGAGATTTTGCATGAGGTGAAGAATACGCTTGATGCAAAAACGCCGGAGATTCCGCTCACGCTCAAGTGCCGCATTGGCTGGGATGACGAGAGCATCAACGTGATGGAAACGCTCAAAATTGCGGAAGGCGAGGGCGTCGAAATGTTGACGGTTCATGGCCGCACGCGTTTGCAGGGCTATAACGGCCTTTCGAATTGGGACTGGATTGGAAAAGTCGCTGCTGCGGCAAAGATTCCTGTGATTGGAAATGGCGACGTGAATAGTGTCGAATGTGCTCGCGAACGCATCAATACTTACGGTGTTTCGGGTGTGAGCATCGGGCGCGGGGCGATGCATAATCCGTGGATTTTCGGACAAATTGCGGATGCGTGGGAAGGCCGCGAAAAGCATGTCATCACCGCGCAAGAAGCGCTTGATGTGTTCCCGCTCTATTACAAGTTTAAGATTGAGGACGGGGCGACGGAAATGAATGCGATGGGCCGTATGAAACAGCTCGCCGCGAGACTGTGCAAGGGATTTGTGCTGCAGGAAGAAATTGCGCAAAGCCGATCCCGGAACGGGGTCCGGGATGACAGTGAAGTGAGTGTCGCGATGTCGGTGCGGCAGGCGCTTTTGACGAGTCAGTCGGCGGCGGAAATGCTCGACCGTGTTCAAGAACTCAAGGAAGGTATAGCTCGCGAGATGGTCTTTGAGCCAGAGCGCCTCGTAAATCTCAACGGTGCCAAAGAAACCGAATTAAAGTTTGGCGACCAGTTCAAGGGCCGTTGATTTTATAGTAAACGTAATAAGAATTGCTTCAGTTGAAGAATCTGATGCCGGAACGGAGTCCGGCATGACAGTTTCATTTACATTGTCACCCCGGATTTATTCCGGGGCTAGTATTGTGAGAAGAATGCCGATCCCGGAACGGAGTCCGGCATGACAATGGAAGGGGTCGGGATGACATTTTTTAATGTCGTTTTACTGTACTTATATCATCAGAAAAGTATGAAAAAAATAACATAGCAGTGCCATTCACAAGAAAATTATCTATATACAGAATGTGAAGACTTTTGCTGCCGCTAATAAGCTTGTTCAAATCATTATTTTGATTTTAGTTGGCTTGGTAATCAATCGATTGCTGGCCGATTTGGCGATTTATTTGGAATTGCCGCTATACATGGATAGCGTGGGCACGATTGTCGTTGCTGTGATTGGGGGCTTTAGTCCGGGGGCGATTGTCGGGTTCCTCACGAACTTTATCGGAGGTTTTACCGATTCCTCGACGTTCTATTACGGAACGATAAACGTGATGATTGGCGTGTGCGCTGGGATTGCCGCTAGGCGGGGATATTTTGACAAGATTTATCGCTTGCCGAAGCTCCTTGGTATGTTGATGATTTTGAGCATCCCGTGCTCGGTGCTTTCGTATTTCCTTTTTGATTTTAAAATTGCCGAAAATGTGGTGACGCCGATTGCGACTGCTCTGCATGAGAGCGGACTTCCGGTTCTCTTGTCGCAGATTTTGGCGGATTTTTGCACGGAAATCCCGGACAAGTCCATTACGATTCTCATTGCGTTTGGCTTGGTGCGGTTGACTCCGCATTGGTTTTTCAAGGCTTTTGATTCTATTTCGGGCCGCATGCACGAGGACCGCTACCAGTCCAAAAACGAAATTCACACGCTCAAGGCTCAGGTGACAACGCTTTTGTTTGTATCGAGCTTTGCTCTTGCGGTCGTGGCGACGGCGGTTGCGTACAAGACATATTCCGAGGCGGAAATTCGCGAGACGACGCTTTTGGCGGAATCGGTGAACAGGCTTGTTTCCGATGCTATCCAGAGTGCGGATTCGGCGACGCTTCATGAGTATATTCATAATCTTGAGGGCAAGCATCCGCGTATTTTGACGATTACGCCGGGCATGCACGAAACGGGCCAGTGGGATGTTTCGATTGTCTGCACGGAAGCCCCCAATCCGGTATGCTCGAAATTTAGTCTTGCCGCGATTCGAATAAGCGTGATGCTTTTTTGCACGAAGATTTTCTCGACGTTGTTTGGGCTTTTGCTCGCGATTGTGTTTACGGCGATTTTGATTGCGAACCGCAGGGTGGTTTATCCGATTCATGAAATGACGGAGGAGATGGACCATTTTGCCTACGATAGCAGCAAGGGGAGGCGCAAGTCCATCAAGCGTATCGAAGGCCTTGAAGTTGTTACTGGGAACGAAATCGAGAATTTGCATGCGGCGATTATCAAGGCGACCAAGGAAATTGATTTGTACATCAACAAGTCCGAGGAACAGGCTTCGTCTATTGCCATGCTCCAGATGAATATCATTACGGTGCTTGGCGACATGGTCGAAGGTCGTGACGAAACGACGGGCGGGCATGTCAAGCGTACGGCGGCGTATGCGGAACTTATAGCAATGCAACTGCAAAAGGATGGCAAGGATAAGGACGAAATTGACGATGCGTTTGTGGCGACGATTGCAGTGGCAGCACCTCTCCACGATATCGGGAAAATTAGCGTTTCGGATGTGATTTTGAATAAGCCGGGCAAGCTGACGGACGAAGAATTTGAGAGGATGAAGTTGCACACGGTTTATGGGCGGGAAATGCTTTTGCGGGCGTCCAAAAACTTGGGCGAAACGACTTACCTCAAGATGGCGAAGGAAATTGCCTACAGCCACCATGAATGGTGGGATGGTTCGCGTGGCTACCCAGAGCACTCGAAAGGTCGGGATATTCCGCTTTCGGCTCGAATCATGGCGGTCGCGGATGTGTTCGATGCGCTTGTTTCGGAACGCCCGTACAAGAAGGCTTTCTCGGTGGATGATGCTCTTAGAATTATCAGTGAAGAGAGCGGAACGCATTTTGACCCGGAGGTGGTGGAAGCGTTCCTCAAGAATCGCGAAGCTGTTGAGCAAATCATGAAAAATAAGTTCGAAGTTTGATTGAATAGGTGTTTAGGTTTTAGGGATAAGGTTTTAGGATGTCTTCCTGAAACCTTTTTTATTTTTCTTATTGCTGTACTCAAAAAAAATCTCAAAATTTTGCGTTTACCTCTTGACTTTGAGTCAAAATTTGAGTACATTTAGGACATGGAAAAAACAATCGACATATTTCAGTTTACACACTTTCGCAAATACTTGGATGAGTATCAGGCGGCTCGCGTGCAGACGGACCCTGAATTTACCAGGGCTGGAGTGTGTGCGTTGCTCGGACTCCCCAAGACTCGCAGTTACTACAACGATATCGTTAAAGGGAAAAAACTCACCGCGCGCATGATTCCCAAGTTTGTGGAAGTCCTTGGACTCAACAAGAAAGAGGCCAAGTACTTTGAGACGATGGTGAACTTTGACCAGGCGAAAACGACGACGGAACGCAATGCTTTTTTTGACGAACTCATCAAGCAGCACCCGGATCCGCATAACATCTTGAATGAAGACGCGTACGAGTATTACAACCATTGGTACAATAGCGTGTTGTTTACGGCGTTGGATGTGATGGATATTTCCGATGACCTTGAGCCGATTCAAAAACGGATTTTCCCGAAGGTCTCCGTGGGAACGTTGAAGCGTTCCTTGGAATTGCTTGCACGCATTGGCTTTGTGCGCAAGAACGAAGACGGCTTTTGGAAAAGCTGCCGCGAGTCAGTGAGTAGCGGAGCCTACAGCAATAACGATCTTGTTCGTCAGTACCAGTTGCAGTGTTTTGAGCTTTCGAAGCAGGCGTTGCTTGCGAATGACGATAACCCGTCGGACATGGGTACGTTCACGTTCAGCGTTTCAGACGACGCCTATAAAGAGATAGCCTTGGAAATTCAGAACTTGAAAGCCAAGGTGCGTAAAATTATTACGCAAGACAAGAAAGAGGCGACTGGGGTTCACCAGTTGAATATTCACTTGTTCACAAATTTAAAAAAATAATCCGAGGAGGAATGACTATGATTTTGAATAAAATATTAAAAATTTGTGCTGTGTTGGCTGTACCCAGCTTGGGATTATTTGCAGCTTGCAGCAGTGATGACAATGTGGCATCTTCGTTTAGCGAAACGAATACGGGAAAGCCTGTTGAACAATTGGGTCCTCTTGCCGAATTGGATACATCGTTAGTTCGCAAGTATGTCAACGAAGGTGGTTTGGGCTGTGGAACGCTCGCCAAGAGTGCTGCCGAAGAGGATAGTGCTGCTGATACGAGCGATATCTTTCTTTTTGCTCGAAGTAAGTGTGGTTCCCATAAGGATATTTATCTGTATATAAATGCGAGAGCTCAAGTGGTTGATGTAGATGGAAAAACGGTAGTGGGAGCGACTGTTTATGAAAAAGATTGTTCCTTTGATGATAAAAGTTGTCAGCATGTTACTGACAAGGAAGGCTATATTTATTTGGATAGCGTAAACTTCCTTACTTATTTGGAGAACTTAAACAAAAGTAATCCAAAGTATAGTTATGTTCCTGAATTTCAGTCTATCCAATTGCGGGCGCTTTCTGCAGATTCGAACTATGGTGCCAATGTCTTTTTAAGCTTTGCTAGCGCCCATGTTGTCGGAATTGATGGAAAACTGTACGCCGAATTAAAACAAATTGTCCTTGAACCTGTATATACAGCTAAGTTTTATTTAGATTCACTTTTTGCAGTAATAGATGAAACGACTCCAGAAAGTGAAATTCCATACGATGAGCGCTGGAATAAAGAAATAAGGGAAAATATTGGAGGTGATGGGGATGGCATTTGTTTGTGGCTGCAAGATGAACATGCTTTGTCCTCTACGATGGATTATGATGAAAAAGAAGGAGGAATTCCTTCGCATTATTACCCTTGTCAAAAGGTAACCGAAGAAGACTATAAAAACGGGTATGTGGTATTGTTTGGTTTGCCAGAGGGAACTTATAAACTTGGTGTAAGTCATGCTTGGGGTCCCCTCCCTCAGTTGGTGGTGACAAAGCCGTAGTCAGATTATAAATAATACGTTAGAGGAGGAAAAGGTTTCAGCGGCTTTTCGGGGTCGCTGAAATTTTCGTTTTTTGTAATACTTGCTTTTTTTAGCTGTTTTTAGTGGGGTGTGGCGAAAATAGATGCCCTTTTAATCTTGCGATTGGCCCGCAATTTTTCTAAATTGCCCCGCGGAAATTTCAAAACAGGACATTGAGAATGAACTACAATCCTCTCGCTCAATCTTTGAACGCTGAACTTTCCGCAAACGGTTGCAGCGTTCTTGATATGCTCTCTGAACAGGGCAAGGCTATCTTCTTCCCGCGCAAGGGTATTCTCGGCCAGGGCGCCGAAGCCAAGGGTTCCGACATCAACGCGACGATCGGCACCGCCCTCGAAGATGATGGCTCTCCGCTCGTTCTGGATTGCGTTCTCAAGTCTCTCAATCTCCCGAAACAGTCCTTCCTCTATGCACCGAGCTTTGGTAATCCGGACCTCCGCAAGGCTTGGAGGGAATTGGACATCAAGAAGAACCCGACGCTTGCTTCCAAGAGCTTCAGCAACCCGGTCGTGACGGCTGCTTTGACGCACGCTATCAGCTGTGCCGGTTACATGTTCCTCGACAAGGGCGACGAAGTCATCATCCCGGACCTTTACTGGGACAACTACGAACTCGTGTTCGAAAACTCTCGTGGCGCAAAGATCAAGACTTTCAATACCTTCAAGAACGGTGGCTTTGACACGGAAGCTTTGAAGGCTGCTCTCGCCGAAAGCAAGTCTAGCAAGAAAGTCGTTCTCCTCAACTTCCCGAACAACCCGACAGGCTACACCGCAACAGAAGTGGAAGCTGTCGAAATCGCCAAGATTCTCACGGAATGCGCCGCTGCCGGCAACAAGGTCGTGGCTCTCCTCGACGATGCTTACTTTGGACTCGTCTATGAAGAAGGCGTGACGAAGGAATCCCTTTTCGTGAAGCTCGTTGACGCTCACGAAAATCTCCTCGCCGTGAAGCTCGATGGCCCGACCAAGGAAGACTATGTTTGGGGCTTCCGCGTTGGCTTTATGTCTTTCGGTTTCAAGGGCGCTACCGAAGCTCAGCTCAAGGCTCTCGAAGACAAGGCTGCTGGTACGGTCCGTGGCAACATTTCTAACGCTCCGTCTATCAGCCAGAAGATTTTGCTCGCCGCATTCCAGAGCCCGGAATACGCTCAGCAGAAGGCTGAAAAGTACGCCGTTCTCAAGAAGCGTTACGACATCATCAAGCAGGTGTTCGCCGCTCATCCTGAATACTATGACGCCTTCGAACAGATGCCGTGCAACAGCGGTTACTTTATGTGCATCAAGCCGAAGGGCGTTGACGCCGAAGAACTCCGCCAGAAACTCATCAAGGATTACAGCACGGGCACGATCATGCTCTCGGGCCTTATCCGCATTGCATTCAGCGCTGTTCCGACTGAAAAGCTCGGCAAGCTCTTTGAAAATATCTATAATTGTGTTAAAGAGATGAGAGACTAGAGACGAGAGACTAGAGAAAAATAGTCGCAACTTCGTTGCCTGTATAAACAGCGCGAAGCGCCATTTTAAATCTCTCGTCTTTCGTCTGAAGGGCAACGCCCGTTCTTTCGTCTAATCACCCCTTGGAGATTCCATGTCCAATAACGCGACCTTAAACTACAACGGAAAAAGCTACGAACTCCCCGTCGTTGATGGCACTGAAGGCGAGCACGGTCTCGATATCAGCGCGCTTCGCAAGAGTTCTGGCCTTGTCACGCTGGATTACGGTTACTTGAACACCGGTAGCACGAAAAGCTCAATCACGTTCGTCGATGGCGAACATGGTGTGCTGCGTTATCGTGGATACTCCATTGAAGATTTGGCCGAAAAGGCGACTTTCCCGGAAACCGCTTGGCTCCTGATTTACGGTGAACTCCCGAATCAGGAACAGTTGAGCCATTTCCGCACGCTCTTGACCGAAAACGCCTTGTTGCACGAGAACTTGCTGCACTTCTTCCGCGAAATGCCGCCGGGAGCCCACCCGATGGGTATTCTCTCGTCTGTGGTGAACGCCGTGGGGCTTTTCACGCCGCGTTTCTACGACGACGAAAACATCGCAAGTGCATTCGAACTTACGACCGCTGGCCTCATTTCGAAGATTCGCACGATTGCCGCGTTTGCCTACAAGGCAAGTATCGGTGAACCGTTCGTGTACCCGGAAGCGGAACGCAGCTACTGCAGCAACTTCCTCAACATGATGTTCAGCAGTAAGGCTCGCCCGTACCACCCGGATCCGATTATGGAAAAGGCGCTCAACACGCTTCTCATTGTCCATGCGGACCACGAACAGAACTGCTCCACTTCGACCGTTCGCATGGTGGGCAGCTCTCAGGCTAACCTTTACGCAAGCATTTGCGCCGGCATTTGCGCCTTGTGGGGCCCGCTCCACGGTGGTGCAAACCAAGCTGTGCTCGAAACGCTTCTCCGCATCCAGCAGAGCGGCATGACGATTGAACAGGTGATGGCGAAGGCCAAGGACAAGAACGATCCGTTCCGTCTTTCTGGCTTTGGTCACCGCGTCTATAAGAGCTATGACCCGCGTGCCAAGGTGCTTAAGAAGCTTATGTACCAGGTCTTTGAACGCGAACACGTTCACGACCCGCTTTTGGATGTGGCTATCAAGCTCGAAGAAGCCGCCCTCAAGGACGATTACTTTGTCGAACGTAAGCTGTACCCGAATGTGGACTTCTACTCCGGCATTCTCTACCGCGCTATGGGCATTCCGACGAACATGCTTACGGTGATGTTCGCGATTGGACGCTTGCCGGGTTGGATTGCTCACTGGAAGGAAATGCACGACGATCCGCAAAGCAAGATCAACCGTCCTCGTCAGATTTACATCGGCAAAAACGAACGCCCGTGGATTGATAGGGACAAACGATAAGCTTTTTGCCGCAGCTAAGGTCGCTGAGCCTGCCGAAGCGAACTGCGGCGGTACTAGACAAATTAAAAATCTCTCGGAAATGCTCCGGGAGATTTTTTGATGCTTTGGAGCGAGACTTGACTGGAGCCTATCGGTCGCGATGCTCCCTCCAGGATGACCCCAGAATGGTTCGGTAGGCTCAGTGAAACATCCTTCCTACTTCCTACTGTCTACTGCCTACTAACCACTAACTATCTAAATCACCTTCGGACGACCGGAGCGCATTTGCAGTAGCGAATCGACCATTTCGCTCCAATGTTCCAGCACAACCTTGCCGATGGCGGGGTCGTACATCACGCCCAGATTCTTTTCGACTTCATTACGGCAGTATTCGAGCGACATGGCGTCGCGGTAAACTCGCTTGCTGGTCATAGCGTCGATGGAGTCTGCTATGGCGATGACTCGGGCCCCGATTGGAATGTCTTCGCCTTTGAGGCCTTCCGGGTAGCCGCGACCGTCGTAACGTTCGTGGTGATGCAATACAATCTGCACCATTTCGTGCGTGTAGTTCGATTGCATTAGAATTTTTGCGCCGATGACCGGATGCTGTTTAATGATTTCGAATTCTTCGTCTGTGAGTTTTCCCGGCTTTCCAAGAACGTTGTCGCGAATGCCGATTTTGCCGATATCGTGCAAGTGTGCCGCATGCGTAATCAACGATATCGAGCTTTCCGAAAGGCCTAAGAAACGGGCTATCAGTTCTGAATACGCTTTGACTCGGTCAGAATGGTGTGCCGTATAGGAATCTTTTGCTTCTTCGACTGAAATCAGGCAAGAAATCAAGTCTTTGAGATTTTGGTTTTCGTTGGTTTCCGCCGATTTGTGATAACGTACCTTGTCGCGATACATGTTCAAGTCGGCTTCCATTTTCCAGTCGCTGATGGACTTGCGGATTCCTGTGTCACTACACAAGTGGCTTTCGCCCACGGCAATCGACAAATGATACAATGCTGTCTTGTTGTATTCTTCGACGCATGCCTTCAATTGTCTATGCAACTTGAACTGCAAATCTAGTGGGGCTCTTGTAATAACGACAAATTCATCGCCGCCAATTCTAAAGCAATTGCCATTGGTGCCGTAGGCGTTTTTGATGGCGTTTGCCGCAGCGATAATTAAGGCATCGCCAGCTTGATGGCCAAAGGTGTCGTTTGCGTATTTAAGACCGTTCACGTCCATTAAAATCATGGTCCAAGAGCTCGCATCGGAATCTTCTTGACTGATTGCTTTTAGAAGAGCGTCGAAAGCAAGCCTATTTTCGAGGCCAGTCAAGCTATCTGTTGTTGCGACATCTTGCAAGTGTTCGTTCATTACACGCAACTTGCTGTTAATCTGTTCCAATTCGAACGATGTCTCGCGAATGAACGTTGCCATGCGGGCGGCAAGCGGCAAACGGGTATTTTTTTCTTTTGCGACAACTTCTGTTTTTGCGTGTTCTCGTTTTTGGGCAGGACCTTCACGCATCGAAGCGATGACGAGCGTGATGTTATGTTGGTTCAAATGACCTTTTTCGCGCAAGAATTCGCCGTGCGAGAAAAATCCCGTGCTAGAGGCAATCCCCTTGAACGGCTTGATTTCGTATGTCGGTTCGTGTTGCGACCAGAACGCCTTTCTTGCGGCGCAAGAGAATATGTGCAGGACTTCTGGGGCGAACTGTTCGGCGTTTTCGCTTTCTGCTGTGATTTTTTCGACAATCAATTGCGGTTCGCCATACGACAGGCGGACCATCGAGCCTTCGTCTATGTCCGAAGACATGGTGAGCGACCCGTCCGGATTGCTTGCTCCGGCGGCACGCACGATTGAAATCCCGTTGTGTTCGTAGAGCATCGGAAATTCAAGGGCGTTATAAAAGAAATTTTTGTCGTTCTTGATGTTGAGGTATTTGTTATAAACTTCGTAAGCGGGGAGGCTGCTCAGTTCGTAAAGGACATTGCCTTCGGAACGGGTGACGTGAAAATTGCGGCCAATGGGTTTCCATCCGCTAATCTTGCGGGATTCCACATGAAATTCCGGACCGCCGTAGAACACGACTAAAAGGCCGGTCTTGGTATAGCCGCCCACTGATGAAAAAATGCAGGAGTTCGGGCTTGTTATGTCGGGGGAGCAGACGATGCCGCCAAAGACTTGGATTTCTTTCGCCAAGGAGTCAAGTCCCTCGCAAAGATGTGTCGTCGAAAACGGAGAAATGCAGTGATAGATTTCAACCGCCTTCACCCAAGAGTTCTTGTTGGCTTCTTTAACGATTTCTTTGGCTATGTCGTTGATGGATTTATTAGAAAAGTCGTACTGGCAAATCTGAATTTTAGTTGTGGACTTTTCGAATATGATGGCGGATACTGAAATTTCGCAAGTTTTTTCGCAATCGACGATGTTTCCGCTAGTGGAGTTGCCGAACCATGGTGTGTTGGGGAAAACGCGTTCCAAGACATCCCAAACCGATTTCAGTTTTTCTTGCTCCAGCTCTTCTGAATGGATCTGGAAACATACAGTTGGCGAACCGTTCTCTTTGCACCAATTGCTAAACTCGACAAGTTCTTTTTCAAATGTTGCTGCATCGTTGAACGCAAAAATCCTGTTTTTCATTCCGGGTTCCCCTTCTTGTTACGCCTAAGCGTAATTCGACCTTAATAATATATCTTATATGGGCGGGAAATGGCTAGGGGTTCGGCAAAATTTAGGGTTTAAATTGATAAAAATGGGACTTGGGGAGGTAAGATATCTTCTGTAGTGTGGTCAGAATCGGCATCCAATGATTTTAAGATGTATTGTTTCATCATGGCGCGTTTTTATATATATGTTGTAATTGCTTGGAGAGGTATTTATGGCTTTGAAACAATTCTTAATGATTGGGGCTGTGGCGGCGGTGCTGCTGGCTTGTGGTGATGACAGTAGTTCTGCGACTGATTCCGATGCGGATTCTTCGTCCAGCAGTTCCGCTGAGTCTTCGAGTTCGGAACAATCTTCGAGTTCGGTGACTTTGGCGATTCCGTGCAAGACAGATAGTACGGATACCTGCGAGTATGGCGCGTTGGCTGGATGGGCGTGCTCGGCCTCGATGATAACCTTTGCACTCCGGAAATGGGCCGTGCCGCTCGCGATATCATCTTGACACTGAACTCCGAAGGCGGCAAGGCAAAGAACGAAAAGGCTGAAGAAGCACCGCGCAATTCTGCTCACAAGTGCTATGACTACACGACCGTCGAAGAACGTTTCCCGGTTCGTTGGTGCACGCAGTCAGGCGGCCACATTTGGGATCACAAGGATCCGGGCCAGCAAAAGTCTTGGGTGCCTGAAACCACTTGGGACTTCTTCAATAAGTTCTAAAAGTTAAGATTCTTTCCTCCTCACAAAACTCTCGGTGTAACAGCCGGGAGATTTTAATTGCTATAATTAATCATTATTTGGAAGGAAGGATGTTTTTGCCCTTTTTATTTAAAAAAAAATGAGGAGTTAAAATGAATAAGAAAGGTGTTTTAGTTATGGTATTGCCAGCAGCTATACTTTTAGTATGGGGCTTAATCAAAATGTATTTAGATGAAAAAAATTATGAAGATATTCAATTAGAATATCGGGGTATGGAAGCTTTGTATGTTTTTGAAAACTCCTTGAAATTGGGAAAAAGAATTCAATGCAGGCCTGAGGCATTGGGGCTAATCGAAAATTATTTGGAAATAGGTTCTGTTGTTGATGTGAACAACGGGGAATATCGATATGAAAAAGACTCTCTTAAAGGTGACGAACGCTTAAAATGGGGTGCGGGTATTATAACAAGTAAATATTTGAATTACGATAGTTGCTATCATAGTTTAAAGCGTATCGAAGTGGATAATGTGGATTCCGTAACAATTACGGAAATTGATAGAATAGATAGAGATGAAACTCGACAATATGTTGGTAAACGCCAAAATGGTATTGTGACGGAGTGCTCGGTTTGCAGAATGGAGAATGGCCTTTGTAAAGATACGATTTCTGTTGAACGAATCGAATTGAATCCAATATCAGGAAAGCTTGAAAAACGTTTCTATAAAACCAAATATAGCATGGATACGAAAGCTTTGCTCTATGATAGTTTGGGTCGACTTGTTGAAGCTAAAATTGCTGATAAAATTTATCGCTATGAACATTTTACGAATGATACGGCGAATTTTGATATAAAAATGTTTGATAAAACAAAACGGGAGCTTGGTTTTTATAGGATAACATATAAAAATGATGGAAATCTTAAAATTGTTCAAAATAAGATAAAAAATAGTGACAAGGTAGTTACAAATATATATGAAAATGGAAAAATAAAGTCGAAAGAATCGACTGAAAAAAATTCGTCTGGTTTAGTGAATGAAGTTACTTTGTTTAATTCTGCTGGTGATGTGATTTATGATTCATCCTATAGTGAGGGGTTGAACATCTCTGGGGATGATAATGTTGCAAGATCCTATGTTGTTAAGATGAAGTATGGATCCAATGGAAAAATTGAAACGATTGATCATTACGAAGAGTGGTTTAATAGGGCTCACAAAAAATATCCATGGATGTCTTTGGGTTTGAAAAAAATTGAAACTGATAAATTTTATAGTGGAAAACTTGATAATGTTGAGGAATGTAAAGAGCCTCTTGCCATAGTTCAGCGTGTGGATGAAAAAATTGGAAAATTGTTAACAGATGCATCAAAACCGAAGAACTCGTACGACAACTGGATTTCACGAATGATACGCCGAATCATGAAAGCTTTTGATTAGCTGTTTTTAAAAACATAATGATGATAAAGATTGGCAGCTGAAAATGCGTAAGAAATTTGTTCTGAAAATTTTGCTGATTGTTGCCGCTTCGCTTTTACTTGTTGCAGGATTCTGCGGCTATCACTTTTATCACATGATATCCCTGGATTCGGGGGTTTACCTGTCGGGCGATGGATAGCCTGAAAAACACAAAAGAATCTCTTGCTAAAATAAAAACAGAATGTCTTGTTCTTGAACGATTCCCTGAATTGGGAAAAGTCCCGGTTGAGTTGGAGCGTTTGCAAATAGGTGGGTATCGAGAACTTGTTGTTTCACCATGGCGTATTTTTTACCGTAAAGAAGAAAAAAGAGTTGTCGTTATTGCAGTTGTAGATTCTAGGCGTGATTTAGATGATGCTGTTTGGAAACGAATGATGTTTCCGGTGATGTAATCGTCTTGTGTCACCCCGGCCACTTGTTTTATATGGTACAAATTTTGTATATATATGTTGTACTTACTTGGAGCGGTTTTTATGACTTTAAAAAAGTTGTTTGTGGTGGGGTTTGTGGCGGCGGTGCTGGTTGCTTGCAGCGACGACGGCAGTTCCGTGACTAATCCCGACGAGGAATCTTCTTCGTCGAGTGCTGTGTCGAGTAGCAGTGTTCCCGAGGGATACGTAGATCCTTCGACGGTAGTTAAGGGAACCATGACCGACGAGCGCGATGGGCAGACTTACAAGACTGTTAAAATCGGCACTCAAACCTGGATGGCAGAGAACCTGAACTACGCATACATTGGTATTCCCTATAGTTATAGAGGCTTCACCTCCGATTCCACTAGTTGGTGCTATGGCAATGACCCTGCCAATTGCTCCAGATATGGTCGTCTTTACATGTGGGTTGCCGCGATGGACAGCGTGGGAACGTGGACTGTAAACGGCAAGGGCTGTGGCTATAAATCGACCTGTACGCCGACATATCCGGTGCGAGGCATTTGCCCTAAAGGTTGGCATTTGCCGGATACGACGGAATGGGGCACATTGTTTACCGCCGTTGGCGGCATCAATACTGTGGGTGTGATGCTTAAGTCCGCGAGTGGTTGGAATGATTATGAAGGAGAAAATGGCAATGGCTCGGACGCCTTCGCCTTCTCGGCGTTGCCTGCTGGCTACAGGATCCTCCTTGGGAATTTCCTCAAAGAGGGCAAACTCGCGGGCTTCTGGAGTTCTGCTGAGTACGATGGCGACTGCGCGTACAGCATGGACTTGTTCTACAACAGCGACCGTGCGCTCCTGAACGATTCCTACAAGGACAGCGGGCATTCTGTCCGTTGCGTCAAGGATTAGCAAAGCCTCCGCTCAAAAAAAGTATCAGAATGTCATCTTTTGACATCTGAAATAATTTATATTGCTTGCAAGGACTATAACCCCGCCTTTTTTGCCTTGTAGGCGGATGGAGGATTTATGAAAGATGTAGAAAGCAAAATAGTGACAATCCGTAATGAACGTGTAATTCTGGATTGCGATGTGGCGGCCCTATATGGTGTGCCAACCAAGGAAATAAACCAAGCTGTCCGAAATAATCCCGAGAAATTTCCTGCGGGATACACTTTCCAAACTACAAATGAAGAGAAGAAGGAGGTGGTAAAAAATTTTGACCACCTTGAAAAGCTAAAATTCAGCCCGGTCAATCCAACAGCGTTTACGGAACGTGGTTTGTATATGCTTGCTACCATTTTGAAGGGAAAAACAGCAACGCAGACGACAATAAACATTATAGATACGTTTGTGGAAATTAGGGAATTGTCTAGGATGGTTGCGGACATTCCCAATACCACAGACGATGTGGAAAGAAAATCCTTGCTGAAACGAAGCGGAGAGATTATATCGAATGTCCTTACGAGCGATTTGGAACAAGCGGAATCCGAAACTGAAATTGAGCTGAATTTTGCAATGCTCAAGATAAAACATAAGGTCAAAAAGGAACGGAAAAAGTAGAGATTGCCAATATTTCTTTAATTTTTCACGATAAATTGAGCCAAAAACGCATTTATAATTGTATTTTTCAAGCGGTACCGAATGATACCTTTAAAAATGCACATTTGCAAAAAAGGTTAATACTATGCAAGTTGATTTGAATACTGTCGATTGGAAGACGCTCCCCTTCGGTTATTATGATACCGATTACAATGTCCGCTGCTACTACCGCAATGGTGAATGGGGCAAGATTGAAGTCTCGTCTTCCAAGGACATTAGCATCCACATGGCCGCTACTTGCTTGCATTACGGCCAGGAAGGTTTTGAAGGCCTCAAGGCTTACACGGGCAAGGATGGCAAGGTCCGTATTTTCCGCGTCGATGAAAACGCAAAGCGTATGCAGAATACGGCTAACCGCGTTTTGATGGCTGTTCCGCCGATCGAACTGTTCCGCGAAATGGTCCACACGGTGGTGAAGCTGAACAAGCGTTTTGTTCCGCCTTATGGTTATGGTGCAACGCTCTACATCCGTCCGCTCTTGATTGGCATGAGTCCGGAAGTGGGTGTGAAGCCGTCTGACGAATATTTGCTCATGATGTTCGTGACTCCGGTCGGTCCGTACTTCAAGGACGGGTTCAAGCCGGTCGATATGATGATCAGCCGCAACTACGACCGCGCTGCTCCGCAGGGTACGGGTACGGTGAAGGTCGGCGGCAACTACGCTGCTAGCCTCCAGTCCCTCGCTGAAGCTAAGAAGCTCGGCTTCTCCAGCACGATTTATCTGGACGCTCGCGAAAAGAAGTATATCGACGAATGCGGTCCGGCTAACTTCTTTGGCATCAAGGGCAACACTTACGTGACCCCGAAGTCTGAATCCATCTTGCCGTCTATTACGAACAAGAGCTTGCAGCAGTTGGCTGAACACCTTGGCTACAAGGTGGAACGCCGTCAGGTTCCGTTCGAAGAACTTGCTGAATTCAGCGAAACGGCTGAATGTGGTACGGCTGCCGTGATTACCCCGATCAAGAAGATTGTGGATCCGGTTGCTGGCAAGGAATTCACTTACGGCGACGGCGTGAATCCGGGGCCGGTTTGCACAAAGTTGTTCGAAACCTACACGGCTATCCAGTTCGGTGAAATTGACGACCCGTTCGGATGGACGGAAGTGGTGGAACTTTAACTAGGCAAAAGAACGGGCTTCGCACTACAGACGACAAATGCGTAAAGCGAATGTTGCAGGGCAGCTTGCTGACCTATAACTGAGCGTAGCATTTGGTGCCTGTACAAAGACGAAAGAGTCTTGAGCTGAAATGTTGCGTTGTCTGTGTCATCCTGAGCGCAGGCGCACCGCGCCGAAGTCGAAGGATCTAAACCAGTATTGAAAATTCCGTGGCGTTATGCTGCGGGATTTTTTTTGATTTCCTGGCGGCTTTATTAGGGGTGTTTTTGTAAAAAATGTTACCAAAATGGGAAAAAGTGAATGTTTGGTAATAAAAATTTTGAGTAAATTAATCGTTATAGGCGGAAATTTGTTGGTGCTTTGGGAAAAAATGTTACCAAAAGGAGAAAAAAATCAAATTTGATAGCATAAAATTTTAGAACAATGATAAAAATAATACTGACAAAGTAATAAATGTGTTGCCAAAAATACAAAAAAATGCAATTTGGTAGCATAAAATCGCAAAAAAGCCGGCTTAAACCGGCTTTTTTCTCACGACGATGACCATCGACTAATGACTATTGACCATTGACCAATGACTACCCTTTAAATCTCCAGAACTTGTAGAACATTTTGGCGGAGAGCACCGGCGTTTTCAAGAAGGAACTCTTTTTGCAGTTGTGCTTCGCGAAGTTCTGGAGAACGCGGTAGAGTTCCGTTTGCTCGGACTTGTCCATGTGGTGCAGGAACCTGCCGAACTTGCATTCAAAGTCATGCCAACGACCAAAGTAATCGTAGCAGCGCTTTTCGTACGTCTTGAGGAATTCCTTGCTCAAGTTGCCGCATTCGAGGCCTTCGTGAACGGTCTGGGCGCAGAATCGGCCTGCACGCATGGCAGACGCAATGCCGCCACCCGTAAGCGGGTTCGTGTGGTGCGCTGCATCGCCGACGAGGGCAAAGTGGTCGAGCGTGTATTCCTTGAGAATGCTTGAAACGGGAATGACTCCGCCAACAACGTGATTGATTCTTGCTTCGGGGAACAGCTTGTACAGCCATTCCATGGTAATGTCGAGAATGTTCCTGTTGTTTTTGCTCGAAATCCGGAATCCGGCGCCGAAGTTCGTGACGTTGGATTTGATTTTCGGGAAACTCCAGATGTACCCGTCATTGATAAAGTCATGGCCCTGCCAGAACGTGAGATAGTCGGGGCGGGTGAGGATGCCTTGCACTTGGATATCGACTCCGGTGCAAGTGATGCCTGGCTTTTGGACGCAGTCGAGGCCGACTTGCCTTCCGATGCGGCTTTCGACGCCGTCTGCCGCAACGACCATCTTTGCACGGATTTCTTCGGTGGTGTCTCCGGCTCCATCGCCTAGCTTGACGCGAACGTGGCGGCAACCTTTTTCGACTTCTCCGACAAATTCAGCTCGTGCTTTTGTGACGACTTCTGCACCGTCGTTTTCGGCGAGGTGGGCGAGCCACGGGTCGAACTTTTCGCGGTTCAGCATGATGCCCGTGCCTTTTTGCGCGAGGTCGATGTTCACGCCGTTCGGGCCGTATATGTAAAGCCCGTTGATAATCGTTTCGATGCAGTCTTCGTCGATGGGGCCGTAAGTCTGCAAGTCTGAAAGCTTGGTGCTGGCTTCGCCGCAACGAACGGGGATGCCGATTTTTTCACGCTTTTCGAGGAGGAGGACTTTGTGCCCTGCGCGTGCGAGATTCCTTGCGACGACGCATCCGCCGGGGCCTGCGCCAATGACGACCACATCGTATTCTTGATTACAAAACATCGTTCATCTCCTGAAGCTTGAGGGCTCCTGCGGGGCAGGCTTTTGTGCAAAGTCCGCAACGGACACATTTTTCTTGATCAATTTGCAAGTCTAGACCATACATGTCTAGAGCCATCTTGGGACAGACGCCGACGCATCCGGCACATTCCAAGCAAACGCCTCTATCGTGAACGAGAATTTTCATGGGAGAGAATATAGAAAAAATCGTATTTCGGTCTAGTAGTGTATCGGTTTCTTGTGTGGTTTTTGTTCTAACGTCTTTATTTATTGACATTTTATATATTAGTGTTTATATTTAAAGACACTATGGGGAAGAAAAGTGTCACGTTGATGCCCAAAACAGGCAAAATTCTTGAAGATATGGGTGAACAGATCCGCCTTGCTCGTATGCGTCGTAAAATCACGGTGGCTCTTGTTGCCGAACGTGCGGGGGTCAGCCGGGCTTCCGTTTGGGCTGTGGAAAAAGGTTCTGCGGCGGTCGCTATCGGCATTTACGCTGCGGTTCTTCACGCGATTAATGGCTTGGATAAGGATTTGCTTAAGGTTGCTGCTGACGACGAACTCGGTCAAAAGCTTCGTGACATTGAACTTCTGAATAAATACCGCAAGGGGGACGCATGAAACAGATTTTTGTTTACGAAAACTGGCGCAACGTGAGTCCTGCTCTCATTGGATCCCTCTATGTTGAAAATTCAAGAGGCAAGGAGATTTGTTCCTTTGAATATGACAACGAATGGTTGAAAACCTCTAGCGGATTTATTCTTGATCCCGACTTATCCCTTTTTAAGGGACGGCAATTTGCTCCTGTTGATAAGGAACTGTTTGGCATATTCGAAGATTCATGCCCGGACCGTTGGGGACGTACACTTATGGATCGCCGAGAGAACATTTTAGCTCGTGCCGAGTCCCGCAAACCGTGTAGCCTTACAGAAAGTGATTATCTGCTTGGTGTTCATGACTTGTCTCGAATGGGGGCTTTGCGTTTCAAAACAAACGAAAATGGAGCTTTTCTTTCGGACAACTCGGATATGGCGGCTCCTCCGTGGGTTGCACTCCGTAAATTGAATGACGCTGTCACTGCTTTGGAAAATGATCCTATACATTCAGATAAGTGGCTACAGATGCTGATTGTGCCGGGGTCTTCTCTAGGTGGTGCAAGACCGAAAGCAAATGTTGTCGCCCCTGATGGAAGCTTGTGGATTGCGAAATTCCCGTCTAAAAACGACAAGACAAACTGTAGTGCTTGGGAAAAAAGCGTTTATGAGCTTGCTGGAATGTGTGGGCTGACGGTCTCTGAAAGTCGGCTTGAAAAGTTTTCAAAGTACGGTTCTACATTCCTAGTGAAACGCTTCGATCGCGATTTCGACCGAAGAATCCACTTCACTTCGGCTATGGCGCTCCTTGGCGGCAAAGATGGCGAAAACAATTACGGATATACCGACATTGCGTCTTTTATAAAGTCAGCGGGAGCGACCCCTAAAAAAGACCTTATTGAACTTTGGAAGCGAATCGTATTCAACATTCTCGTATCCAATACCGATGACCACCTAAGAAACCATGGATTCCTGTTGTCTGAAAAAGGATGGATTCTTTCTCCATTGTTTGATGTCAATCCGAATCCTTACGGAGAGTATCTCTCTTTAAACATTACCGAAACTGATTCGGCACTTTCTTTGGAGCTCGCTTTAGACGCAAGTGAACTGTATGGAATATCCTCTGCGACTGCCCAAAAAGACATCGCCGAAATGAAGAAGATTGTCTCTGAAAACTGGCGTCAAATCGCAACCAAGAACGGGATATCAAGAAGCGAACAATCCTTTATGAAAAGCGCTTTTGTCGCGGCAGAAAAGAATTTTTAGAAAAGTGAGAAATCAATAATTTTTCGTCCGCTTTGTAAAATTTTTGCATTGATCATGTTTCAGGATATGTTCTTGATTGCATAGAACTGGATGGTCTCAATCGAGCTTCTGCAGAAAAGATACTTCGGTCAAAATATCCAAACATTAGCATCCGTATTCAAAAGGAATGTAATAATGAGTGCTCAAAAAGAATTGGAAAAAATGCGAAATCAAAAAAAGAAAATGCCCGCACGGAGGCGGGCATGACATCTTTCGTCTGTTTCTACTTCTGCATCGCGTAGAACGTGGAGAACCATGCGTACAAGCGTTCCCATCCGCTGCCTATCTGCGTGATGGAATCGTTGAGCGAAAAGATGATAAAGTCTTCTAGCTTGTGGTTTCCTATGGAGAATGGAGTGATGGTTTGGAACGAAAGCCTAAAGTCCTTAGAATCGGCTACATTTCCGTCTATGGCAATGACGATGTGATTGTCCCTGATGAATAATGAATAGTGGTGACGCTCTCCGTCCAAGACTTTATGGCAGGATGAGTCTATCAAGGAGAAATAAGGTGTTTTGTAATCTGCGCTTAGCGAATCCCTCTTGAGAAATTCGGTACAAAGTAGATCTGGCTGTTGTCCGAGCTTTATACTGAAGGCGACATCGCTTTCGTTTCCACGTGTGTCAACGAATATGGTGTCATCGGGGGCAAGCGCATTGCTTTTCGTAATCCAGAAACTTATTCCGAGATTGTCGCCGAACGCTTTCCAGAAACTATTTTGTTCGATTTTCATGCCCGGTTCGGTTTCGCCATAAGCTTTCAGGATTTGCTTGGACTCACGAACGGATTCGCTTGACGCTATGGTGAAGTTGTATGTACCCACGTCGAAGCTCGGGACGACAGTCAAGTAACGGTCTGAGTTTTTGTCGTTTTCTATTTTGTATAGAACAAGCGTGTCGCCTTCGTCGTTTAACAAAACCGGATTCTTGAGGCCAGTGTTGAGTGTTACGGGAACAATCATGGAATCAAGCGTCTTCTTGCCGTTCAGGTTTCTTGCATAAGACATCGCTTCGCTTGAAACGGTGATGGCGACTTGAGTCGATGAGGCTTCGAGCGTTTCGCCGGGGGCAAAATCCCACTTGACGTTTTGCGTTGAGACTTTGTGGTCTGCTTTTCGGATAAATGCAACTTTCGTCGCTTCCATCGGCGGAATTTCATTAAACGTTACGGCTCCGGCCTTGACGTCTTTTTCGCTGACGGCGATGCAGTTGAGCGTGCCCGCGATGCAGAGCGTGTCGCCTTTGACAAACGAAGTATCAATCTTGAACTTGAGGCTTGCGTTCTTTTCGATCGTTGTTTCGCGCTTGAGCGTTTGCCAATCCGTCTTGTCGTCTTCGACGGTGATGGTCTGATAGCCGGACTGCGTATGTTCCGTGTTGCTAATCTGCAAGGCGTAGTCGCCTGCGGCAACGCTGTCGATAGAATACTTGCCGGACTTGTCCGTCGTGGCGGTCTTGATCGGGGCCATGCGGGCGGCGATGTGGTCTGTCGAAATCAAGCTGACCTTCGCGCTTGCGACGGGGGTTCCTTTGGCGTTCTTGACAAGACCTTCGATGCTCGCAACAGTCGTCCCGGATTCAGTTTCCGTGAGGACGCCGGCGTGGTTGTCTTCGGAACAGGCGGTGAAAGAGATCAATGCTGCGAGGGTGAAAATCCCTGCGTTCAAAGTCTTAAAGTTCATCATGCTTTGACCTCCGGATCGAGGTTTGAGAACAAGTGCAAATTCATTTGGTAAACGCCATTTGCTTTTTCTTTGTCCTCGCTGATGATACGGCGTGCCTTGGCCTTGAATTCCTGGAGTTCTGTTTCAAGTTTCTTGTAGGCAGTGTTCGAAATACTGAAAGTAAGCGTGCTCATGACGGTCGGCATCTTGGGACGCGTGATGAGAGCTTGTTTGGAAAGTTCAAAACATTGCAGTTGGTACTGCTTAATCAATTCCGCATTGTTGTACGGACCGCTGGAGATGGATTCCTTCGTGGGTTTCCAGAATCCTTCGTCGTTCTTGCGTGCAAGCCCCAATTTCTCTAAAAGGGCCAATGAGTCCTTGAGCTTCCCTAGTGGAATTTTCGGGAAGATTCTTTTTTGCACGGGTGTCAAGTCGTCAGTCACGTCCATAGCATCAAGAATAGCAAACATTGCGCTATGGTACCAGTGGTTGTAGTATTCGTAGGTGTTCGAATCGAGGATATGCTGCGGATTCGGGTGCAAGTGGAGCAGTTCTTCCATGGCGGAGCTGCGGGCGGTCTCGGTCTTTGCCTGGTCGAGCTTGACCATCGTTTCGAAATACTTTGCGGCCTTTTTGTTGAGGCCCAAGACTTCGATGAACTTCGCCGTCATGCGGGGGCTGACCTTTTTCCCTCTGAGAACATCGGCGAAGTAGCTGCGCGTCTTCGGGAGGCCTAGCATGTTGCAAATCCCGGTACGTGTGAACTCCGGGTCGCTTTGGACTCGTGCGGCCTGGTATTCTTCCAAGTACTTGCGGAAGTGCGTAAATTGATATATGTCTATATAGTTTTCCACGAATCTTAATATAATATTTATGAGAACTATTGTGAGAACATTTTTTGAGAAATAGCTTTAATTTGAGATTTATCACAGATTCCCCTCACATTTGTCACCCCAGACTCCACACACCCTAACCACCAACCACTAACCACCAACCACTTTACTGGATTCTTCGACTTCGCCTTATGGCTCCGCTCAGGATGACACAGTCGGGTTACCCGATCCACTCCCATTTTTTAAGTTTACAACAGAATAAAAAAATGTCACCCTATTAATATAGGATGACACGTTCTTAGCCACTAACCACTGCATACTGCTTCTTTGCCACACGGATTCGAAATGCCTAACGGCATTTCATCGTGAGCGAAATCGCTTACACGGCACTAATCGCAGACACTTTGCCTATCGCATGCTTCTATTCTTATTATTTGCCACATGGATTGCATTAATTGCTAGAAAGAAAAAACGTTATTTTTTTTTCACAATCCGTGTGGCATCTTGCACAGTTCTATTTGCAGATACTGCACCAATCGCAGACACGGCACCCCTCGTGCTGTCACCCCGGCCTAAGGTCCCTGAGCTACGTCGAAGGGCCGGGGCCACCTTACACGGTTTCAATCGCATACACGGAACTGATTGCTTTCCCCTAACCACTGTTTACTAACCACTTCCAACAGCCTACTTCTAACAGCTTACTTCTTACTTGCACTTTCACTTCGTTCAAGTGCCAAATGCTGGTCTCGGTCATGTCCAAGCAAGCTTGGCCGCGACGCTCGACCTACGCATTTGTCTTACTGCCTACTTCCTACTGCCTACCTCCTATTGCTTACTTCTTACTTCCTACTTCCTACTTCCTACTATTAAATTTCTATCTTTAGGCGCGAAATTTATGAGGTAACTCCTATGGGTAATGAGGCAGAAAAGCCGAATATCATTACGTCCTCTCTTGACTTTTTGGTCAACTGGGGGCGCTCCAATTCCTTGTGGCCGTTCCCTTACGGTACGGCTTGTTGTGCAATTGAATTCATGAGTACGGAAGTGGGTCGTTACGACCTTTCACGTATCGGTTCTGAATACGTGCGTTTTACGCCGCGTCAGTCCGATGTGCTGCTTGTTGCGGGTACGATTACTTACAAGCAGGCCCCGATTTTAAAGCGCATCTACGAACAGATGGCTGAACCTCGCTGGGTCATTGCCATGGGTGCTTGCGCTAGCTCTGGCGGTTTCTATGACTGCTACTGCACGGTGCCCGGTATCGACCATATTATCCCAGTGGATGTATATATCGGCGGTTGTCCTCCGCGCCCGGAAGCGTTCTTCGATGCGATGTTTGACTTGCAGAAAAAAGTCAAGGACGAATCCTTCATGAAGCAGCGTGCCGAGAGCGTCAAGGAACAGCTTGAGATGATCAAGGCCAAGACCGCCGAAGCCAAGCGTGAAGCTGCCGCTACTGTTCACGAAAAAGTTGTGGACATCAAGGACTTCATGAAAGAGAAAGAACAGAATCTTGTAAAGAAAGCCCAGTTCTGGAAGGAGTAGAAGAATGACTGTTGAAGAAATCTTCGCTGCCCTTGAAGAAAAGTTTGGGGCCAAGCGTGAACCGCAAGACAAGTGGGGCGTGACGGCTGTCGTTTCCTCCGCTTATCTGCACAACGCGATCCAGTTCCTCAAGGATGAATCCGGCATCAAGTTCGATATGCTCGTGGATATTGCCGGTATCGACTACTTGACTTACCCGAACCACGAAGGTCCGCGCTTTGCGGTCGCTTATGCCTTCAAGAGCATGAAAAACCCGGGGGCCCGCATCCGTCTGAAGGTGCTGGTTTCCGAAGATGACCTCAAGGTGCCGACGATTAGCGACCTTTATGCGAACGCGAACTGGTACGAACGCGAAGTCTTTGACCAGTTCGGTATTGTGTTCCAAGGCCACCCGGACCTCCGCCGCCTGTTGAACCACGTTGAATTTGTCGGCCATCCGCTCCGCAAGGATTACCCTGCCCAGAAGCGCCAGTGGCTTTCGACGAACGACTTTATGCTTCCGGTGCTGGAAAAGCGCCTCGAAGAGCTTGGCTACAAGGTTATCCAGCGCTCTAAGGAAGTGGAAACGAACGACAATGAATTTTTGGAAGGGAGTATCAAGGAATGATCGTATTAGATCCGAATGGCGAAAAGCTGAATTTGATGCCCTTGAACGTTGGGCCTAGCCACCCGGCGACTCATGGTTGCTTGCGTTTCTTGGCGGCCATGGATGGCGAAACCATCGTGGCTTCTGTCGAAGAAATCGGCTACCTCCACCGCGGGTTCGAAAAGATGGTGGAACGCGGTACATGGCAGCAAGTTGTTCCTTATACGGACCGCCTCAACTACTGCTCTGCTATCATGAACAACATTGCGTTCTGCCGTGCAGTTGAAAACATGTTTGGTGCTGAAATCACGGAACGCTGCAAGGTTCTTCGCGTGATTGTGAACGAACTTAGCCGTATCAACGACCACTTTGTGTGCGTCGCTGCTGCGTTCCAGGACTTGGGCGGTACGACTCCGTTCATGTACGCCTTCAACCCGCGTGAAGAAATCATGTGCATCTGGGAAAAGCTCACGGGTGCTCGTCTTACGAACAGCTTTGCTCGCATTGGCGGCCTTTCTCGCGATAGTTACGAAGGTTTTGAACAAGATGTTCTCGCTGCCCTCAATTCTACCGAAAAGGCTTTGAAGGATTTGCATGCTTGCTTAGACCGCAACCGCATCTTCCTTGACCGTACGGTGGGTATCGGCAAGATTTCTGCCGAAAAGGCTATCAGCTACGGCTGGACCGGCCCGTGCCTCCGCGCCTCTGGTGTCGCTGCTGACCTCCGCAAGGATGAACCGTATTACGATTATGAAACCTACGACTGGGAAGTCGTGGTCGGCACTCAGGGCGACTGCAACGACCGTCTGCAGGTTCGTTTGGCTGAAATTGAAGAATCCGTGAAGATTGTGCGCCAGGCTCTCAAACGCCTCGCTCCGGGTCCGGTCGATATCGTCGATCCACGTATCCGCGTGCCCGCGCACAAGCTTGCATACCAGGACATGGAAGGCCTTATCGGTCGCTTCAAGAGCGTCTATGAAGGCATCCGCGTTCCGGAAGGCGAATACTACTGCGGGAGCGAATGCGCTAACGGTGAACTTGGCTTCACGATTATTTCTGACGGCTCTGGCCATCCGTACCGCATCAAGGTGCGTCCGCCTTGCCTCACGCAGTTTGCTGCATTCCATGAACTCGTCGAAGGCGGTCTTTTGGCTGACTCCATGGCCGTGCTTTCGGGTCTCAACATTATTGCTGGAGAACTTGACCGATGAGAGAACATATTACTGGCGCTGTCCAATTTGTCTCGAACAATCATTTGAAGTTCGACCGTCCGGCGCAGCCGATTGATGCTTTGCCGGATCCGGGCCAGAAGTTTGGCTATGTGAACAAGCCTGTGCCGCAGCCGCCTACGGCTGAAGTGCTCGCTAAGCTCAATACGCCTGAAATCAAGGAACGCTGCGCTGATTTGCTCAGCCGCTATCCGGTGGGTCAGGCCGCACTCCTCGAAGTGCTTTGGCTTGTGCAGGGCGTGTTTGGCTGGGTGCCGCGTGAAGGTATCCGCTGGGCTGCTAACGTCTGCGGTTGCGCTCCGGCTCATGCTCTTGGCGTTGCTACGTTCTACACAATGTACAACCACGCTCCGAAGGGCAAGTTCCTGTTGCAGTTCTGCCGTAACATCAGCTGCACCATCAAGGGCGCTCCGAGTTTAATCGCTTATGTGGAACATGCTTTGAACATCAAGACGGGCGAAACGACTCCGGATGGTCTCTTTACGATCCTCCAGGTGGAATGCCTCGGTTCTTGCGGCAACGGCCCGATGATGCTCGTGAATGACGACTTTGCAACGGATGCCGATGGCGACGTGCTCACGATGAAGCCGGGTACAAAGCTTACGACCGACAGCATCGACCGCATCCTTAAGTGGTGCTATGCTCATGAAAACAACATCCCGAAGCACGATGTGCTCGGCGGTACGGTGAAGGGTCACTGTGGTCATCCGGGTGCTCCGGGCGCTATTGCAAAGCCGCAGGTGGCAGACTACGCTCCGCCTTCTCCGGTTTTGAATGTCAAGTCCGAAGCTGACGAAACGGGCGCTACCCTTACTTGGAAGGGCGCTCCGGAATTCACGAAGATTGTCGTCGAAAAGAAGAACGGCAATAGCTGGGTCGCTGTGGGCGAGCCGGGCGTGAAGGACAAGGCTTTTGTGGATCCGAACGGAAAGGTCGGCGACGAATACCGTATGATTGCGACCTCCGGTGAACGTGTTGCTAAACCCTCGGCTGTTGCTGTGACAAAGCAGAAGCCCGCACCGGAACAAAAGGCGGTTTAATTATGGCTGAATGTGTAAAAGTTTGTACGCAGAACTTTGGCAAGGGCGCCCAGGACATCGAAGTCTATAAGAAGTTGGGCGGCTATGCGAACATTTCGGAACGTTTGTTCAACATGAGCCAGTTCGAGCTCATCGATTACGTGCAACGTTCTAATCTCCGCGGTCGTGGTGGTGCAGGCTTCCCGACGGGCATGAAGTGGAGCTTTGTGCCGCGTGGTACGGGCAAGCCGGTTTACATTGTCGTAAACGCTGACGAAGGTGAAGGCGGTACCTTTAAGGACCACTTCCTCATGCTCGAAGATCCGCACCGCTTGATCGAAGGCCTTATCATTGCTGCTTGGGCACTTGGCTCTCGCGCGGCCTACATCTACTGCCGTGGCGAATTCCTCCCGTGCATCGAAGCCTTGAACAAGGCTTTGAACCAGGCTTATGCTGCTGGCTATCTCGGCGAAAACATTTGCGGCACGAAGTTCAGCTTTGATATCTTTGTGCATCGCGGTGCTGGCGCCTACATTTGCGGTGAAGAAACTGCTCTTATCAACTCTCTCGAAGGCCAGAAGGGTCAGCCGCGCCTGAAGCCGCCGTTCCCGGCTGTTTGCGGTGCTTGGAAGTCCCCGACTTGCGTGAACAACGTCGAAACGATTATGTCGCTTCCGTGGATCTTGCAGCACGACCCGAGCGAATACGCCAAGATGGGTACGCCGCGCGCCGGCGGTACGAAGGTGTTCTGCATTTCCGGTGACGTGAAGAATCCGGGTGTGTACGAAGCTCCTCTCGGCACTCCGATGATGACGATGATCAACGATTATGCCGGTGGCGTTGTGGGTGGCAAGCTCAAGGCGGTGCTCCCGGGCGGTTCCTCTTGCGCTCCGCTTACCGCAGAAGAAGCTGCTGTCGCCACGATGGACTATGAATGCCTCGCCTCGATGAAGACGATGTTCGGTTCTGGCGCTATGATCGTGATTAACGATACGCACAACATGGTGGACCTTTTGAATTGCCTCGGCAACTTCTACAGCCACGAATCTTGCGGCCAGTGCACGCCGTGCCGTGAAGGTACAGGCCTCTTGCACCGCATCTTGAACCAGATGGTGGCCGGCAACGGTCACGATGGCGATGTGGAACTCATGCAGAGCCTTTCTAGCGGATTTGGTGGCGTGACGATATGCCCGCTCTCCATTTCTTTGGGTGGCCCGGTCTCGAGCTACACAGCAAAGTTCCGTGCGGACTTTGACGAATATATCGCTAAGAACCCCGAACACGCAAAACCGCGTATTCAAGAAACAAGTCGTCCTGGAATTTTCTGGTAATAATATGAGTAACTACTACAATATGCCGAAACTCCCGACCGAAGCAAGCCCGAAGGTGGAAATCTTCGTGGATGACAAGGCCGTGATGGTTCCTGGCGATACCAACCTCCTCGAAGCCTTGAAGGCTGTCGGGATTGAAACTCCTCACGTATGTTATCATCCGTATTTGCCGGTGTCGGGTAACTGCCGTCAGTGCCTGGTAGAGCAGGAAGGCCCGCGTGGTCGCATGCTCGTGATTTCGTGCTATACTCCTGTGACTCCGGGTATGAAGATTTATACGCCGGCATCTAGCGCCCGCGTCAAAAACGCCCGCAAGGCCACACAGGAATTCATGCTGGTGAACCACCCGCTCGATTGCCCGATTTGCGACAAGGCCGGTGAATGCACCTTGCAGGAAAACTACATGGAAGCAGGCCAGAACGAAGGCCGCCTCCGTCCGGAATACGGCAAGAATTACCACGGCAATCCGGAACATCAGTTCATTGATGCGAAGGGGCAGCTTCGTGGCGGTAAGCATGTCGATATCGGTCCGCGCATTTTGCTCGACGAAGAACGTTGCGTGCAGTGCGACCGTTGCGTACGTTTTATGCGTAGCATCGCGAAGGACGAACAGCTCCAGCTTGCTGGCCGTGCCGACCACACTTACATTACGACTTTCCCGGGCGAAAAGCTCGACCACGAATACGACCTCTGTGTGACGGACGTATGCCCGACGGGCGCCATGACGGCAAAGTACTTCCGCTTCCAGAAGCGCGTTTGGCTTTTGAGCCACACGCCGACGATTTCGATGGACGATTCTCTCGGTGCAAACATCTGGCTTGACCACGCCGATGGCCGCATCTATCGCGTGATGCCGCGTTGCAACCCGGAAGTGAACCGCAGTTGGCTCTCCAATACGAGCCGTCTCGCGTTCCAGCAGTTCGACAAGAACCGTTTGCCATCAATCGACGCTTCCGCTATCCAGATTAGCGGTGGCAAGGTCGCTCTCGTTGCAGGTGGCGCTTGCACGAACGAAGACCTCGCAGCGCTCAAGATGCTCAAGGACGCTCTCGGTGACCGCGCTGAACTCTTCGGTGGTTCCCTCCTCAAGGTGGGTGCACCGGACGGTATTGCAAAGAGTGGTGACCCGGTGGCAAACCGCGCTGGCATGCAGCTCATGGGCTTTGCTGACGTTGCAGAACTTCTCAAGCGTGTAGGCGAATTCAGCAACCTCATCACGGTGAACGCTGACCTCTACGGCGAAGACGCTGCCGCAGCCAAGGCACTCGACAAGATTTCGAACCGCATTGCTCTTTCCGCTTTCGATGACGCAACCGCCAAGAAGGCTAAGGTCGCTTTCGGTATCCGCCACTGGAGCGAAGTCCAGGGCACGATGGTCAACAGCCTCAACATCTTGCAGAAGCTCTCTGCTGCTCCGACTTGCCCGGACGAAAAGCTTGCCCCGGCTTATGAAGTGATTTCCGCTTTGGCTGGTAACAAGTTCAATTCGGCTTGCGAAGCTTTCAAGAAGGCTCGTGAATACGTGCCGGCTTTCGCCGACATTACCTATGATGCCATCAAGAGCACAGGAAAGCTCCTGGGAGGTAACGCATAATGGATATTATTGAATCCAAAACCTGGATTGAATGGGCAATCACGATTGCGAAGTTCGCATTCTGCTTCGTGCCTGTCCTTTACATCCTCCTTTTAATCCCGATGGAACGTCGTGGCGCTGGCTTTATGCAAGACCGCCAGGGCCCGAACCGCTCCTACATCAAGATTCCGTACTTCGGAAAGATCCGTTTGCTCGGTTACGTGCAGAACATGTGCGACGGTACGAAGCTATTCTTCAAGGAAATGTTTGCTCCGGCTGGCGTGAACAAGTTCCTTTACTATGTGGCTCCGGCAATTCCGTTCGCCATCGTGTTCCTCTCCCCGTGTGTGATTCCGTGGTTTGGACCGATGATTTTCGAATGGGGCGATGAAACAGTGCGCATTGCAGGTTCCATCATCGATTCCGATGTGGGCGTGCTCTTGCTCTTCGGTTTCTCTTCCATCTCAGCTTACGGTGCCATGCTTGCGGGTTGGGCTTCCAAGTCCAAGTATAGCTTCCTGGGCGCTCTCCGTACAAGCTCCATGACGATCAGCTACGAAGTCTGCCTCGGTCTTTCGCTGATGGGCATCTTGCTCCTCGCCGGTTCCTTCAACCTCACGGATATCGTGCAGTGGCAGGAACATCACGTGTGGGGCATCGTCGCTCAGCCGGTCGCTTTCTTCTGCTTCCTCATCGCAAGCATTGCTGAAACGGGTCGTGCTCCGTTCGACGTCGCTGAAGGTGAACCTGAACTCGTCGCCGGTTACCATACGGAATATGGCGCTATGCAATTCGGCCTCTTCTACATGGGCGAATACTCGCACATCTGCATTAACAGCTTCCTCATTGCGACGCTGTTCCTCGGCGGTTATGCAGTTCCGTTCGTAACTACAGAAACGATGCAGGAACACATGGGTGGCTCTCTTGCCATTCTCTGCGGCGTGCTCGCTTTCATCGCTCTCGCTTTCCTCCACATGATTTACCGCTATTCCCGCAAGCTCAAGGCGACCAAGCTTACGCACCGCTTTGAAATCCTTCAGGAATACAAGCTTTACAAGATTGTGGCCTGGGTGGCAACGGCTGCTTTCATCGTTCTCGGTGTTTGCGCTTGGTTCTTCTTCAATCCTGAAACCCTCGTCGTGAACGGCATGGCTGTGGGCAGCTTTGCAACGGCTGTCGGTACGGCACTCATCCACTTGCTCGTGCTTGTGGCTAAGAGCCTCATCTTCTGCTGGGTCTGGATTTGGGTCCGCTGGACGCTCCCGCGCTTCCGCTATGACCACGTGATGCACCTCGGCTGGAAGATTATCTTGAATATCGCCCTCATCAACCTCGTGGTGACTGCGGTCATTGCAAAACTTTTAGGGGGTAACTAATGCGCGTTATTAAGCAAAAACCGATGACCGTCATCGAACGCCTTTACATCTTCGAGGCGATTCGCGGTCTGTGGACAACCCTTAAGCATGCGGCTCGCGGCTTGTTCCGTTACGAAGAACTCCCGACGATTTCTTACCCGGAAGGCAAACCCGAAGTCCGCAACACCTACCGTGCCAAGCACCGCTTGATGCTTCGCCCGGACGGTACGCCCCGTTGCGTCGCCTGCGGCATGTGTGCTGCGGCTTGCCCTGCCCACTGCATCTTCATCGAAGCAACGCAGAGCGATGACCCGCGTATCGAAAAGCGCGTGATGCGTTTTGACATCGACCATTTGACTTGCGTGTTCTGCGGCCTTTGCGCCGAAGCTTGCCCGGTCGATGCCCTCCGCATGGATACGAAGGAAATCATTTTCGAACACCGCTCCCGCGAAGATTTCGTGGCTCACCTTTACGATCTCACCAACTGGGATCCGAAGGATTACCCGAATGACGAACAGAGCCAAATGGCTCCGGGCGGTACAAAGAATGCCGAGGCCCGCAAGGTCTGGGGCATGGAGGTCAAATAATGCTTGCATTGATTTATTTCATTGTCCTCGCAGTAATCGCAGTCGGCAGTGCCGTTTGCGTGCTCCTCTCTAGGCACCCGCTTTACGGCGCCCTCTCGCTGGTCGCTTCGATGGTGTCGCTTGCCGGTATCTACGGCCTTCTCGGAAGCCCATTCCTCGGTGTGGTGCAGATCATGGTCTATGCCGGTGCCATCATGATGCTCCTTACGTTCGTGATCATGGTCTTGAATGGCGCTCGCGACTCCCACACGCCGATGTTTGACAAGGTTTCGCTCTTCGTGATTCCTGCCGTCATCGTGCTTGCCGGTCTCGTGGGCTTTGCTCTTGTCCGCGCTCCGATTGCATTCGATGCAGCGACGGTTCGCGGTTCTGTGGCCATCACTTCCAAGACTCTTTTTGATGTAGCTCAGAGCGGCCCTGGTTACTTCGTGCTTTTCGAAGTCCTCGGCGTTCTTCTGCTTTCTGCCATGGGTGCCGCAGTGCTTCTCGCCAAGAAGCGCCTGGGTTCCGTGGATTCCGAAAAAACGGAGGATAAACACTAATGGAACTCCAAGCTATATATGTTCAGATTCTGGCCTTGGTCATTTTCGCCATCGGCCTTATCGTCGCGGTTTCCCGCCGCAATGTGTTCTTTGTGCTGATGGGCGTTGAACTTGCCCTGAATGCCGTGAACCTCTCGTTCGTAGGCTTTTCAAAGACTCTGCCTGCGGATGCAAGCATTGTGGGCCAGGTGGTTCCGCTGTTCACCATCGCAGTCGCCGCTGCTGAAGCTTGCGTCGGCCTTGCCATGGTCATCCTCATTTTCCGCAACCGTGAAAGCGTCGATGCCGACACGTATTCTAACATGAAGGGGTAATAAGCAATGATTTCTCTTAGTTTAATACCTCTCTTCCCGCTGTTGGGATGCATTATTCTCGGTGCGATTGCCGTTATTTCTTCGGGCAGCAAGAAGGGGCCTGCCGAGGGCCTTGTCGGTGCGCTCGCAGTACTTTTCCCGGCACTTTCCTTTGCTGGCGTCTCTCTCCTTGCGCTTCATATGCCGGAAGGTGGCATTCGCGAAACGCTCTGCACGTGGATTGACATTCCGATGTTCCGTGCAGAAATCGGATTCCTGTTCGATGGTCTTTCCCGCATCATGCTCCTGTTCGTGACGGGCATCGGTTCGCTGATTGCTCTCTACTCGATCGGTTACATGCATGGCGACCGCGGCTTTGCCCGTTACTTCGCCTACATCAACCTCTTCTTGTTCAGCATGATCGTGCTTGTGCTTTCGGACAACTTGCTCCTCACGTTCCTCGGTTGGGAAGGTGTCGGCCTCTGCTCTTACCTCCTCATCGGTTTCTGGAACAAGGACCTCAACAACTGCAAGGCTGCGAACAAGGCGTTCATCGTGAACCGCGTGGGCGATATCGGTTTTATTCTCGGTATGCTCTGCCTCGTGACAATGGGTGGCGCTGCTATCCTCAATTACGATGTTCTCGCGAACTTCATCAGCATGATCATCAATGGTAATCACGTTGAAATTGTTGTTCCGTTCCTTTCTGTGGCTGGCATCCTGTTCTTCATCGGCTGCACGGGTAAATCTGCCCAGATTCCGCTCCTCACGTGGCTCCCGGATGCCATGGCGGGTCCGACTCCGGTTTCTGCCTTGATCCATGCCGCAACGATGGTGACTTCTGGCGTTTATTTGCTCGCCCGTCTCGGTAGCATGTTCGCCATCCTCCCGGTGGTGCTCGACATCATCGTGATTGTCGGTATGCTTACTGCTTTCTGGGCTGCTGTCGCTGGGCTTTTCCAGAACGACATCAAGAAAGTGCTTGCTTATTCGACCATCAGCCAACTCGGCTACATGTTCATGGCTTCGGGCGTTTGCGCCTTTGATGCTTCTATCTTCCACGTGTTCACGCACGCCTTCTTCAAGGCGGCTCTCTTCCTCGGTGCCGGTGCCGTGATTCACGCTCTCGCCGGTGAACAGGACATGCGCAAGATGGGTGGCCTCCTCAAGAAAACTCCGGTGACCGCCTGCGTCATGATTTTCGCATTCCTCGCGATTGTCGGTTTCCCGGGCTTTGCCGGTTTCTGGTCCAAGGACTTGATTCTCGAACGCTTGTTTACGAACTGCTCGATGGCAATTCCGGGCTTCACGCTTTTTGGTGCTGAAGTTCCGACGATTCCGCTGAACGGTGTCGTTTATGCGGTGGGTCTTGCGACTGCAGTGATTACGGCTGTTTATATGGGCCGTCTCATCATCCTCACGTTCTTCGGTAGCTATCGCGGTTCCAAGGAAAGTGAAGAACATATCCACGAAGCTCCGGCTGTCATGCTCATTCCGATGGTGATTCTCGCTTTCGGTGCTGTGTTTGCCGGTTACCTCTGGGCCGATTCCATCGGTATCAAGTTCTTTGCCGAAACGCTTGCTCCGGTCGTCGGTGCCGCTCAGGCTTACAACGCTCCTGTTGTGACCGCCCACTTGAACCCGGTTGTCTTTGCTGTGCTTGGTACGCTTGCTGCACTGGCCGGTATGTACATCGCTTACAAGATTTATGCCAATGCCCGCATCCCGGCTGCCAAGGGGTCTTCTGCTCCTGAAGGTGGCAAGGCAACGTGGACGTTCCTGTTCGATTCCATTCACAAGTATGTGGGAATTATCCCGGTCAACGTGCTTGCATGGATTTGCGATGTGGTTGTCGATAAGATTCTCGCGGCGGCCCAGTGGACGATTGGTGCAATCGCTACGATTCTTGGCGACGGAGCCGCTTCGTTCCAAGTGCGTAAGGTCCGTGTCCAGGTCGCTCTTAGCATTTTGGGCTTGGTTGTTCTTATGGCAATTGTTCTTTTGACTGGAGGTACTCTCTAATGCTGTTACATCTCCTCGTCCTCGCTCCGTTCGTTGCCGCCATTCTCATGGTGATGACATCCAAGGAAGATTCCAAGTCTTCTTCCCGCTTGGCGATTTTGATGGGTATTGTCTTTGCGGCAATGTCTGTCGCTCTTATTGCTGGCGGAAACGTTGCAACGAAAGCTATTGAATGGTTCCAAATCCCTGGTTGCAAGGGACCTGTTTTCTACTACTTGTATAGTCATGGACTTGCCTCTTGGATGGTGTTCCTTTCTTGTGGCTTGTCTCTTGTGGCGTTGATTTCTGCACGTGGGCTCACTTGTAGGAGCTACCGCAACTTCGCTATCGGCATCTTCTCGTTGATGGGCGCCATGAACGGTACCTTCCTTGCGGCTGATGCGGTACTCTTCTTCTTCTTCTTCGAAGCGATGGTCATCCCCGCTGCGGTGTTGATTGCTGGTTTCGGTGGCAAGGACAGAATGAAGGCCGCGATGACGTTTGCGATTTATACATTGGTCGGTTCTGCCCCGATGATGGTCGCTTTGTGGTATCTCCTCACGGTTGCTGACAATTCCATGCTGTATTCGCTTGCGATTGCGGTCCAGAGCCTTCCGGAGAGTACGCAAACAACGGTTCTCGTTTGCTTCCTCTTGGCGTTCCTTGTGAAAACTCCGATTTTCCCGTTCCACGGTTGGCAGGCGATTTCTTATGCCGAAGCTCCGGCTCCGCTCTCTGCAATCCTCACGGGTGCAATGAGCAAGGCGGGCGTGTTTGGCTTTATCGTCTGGGTGCTCCCGATTTTCCCGCTTTCGTTGAGCGCAAGTTCTTGCATGATGTGGCTTGGCCTCTTTACGGCGGTCTATGGAGCACTCATGGCTCTCCGCGCAACGGATGGCAAGAAACTCCTCGCTTTCAGCTCGATGGGCCATTTGGGCCTCGCTGTAGCGGGTGTCTTTAGCGGTTCCGAAGTGATGTTCCCGGCGGTGCTTGTGTTGCTCGTCGCTCATGGTATTTCCGCTGGTGCCCAGTTCTTCTTGATGGGCATTGCAGAACGTATGACGGGCACTCGTGAACTCGACCAGCTTGGCGGTCTTTCTTCCAAGAATCCGGTGTTCTCGACGCTCTTTGGCTTTGCCGGTGTCATGGCTCTCGCAGTCCCTGGTACGGCAGGCTTCGTCGGTGAATTCTCCGTGCTCCTCTCTCTGTGGGATATGGGGCCGCTCCCGGCTCTCGTCGCAGGCTTCACGCTGATTCTCTCCGCGGCTTACATGCTCCGCTTTATCCAGAAGGTCATCTTCGGTAAGCAAGCCCGCGAATACGAAGAAGGAACGCGTACGATGCCGCTCGAAGGTTTCTCGATTGGCGTAATGCTTTCTCTCCTCCTTGTTTTCGGTTTCCATCCGGCTTTCGTGACGGATTCGTTGAACCAGGCCGAGGAAGTTGATGATCCGGCTACGGCTCAGGTGTTGCAAGATGCTTCGATCAATCAGGGGAATGCTCCGATGACCGAAGAGGAAATTCACCAGTTGGATTCAACTCTTGCGGCTGCCGGCTTCAAGGACGACGAACGCGCTTCGATCATCGCTCAGATGAAGGGTGAAAATGCTTCCGAGGCGAATGTCGCGAACTCTGAAAATACTGTGAAGGAGGCTTCCGATGCTCAGTAATCTTCTTTATCTCTTGCCGGTTATCTGTATTGTGTTGGGCGGTATGGTCGCTCTTGCTGCCGAACCGTTCTTGGACAACGAAAACAAGCATAAGGTACTTCCGTGGATTTCTGCGTTCTTCATCGCTTTGGGTGTTGCTACGTTGTACTACGCCAAGACGGAAACGCTTTTGAACCTCTATGCAATGGATCCCATCCGTCGCGTGCTCTGCATGGCGATTCTCTTGTGTGCGTTGCTTGGCGTTGCTGGCTTGCAGTGGACGCTTAGCCGCGAAAAGTTCAAGGGTGGCGAAGCTTATGGCCTTATGATGCTTGCGACAAGCGGCGCAATGCTTATGACGCAGGCGATTGACTTTGTCGCTCTCTTCGTTGCCATGGAACTCACAAGTTTCCCGATTTACGCTCTCGTGGGCATTCGCCGCAAGGATGTCAATGCTAACGAAGGCGTGTTCAAGTACTTTGTCTCGGGTGCCATTTTCAGCGCGATTTTCCTCTATGGTGTTTCGCTGATTTACGGTGCAACAGGTTCTACGCACTTCTGCGGAAATCTGCTCGATGGCCGTAGAGTCATTTACGATTTGGGAACGCTCCTTGTGATCGTGGGCCTGTTCTTCAAGGCGGGTGCTGCTCCGATGCATTTCTGGGTGGCCGATGTCTATACGGGCGCCTCTGTCGCTGTGACAGGCTTTATGGCCGCTGTCGTAAAGGTCGGCGCTCTTGCCGCTCTCGGTACGGTCTGGTTGGGCGTTCTCGTGACTCGCTCCGGTGCCGAAGCCGTGTGGAACCTCGCTGAGAAAGTAACGATTATGAACCCGTCTTTCCCGCTGTTCTACGTGATTATCGTGGTTGCAATCCTTTCCATGGCGATTGGTGCGTTTAGTGGCCTTGCCCAAAAGTCCGTGCGTCGCATCTTGGCATTCTCCGCCGTGATGAACGCTGGCTTTATTGTGATTGGTCTCTTGCTCCCGAATTACTACGACAATGGCGAAATCCAGATGGGCCCGATGTTCTACTTCCTCGTCACGTATGCGATTGCATCGGCAGGCGCTTTGACGGGTGTCGCTTACATGTCCGGTAAGGATGATTGCAAGGAAAAACTCGAAGACCTCCAGGGTGCTGGCCGCCGTCGCCCGTTCGTGGCACTTGGCGTTGCCGTGTGCTTGGCTTCGCTCGCCGGCCTCCCGCCGGTTGCAGGTTTCCTCGCGAAGTTCACGCTGTTCACCGAAGCGTTCAATGCTGGCCTTGGCTGGCTTGCCATTGTTGGCTTTGGCCTTTCGCTCGTGGCTGCGGTTTACTACCTCCGTATTGCTTACGTGCTGTTCGCTCCGAAGAAGGAAGACGGCGAATCGAAGTGCTGCTGCGGTGAAGGTCATTGCTGTGGCAAGTTCGAAGCGACCTACGTCTATCTGCTCCGCTTTGCCGTGGCTGCTGCCGCTATCGCGCTCCTCGTGATTAGCGTCTATCCGTCATTGGCATTGATTGGATAAGATAGGTTGTAGGTGTTAGGTTTTAGGGATTAGGATAAGTCCCGCCTTACAATGTCATCCCGGTCACAGGTCACTGAGCCTGTCGAAGTGCCGGGATCGGTATTTCAAAAAACGTCTCGGCTGAATTTAGCCGGGATGTTTTTTATTGTTAATGCTTTTCCAATTATCTTTGAATTTTATTTGTTTATCCTTGGTGAATGAGCCTTATCGGAACAGTGGAATCGATAAGGTTGTGTGATGAAAAATGAATTTATATTTGAATTAATGAAATTTTCAAAAATTTTTAATTCCTTATGCTTCTTGCTTATGCCCTTCTTTTTTGTTGGATGTGGCGGGGTGCAAGTACATAGAGGTCGCTTTGAAGCTATGGCTCCTGACGCATATGTTGGTCCCGCGTTTGCTGTAAAAAATGATTCCAATGTACGGAAAGTCAATGTTTCTCTTCGAATCCCCAATAACAAGCATGTGCATTTGAATGGTATCGAAAATGATGCTGTTGAGGGATATGAATACTCTTTTGGGCCATCCGAAGCAGATGTTTATTATGACTTAAAGATGTTTCCTGTGTCTGCATCTTTTGATTATTTTACTAAAAAAAGATTTATGCTTGGTGGTATTGGTTTTGGGTTTAATCCATATCCGTATTTTCGTTTGACTGGAGGTGTAAATTCATCTTATTTTGAAATGGGTGCGTTTTCGTCACTTGGGCTAGCTATAGTTTCGTATTCCGTTTATGCTTCTTATATAGATGATCAAGGAAATTTGGCTGGCGCAGGAACAAGTACAAAAGGTGTTATAGATTGCGATGGTTGCATAGATGTTAGGTTTAATGGTAATTTTGGACTTTATGTAAATGTATTTCCTTTTAGGAATTTTACTTTATCTTATTCCTTATCTGCGTTTAAACCATGGTTATTTAATGATTTGGAAGGTTACCCGTTGGCTTTTGCTTTTCCCTTTATTTTTTCTCATTATTTTGGAGTAGGTTATACATTTGCACGTCATTATCAATTTTCTTTAGGAGCGAATATACATTGGGGCAATAATTTTAGTGAAAAGGTTTGGAATTTAGAAAGCAAATTTTCTTTTCTGTTTTAGTTGCTTAGGTGAGTTTTTTGTATTTTGTTCTTGAAAAGGAACAGAAAATGATTTGTCCGAAGTGCGGTGAAAAGTTCAATTATTACGAGCCTTGCTGTCCGTGGTGCAGGGCTCCGAAAGTTGTTGATGAACAGAAACCGGCTGAAGATAATTCTCCCAAAGAGGAGTCTCGCGAAAAAGAGAACGACAGCGACGTGATTGATCCTTCGCAAAGTTTGGGTTTTTCTATCTTTGTTTTGGTGTTTTATGTGGGGACTTTGTTCTTTGGACTTTTTGGATTAACATTCTTGATTTTCGTTCTTGCTGTCATTTTTCCATGCGGTTGATTGTACTTTTTTTATTTGTAATGATGCTTTCGGGCTGCGCTTATGTCGCCCCGACATTGGCTATTGGCGCATCTGTACCGATATTTTATGCTAGTGGTAAGGCTATATACCATGAAAATAAAAAGGAAACTCAAGATTCAATAAAGCAGGCCGTAGCGGATTCTTTGAACGAGGTATATCCTACGGTGTCGCCAGATTCACTTCCGGCAATGGTTGAAACCGCAATCGAAGAGAAAAAAGAGGCGTCAAGGAAAGCAAGACTCGAACGTCTTGCGGGAGTCTTTCTTGGTCTAGCAGGTGCTGTTGCTGTGGTGTTATTGTTTGTTTTGCCGTTCAGGGCGAGTCCCGGATTGGGGGATTGAATTTCTAGAACACGATGCGTGCGTCTAGAGAAATTGCCCAATCAGGTTCGTTTGAAGACGCTGGCAGAATAAACACTGCGTCGATGCCGAAATGTTTGCCAAAATCACAGTTCATACCGACAGGAACCTGAAGTTCGTGTGATTTGTCATCGCTTACTCCTTTTATGGCTACACCTGTAAGGAAATGCATTCTGTTTCCGCCAAAATAAAAGATGATCGGTAAATACATATAATTTTCATCATTGAACGAAACCCATCTTAGATCAGTGGTCATGTAAATCCGGTTCTCGCCGCCGAAACGGAATTTTAAACCTAGACCTGCTGTGATATACCCTCCGTGCAAGAAAAAGGCCACTCTCCGCCAATGCGTTGTTTCTGCTGGATTTGACGAAGGCGATTTCTCGGTTGCATTATTCTTTATCGCATTAGGATTTTCTATCGTGTTCGGAGTTGCGTTCGGAATCGAGGCGTTGTTAGGAGTTGGGGTTGCATTAGTAGTGGGAGTCGTGCTAGCCACGTCTCTTTTGATGTTGCGGAAAAATTCGGGCGACTTCTGTATGATGTGCGTGAGCAAGGTGCTCTGGTTGGGACCTAGAACGTTGAAACTGGCGATGAGCTTGTTCCCTGCGGTTTCGTAGAGTTCTGCCGAAAGCGTCAGCGAGCCGTTGAAACTGCTGACGCGTGCTTGGCAGATGTAGTCGGCTGCAATGTTTTTGCCGGTTTCGGCAAGGCAGGTTCCTTCGCAATCTTCGATGGATTTTCCCGGCGGAAGCATTGCCGTTATGTTTTCGCGGGTCATGATGGTATAGTTTTGCGATGCGGGGAGTTCTTTTACGGCTTGCTCGCGCAGTACGTTTGTAAGGTATTGGCGATCGGCGAGTGAAACTTTGTCTTTTACAAGCGGGTCTGCAACAGTTTCAAGGACGGCGACGAATGCCGCTTGCGATGATGCGGCAAGCGCTAGCAAAAAACAAATGCTAATCTTAAGGAAACTCATGCTAAAAAAATAACTTATAAAAACAAAAAGTCGTAAATGTATTTCAATAAAAAAATGCCCCGACGCTAGGGCCGGGACTGAGGAATTTTTTAGTAAGAATGGTTGCTCTTCTAGAACACGATGCGGAAATCCAACGTGAGCGACATCGCATTCCCTGTAAAAATCAAGGCATCGATACCGAAATGTCTGCCTATATCGCAGTTTAAGCCCATGGTAAATTGAGCTTCATCCGCATTTTCGGCACTTGTCGTTGCCATTACTGAGAAACCTGAGATGAAATGCACATGATTACCGCCTAAATAGATGAGCATCGGAATATGCAAAAACCAATCGTTTTTGAAGGATAGCCACCTTGTATCTGCGGTGATGTAAATCCCATTTTGGCGGCTCAAGCGGAGCTTTAAACCAAGACCTGCGTCGAGAATGCCTGCGTGTATAAAGAATCTTGCTCTCGGCCACGGCTTTTCTTCTTTGGGTGTGCTTGGTTTTGCTGTTGGCGCATAATACTCGTAACCTGCGCTAGGGGCTACGTTTCGCGTTGGGGGTGGATTCTGCGTCGTAGCTGTCGTAAACGTGGATACTTCGTTGTTGGATTTGCTTGGCTGTGGCGCCGCTGTAGTTGCATTCTTTCCCACGTCTTTCTTGACATTGCGGAAAAAATCGGGCGATTTCTGTATGATGAGCGTGAGCAAGGTGCTCAGGTTGGGGCCTAGCCCGTTAAAGCTCGCGATGAGCTTGTTCCCTGCGGTTTCGTAAAGTTCCGCTGAAAGCGTCAGCGATCCGTTGAAACTACTGACACGAGCCTGGCAGATGTAGTCGGCGGCAATGTTTTTTCCGGTCTCGACGATACAGCTCCCTTCGCAGTCTTCGATGGATTTGTCCGGCGGAAGCATTGCAGTTATGTTTTCGCGGGTCATGATGGTGTAGTTTTGCGATGCGGGGAGTTCCTTTACGGCTTGTTCGCGCAATACGTTTGTGAGGTACTGGCGGTCGGTTAGCGAAACCTTGTTCTTTACACCGGGGTCTGCAGCGGTTTCAAGGACGGCTACGTGTACCGCTTGCGACGTTGCAATAAGGGATAGTAAAAGTAAAAGGGTGATTTTAAAATTTTTCATGCAAAAAAAATAACTTATTATTTAAATTTTCGTTAAAATAAAAAAGGATTTGTTATGGAAAAAATATACCGTTCTGGAATTGGTTTTGATGTTCACAAGCTTGTGGAAGGTCGCAAGTGTATTATCGGTGGTGTGGATATCCCGTACGAAAAGGGACTTTTGGGCCACAGCGATGCAGATGTTCTGTTGCATGCGATTAGCGATGCTTTGCTCGGGGCGGCAGGCCTTGGTGACATCGGTACGTATTTCCCGGATACGGATCCGGCATTCAAGGGTGCAGACAGCTTGGAACTCTTGCGCAAGGTCGGCGAGGAAGTCCGGAGGGCTGGCTTTGAAATTGTGAACATCGACAGCATCGTGATGTGTGAACGCCCGAAGGTGAACCCGCACAAGGAACAAATGAAGGCGAACATCGCCCGCGTGCTCGGCCTCGACGTGAAGCAGATTGGCATCAAGGGAACGACGACTGAAAAGCTCGGTTTTACGGGTCGCGGCGAAGGCATTGCAAGCCAAGCTATTGCCATGGTGCGCAGCTGTGAGCCTTGAGCGCGCTTCGCTCCGGGCAATGGGCGCGCTTCGCATTGTCACCCCGGCCTTGTGCCGGGGCCGGCTTACACGGTTCTAATCGCAGACACGGCACCAATCGCATTTCACTGCCTACTTCCTACAGCCAAAACTTCCATCGTCCTACTAATTTGTTGTTCCCGGTTCAACATGACCGGGAATTTCTTTTCTTATTTGCATGGATTTTACTTTGATTTTTCTATATTTTACCACGACTTTACAAAACAATTCACTGCCATGAGCCCGGACTAGCTGAAAGGCAGCGACGATGATTCGGTAGTGACGTAAAAGAGGAAAACGCTATATGGCCTGGATGGCTCTAAAAATGTTGGGATGTTTGGCGCTGCTCATGTTCGGCATGAAGTCGATGAGTGAGGCGCTGCAAAAGATGGCAGGGCCGCAGCTTCGACATGTGCTCGGCACCATGACTACAAATCGTTTTACAGGTATGCTTACCGGCATGTTTGTTACAGCCTCTGTACAGAGTTCGACCGCCACCACGTTGATGACGGTCTCTTTTGTTAATGCGGGGCTTTTGACGCTCTTGCAGGCGATTTCGATTATCCTTGGCGCACACATCGGTACGACGGTCACCGCGTGGATTATGAGCCTCGGGTTCTCGTTCAACATCGCGAACTTCGTCTATCCGGCGTTCTTCATCGGTATCATACTTGTTTATATGAACAAGAAGCGAGTCTTGGGCGAGTTCCTGTTCGGTGTCGGTTTCCTTTTCCTTGGGCTTACGACGCTCAAGGAGACGGGCTTTAGCGTGGTGCAGGACCCGGCGGCAAACGCTTCGATTAGCGCCTTCTTCGCTCGCTTCAACGACCCGAATTTCTTCAATTCGCTGTTCTTCCTCGTGATGGGTACAGTGCTTACGTTGTGTGTGCAGTCTTCTGCGGCCATCATGGCTATCACGATGATTCTCTGCTCCACCGGCGTTTTGCACATCGACCAGGGCATCATGCTCGTGCTTGGCGAAAACATCGGTACGACGATTACGGCGAACATCGTGGCGCTCTCCGCCAATACGCAGGCCCGCCGTGCGGCGCTTGCTCACTTTACGATTAACGTAATAGGCGTTATCTGGGTGGTGATTGTGCTCAAGTGGTTCCTCGCTGCTATTTGCCACGTGGTCGGTTTTGACCTCGGCATTCGCCCGGGCGATGAAGGCTATGCTGGTAACCTCGCGAAAATTTCCGTGGTGCTTGCGACGTTCCACTCGGCTTTCAACGTGTCGAACACGTTTATCCAGATTTGGTTCATCAAGTACATCGAAAAGTTCGTGTGCCGCGTGATTAAGCCCAAGAACTCCGAAGAAGAAGAAGAGTCCCGTTTGCATTTCATCAGCTCGGGCCTCATGGGGACTCCTGAACTTTCGCTTCTCGAAGCGCGCAAGGAAATAAGCCTGTTCGCGACTCGCACTCACAAGATGTTCAACTTCGTGCCTAATTTGCTTGAAATGAAGGAAGAGAACGACTTTGTGAAACTGTTTGCCCGCATTGAGAAGTACGAAGGCATTAGCGACAACATGGAAATCGAAATTGCAAATTACTTGAATAAAGTAAGCGAAGGCCGTTTGAGCCCCGAAAGCAAGACGACTATCCAGGCGATGCTCCGAGAAATTTCCGAGATTGAGAGCATTGGCGATTCATGCTATAACATGGCCCGCGCCATCAACCGCAAGTTCCGCAGCAAGGAAGACTTTACGGAGGACCAGTATGCGCATATCAAGCATATTATGGGGCTGTGCGAAAAGGCTCTAGTGCACATGATTGCTGTGCTTGACGATTCGCAGCAGGTGGATGCGAACCGCACGCTGAACCTGGAGAACGAAATCAACGACTATCGCAAGCTCCTGAAAGAGAAGAACATCGTGGATATCGAAAACCAGAAGTACAGCTACCAGATGGGCGTGCATTACATGGACGTGGTGAACGACTGCGAAAAACTGGGCGACTATGTGGTGAATGTGGTCGAAGCCCATGCGAACAGGAGATTTCCGGTGTAAAATGCTGAAAAAGTGCAAGTCTTTTGAGGCTTTGCGTTAGATGCCCCGGTCATTGAGCTGGGGCTTTGTCTTATGTTTTTGTAAAATCTGTGTAAAGTGTAAATAAAACCTTTGCGAAGTCTTTGTTTTAGGCATTGAAATAATTAGAGGGTCTTTTTATTTTAATGTTGCGTAAATTCGTAAATTTTAAACATGATTTACATCGTAGAAGACAATTCCGAAATCCGCGAAATGGAAACCTATGCGCTCAAGAGCAGCGGTTTCGAAGTCAACGCTTTCGATTGCGGGAAAAGCCTGGATGAAGCGGTTAAGTCTTGCGTGCCGGATTTGTTCATTCTCGATATCATGTTGCCGGGCGAAGATGGCCTTAGCATTTTAAGGCGTCTTCGCGCACAGGAAATTACCAAAAACGTTGCCGTCATCATGCTTACGGCCAAAGGTTCCGAGTTAGATAAAGTCAAAGGGCTCGACTCGGGAGCGGATGACTATATTGCGAAACCTTTCGGCATTTTGGAATTTATCTCTCGCGTCAAGGCGTTGCTCCGTCGTTCGGGCCGATTGAATACCGATGCCGAAGAGCAGAAAACGTTATCTCTCGGGGGAGTATTTCTCGATGAAGCGAAGCACACCGTTACCGTTGGTGGCGACCATGTGGAGCTGACCTACAAGGAATACGAACTTTTGAAACTTTTCTTGTCGCATCCGGGGCTTGTCTATTCTAGGCAACAGATTCTGGAAAAAATATGGGGCATTGATTTTAAAATGGATACGCGGACTGTCGATATGCATGTCAAAACGCTCCGGCAGAAATTGGGTGAGCAGGGCTCCATCATCCAGACGGTTCGCAATGTCGGGTACAAGGCTCAATGAAAGACCGTTTACGATACAGCTTGATTTACATGGGCGTGATTGCCGCTTTGTTTGCTGTATTTTTTACGGTGCGTGTTTTCGAAGGTGAAATGACCGACCAGCTCAAGAGTCAGCTGCGAGAGAACTTACGGCTGATTGAAGTTGCCTATACTAACGAAGCCCTTGGAGACGAACCCCAGAAATTATCCCGGTATGCAAGCAAGGACCTCCGCATTACGCTCATTGACCCGAAAGGTGGAATTCTCTACGACAGCGACGCCGAAGCGGTCAAGATGGAAAACCACAACGACCGCGAAGAGGTCATAGACGCTTTTGAGAAAGGCGTCGGCGAAGACCTCCGTTATTCTTCAACCTTGCAAGCGAAGGTGTTCTACTTTGCCAAACGGCTGGGGGATGGTAAGGTGTTGCGCCTTGGAATGCGCCAGGCGAATCTGCAGCAGGTCTTTTCTAAGACCATCCCGTATCTTATCGTCTTGCTGGCGGCTATTGTCACTGCGTCGATTCTGATTGCGATTGGACTAAGTCGAGCCTTCATCAGCCCGCTCCAAAAGTTGGTTGATCAGTTGGGAACGCCCGAATGGATGAGCATAGAGAACGTCTATAAGGAAATCGCGCCTCTCGTCAACACCATCCGCAAGCAGGACCTCGAACTGCAATTGACGATTGAACAGCTCTCGAACGAGAAACAGAAAATTTCGCATCTGAAAAATGAATTTACGGCCAATGCCTCGCACGAACTGAAAACACCGCTGACGTCCATTTCAGGCTATGCGGAACTTATTGAAAGTGGCTTGGCGAAGCCCGAAGATGTCAAGGTCTTTGCGGGGAAAATCCACAAGGAAGCGCTCCGCTTGCAATCCATTGCAAATGATATCATTACGCTTTCGAGGCTGGACAACCCGGAAGGCGAGCCGTTTGATTTAAGCGAAAAAGTCAACCTTTGGAACGTAGCGCATAGTTGCATCGAGGATCTCTGCCTGAACGCAAACAAAAAGTCCATCCAGCTTTCGCTGGACGGCGACACTTCCGCAGAAATCCTTGGAAACTCGAAACTGCTCTACGAGATGATTTTCAACTTAGTGGATAACGCTATCCGCTATACGGAACAGGGCGGCAAGGTGGTCGTGCTCGTGAAGCCGAATGCCGTTGTCGTGAAGGATACCGGAATTGGAATTCCGGAGGAATGCCAGTCCCGCGTCTTTGAACGGTTCTATCGTGTCGATAAGAGCCGATCCAAGGAAACCGGAGGAACGGGACTCGGGCTTGCAATCGTGAAACACATCGCAGAAGTCCTCCATGCGGCAGTTCACCTGAATTCGACCGTCGGTTTCGGCACCGAAATCAGGATTGATTTTTCACCCTTTTTAAATACGAATAAGGTTCTATGATTCTTGCAGTTTTAAAAATGATCGGTTGCCTCGCTCTTCTCATGTTCGGCATGAAGATGATGAGTGAAGGCTTGCAGAAACTCACTGGCGGACACCTCCGCGCAGTCCTTGGCACCATGACCAAACACCGTGTGGGCGGGCTTTTGACGGGTACGTTCGTTACCGCTGCCGTGCAGTCCTCGACGGCGACAACCGTGATGACGGTTAGCTTCGTGAATGCGGGGCTACTCACGCTCAAGCAGGCCATTCCTGTTATTATGGGCGCAAATATCGGTACGACTGCGACGGCATGGATCATGTCGATATTCGGTTTCCAGTTCAATATGAGCAGTTTTGTATGGCCGTTCTTCGCACTTGGGATCATTCTCACGTATGTCCGTAAAAACAGCGTGAAGAGCTTCGGTGAATTTGTCTTTGGTTTTGCGTTCATGTTCCTTGGACTAACGACGCTTCGCGAAAATGCCGTAGCGATGGACCTTGCGCATAACCAGTCGATTATCAACTTCTTTGCGACGACCGGCGGCTGGGGCATGCTCTCGACGCTCTTGTTCTTGCTCTTGGGCGGCATCCTTACGATGTGCGTACAGTCTTCGGCGGCAATCATGGCGATTACGCTTATCCTTTGTTCAAGCGGTGTTCTCCCGATATACCAGGGCATTGCGCTTGTGATGGGCGAAAATATCGGTACGACGGTGACTTCGAACCTGGCGGCGCTTTCGGCAAGTACGCAGGCGAGGCGCGCGGCTCTGGCGCACATGCTCTTCAACGTCTTTGGCGTGGTGTGGGTGCTTATAATTTTCCATCCGTTTGTGAACATGGTTTGCCATTTTGTGGGATTTGACCCGGCTTTTGTTCCCCAGACCGAAGACGAAATCGCCCGTGCGAGTGTGCGTGTGACATACGCCCTTTCTGGTTTCCATACGGCGTTCAACCTTTGCAACGTGCTGATTCTCATCTGGTTTATCAAGCCGATGGAAACGCTCATCTGCAAAATTATCAAAGAGAAGGAAGACGGTGAAGATTTCAGCATCAAGTTCATCAGTGGCGGCCTCATGAGCACTGCGGAGCTTTCGCTGTACGAAGCCCGCAAAGAAATTAACTTGTTTGCGGAACGCACGCTTAAAATGTTCCGTTTTGTTCCGGAGTTGCTCGAAATGAAGGACGAAGATGATTTTGTGAAGCTCTTTGCCCGCATTGAAAAGTACGAAGGCATCAGCGACAGCATGGAAATTGAAATCGCCAATTATTTGAACAAAGTATCGGAAGGACGTTTGAGTCCTGAAAGTAAAAGGAACATCCAGTCGATGCTCCGGGAAATTTCTGAAATCGAAAGCATCGGCGACGCCTGCTATAACATGGCACGAGCCATCAACCGCAAGTTCCGCAGCAAGGAAGACTTCATCGAAGAGCAGTACAAGCACATCAAGCATATCATGCAGCTTTGTGACAAAGCTTTGACGCACATGATAGGCGTGCTCAACGATGATCCGCAGATTAATGTGAAAAGTACATTAAACTTCGAATATGAAATCAACGATTACCGCAAGCTGCTCAAGGAAAAGAATGTCGCGGATATTGAATCGCAGAAGTACAGCTACCAGATGGGCGTGCATTACATGGATGTGGTCAACGATTGCGAAAAGCTCGGTGACTACATCGTGAATGTCGTCGAAGCCCACGTGAACAGAAGACTTTCTTCTGTGTAGTTTTTGCTAGCAGCTCAATTTACGAATTCTTTATTGAAAAAAGCCCTTCAACGGGCTTTTTTCATGCATTTAATTTTTAGATAAACTCTTTTTGTGAAAAATACTTGATATCTGGCGAATAATTTTTAATGTGTGGCGTTTCCAGCTCCAGTATTTTATGACTTTAAGGCTGATATAAAGTGGAGCCATCGGGAACAAACGAATGTTGTAGATTATGAATTTGAAAAAATATTTAAGCTTATGTTTGTTTTGATATATTAGTCTCGCTCCGAAATCGCCTTCCGTAATAGTTGTGGTGTATAGAATTTTACCATAGAATTTATTGGGCTCGCAGAGCATTTTTTCTTGTGGTAGTTTGAAAACATGTTCTAGAACATCCATGATGGCGGCACAACCTTTTTCCATGCCGATTTTCTTTACAAAATCCCATGTAAACCGTCGATCCTCTTCTGTAGAATGCATGAGCAGCATGTAATAATCCATATACTGCCTAAGGCTTACTCCTGAAAATAAGGCGTGTTTGTACAGATGAGGCAATTGCATGAGCAGTGCAAAACGGATGCTTGGAGTATAAAAGCCTTCTGGCGTTAGCGTCACGTTTTCTAGTTCTGAAAGTAAAATTTTTTGAATTTCTTCATTGGTCCTGTTTAACCGAATCTCCAATGATGTAGATGATGGCCTGTGGTGGACTTCAATATGGATTTTGTTTTCGTTAGAAAATTCTATGTCGTGAAATTCTGGTTCCAAGTGTTCTAGGTTTGGAATCTTTAAATCTTGCAACAAGTTTAAAACTTTTTCATAGCCGCCAGGAACCCAAATATCGATATCGCCGGGGAGCCTTGAAAATGGGTCTGGGTACAGGCGCGCGTTTGCTTGACCTTTCAAAATGGCGCTTTTGAACCCCCGTTCTGCAAATAATTGCGTGTATCGCGCTGCCTCTTGGTTCATGAGGCGGTTTTTGCCTCTAATGGCTTCTGCGTCACGGGCCCACAGCAATGTTTGCCGGAAAGGTGGTTGTGATTCCTTGGGTAAACGAGTTATTGCAGTATAGGTGACTCCTAATAGGGTCTGCCTATGAGCCATGGTGTATAACTGCCTCCATTCTTGAGGCGTTAGAATATATGGAAACTCTTGCGAGATCCCGAGAGCTATTCGCAGGAGTTCACAGAAAGGTTCGTCAATCTTTGTTTTCAAGGCTTAACCATGGGTTTGAAATGACGTAAAAATACCATTTTTATTTATCAACAACCTTAAAATTTAATACAACTTCCGTTTTATACAAGATTTTTCGTTTTTTAGGGTGTTTTTGGGGTGCGTTGATAAAAATTTTCTTTATTTTACTTTAAAAAAAACTTATTTTAGTAGTAAATAATTATTGTGTTAAGGTATTAAGGAGAGGAGATGAAACCCTTGGAGGGCAAATCTGGCTTTACTCTTATGGAGCTAATGGTCTATATAGCTCTATTGGGGGTGATTGTCGTTATAGCAGGGCAAGCGTTTAGTGACAGCTCTAGAATGCGAGTTCGTTCGCAAAACATGTTGCAGTCCTCTGAAGTTGCAGAACGTGTAGCTACTTTTTTCAAATTAGATATTGCGCAGACGGGGGCAAAAACTGCGGTGGAAGATGGACCCTCTGGTGCCGGTGCGGAGTATGGAAGCCGATTTAGCGAAACTTATGCCGCTGTCTATATGGATCCGAACAATGCAAGTGATGATAAAAAGGATTCATCCTCTTTTTCAGTTGTGACAAAAGATGGTTTCGACAGTCTAACCGTAAGACGTTTGCGTTACGATGAAAACGGTCATTATGCGGGCATAGAGCAAGTTTCTTGGTTTGTTCAAGAAGGAACGCTATTTCGCAGTTGCAAGGTCCTAAAAAATAAATCGCCGCTTCCTGCGGATGACCCTTGTTCCGACAGCACGGTTGCCGAACCTGCTGCGGTAGAGATGGCGACTGGGGTGAGTGCTTTTAGGGTTATTCCGTCGAAGCCGAGCGTTCTGGGCGACAAAGTCCAAATTTTCCCGGCGTCGGGCGAAACTGAATTCAGGTTTGTGTCTCGGAGTGACGGCTCTCGCGAAATTCCGCTTGTCTATAACGAGAAAGATGAAGTCAACAAGGGTGGGAACATACAGACCATAACGAATTTCTATCAAAATTACGATCAGACGCTACAAACCGTGAAATCGGAAGAAAATCGGAAGTTCAATGAGGTTATCGCTATTCGTAACGAGACGTATTCTGAAACTTCATGGCAGGCTTTATGCGCTAAAGACGGTAATCACTTTACTTTCGTGCCGGGAGACGAATACGAAATTTCCTTTGAAATGGAGCCGCCGGCGGTCAACACGGACAAAAGCAAATTGTTCGTACCCGGAGAAGACCACATGTCGGTTGGCTTACGGGACGGAAAGACCGGAGAACTATTCAAAGTCGATAATGTCGTGCAGTTGAACGATTTCATGTTTTTCCCGCCTCTGGGCGTTAAAAGCGAAGGAAGCGGAGTCCGTTCCATGCGGTTCTCTGTACCGGTTGCGTTGGAAAATGCTTGTCTTGCTTTTACGTTCGCCTGTTATTCTCCACTGGTATCGCAAGGAAAAATCTCTTTTACGAGGGTAAGAGTAAGCAAGATTCCAAGTGCCAATTACACGTTTGAAGAATATGATTTTGAGGCTCACAAGAACGACAAGAAGAATGTCAAGGCGTTCTTACTGAAATTGGATATAAAAAACGGTGGCGAGTCAGGACATGCCGAAGTAGTTGTTTTGGCTTCGAGTAACGGTCCAAGCGATTAAAGCGAGTTGGGGGGATTTATGTTTTTCAATCGTAAAAATTTTTTGTCATTCGTCAGCTGCAAGCAATGCCGCGTTTTCGCGTTCTTTCGCCTAAAGTCTGGTGTGTCTCTTATCACTGTGCTCATGCTTATGCTTGTGGCTACAATTGCGGCAACGGCTACATACAAGTTGCTCTCTAATGTAGGCTTTACGAGCGAAAGCCGAATGCGGATACAAGAAGCGCATCAAAGTTCTCTTGCGGGTATAGAAAATGCCCGTATGTGGATGACGTTCCATGCAAATGACGTGGGCGCCTTGATGAAGGCTTTCATCGATGGCGGGAATAAACCGATAAACTTGGATGCGAGATTACGCCCGCTGCAACGTGCGGGGCAGAATTACCATGTTTGGCTGACTGGGGTCAATACCGAAAAAAGTACATCCAAGTTAAAAATACTTTCGTCTGGCGAGTCCAAAAACGATACAAGGTGGAATGAAGTTGCCATATTCAATGTGGATGGTCTGTATCGCGTAAGGCTTTTCGAAGAAGAATCCCATGCAACCATTCCGTTCAAGTACAACTATTTTGGCGGTTCGACAAAAACGGCTGGACATCTAAAAGCCTTTTCGATGTTGATTAATGGTAATTTGGAATCGGAATCTAACCCGGTATATACAGATGACGATCTTGTTGTTACAGGAAATGTCAAAATGTCAGGTAATTCTGTCGGTGCAGGAGGTACAGTTTGTGTCGGTGGCAACTTTGATGCAAACAATGGGGTGCTTGGTAATGATTTCTATATCGGTGGAAATGCGAACGCGTTCACGTTCCCGTCATCGAATGATGCCGCTCATCTCATCAATGCTAACGTTACGGGAAACGTATATATTGAAGGATACCTTAATGCACCGACTACGGGCGACCAGAAATTCCAAAAGAACGTGACTCTTAACGGTACATGGAAAACTAATCTCCAAGCGCATGATTCCCGTGTGGCCGGTAACCTTTGCTTAGGCCAGAAAGCCAAGGTCCAGCTGGACAAGAAAATACCGGCGAGAACTTTTTTAGTCGGAGAAAATGTCTGGTCTGAAGCTTTGTTCCCTATAGCAGTTCCAAACGGCGAGGATAATCAGGATGGCTATGAAAGAATCGTCCTTGGAAATAAAGCGGAATCGAAAGTCTATATCCGCAGCGCTCATCCTATAGCGGATTACGTGACCCTCAGGAATGACAGAACCTTTATCGAAAAGAATACCTATTATAGGGGAACTTCTGGCGGAGCTTGGGGATTTGGTCCTCAATCGAGATGGGATAATAAAACGACTCGCCCTTATCCAGACCTTAAACACCATATAAAGACGAAAGACGATGCTTACTACTTCTACTATTACAATGGACAGGGACAGGATGTCGATTTTATTGTAAATAACCTTGGCGGTGATTCCTATGCAAGCTATTATGTCGAAAACGTGCCCTTTTATTCAAATAATAAAAACCATTATTTGAATTACGAAAATTCAACGCCTACAGGTTCTCCTTATTGCAAGGCTGGGCCTGATAAGTGGCGCCCTGAATGCAATGTATCGCCTTGGTTCAAGTCTTTGGGTACTGTATCGAGAGACCTTTCTGCAGGTCGTGATTTTGAATGTGCTGAGTCCGTCAAGGCTCATTGTGATTCCATTTGGGAAAAGAAAGAAGGATGCGATCATTCAAAATACAAAGTCGATGACATTCTCATAACCGCTTACTCCAAATTTGAAAAGTACGCAAACAAGGGATGTTCGGATGTAAAGCTTTGGGGAAATACGATGGCCGATAGATTGAATGCATGCTATAGGAAAAATTCCAGCGACCCGGAACTTGCGAAGACGAACCTCTATAACGGCTACCAAGTGGTGAAAGTGGGGGAGCCTGGGGGTAAAAGGGATCCGAAAACGCCCTTGAAAGGAAAGTTCATTATCATTGTGACGGATGCTTTGGGGCAGCAGAGTTTGCCTCCGACTACGTCTGATTCCTATGTCTTATTATACTTGACAAAAGGACAAAAAGGTGAATCTTTACTTCCGGCTGACAATTCCGGTAGCTATAACTACTTTATCTATACGAAGGATCATATTAATCAGATTTTGTTTAACGAAGCTGTGTTCAGTGGTTCTGTGTATGCAACGGCTGAATCTTGCTCTAAAGTTCGCAAATTCCAATCCCGTTCCATGACGTTCAATGAAGACTTGATGAACGACTTGTCGGCGAATGCTGTCATTTGTGCTGCAACAGAATCGTCGTGCGGAGGCATTGTCGCTGCCGCAAATCCCGGAGAAGGTGGTGCCCAGCAGGGCCAAGAAGAGGCGGGCGGGGCTAAATTCGATTCTTACTACATCTCGATGGCTCCGCAATTGGGTGTGAGATTGGAATCGCAAAACAGGACTTCGGAATCGCTGCCGCAAGCGAATGATGAAAACGTGACGGTCCTTTCTCCGTCCTTTATCGTGCTTCCCCGCGTCATTTATTTGCCCAATGATCCTTATGGCAAATTGACGGACTATTACAGCGTGCAACAGCTCAATGCCTCTGCCGGTGTGGCTGCATTGAAAAAATCGGATGTCGATATCACTTGTGAGGGGCCGGGAGATTTGCCTGTGAATGGGGCTCTCTATGTGGCCGGCTCGCCGCTCAGCAAGGGACTCTATACCTGTAAGGCTTCGGCAACGGGGTATTCTGATATTCCCTTCTGGGTCCATGTCGGTGATGATACCCGCAGCACTCCGCAGGTATCATTCGAGTCCAACTCTTTTAAAATGGGCGCCAACGACATAAAAGAGGTCAAGTTGGTTGTTCCTGCACACGCAAGTCCTGTTACTGTAAATATCTATTGCCCTGATGAAGAAAATGAAACGTGGTCCTATGTAAACTCCTTGGACGCTAGCGTTACGCGTGATGGTGTGACGTGTAAACTGCAACTGCCCGCAAGCGATGCGGAGTCAACTCCTACGTTGGCTATGGTAAGGACCATGAATGCGGTGGAAGGTTTGCTGATCTTCCAGTTGCTTCCTGGCGAAGGTTACATTCCCGGAACGCCGTCTTCGACCGAACTTTACCTTACGTCGAGCGCACAGCTGAATCGCGAGGATGCGACAGGCGCTGAAATTGAAACTTATTGCAATGACCATTCGGGGGACTGCCCTGCTAACTACAAGACATACTGGCCGGACTGTGATATTTCTGAAGTGTGGGTCGAACCGACGGGGACTCCTTTCATCAACAAGGTTGACAATTCTACGTGGACCGTTATGGCCGGCAATACGCAAGCCGTAACCTTGGCTCCCACCGGTAATGACAACGATTGCGTGGTGATTATTCCTGAGACCAACAATTCCATTGCGGCAAATGGCGTTAAGGCGAATGAATCTTACACGTTGCGTGCAAGTGCAAAAGCGTCGATGAGAACGTTTACGGTGGGGTTCAGGGGCGATGTCGGAGCAAACAATCATCCGGTGATCAATGTATCGATGAACAGCACCTCTGGCAGCAGGAGTGTGGTGTGCCGTTACGACGATGCTACTGCCGATCCGGAAACGCAGGGTAAGAAGTGTTCTGTGCCCGTTTTCAAGGGCGATTTGGTGACGGTATCGTTAGAAGATGATGTCAACGCTTCAGAATTCAGTTTTTGGAAATGTACCGGAACAAGTTGTCCGACAACCGATGAAACTGTTACTAGCAAGACTTACAATTCGTTTACGCTGACCGATAACGGAACGGAGTTGATCGCCGTATTTGGCGAAGCCGACAAACACTGCTTTTTTGACGAATTCAAGAATTCGAGTGTCGAATGCGGCACCGAAACAAAATATTGTATAGACAAGTGTGGTAGCGATCTTACGTCTGTGTGTGCCGGAGCTGAAGTGGCGGGAATGTATTCTGAATCCAAGTGGCACTTGATATCCGGTTTGCATTCCCATATACTTTTGGGATCGGGGGGCGAAATTCATATCGACAAGTCGGTTATCAAGAAAAAGAAAGAGTCGGCCCGCGAACCGGTTGTGGTCATGAGTACGGTAAATGCAGGCATTGTAGGGACGTTAAAGGCGTTGATTAATGTTCCGCGCGCGACTTCTAGCTATGATATCTCCGCCGTCAATATAAAGAATTCCGGATTCATGCTTCGTGCGAATACTTACGGAAATGATTACTTTATGCTGAACCTGTATGAAAATAGGGAGGGCAAACTTGAAGCTCAATTGTGGAGAGGCTCTACAAGCTTGTCGTTTGTTTTGACCGATAATAATGGATATTCTGCGTCTGTGTCCAATTCAAAAATGGTTATGGTGACGGCAAACGTCACAACGTCGGATTCTATTAAAGTACGCGCGTATGTCGGAAATTATTATGGGGGATCACCAAGAGAATATGAATGCACGTTTGCCCTTGCCGATTTCAATAGCACTTTGGCCGATGTCGCCCATGAGTTTGTTGGGTTCAGCTTGGCCGATCCGAATTTCAAAATTTACGGGATTGGTTGGAAAAGCGGAACCTACAATTCGGAATGCCACGATACCTATCCGACTGTCAAGTGTTCGTTCGCTGCTGTTGCGACAGATGGAGTCGTCAAGACGGATGAAATCGTACAGCCCTGGGTGGGCCATTCCGGATGGTTCGATTCAAAGAGCTGTTTACCGGTTTATTACTACTATAACGGCGACGATGCCTCTATCACGTGTGGATCCCTTAATGTATCGGGGGCGACGTGTTCGATGGGATACCAGTTCGAAAAAAGTGGATCAGGTGCGCATGGTTATACCGAGGGGGACACCGAATATAAAACCGCGAAGGTTTGGCTTGCAAATTGCTTGAACATGGATGATTCGGATGTAAGTTGGCTTGCCTCCGCAGAAGCGGAACGCGCCCACTGCGGAACCTTCTGGACGGGCGAATTTAAAGAATGCAAGGAACATCAGGATTTGTTCAACGGAACCAGAAGTGTTGGCTATGGGCTTGATGAATCCGTCGTTTTCGATAGCGAACAAAATCTCAGAGCGGCGACCCTTCACGTAACGCTTGAAAATACGGACAACAATGAAGTTGAAATGTGGCTTGTGAGTGAAAGCGAAAACTGGGGCAGTGTCGATCATGAAAGCCATTCCGTCAAGATGAACGGGAATAGCGGATCTTTTGACATTATGCAGGATTTTGCTTCGGGCTCGAATGGTTTTGATCCCGAACACGTAAAAATGATTGTTTTGAAAAACCATGGCTCGACAAGCGTCACCGTGACATCGATTACGAGCACTTGCGCAAATGCAATCGGTATAACCTCTTGCAGGGCCGAATACGATGGAAACAATTGGAATGTGACGATCCCGGTGACGAACAAGAACTTGATTTCGAGCCTGCAGGTGACTGCGACCGTCGAGGGAGGAACTAGTTTGGATGTGACCAAAGGGGCGACAGGCGATGAAGGTATTGTGTGGAACGGTGATATCGCACTCCTGAGCATTCCCGACGCAAGCGTTTATAATTACCAAGGAAAATCGTATGTCTTTAATGCGGCGATTACGGGCGCGTCTGGTCAGACCGCGTCAAAACCGTGTTCCGTCTCTCCGGACCCGATAGGGACGATTGGCGTCGATTGCTCGGTCATTAGTTCCATAGCAAGCGGAGCTAGATTCCCGACGTTTAACGTGAACTTCAACGGGTGCCCGGGAGTTGGCTGCGATTACGAAATATATCTCGATTACGGTAAGAGCGGCAGCACCAAGATAGCGACTGGCACGGAGAAAATGTCGGCCCGCCATTCTGCAAATCAGAGCGAAAATTGCTCGGTTACTGCCGGTTGCGAACACACCTATACGGTAAAGAGCACATCGACTTCAGCACCTTTTGAAGATTGCAGTGCAAGTTTCAAGGTTATGAGAAATGCGGAAGATGTTCCGCCGACCGTTACGTGCGGAATTTCTACAAACCAATATGGATTCTCTGCCGATCCCATTTCAGTTGCGGATAATGTGTATTTCTTGGCTCGCAATGAGGAAAGTATCGAAAGAACGTTCAATGTGACCTTGAAAAAAGGTGAAACGACGGTTACGACCGGAACCCTGAAGAATTGGTCTCAAATCACGAACGTGGAAAACCTGGGAACCTTGCCGAAAGGAAATCACATTTACAGCCTTTTTGTCGGCTCGGAAAAAGTATGCGATGTCAATGTTTCCGTGACCGAAGAGTCGGGTGCTTGCAGCATTAGCGGAAACCTTTATGAAGGGCAACTGCTTACGATGAATGTTTCTGGAGTAAAGTCCAATACGCAGTTTACGTGGACGTTGGACAATAGCTTTAAAACGATTGACTGTGGTACGGGCGGATGCTGGAACAATACCATGAGTGCTCCTGCGACGGCGGGCTCCTATTCCTATACCGTAACAAGAGGATCCAGCAGGATCTGTTCGGGGAGCTTGACGATAAGCCCGATCCTTACGTGCTCGGTGACTCCGAACGAGGTGAAAATGGGTGAAAATTACACATTCCAGGCTACACGTGCAGGCGGTATAAATTGCTGGAGCTGCTCCTATACTTATGATGCCGGAACAGAGCAGAATGCCAATACGGGAACCCCAATCGTAAAGACTGCAAGCCGTGTAGGCGACAAGACTCTCTCGTTTGGCTGTACTTGCGATAACAACACCAGTGCAACCTGCTCTACGCATTTGAACGTTATTAAGCCTAAGCCGACATTTAGTTGTGCGGAAAACCTTAAGGCCACGGTTGATACGGATGATAACGTCAATATCAGGCTGACAGGCATAACGGGTTGTGAAGACGCTTGTGAGTATATGGTTACTGGAGATAATGTAGTGGGAGCGTGGAATAGTGGCTGTACGGGTTCAAGTTGCAGCCTTCCCGCGATTACGAATAAATCGAAGACCAAAGGAGATACGGCCATCTACGTCGTCACCTTGAGAGATTCCAGCGTATCAAGACGAGAAACGGAACATGAATGCAGCGTGACGTTTACAGAAGCTTCTAGTTGCCATTGCACTTGCAGCACCGGATGTGATAATTTGAGTACGGAATCGTCTATCGTAGGGCCGCAGGCTTCGAAGCATTGCCTGTTTGCGACGACAATTACAGAAATAAATGAAAACTATGATAGACATGCAATTATGGTGAACGGAGAAAGACCGATGTATTGTTATGATTCTGACGGAAATAGCGAAAATCATTGTAGGAGTAAACTGACTTCATTGACCAAAGTTGATGGCGGTTATTATATCGAAACTCCCGCGACTTCAGGAAACGATTCTTGGTTTAGGGTTACTGTAGGCGGGTCTAGGACGCCCAATTGCGGAGACGGGGGATCTGGAGAGACTACTCCTGTGACTCTTACACATGGTGGCAGTTATTACGAATTTATCGAGGGTGAAACCTATCTGTTGACTTGCGATGGTCAAGAACGAAGCCTGATTTGCACCGCTGATGGAGATGGAAAAACATTGTCAATTACATATCCTGATAAAACGACTGTATCTTGGTCTAGCTTATCTTGGCAAAATACTCGCCAAAATGAACACTATCAGACAGCAGGTTCTTGCCTGACTGGAACTAAGGTTAGTGTCTCGGGAGGTGCGATTCGCTGTAAAAATGCGAATTAAGATTATTGTGGTCGTCGTTTTGACGAAGTGAATTATTCCTAAAAGTGTGATGCTCATCACCCGTTGTGGCGGGTGGTGATTTGCGTTTTGTTACAGAATTTCCTTTTGAAAAAAAAAATTTTCATTTTTTGTTAAAAAATAATTATTTTTAATAGAAAATGTGGTGTTAAGGATTTTGAAATGAATAATAAGAAGGTGAAATCCGGTTTTACCCTTATGGAGCTTATGGTTTACATAGGCCTATTAGGGCTAATTGTTGTTATTGCGGGGCGAGCGTTTAGTGACAGTTCTAGAATGCGGATGCGTACTCAAAGTATGCTACAAGCAAGTCAGACTTCTGGGAATGTAGCGACGATAATCAAGCAGGATATTGCGCAGCTTGGGGCGAAAAGCGCAAAGATAACACCTGATCCGGCTGATACTCCTACCCTGATGGATGAATTCGATTTTAAGGATTCCGTCTATATGAAAATAGATGTTACTAATGCTGGCAATAATGACTCTTCGTCATTTACTATCAAAAAGGGGCAAGGGGATTCTGAAGATTTAGATTCGCTTATTATGCGTCGAGTTCGTTATAGCGATGCTGGCGATTATGAGGCTGTTGAAGAGGTTTCCTGGTATGTCGATGAAGACCATGTTCTTTGGAGATCATGTAGAGTTGTTGACATAAAAACAGGGGTGTCTAATGATGAAAATTGCCCGACAGAAGGTGTAGGCTCAGTCGCTATCGCAGAAAGCGTTGCCAAATTTAAACTCACTGCGGCAACTCCTGCCGTTGCTGATTCTTTAGTTAGCGTTTTGCCTTCGGATGTCGATAGCGTTAAAAATTTTAAGCTAGTGGCACGATTTGGCGATAGTATTTATGAACCTCTGAACGCTAATCCTGAAGATGGGGGGTCTTCGATTACGCTTTCTGGTTTTTATAGAAATTATGACTTTGATGAAAGCAATCCAGGCCCTATCACGGAGCCGGACAATATCAAGGCTAATCAAGTATTTGTTGCTGATCCTGGAGCGAGTACTCATTCTTGGAGTACGCAATGCCATAAAATTACTCTAGAACCTTATGTTGAATATGAAATTTCTTTTTCTATGCCTCCTCCGCCAGAAGATGATGCTAGCAGAATGTTTTGCCCTGGACGCGACCATATGGCTGTAGGGTTTAGGTTTGCCGATGGAACTAGAAACGGGAAAAAACCAGATGGATTATATGATTTTCAGTTCTATCCGCCAACTGAAGGCGATGATACGGATACAGGGCTCCGTAAGATGCGTTTCGTAGCAAACGACACCCTTAAGAATGTCTGTTTAGGGTTCTCGTTCGCTTTGTTTTCTCCGGTCGCCTCTGCTGGGAACATCAATATTTCCGACTTAAAGCTTAAAAAGGTGCCGACATCAAATTACAAGTTTGTAAATGGATCTTGTTACCTCACTCCCGGTAGCGCTTGTCCTGCGAATAGCCCTTGTTGCGATCCTAAGGTCAAGAAGAACGTGAAAGCCATCAAGGTGGAATTTTCTATTGCGAAAAACGGCGAATCCGGTGCCGAAACCGCCATTATTCCTATCCCTAGCAACGGCCCCAGAGACTAAGGAGTATAACATGTTTAATAAAAAAGGTGTTTCTCTCATAACAGTCCTTATGTTTATGCTCGTCGCGACTATCGCAGCCACGGCGACGTTTAAATGGCTTACTTCTGAAAATAAATCATCGGCTTCTAGAATGGAAATCCAGGAGGCGAGTCAAAGTGCTGCTGCCGGCATTCGAAGTGTCCGGGCTTGGATGACGAACAACGCGAACGAAGTGGGCGCAGTTGTACGTCAGTATATTTTGGGCGGAAAGCAGCCCATTTCGCTCAACAGTCGTGTGAATGTCATATCGAATGGAAAACAGAATTACAACGTTTGGCTTGCGGGTATAAGTGAAAATAATGGCGCATATAAGTTCAAGGTTGTCTCTGAAGGCCTTTCTCGCCAAAATTCAAAATACACAGAAACGGCCATCTTGAATGTATCCGGCCTTTATCAAGTCGCACCTCCAGTTGATCCGCTAAAAAGACCACGCTTGGGTTTTGATTATTCGTATTTTGGCAGTTCTGTTAGAAACGATGGTGATATTAAAGTTTCTTCTATGATTATTAATGGGGATTGGCATGGCAACCCGAATACGGTCGATAGAAACATTGTTATTACCGGTAAGACGAGACTTTCCGGTAACGAAATCAAGATATTAGGTACAGGTTGTATTGGGGGTGACCTCTATACGGATAACGGAATGGAAGCGAAAAATCTTTATGTCCATGGAACCGCTCGTGAGTTTGGTACAAAAAATGAAGATGGAAAATTTGGTATATCACGCCACGCTTATTTTGACGGAATTGTTGAACATTCCAGTAATGGTGATAAAAAATTTGTTGTCGGTGGAAACTTGACTATAAAAAACCTTTTTAAAACTCACATGGGTTCGGGGAGTTCTCCTGTTACGATTGATGGAAATCTTTGCGTTGACTCCACAACATCTCAAATCCAGCTGGGCGCATCACAAAAAGCTCCAGCATTCGTTTATAATTGGACTCCTTCATATAACGTTCCTTTTACAGTAAGAAAAAATGTCTATGTAACGCATCCTAGAGCATTTTATGCGAGATCCGGTGATTTTTCCGATAATTATTCGAAACTTATTCTAGGGGATTCTTCGAGTTCAAAACTCTATATTCCAGATGCTTACCATTCTAGCAATTATACAGGACTGCGCGCTTCTTTTCCCGATGCTTTTGTAGATGTGAGCAGTTCTGATAATAAATACTATTTCTATGTATATCCAAGTGACCCATCTTCTGTAAAAGCGGGGACTAATTATGAATATGGTGATGATAATGTAAAGAAAACTTCTCCATATTGCAATGCTTCTGATAATCCGTCTTGCCATGTGACTCCTTGGTTTTTCTCAAGGGCCTCGAGTGAAAATATATTCCAAAGAGAACCGTCGGAGCCGTTTGATTTTGTCCGGGATGTCGATTGTGCAGATTCTGTCAAAAAAGTTTGTGATGCAATTTGGACGAAAAAGCAAGGGTGTGATAACTCTGAATTTAAAGTCGATGATATCCTTGTGACGGCATACAAAAAATTTAATACATACGCTGATAGTGGGTGTGCTCACGATATTACCAGTATGGATGATAAAGATTTTGTCATAAAAATGAATGATTGCTATAAAGAAACGAAAAATGATGCCACTAAGAAAAAAACTCATTTTTATAATGACTATCTTGTCGTGAAAGTTACGGCTACGCAAAAAAATAGTTTTGATGATGCCACTGATGCTAGTGAGAATAGTTATAGTACTACGAATGGTTATGTGAATATCTTGAAGGGCAAATTTATTATCATCATCACTAACAAGCCTAGTGGTGGTGAAATGAATCTTCCTCCAACAGACTCCATTGGCAAAAATTTCGTACTTCTTTACTTAACGCAGGGAACAGATAAAAATACTACGATTAATGGCATCGATTATCAAAGATATAATTATTTTATTTATACAAAAACGAATGTTGGAGAGTCTAAAATTACCCCTACTTGGGATGGAAAACCCGAGATAACTCCATATGGAGGATTCCTTTTCAATCATGCCGATTTTCATGGCTCGATTTATGCCGCTGCTTCAACATGTGCTAAAATATCGCGAATTAACAATGCTGAACCAATGGTTTTCAACCAAGAACTTCTTGACGACCTTTGGCAAAATCGGGTCATATGCCCGACGGCAGATTTCACGGAAGATAACTGCGGTGGAGGCGCAACGAGTTCATCTTCTTCTGCAGGGCCTACAAGTTCTGCTTCTGGTGACGAATTGATTGGCGGCAAGGACCCTTATTTTGTCTCTATTGCACCCCAGTTGAATGTGTCATTGGAATCCCAATATAAATCAACGGAATCTACACCTACAGAAATCAATGAAACAAACAATGTAGGCGGCTCGATTATTGTTATGCCTCGCATTGTTTATCTTTCAAAAACTCCTAAAGGTAAATTAACGGATTATATTTCTGTTTTGACATTGAATGTGGCCAATAAATCAGACCGAGAAGATAAAACTAAAGGTACGATAAGTAATTGCGATGCAATCCCCACATCAGGAAAGCTTAATGCAGGCGGTGAATTGACATCGGGGCGTTACAAGTGTATCTATAATCCGCAAAAAAGCTACAGTCCGGTACCGTTCTATGTTGTGGTGAGCGATGAGACTGGAGAACAGCCTGCCGTTAATTTCAAAGAGACTTCGTCTGAAACGATTCGATCAAAAGAAACTACTCTTGTCAAAGTTCGTATTGACGGGACTACGGGTACAGATCCCATCAGATTCCATTATTCGATAGATGAGTCTGTTCTTGAATATTCAGGGTGGACTATAAGTACGGCAAGCACGGATTTGGCCGGTGTTAAAGTGACTCAGCGTGATAGCAGTAGTGGTCACAGGCTCTACTTTACGGTAGAAGTTTCTCCGAATACTGAAGCTCAAGAGGTGCCTATTTTAAAACTGTCCACAAACGAAGACCCTGCTTATGGGGACATGTATATTGATTTGATTCCTCCTACAGAAAACTGCTTGATAGGAACCATAACAGAACATCATATTATGGTCAGAGGCCGTGCGAACATAAACAGGGCTTCGATCAGTGATTATTGCAACAAGAGCGGTATTGATTGCGAAAATATAGCGTGGGGTAACACGACTTTGGCCGAAATGAATAGTCGTATGAATTGCGCCGGCGTGGAAGGTTTGGAGTGGGTGACCGCTCAATGCAGAAGCCGTAAAGTAATTATAGAGAACGAGAGTTGGAGTTGCTTGACCGATGACCCCATTACGCTTGTTAAAGTAAATGAAAATGCTATTCCTTCTCGTTGCGAAGCGGCTGTCATCCCGGTTGGTGATAGCAATAAAATTGAAAATGCCTTAGGTGGAGAATCATATAATCTGTATGCTTCTCTAAAATGGAGAAAGGTTAAATTAACTATTAAAGCTAAGAATGCAAACGAATTGAACGGATCTTTTTCTGTTGGAAGTCTCAATGGAATACCTGAATGCGCAGAATCGGAAATAAAAAGCTCTGAAGGTTGTCAGCGTGATGTTTATGTGGGCGCTGTTCCTCTAAGGCTATATGCTGAAGGTGATTTCCAAAAGTACTTTAGGGGCTGGAAGTGCAGTCCGGACAGTGCTGTAAACAATTGCTCTACTTCGGAGTCTCCAGAAAAGAACAGATTTGATATTGTAATGTATGGACCGCATACCCTTACAGTGGATTTTTCGCCGGAATCCCATTGCTATTACGATGATTTCGATAACGAATATACAGAATTCAAATCGACGACAACCGCATTCTGTGCTTCTGATGTGACGACTTGTGTGGATACTTGCAATGTGGCTCCAAGCAATTCGGGTGCTTGCATGCCCAAATATGGTAAACAGCTGGAATCCAACTGGCTTATGACTTATCACAATAAAGGCTCGGGAGACAATGCGACTTACGTGGCTCCAGTCATAGATCTTGATAAAGGCTACATTTACGCCTCTCCGACCCAAGACAAGCCTTCGATTCTTTTAAGGAACAAGGGCGTAGGACATAATGGAACCATGTTCTCCCTTGTGCAGACAGGTGTAATCAGTCAATCGGATACAAAAGATTTTCTGAATTCGGGACTTATATTCAGAAGCAATGGCAACAAGCATTTAGTTTTAAATGTTTATGGTGCCAACAAGGAGAATAATTCCGCAGAATTGAGATTCCGCGTTTGTAAAGTCGAAGGTCAGTCTATTAGTAACGGGACTAATTGTCGAACGGTTGCAGCTAAGGAAAGTGCAAATTCGATTACTATAACGAACAATACCTTTATTAAAGTGAAGCTTGTTGTTGATAATAATTCCTTGAAAGTCACGGCTAAGGTCGATGAGAACTCTTGGGAAGGCGAACTCGATATAGCTGAGTTTGGGACTAACGATCCTGCTTATACATACGTTGGCTTGAGTTTGGCGGACCCTGATTTTAGAGTGTATGACAATGGCTGGACTTCATCTGCTTTGGACGATGCGTGCCCGGCTTGGGAAGTTCCTACGGTAACCTGCCATTTTGATGATAAAGTCCCCTTGCAAGAAACCGTAACTCCTTTTGTGACTTTATCGACGACTTGGTTTGAGGATAGAAATTGTGTTAAGAAATTCTATTACAATGGATGTGATAATAGAACATCGGATCAAGTCAGTTGTGGTTATCCTGGAGAGATTGGGTCTGAACTTTATAATGATGCCGGTGAATATGTCTTTGAACAAGAAGGAAAGCATGGTGTCCTTAATAGTGAAAACAAACGTACAAAAGCTGCGTTTGTCAAAATGGTATGCCCTGGCAATGTTAGTAGCCTAGATCTCGCTCAAGATTACGACTGTGGCGAGTTTACGGTTGGTGATCCGAGTTATTGCTTGAAGGATGTCGAAATTATAAAAGAAAATCATTATAATATTTTAAATGGACAAAATGTGTTCAGCATTGATGACGAAAAAGATCAGAATATGTATGGCGCTGAAATTCATGTCCATATACGCAAAAACGCTGGTCTTCTTGATCCGCTTCATCAACAACAGGATCTCGGTGCCAATTTGACTATTCAGCTTGAAGATGCAAATGGCGTTAGGAGCTTGTCTAGATCGTTTAGCTCTGCTACGGATGTCGAAAAAATTACTAACGACATGATTACGGCGAATACTCTTGATTTCGATCTACAGCATGTAACAAAAGTTATCATCACCAGCGATGCTGACATTACTGTTGACGAATTGCGTATTCACTCTAATTGTAGCAACAAGCTGGATCTTAAATGCGAAAAAGCGGAATTGCGCCTTAATAGTAATGAATGGGTTATTAAAGTCAACCCACAACCCCATGAAGTGACATGTTCTTATTCGTCCGATGATTCTAACATCAAGTCAGAAAATGATGTGAGTTGTAATGATCATCCGATGATGTATGAAGATGGTCATGAATTTGATTGGGCGTTTAAGAATGATTCTACAACATTTACCGTTACTGCGAAAAAGAAAAGCCCTGCGGGTAAAATCCTTGCAGAAGCCACTTGTACAGTTAAAGGTAAAAAAGATGTGGATACAAAACTCGATTGTGGTATAGGCCGTGAAGATGAGCACACTAAGTCGAAAACCATTTCTTATGGTTCGACCGCACCGAATTTCTGGTTCAAGTTTGGAAAAAAAATAGTTGGAGCCAAGAGTGTTCCTTACACAGTGACTTTGCCAAGTGATTTATCTGAAAATTCAAGAGAAGAGGGCCGTACTTCAATGGGAACGACGCAAAATATCCAAACCATTTCTAGTGCAGTTCCTTCTGCTGGTGGACCATATACATATAATGTAGTGATTGATGCTGGAGATAATCCTAGCTGTGAAGCAAGCTTCAGGGTCTCAAGTACAAATACGACTTGTAGTGTTGACGATCAGGGTAAGTTTACTGCAAATATTGAAAATCCGGATAATGCGACTTTCTCTTACAAGATTATAGTGACAAACCGCCTTGCCGCCCCTCTAAAAAGTGCAATTGGGTCTAGTGCAGAAACTTCTCTTCCGCTTTCCCTCGAATATTCACCTAATCTAGATGGTAAGTATTATTACTTTGTTTATGTTAACAATAAGCTGACTTGTAAGGATTCTCTTGACTATAAATCTAATTTCTCGCTTACATGCCCTGCTACCATTACGGACCAGGATCCGAGCAGCACCATTAAAGCGGAGGTGAGCGCTTTGTTAGATGGCTCTGATTGTGGTGAAAAATGTTCTTATGAAATAGAGGGAAAATCATCAACAACAGATCGCTCGGATGGGAAAATTTATGTATTGTTTAGTGATGCAAATGCGACTGGCACGGGAAAAACATATACGGTAAAGGCTAAAGCAGGTGTAGGTCCCTTGGCAAAAACGCAGACATGCGAGTTTACAGTCGATTTTATACCGCTTTCTGTTACGTGTCCTGACGACATAACTGACCAGAATCCACGTAATCCCATTGTTGTGGGCGACTATAGTGCGAAACCTTGCGGTACAATGTGTACGTATAAGATATTCGATGAAAGTGGCAACGAAAAAACATTCAACGGAACGTCGTTCAGTGATCCTGATGGTGTTAATACGAAGGAATATAAGCTAGAGGCTAAGAACTCTGGCGATGAGGTTGAGTCTTGTACGTTTAAAGTGACGTTTAAGGAAACTCAGGCTTCGATTTCTGTGACTATAAATTATCAAAGTGATGAATACACGTTTAAACCGGATGTTGTGTATAAAGTAAAATGTGGTAAGGTGAATAATTCAGAACGATACCTTGTTTGCATGACGTTGGATAACACCACGCATACGTTCTCTTATGGAGGCTCTAGTGCTACGGCAAATCCTGGCTATTGGAGCAGCGAAGCTGTATGTCGGTCAACAGAAACAGAATTGACCACAACAAAAACAATAAAATGCAAGAATGATTATTAACAGAAACAAATAAAGCTCCCCTTCGGGGGAGCTTTTTTTTGTATAAAAAAAGAGAATTTCGTAAAAAAATGCAAAGCTCAGTTTTTGCTGATTACAAAAAAATATAAGTAAATGAATTTTTACAATACAATAAACTCTTGAATAAATTTGATTTTTCGTACAAAAATGTGTTTCTTTTATGATGTTGAAAATACAACATCGGATTGGGAATCTTTTTTCTTATTTCTATATGTTTTGTTTTTTTTTCTTTATTTTAAAACTTATTTTTGAGCCGGAAATACGAGTTAAGGAATTGAGATGAATTTTATCAAGGTAAAATCCGGTTTTACCCTTATGGAGTTGATGGTTTACATTGCTCTGCTTGGGGTGATCGTGCTTATTGCGGGTCAAGCATTCAGTGATAGTGCGAGAATGCAGGGCCGTGTGCGTGGCATGTTGCAGGCAAACGAAGTCGCCGGAAATGTAGGTTCATTGCTAAAAGAAGACATTGCGCAGATGGGGGCGAAGGGCTACGAAGATGCCGTGTCAAAGAACCTTCTCAAAGAAGATGATGTTTATATAAAAGAAACGGAAGAGGATTCCTCTTCGTATATCATAACAAAGGATGATGGCGGATCTGGACTAGACAAGATTACGATGCGGCGCCTTCGTTATAAATCAAATGGCGATGGCGATTTTGAAGCTGTTGAAGAGGTCTCGTGGTTTGTAGAAGACGGCACTCTTAAAAGAGTGTGCAGGACTATTAACGGGACGGCAGATGCTGATTATTGTCCAAATGAGAATCCTAGACCGGTATCGATTGCCAGTGGCATCAAAAAATTTGAAGTGATTCCTGCAGAACCTGGCGTAAAGGGGAGTGAGTCTTATGTTTTGCCTTCGACGGATCCCACTGTAACAAATTTCAGGTTAGTTCCTCGGTATGGTGTTGATAATTTGGCCTTCTTTAAGGTCAACCCGGAGGAGGGCGGCGCGGTCATAAGTTTATCCGGTTTTGCGACGAACTACGATTTTCAAAGTGAATCGGTCAATGCAGATGGGAAAAATGCTAACCAAGTGTTTTTTGCAGAAGCAAATGGGACTGTCGGCAACTGGCAGTCTTTGTGCAAAACTGTAACGTTGGATTCCAACGCGGAGTACGAGCTTTCATTTTCCATGCCTTATTCTGGCGATGGAAGCCGGTTGTTCCGTCCGGGGCATGATTTTATGTCCGTTGGATTCCGGTATAAGAACGATGCCACTCGTCCTAGCGAAATCAGCGATTTTTCCTTTTATCCACCTACAATGGCGGGCCCCTCGGAACTGGACCGTTTTTTCCGGTTTAGGGTAAAGAATAAAATTCCTGGACTTTGCTTGGTGTTTACGTTCGCTTGTTATTCTCCCAGTGTTGCAAATGGGATTGTCAAGATCGCAAACGTTGCTTTGAAGAAGGTGGAATCCTCTAATTATACATTCAGTGGCAACGCGATCGAAATTTCAGAAAAGAAAAATGTCAAAGCGATGCGTGTGAATTTATCTGTGGGTGTTAATGGTGAGTTAAGCGATCTTTCTTTAGTGATCCCTGTGCCTAGTAACGGAACTAAAGATTAATGTGGTATTAACGAGGAGTGGTGAGATGTCTTATTCAAAGAAGGGTGTGTCCTTAATAACCGTGCTTCTTTTCATGCTTGTAGCGACGATTGCTGCAACGGCGACTTTCAAATGGCTTACGTCTGAGAATCGCTCCAGTGCATCCAGGTTGCAAAAGCAAGAAGCGTACCAAATGTCCATTGCGGGTATTGAAAATGCTCGCGCTTGGATGTCCAACCATGCCAACGAAGTTGGTGCCATCGTCAAGCAGTTCTTTGACAATAACAAACCGGTATTGTTGAATCCTGTATTGCATAATTTGAATCGCGATGGACAAAGTAATTCTATTTGGCTGACGGCTGTCGATACTTCAAATGTCAGTTCGTATAAGTTTAAATTGATTTCTAAAGGGACGTCCCGTAACGGGGCTGTACATACGGAGGCCGCGATACTCAATGTCAGTGGCTTGTATCGTGTAAAAGTCCCTCAAGAAAGCATGAATATCACGTTCAACAAGGCGTTCCATGGCGGAAGCGAAGGTATTACGGGTGATGATGCTATTGGTTCGGGAAACATCAACGGAAACTGGACTTACAGCAATAATCCTAAAATCAAAGGAGACATGATTGTTACGGGCTTTGCAGAATACGGTTCTGCGATGAACCACTATGGTGATTTTTATTTGGCAGGCAATTTAGAAAATAAAGCAGGTTCGACGACATACGGTTCTGAACCTCCTTATGATACAGTAGTTGTTTACATCGGGGGGAATGTCACATGCGCAAATGGTCAGTCCATAACTGTATATGGTGATTTATATGTAAAAGGCGATATTAGCAAAGACTGCAAGGTCTATGTTTCAAGGAATTTTACCTTTGGCGGGCATATTCTTAGAGAGAATGATTTTAATGTGGATGTAGGATGGAACTGGGTCTTTACTAACCAAAATTCTTATCCTGAAGAACAGCTTGAATTGACGCACTATGTCAACAACAATACCAAATTTAGTATCGGTAAAAATCTCTATTTCCCATATAAAATAAAAGCGCATTGCAGTGAAGGTAATAATTGCGGCGATTCTGAAGGCAAGCGAGGATTTGTTGTAGGCGGTGATGTTTATCAGTATGCCAGTTCTCCATTTGTTATAGAAACTCAGCAGGATCATAAAGTTTATGATTTTGGCGATACTCCGATGGCGTACGGTGTCTATATGGATGGATACACTCGGCCTTTTGATAGTTATGGTAGGGATTTTTGTAACGATGACAGAAAAAATTGCAAAAGAGGGCGAATTTTCTCGTTTAATGCAAATAACATTCATACACACCAACGTATTTCTAGCTGGAGTCCGACCGATAACGTTTTAAAGAATATTCCTGACTATAATTCTGGCGAACGTGTATGGAAATATTGGTCGAGCATCGATAAATTGAACCGTTATGGAAGAATGATCAAAGCGTCTTCTGGCTCGGACCCTGGACAAATTCCTCAACCGATTTTGACGAAAAATGAGGCGGATTGGAAAAGAGCCAAGGCAAATACTGTTTGCGGTTTAGGAGATAGCTTTGACTTTACGGATGACGTCATTAAAAAATTAAATAGCTGTTATTTAAACAAAAAAAACAGCCTTTATAATGGTTTCTTGATTATTGAATGGAATGACCCGTTTGGAATCGAAGGTGATGTCAGTGAAAGTCTGGATGGAAAATTTGTTATTTACGCACCAGAAGTTGTGGGGCAAACGAAAATACCTCCTACGACACCGGGTAGCATAGTAATGCTCTATTTGGAAAAAGGAACGAAGCTGGGTGCCGATGGTCAGCTTCAAGGCCGCAAAGGTTTCGAATACAATTACTTTATCTTTTCTAAGGGTGATATTGGCGAAATCAACAATCTCCATATTAAGGGTAGTGTTGTCATGGCCAATGGCAAAAAGTTGTTGAAATACCAGGGTGGATGCAATCTTGAATATAACGGTGATGTTTTGACAGCCCTGCTTACAGCGGGTATTATTAAGGAAAATCCTGAATATACGTCGTTAGTGACGGGAGAAACGGTTAGCGAAGACGATATAATCGCTGTGGCAACTCAATACGATTCCTATTTTATTGCGACCTCGCCGCAACTTGGCATTTTGATGGAATCTCAATACGAATCGAAGGAAAAAGTCGAGGAATCCGGCGATAACGCGGCTGAATCCATTGCTCCTTCTGCCATTATTCTTCCGCGTGTGATTTACTTGACCAAGGATCCTGTAGGTAAACTTTCTGATTATTACAGTGTTGTGTATTTGAACGGTCCAAGTGAATCGGGTTCTACGAATGTTTCTTGCGATCCTGCTTTGAATACAACCACTAAATTGTACGAGAACGGAAACCAATTGACTAAAGGGATTTACAGTTGTAAATACAATAGCTCCACTTATGGGAATTTGCCGTTCTATGTCGTTGTCAACGGAGAAACTGGAACAATTCCGACTGTTAGTTTGGGGACTTCCACTCAAGAAATTACAACTGATGGCGCGGTAACGGTTTCGGCTATTGTGGGGGCCTCGACTCGTGCTGAACCTATTAAAGTCGATATTTCCGTATCCAAAGCTCCTGATGGCTGGACTGTAACGCCATCATCGGGTGTGTCAATGACGCTCCGTAGTAGCTCAAATGCAGAAAATATTTACACATTGACGTTGCAACCGAATATTTCTGAAGTTGATTTGTTTACGGTGACGACTAATTCTGCTGCAAGGCAAGGGAGTGTGTATTTCCATTTAATGACTCCCATGGAAGGGTGCGCGATAGCCTCGCCGTCATCGGAACGTGTTATCATGACAGGCTATGTGACGGTCCAGAGAGGTTCCATTAGTCAATACTGTAGTAAAACGGAAAACCAGACCATTTGTCTTGAAAAGCCCTTCAATGAAATCGTCAGAGCGCCCGATTGCGATAATTTAGTTTCGGGTGAATGGATAAGGGCTTCGGGAACAAACGTGACCGTGATGGAAGAAAACAATAAATGGAATGTGGGGGTCAATACGGCTATTTCTTTGAAGGGCCAAAGCAACATTCCGAGTTATTGCGAACTTGTGTTGCCGACAGAGAACAACACTATCACGAATACGGTGGAAAACGGCGAATATATGCTTTACGCTTCACTAAAACGAAAACAGTACGCATTGACGGTGAAGACAAAAGACATTGGCAATGATGGTACCCATGTTAATGTTTTTGCCAGGAGCGGTAATGAAGAATATCGGGAAGTCACTTCGGATAATGATATTTGCAAACACAACAGTGATGGGGATATTGTTTGCTATGTCTATGCCGGATGGAAAGTAAAGGCTAGCTATACCTTGGATGGCGAAGACGGGTTCTCTCGTTGGGAATGCGATGGCTATAACTGCCCTGTTCCTGCATCGACGAGCGGTGAATTTGAAATACCGCTAATTACGGCAAACAATACGCTTACCGCTGTTTTTAATGATAAAGACAAACATTGCTTCTACGAAGACTTTACGGATTTGACGGCATTCTGTTCTGGAGGTAGCAATACGAAATGCATTAACACTTGCGAAGGTGGAAATGGTTCTTCTTGTACCGTGTCCGGCGCAAATGCGGATTGGCAGCTCATGTATCCGAACAACAGAAATGGCGCAAATATCGCTCCCGCTATTCAAAATGGGTTCATTAAGTCGGGCAGCGACATGCTTAACGAAAGTTCGACTATTATTTTAAGTACCAGAGAGGCCGGTATTCATGGCACCATGACGACCATGATACAGACTACGATTTTGGAAAATAGCTCCAAGAGCTTGAATTCTGGCTTTATATTCAGTTCTGATGCCACTGCAAGTTCGTTTACGTTGTTGAATATTTATGGCAATGCGGCTAATGGAAAGACCTTGACCGCTCGAGTTTGTCAGGGTTCTGCAAGCATCCATTCTGTGAAGAGTGAAAACTGCACGAATACAACTTTCAAAACGGCTTCTTCGGGGGCGATCAGTTTGAATTCCGAAGACATGATCAAATTGAACATTGATCTAACTTTGTCGAATAAACTGGAAATTACCGCTACCGTGGATGGAAAAATAGCTTTTGCCGAAATGGATATTTCGTCTTATTTAGGTTCGCGTGACGAGCATGCCCGTTATGTTGGATTTAATATATCCGATCCTTCGTTCAAAATATACGATATCGGCTGGAGTAGTTTTTATTTTACAGAAGAATGCTTTGAAAATCCGAAAATCAATTGCTCCTTTGCTGCAAATTATATAGGCGGTATTGTTCCGAAGAACAAGGATGTAACGCCATGGGTTGGCGTCTCTAGCTGGTACGAAAAACATAATTGTACGGTGTCTTATTACTACAATGGATGCGATAACGGTACTGGAAATTCTGTGTATGGATGTAATGGCCGTACTTTCAATAAAGAATGGTTCAAGTCTTGGCGGGAAGAATATGACGTAAATGGCAATTATTTTGGTGCCTTATTAGACGATTCAACGTATAATTTCTCGGAAGAAGGTGCTCACGGTACGGTCCAAGAATATTCGTACAATAATATTAATATGCCTGGGAGAAAAATTACTGTAAAGACGGGCATGAATGATGCGAAAGTCAAAATTTCCTGTGAAAATCAACAAACCAGTCTCGATGGGACGTGGAGCAGTTGTGGTGCATTCTGGGTCGGCGAAATTACGAGTTGTTCGCAAAATGCAGAAATCCTTAGTTCTAATTCGCCTCAATATGCAAACGCTGACGAAGAAATTGAAATTCCTGTCAATGATCACGATGGAATTGTCAATCTCCGCAGTTCGACGTTATGGATCAATATTTCAGAATTTGCAGAAACGGAAAATGATAAAATTAATTTGTACTTGAAAGACGAAAATGGCGTTCTCAGTCTTCCGCGAGAAATCAATGCAAACGGAAACCAATCCTTTGATGTAAACGACATGTCGAATGTGGAGTCTTTTAACCCGCAAGCTGTAAAATCAATTGTGCTAAAGAGTTCGCTCTATCCATATCGAGTGAATACCGTCATGTCGTCTTGCCCGAATGCCTTGGGCATAAGCAACTGCCATGCTTCATTTAACGGTATTTCTTGGAATTTGACTTCAACGATCACGAACATTGAAGGTGCTGCTGCCAACGGATGTTCTGTTACGGATGGCATCAACACAAAGTTGGACAAAGTCTCTTGTCCTAGTGATGGTTCATTCGTTTTTGTAGATGGTGATGATTTGTACAATTATGTCAATTCTACTGGGAACGCTGTTGAACGTACTTTTGAAATCAAGGCGGTAAGCAATGATGGTGGCGAAGTTAGCTGCTTGACGGAGGCTGTGACTATTTCGCCGATTGATGTCACATGTAGTATTGATAAAACTGTGGTGGAAACGGGTGAAGGTATGCCGTCGTTGACGTTCTCGTTTACGGGATGCCCGAGTTCTGGTTGCGAATATACTGCAAAGGTTGAAGGGCGAGAATCCGTGACGGGGACTGTTTCTGCTAGCGGTTTTTGGACTCCAACCCTCAATAACCTTCCGGCCTTGCCGATTGGCGATTATACTTATTACGTGAGCGTGTTCGGCGGAGACGCTAAAGAATGCGGTACGGTGACTGTCGCGAACGCAAGTGCTGCTGAAGTTTCGAATTGCCAGCTTGAAAAGAAAGAAGAACATGGACCAGGGAAAGAGATACTCGAACACGAAGATTATGAATTTACGGCTGATGTTGTCCCTGCTACAGATGGCTCTGAATGGAAAATTCAAGTTGTTGTTTTCGATCCTCTCGGTAAAGAAGTCCAAAAGGAACCGAAAGAGCCCATGAGGGGAAAAGGGGAGCATTTTGATCAAAAGATTCACAGAAAGGGTATTACTTCTGGTTATTCCGCACAACTTTATTTGAACGGTGTTGCCGTTCCGGGATGCCATTTGCCATTCGATAAAAACGCTTCTTCAAGCAGTTCTACGGCAATGAGCAGTGCCGAAGAAGATGTTTCGAGTAGTTCCTCTGATTTGAACAGTTCTGCATCGACTCCCAAAGTGGTGTGCCCTGGCACATTTGCAAATCATTATCCAGAAGATGAAATTGATGTTAGAAGCGCGAAAATTAGAAATTGCCCTGATGAAGATTGCAAAATTGACATCTTGTATGGTTCTGAAACGAAAAATTCGAACAATGAATTGACATTCTACGATTTGAATGCCGTCGGGAAAAGAACTTACACTTTGAAAGCCACTAGTAATGGCAACAGTCATCAGTGTACTTTCGATGTCCATTTTGTATCGAAAATAGAAGTGACATGCCCCGACGATGTTGAAAATCAGAATCCGGCGAAACAAGTTCCTGTAACGAACGCCAGTGTCCGAAATTGTAATCCGTGTACGTATAAAGTCGTGGATTCGTATGGGGAAGAAAAAGGCAGTAGTGACCGTATTAATTTTGCCTTTGACTCTCCGGGTCCAGGGGCTACGGATGTTCGGTATTATACGTTTGTGGCATCTGACAACAAGGGACATTCTAGTGATTGCTCTTTCAAGGTAACGTATGTGCCGCCCATAGAATTGACATGCCCTGACGATGTTAAAAATCAGAGTCCCACCGATCCGATTCCGCTAAACGGAGCCTCTGTTGAGTATTGCTCTAGTTGCAGTTTCCAAATTTTGGATGGAGCTTCTGTGAAGAGTGAAGGCTACGATATTGGCAGTCTTTCGTTCACGGATGCTAATGCTTCGGGAGAAAGAAAATACACGTTGAGGGCTACAGATCAGAATGTTAGTGACAGGTCTAAATCGTGCACCTTTAAGGTTAAGTTTGCAAGTACAGCCTCCGGAGACGTGAAGAATACGGGTCCGATTAATTGCGAATTTAGCAGCTTTGAAATTTCGCTTGGTGAATCGGTTAATTTGACGCCTAATTATGATGGTGCTTGCCATAATTCGACATTTACCGGAACTGGCGTCGTCAATGCGCCGAATTGCAGTGGACTTTATACTGTTACTCCAGCGACTGTGGGAACCCACACATATACGTATAGTGTAACAGGTGGTAGCAATGGTACAGCTTCTTGTTCTGCGGATATTGTTGTGAATGATGTTGAAGTATCGGGATCTGTCACGATTACTTCGCGCGACGCTAAAACGACTGTGCCTTGCCGATATACTGTAGAAGTTTCTACGATGACGGAACAATATAATTCGACGTGGCTACGTTGTACCGGTTCTTTTGATAAGGTTGTTGGCGGTAATTCGGCGGGTCAATATAACGAAGTCCAAGTTCAGGTTTGCGATGGACATGGTTATGGCGAATCGGAAAGATCGTGTACAGGAACCTTTACGACGGATTGCTTGCCAGGACGTTCTATGACGTGTTGGGTCGGAAAGCAATAAACGGGTTGATTTAAACGCTTTTGCTAGCAGAAGTATTTTTGGCTTAATTTTTAAAGCTCCCCAGCAGGGGAGCTTTTTCGTATAAACAGAAAACCACCAGCTCACTGGTGGTTCAAAAGTTTTTTCTTAGATTACGGTTTTTATCCTTTCTTAAATTTTGCGAGGAACGTTTTTGTTTCGTTTGCGACGATGCCGGAGAGCAGTATAAGTGCTATTAAGTTCGGGAATGCCATCAGTCCGTTGAAAATGTCGGCACTTGTCCAGACCGCGCTAACAGTGAGATAAGGTCCGATGAAAATTGCAAAAATATAGAGCCAACGGAAGGCGAGGATTGCTTTTTTGTCCTTGTGGCCAATCAAGTACTGCAAACATTTTTCGGAGTAATATGCCCAGCCAAGAATCGTCGTGAATGCAAAGAATACAAGAGCTATCGCGAGGAAGTAGGGGGCGATTGCGGCTCCGCTTGGGATAATTGCAAGCCCGCGGGAGAACGCTTCCATCGTGATGTTCACGCCTTCGAGTCCAAGCTTAGGATCCCAAGCGCCGGATACGACAATTGCAAGGCCTGTCATCGTGCAAATGATAATCGTATCGAAGAAGGTGCCTGTCATGCAAACCAAGCCTTGGCGTACCGGCTCTTTTGTCTTTGCTGCTGCGGCTGCAATCGGAGCTGAACCGAGGCCTGCTTCGTTACTGAAAATGCCACGGGCGATACCTTTTTGCATGGCGATGAAGATGGAACCGACGGCGCCGCCTGTGATGGCGGAAGGGTTGAATGCCGCTTGCACGATCGTCTGGATGGCGATCGGAATTTGTGCGAAGTTCAAAAGCAGCAGGAGCAGGCAAGCGAGGATATAGACTATTGCCATGATGGGGACGATGTAGGTCGAGACTTTGGCGATGCGCTTGAGTCCGCCGATAATCACGGTTGCAGAGAAAATGGTGACCAGGAGTCCTGCGATTGCCGTAGTGACGCTTATGGAGTTCCCGCCGATATTGACAAATTCAATGGCGCCTGGAGTGAGGCGTGCCATAGCGCTTGTAATACCGTTCACCTGCGTGATGGTGCCAATGCCAAAGAGGCCGGCGGCCATGCCGAAAACAGCGAATGTTACGGCAAGCCATTTCATGTTCCAACCGAAACGCTCCTTGATGCCCGTTTCGATGTAGTAGAACGGACCTCCTAAAACTTTGCCGTCGCTTCCGACTTTGCGGTATTTGACGGCGAGCAAACCTTCGGCGTATTTTGTCGCCATGCCGAGGAATGCTGCTACTTCCATCCAGAATAAGGCGCCTGGGCCTCCAGTGCCGATAGCTGTTGCAACACCGACAATGTTACCTGTGCCAATTGTCGCGGCAAGCGCCGTGCAGAGTGCTCCAAAGCTGGAGACTTCGCCCGTGCCGTCTTTTTCGCTGTGGAGCATGAAACGCAGCGCGTTGTGTAAGTTTAAGACTTGCAAACAGCCGAGCCGGATGGTGAGCAATATGCCCACGAAAAGAATGACGACGATGAGGGGGACGCCCCACACGTATCCGTCAATCGAATCGAGAATGGAATTTAGTGTTTCCATAAATGTTCCTAATTGTGATTGATGAATTTATTTGACAGTAGTAAAAATAGAAAACTCTAGTAGTCTGCGAAAATAAGGTTTTAGGAACGTCATCTTGGAGCCGAAGGCGACCGTGCCCAAACCCCATACCTCTAACCTCTTAATTTTACGGGATCCTATCGGTTTCTGCGAACCCTTCAGGATGACACCTTGCACACTTCCTACTGTTTACTAATCACTAACCACTAACCACTGTTTACCGCCTACTTCCCACTAACACTACCGCTCCTTGTGCGGCTTGAAACAGCAGGGGAATATAGCCTAAGAGTCCTGCGGAGAGCACGACGGAAGCAGGAATTCCGAGAATTCCGGTAAATAGGGCCACTTGAGTCCCTTCGCGGACACCAATGCCATTTAGCGAAATGGGGAGCATCGAAACGACGATGGTAATGCTCGTGAAAACGACCAAAATGCTAATGTCGATAGTTTCGCCGACGGCCTTAAAATATGCATACGCTGTGAACAGCGTCAACAGCTGCAACCAAAGCGAATCCAGCGACGAAAGTAAAAGTTGTTTCTTGTGCTTTCTGTAAATGGAGAGACTTGTTTGTAACTTGGGAATAAAAGTAAGCTTGTTCGTGATAAAATGAGGAATTGGAAACTTGTCCGAAAAAAGGCAAAGGACGATAAATGCCATGCAGGCGAAGAGCGCCACCGTCATGACTAGAGTATAGCCCAATGGAATTTCTGCCTTGTTCAGTGCAAAAGGGAGCGCGATAAAGAAACACAGGAACATCGCTAGCAGTCCTTGGATGCGGGAAAGCAAAACTGCGGAAACCGATTGACTCGTCTGGTTGAATTTTTTGCCGAACGCAAGCGACTTGACGGCATCGCCGCCGAACCCGGTCGGGAGCAAGTTGTTGAAAAAGTAGCCCATGGCCGTGTAGGCGTAGTATGTTTTGAATGGAATTTCTGGCCCTTGCACCGAAAGCCCTTTCCAGCGGTTCGCTTGAATAGCCATGATAAGCGTTGCCGCAATAAGCATCGCGATAATCCACGGAGTCATGCCGATGTTCCAGTTTGCGGCGACTTCTGCTAAAGGTATTTTGTAAAAAATGTAGGCAAAACCACCAACACTTACGAGAAGTTGGATGATTCGCTTGACAAATAGCCTCTTGCTTGCCTTATCGGTTGCCATTAGCCACAATAATAGCTTTTTTTTACGAAGGAAAAATTTATATTTAAACAAAAGAGGTTTTTATGTATCCGAATAAAATTCGTTATGATATCGCGATGTTGGTTCCTAAAGATGCCAAAAGTGTTTTGGAAATAGGGGCCGGTTCTGGCAAGAACTGTGTTATTTACCCGAAAGATTCCTACAAAGTGGCTATTGAACCCGAACAAAGAACGGACTGCCAGACGGCAGATAATTTTCCGGGCGGTTTCAACGAATACCATCATGTGTTATACGAAGACTATAAAGAAGACCGAAAGTTTGACCTGATTGTCATGTGTGACGTGTTGGAACATGTAAATGATCCTGTGGATTTAATCAATTTTTGCAAGAATCACTTGACTCCGGAGGGACATATCTTGTTGTCTCTCCCGAACTTTATCTGTGTCGAGAATATTCTCAAGATTATCATCACGCGTGATTTCCGCTATGTCAAGGTGGATCAAGGAGAAAAGGCCTTGGGTGTTCTAGACATCAACCACAAGACCTTCTGGACCAAGAAAAGCTTTATCCGTTTTGCCAAGGAAAACGGCCTTGAAGTCGAGCGTATCGTGGGGATACGCAAGCAGTTGAAATTTATGCCGAATATTTTGAGTCACCTCAGTTATATCCCGTTCCAGTACGGTTTTTTGACCAAAATAAAGAAATAAATTCTTGTCTTTTTAGTGGAAAATTATTATTTTCTTAATACAAAAAAGGAGAAGGTATGAAAAAAAAATATTTAATTCCCGCTGTTGCTTTGGCAACGTTTGGTGTAATTGCGGGATGTTCCTCGAATTCGGATGATTTTTCATCTCCGGTTTCAGCTGGTGATAAGCAAGTTTCGTCTGAGGGAATTGCTGTAGTCAATGTTCAGGACGCTAAGGCCCATATGGCCCTCTACAGACGTTCCGTTGTAGATTCTCGTCAGTTTGACGCTTCGACTTCTGAAGAACTTGAAAACGCTTCTGTTACGATTGACTCTACGTTTGAAAATGGCAATATTGCGGTCAACGCCGATGTGACAGTTAAGGACGATTCCACTTATACAGTTGCCTCGGCTGGTGTTGATGGCGATGGGGCCGCTTGGATTGTTCAAGTAGAAGATGGGGCGGTTGTTTATTCTTGGCGAGACAAGGCAGATGGCGAATGGAAAAAGTTTGAAACGGATAAAGTTTGCGATAAGAACAAACTTAACAATATCCGCGTGGAACATGCCGAATCGGTTGTTGTCATCGTGGTGAACGGCAAAATCGAGGGGGCTTTCCGTAATGGCGCCGAAATCTCGGTGAAAGGTAAGATTACAATCGGTTTCGATAAGAAAGAATCCGGCAAGTGCCATTGCAAAAATGGTAAAATCGACCAAATTGACGTAGAAGTCGTGAAGGATATCAAGGATACGGTTGAATCTGTGGTAGATACCACCGCGACTTGCAAAACTTCGCCGAAGGGCTGTGGGGACGTTCATGTCGAAAAAGGCGATTCCTTGAAACTCGATGAGACTTGGATTGCCGAATGGAGCTTTAATGATTCCGCAAACGTGGGCCTTGATGTGACGGGCCACGGGCACAATGCGGACGTGACCGAAGGTGCGGTTTCCGCTGTTGATGGGATTGCTGCTTTTGATGGTCGGTCCGGTTTCTCGGTGAAGCTTGATTCTAAAATCAAGATTAACGATTTTGTCGTGGAAGCACGCGTAAAGCCGACCAAGTTTGGCACTATGCAGAATATTATTGTGGCCGAACCTCCTGGAAGGGGCGTTGACGGCTGGCAGCTCCGCATTGACGAGGGCGTTTTGACGGTCCACTTGCGCGATGCTGAAAAGGATGGCGATGACTGGAGCATTTTCCCGGGTGAACGCATGGCTCTCGATGAATGGAACGACATTCGCTTGGAACGCAGTGCCGATAGCGTCAAACTTTTCCAAAATGGCAAGGTTACGGTTGCTGCCGCTTATAAGGGTGACTTGACCCAAATGGCCTACGATTGGAGCATTGGTTATGACGGCATGCAGCAGAATTTCCATGACCGCTATTTTATAGGTGAAATGGATTATGTTCGCTTTGGCAAGCTCGGTTCCTTTACAGAAGGTTCTGTGACCGAAAAGGTGGAAAAGCCGCTTGTCGCATGGGAATTCAACGAGCCTACGTTTGTGGGCCTTGACCGCATGGCTAATAACTCCACGAAGTATTTGGTGGGTGAACCAGAAGTTGTCGATACGACGGTTGTTCTCGATGGCAAGTCTGGTTTGGTGGTTCCGCTTTCCAAGACGTTCAAGCGCAATACCTTTGCTGTTGAAGCTCGCGTGAAACCGACCAAGTTTGGCGAAATGCAGAATATCATCGTGGCAGAACCTCCTGGACGCTATGGCACTGGCTGGATTGTTCGCCTCGACAATGGCGTGCTTACTGTTCACTTCCGTGACGAAGACGTTGATGGCATGGAATGGAACCTCTATAAAGGTGACAAGCTTGCTCTTGATGAATGGACTAAGATTCGCGTAGAACGCACTGCCGATTCCATCAAGGTTTTCCAGAACGACAATTTGGCAGTGAAGGCGGCAGCTAAGGGCGATGTGTCCGCTTTGGGATATGACATTGGCATAGGTTACGATGCGATGATGCAAGCAAAGCATAACCGTTTCTTTGTCGGCGAAATCGACTATATCCGTTACTACGGATTGTAGTAATTTGCTTTGCATTTAATCTATATTTGAAGGGAACTCCTGTTATGGAGAGCCCTTCTTTTTTTGGATAAAATTATGGAAATAGATGTTGGCATAATTAACTATAATGGCGGTGATGAACTGACGAAGTGCGTCAACAGCTTGAAAGCTCAGACAGTGCCTGTCCGGGTTTTTGTTTTTGATAACGCTTCATCGGATAATTCTATCCAGCTTCTGAAAGAGCGGGGGCTTGATTGTAAAATCATCGAGAGTTCCGAGAATTTGGGTTATGCTGGCGCCTGTAATGGACTTTTGGAACAGATGAATTCTGAGATCCAGGTGCTCTGCAATATGGATTTGGAGTTTGATCCGACATGGGCCGAAAAATTGCTCCAGTGCTTTGAACGCCATCCGGAATGTGGTTCTGTCGCAAGTCTTGTGATGGAAAAAAGCGGCGTGGTGAATGCTGTCGGGGTGCTGTTTGGACCGGACCTTTTTGCTAAAAATGAGGCGAGCGGTTTGAACATTGCGGATGCGGATGTTCGCGAAAAAGATGTCTTTGGATGCTATGGCGCCGTGATGAGTTTCCGCAAGGCGGCTGCACAGGCGGCTGGCGAGATGGATGCGAGTTTCTTCTTATTCTTTGAAGAAACGGAGTGGTATTTTAGGCACAACTTGGCTGGTTTTAAGACTGTTTTTTGTCCCGAGGCGAGGGTTTATCATGAACGCTCGATGACGACGGTGCGCTATTCCCCGCTGAAATTATTTTATTCGGAACGCAACCGCTTGCGCTCGGCAATACGATTGTTGCCGTTGGGCGATATCCTGAAACTCCCGGTGCGCGGCTTTGCGCGTTATCTAAGCATGGCGAAGGGCGGTGTCCCTGGGCAATCCGGCGACGGAAAAAAGCTTTCGAAAGTTGCTATTTGCAAGGCTCTTGCTAAAGCCTGGTTGCAGGCTTTGTGCATGTTCCCGAAGGAATGGGCCACCCGCAAAAAGTACGAACGTAAATATGGGAACGTGACGGGAAAAGTTCGCGAACTCCTTGCCACATATCCTTTGCAGGAGAAGTAGAACATTAGATGTTGGTGATGGGCACGGTCACCTACGGCTCCCATTCAGGTATGGGGTATGAGGTTGTTGTAATTAGAAAAGCTCAAAGTGCCCCAGAGCGAAGCGTGCCCATAGCCCAAAGCGAAGCGCGCCCATAGCTATTTACTAAATTGCAAGCATGGCGTTCGTTCATTTACAGACTCATTCTGAATTTTCAATTTTGCAGGCTTCGGCCAGACTTGATGGCATTTTGGCGGCTGCGGCTGCGGAAAATGCACCTGCGGTGGCGTTGACGGACCACGGCGCGATGTTTGGTATTTTGGAAATCCAGACTCGTGGAAAGGATTTAAACAAGAAGCGTAAGGAGCAGGGACTCCCGCCGGTCAAGACGATTTATGGCTGCCATATTTACGTGGATACGCCGAGCGCAAGCCAAAAAGATCCGACGACATTTGAACGTTTGACGCTTCTCGTCGAGAACGAAAAGGGATATTACAATCTGTTGCGCATTGTGAGTTACCGTTACGAAGATGGTGACCGTTGGGCTGAAATTCCGTCCGTGCCGCTTGAGACGATTAACCAGTTTAAGGAAGGCATTATTGCCATTGCTGGGGACTTCTTTAGCCGTTATGGTCAAAATGTGGCTGCTGGGCGAGATTCTATAGCGGTCGAATATATGAACCGCCTGAACGAGATTTTTGACCACGACCACTTGTACATTTCGGTTTGCGATAATGGGATTCAGCAGCAAAAGCGTGTCAATGAATTTAACGTGGAGCTTGCAAAGAAGTATGGCCGCGAAGTCGTCGCGGTGGGCGATGTGCATTACATCAAGCCCGAAGACGCGATGGCGCATAAGGTGTTGCGCTGTATCGCTTTGAAGACGACGCTCAATGACTTTACGGATAAGCGCTTCCCGACGGACCAGTTCCATTTCCGCACCGAAGAAGAAATGGTCAAGCTCTTTGGACATATCCCAGGGGCTATCGAAAATACAGTGAAGATTGCGGAACGCTGCAACTTTACGGTCAAGACCGGTATCGGCGATGATTTCTGGCCTAGGTTCAAGATTCCCGATGAATTCTTGGCGAGCGAAGAATGCGCGAACATCCGGGCGCTCATGAAGGCGGAATACGATGCGGAATATCCGGTCATCCGTGAACGCGAATTGAAAGGTATTATCAAGGACCGCAAAAAGAAAGTCAAGGCCAATTACTGTGCCGAAAAGGGAATTGCCGAAGATGCCTTGACGGATGTGGACAATGCAGAAATTGACCGCTTGTCGCAGCCGGAATTCTTTGACGATGACGACAACAAGGCTTGGGAAAAGAATACGCACCGCTGGTGCAAGCCCGGTGGCGATGCCGATGTGTATATCACGCATCTCTGCAACGAACGCTTGAAGTGGCGATTCCCCGATGAAGATTTTAAGTTCCCTGCTCACGAAACCGATGTGGGCAAGCGCATGTACAAGGAAATCAACTGTATCCGCAACATGAACGTTGCCGGCTACCTCTTGATTGTGTGGGACTTCATCAACTGGTCTCGTGAACACGGAATTCCCGTGGGGCCGGGGCGTGGTTCTGCTGCAGGTTCGCTTGTCACTTACATCATCGGTATTACAGACATTGACCCATTGACTTTCGATCTCCTTTTTGAACGTTTCTTGAACCCGGAACGTGTGTCCATGCCGGATATTGATACCGACATTGCAGATAGGGACCGCGGTCGCGTGATCCAGTACGTGACGGACAAGTACGGCAAGGAGTGCGTGGGCCAGATTATTACTTACGGTATGCTCAAGTCCAAGGCGGTGATTACCGACGTGGGCCGTGTGCTTGGTTTTGCGCCTGCCGAAGCGAAGGCGGTGACGGCTCTCTTCCCGCAGCGTACGTTGAATTTCAGCTTGAAGCAGGCTTGGACCGGTAAGGACAAGAAGGGCAACAATCTTGAAGACGGTTACAGTCCGGAACCGTTGCAGGCGCTGGTGAACAGCCGCCCGAGCTTGCAGAACCTTTGGAACATTGCTTTAACGCTTGAAGATTTGCCGCGCCAGACGGGCGTGCATGCTTGTGGCGTGGTGATTACGCCGACTCCGATTTACAACTTGGCGCCTTTGTATCGTGCCGCCCCGGAAGATACGCCGGTGGTGATGTACGATAAGCATTACGCCGAAGACATCGGGCTTTTGAAAATGGACTTCTTGGGCCTCATCAACTTGTCCATCATTCAGGATACGGTTCGAATGGTCGAGCAGAACCGCAACATCAAGCTCGTGATGAACAAGATTCCGATTGATGACAAGGCGACGTTCGAGCTCTTGGGCAAGGGGCTTACGACTACAGTGTTCCAGTTCGAATCTCCGGGCATGCAGAAGTACTTGCGCGAACTGAAGCCGACTCGAATCTTTGACCTTATCGCTATGAACGCCCTGTACCGACCGGGGCCGATTGACCAGATTCCGCACTTCATTGCCCGTAAGAACGGCAAGGAAGAAATTGACTGCTATCATCCGGACTTGGAACAGGTGCTTGGCGAAACGTACGGCGTGATTGTGTATCAGGAACAGGTGATGAAGCTTGCCCAGATTTTGGGCGGCTACACGCTGGGCGGCGCTGACAATATCCGACGCATCATGGCAAAGAAAATGCCGGAAAAGATGGCGAAGCTCGAACCGGAGTTCTTCGAAAAGTGCTTGGCGAAGGGCTATGACCGCGACATGATTCAGAAGGTGTGGAACGCCGTGCTCCCGTTCTGCGGATACGCGTTCAACAAGAGTCACGCTGCTGCTTACGCTTACGTCGCTTACCAGACCGCTTACCTCAAGACGCATTACGGCCCGGAATACATGGCTGCGTCCATGACATCGAAGATGGGCAAGACCGACGATACGGTGACGATCATTTTGGAATGCAAGCGTCTTGGCATCGAGGTTTTGTCGCCGAACATCAACTCGTCGTTGGGTGTATTTTCTGCCAATCCGAAAGGGCAAATTCTTTACGGCCTTGCGGGGATTCGCAACGTGGGTATCGCCGTTGTCGAAGATGTGGTCGCGGAACGCGAACGCCATGGCAATTACAAGGACATTTTTGATTTCTGCAAACGCGTGACGGAATACCAGGCCGCTCAGCCAGAAAAACGCCCACCGCTGAACAAGAAGGTCTTGGAATGCCTCATTATGGCGGGTGCCTTGGACGACTTGCCGGGGAGCCGTGCCGTGCAGATTGCGACGGTCGATCGTGCTTTGGAAGTGGCCTTGCGCAACCAAGAAGACAAGGCGATGGGGCAGGTCTCGCTGTTCGACTTGGGCGGCGGCGGGGCTGCGATCCAGAATACCGCAGAAGTCTTGGAAGATGCCGAAGAATGGACCGCGATGGAGATGCTCAACAAGGAACGCAGCGTGCTTGGCTTGTTCCTCTCCGGGCATCCGTTGGATGAATTCCGCCCGGAACTTTCGGGCTTTACGACTTGCTCGCTTTCGGAAGATGAAATCAATCGTCACGTGGGCGATATCGTCGTTGTCGGTGGCGTGGTCATCAAGATGCGTTCTATCGAAACTAAACGCGGCGATACGATTGGCTCTGGCGCTATTCAGGATTTCCAAGGCGAAGTGGAGCTGTTCTTCAAGAAAGATGTTTGGGAACGGTTGCGCGATACCGTTTCGATTGACGACCGTGTGCTCGTGAAGGGTTCGCTTGAACAGCAACGTGACCGTGACGGCTTCCAGATTATTGTCGAAGAAGTCATCCAGCTGGACCGCGTGCGTTGCGACATGGTGAACTACATTCACGTTTCGCTTTATTCGGGTATGCTCACAGACGAGTTCTTGGACAAGCTAGATGTCGAAATGAAGGCCAATTTGGCGGATGAATACTCGCATCCGTGTGAATTTGTGTTCCATTTGGAGACAGAATCCGGATTTGAGCACGCAGTTGTCCTAAAAAAATATAAAGTTGTATATACTCAGGAATTATTGCAATGGCTTAGAACTGATTTAGGCGCTTTGAAGGTTTGGGTATCGAATCGTGCGAAACGTTAACGAAGAAAATGCTCCTTATATCCTCTTCTGCGTAGGAGAGGATTCCGGCGACATGATTGGCGCCGAGATGGTGGCGACTACTGTTGCGCTTGGCTTTAAGGCCATGGGCGTGGGTGGGCCGTTGATGCAGGAGAAAGGGCTTGTGCCTTTGTGGGATTACAACGAACTCCCGGTTTCGGGCGTGGGCGATGTTGTCCCGAAGTATTTTTCGTTAAAGAAAGTTTTTGAAATTGTAAGCGATGCCGCAGAATCGAAAAAGTGCTTGGCCATTGTGGCTGTTGATTATCCTGGATTCAACATGCGGCTTGCGCGCCTTGCAAAGAAGTGGGGGAAGCCCATGCTTTACGTGGCACCTCCGCAAATTTGGGCGTGGAAATCAAAACGTGCAAGCCTTTTTAAGCAGGCTGATAAAATTCGTTTGGCCGTATTCTTTGATATCGAGGCGGAGGCGTACAAGCAGATGGGCTGTGACACGATTCGCATCAAGCATCCGGTCACGGGCTGGAATCCGCTGTATGCGGAACTCAAGTCGGATATTTTGCTGTTGCCGGGGAGCCGCCGTACGAGCGCTTTGCGTAATTTGCCGACATTTGTCTCTGTTGCTGAAATGTACCGCAACGCCTGGGCCGAACGCAATTCGGGACCGCTTCCCGATGTTGTTGTTGTTGCGTCGAGAGATTATTTGGAAGTTCCGCTTTTGGTCGCTCTCGAAAAACTGTATGATGGACGGTTGCCAACTTGGCTGAAAGTCGTTGTGGCGCCTAAGCAGATTTATGAGCGCTTGAATTTCTATTCGGGGTATTCAGCGGCTCTGACTTCGTTCGGGACGAGTACGCTTGAAATGGCTTTTGTCGGGATTCCTTTTGCGGCGTGTGTTGAGCCGGATTTCTTGACTTTTGTCATGGGAAAGTTGATGGTCAAGACCGACTTCTTGTCGCTGCCGAATGCGATTATTGGTCGTGGTGTGACTCCAGAATTTATTATTCGTGACAAATTAAATGAACGCATGGCGCTTTCCATTGTTGAATCTATTTTCCAACTGGATTTTGCGACGATGGACGAAATCGCTCTGCGTCTCCGCAAAGCGTTGAATGTCGGCAAGAGTTCGAGCGAACTAGTGTCTGAATTTCTTGCTGAGTTCGTCAAGCGTTAAACGCATGAGTGTAGGACTCCCGAAAGGCGACTTGAGCGGATCCTGCGTAATCATCAGCTGGCTTACAAGTGCCGTGATTTCTTCGGGCTTGAGCTTGTCGCCTGCTTGGTAAGCGTTTGTCTTTGCCCAAGATTTTGCAATCGCCTCTTGGAACTTCACCATGTCGTTTTTGGTTTCGTTTTCATCGACATCCGTCAAGAAATCATGGACGGCTTTTGCTGCACGTGAAAGCGGGAGGGCACTTGGAATCGAACGGATTTGGAATGTGTCCCCGCCAAACGGCTCGACGAAAAATCCGAGTTTTTTCAGTTGTTCGTCAACGTTGCGGAAAATTTCTTTTTCTTGCTTGGATAAGTCAATGAGTTCTGGGAACAAAAGTTCTTGGCTGTCCTGTGCAATGTTGTTCTGGAGCGATTCCATTGCTTGTTCAAAAAGCACTCGCGTATGCGCAGCATGCTGGTCGATGATTAAAAGACCGTTGGAATCTTCTGCTGCGATGTACGTGTTTGCAATTTGAAAAAATGCGGGTGGTGTCCATGGTGCTTCGCGCGGCTGTTCCGGCTTGGTCAGGTCTTGTTCCAAAGAAATAATCTTGCCGTACTCGGGGAGCGAAAATAAATCTTGGACATCGTCGCTCACGTCGTATTTTGATTTTTTATCAGAAAGTGTGTTCGCTTTTACCGCTTGAGCTTGTTGCTGAAAAGACGGTTTAGGTTGCGGTGTGTAAGGTTTATCCGTAAATGAAGCATTTGATGATGCGTTCGTTGGGGTAATGCCCGCATAATTCGTTTTTACGAATGGGTTTTCCCACGGCAAGTCGTTTTGCAACTGTGATGGTGCAGCTTGCTCTGATGGTTTTCCCATAAATTCATCGCTCAAGTCGATGAACGGGGAGTTTGCCTCCATGTCCTTGGTAAATGTATCGCGGATGGCGTGCGTCACGACGAGGAACACCAAGTTGCCGTTCGCGAATCGGACTTCGCGTTTTGCCGGGTGCACGTTAATGTCGAATTCCATGTCCGGCATGTCCAAAAACAGTACCGTAACGGGCTTGCACTGGGCGCCATACGGTTCGTAAGCTTGCGAAACGGCCTTGCTCACCATCTTGTTTTCGATGGGGCGGTTCCTCATGAAGAGGAATTGGTGGTTGCGTTTGCCGTTTGTCTCTGTGGTGGGGGAGATGAATCCGCTCACGTGGACGCCCGCTTCGGTGTAATCGACGGGCAGTAAACTTTTGGCAACTTTAGAGCCGATGGCTTCGGCGATGCGGCTGCGGAGTTCGCCGGGAACGCCGGTGAAAACGGTTCTATCGCCGACTTTGTAGTCAAAGCGAATCTCTGGGTGCGAAATGGCTGTCTTTAAGACAATGTCTAATATGCGGGAACATTCGGAAGTTTCACTGCCCAAGAACGTGCGACGTACGGGCGTGTTGAAGAAAAGGTCTTCGACGAGGAATGTCGTGCCTCGGCTTGCCTGGATGTCTTCTTTTTCGACAACATCTCCGCCTTTCACGACGATGCGACCGCTTTCGCCTTCTTCAGTTGCACTCGTGATGGTTAGCTTGGATACCGCTGCGATGGAGGCGACGGCTTCGCCTCGGAAACCGTTTGTCTGGAGGTGGAATAAGTCGTCTGCGTTTGTTAATTTAGATGTAGTATGGCGCAAGAAACAGAGTTCCAGGTCTTCGGCACCCATGCCTTTTCCGTTGTCGGTGACCTGGATTTTTTTCTTTCCACCTTGCTCTATTTGAACTTGAATTCTTGTCGCTCCGGCATCAATTGCGTTCTCGATTAACTCCTTGACAGCCGATGCTGGACGCTCGATAACCTCGCCAGCAACAATTTTATTGATGATTTCATCGGATAAAAGGTGAATTTCAGCCATTTTTCGCTTTATTTGTAGCTACTAATTCGTAGGTATTTATTATTTGATTGCTATATTATAAATATAGCTAATGAATTTTTATGAACAAGTGAGGTGAGTGAAATGGTTTCAAATCTATTCCTTCAGCTAGCGCACATTGAATTACTCATGTCTTACCCGGTCAAGGACATTTTGACCTTGGTCAAACGAGACTCGCGATTCAACGTGAAACTTCTAAACGATTTGTACTTCGAAGATTCTTACGTCGATGAAAGCGCTTACCGATTCATAATGGATAACATCGTCGCATGGCTGTACGAACGCGGCGAAAATCCAGACGACTTCATCGAACGCATTGTGAAGCGTTGCGCCGCATTTGAAGCAGTTCCCGCTCGTAGCGTGCTTCGCTCTTACTTGCCGTTCGTCTCTTCGTTCTACACCGCAGAAGATGCTCGCGAACTTTGCTTGGAAATCATTCCGAAACGTTATCCGTTCCTCACCAAGTCCAACATTCTGCGTAACGAAATTATCGACGGTAACCGCAGGGTGGACTTCACTTTCCAGTTCGAGACTCCGGGCGTCCTTGCCGCGAACCCGATGCGCTGGATCCGCAGCATGATCAACGTCGGACCGCTCCTCTTGAATACACCTGCATACGAACACATTAGCTACCTCGCCACGCAGACATCTTTTATTGAAGCTCTTGAAAACAGGGTTCCTGCCGAAATGAAGGAAGACGGCGGAATCTACATCAAGGACGAACTTGTGGGCCGCCATGCCACGTTTGCCGATTGCGTCAAGGAACATAATCTTGATTGGCCGAACGACGTAGAAAAGAGCATTGCCTGTGTACGTTCTTTGGTGGACATCCGCGACCCGAAGACCGGTGCTTTGCTCGTCGAAAAGGACTGCTACTACGGTGCTCCGGTCTATCTTCTCGAATTTAATTTCAAGGCGAACGTGAACGCTTCCGAACCGTTCCTCAAGCTTATGAGTTCTGTCGTGAAGCAGGAATTTGCCGCATGGGCCCCGATCCAGAAGGCTCACGAACAACTTCTCGATGCCATGAACGATTCCGTCACGATTGTCTATTACAAGAGCGACGACTCAATTTCTGTGAACAGCAAGCACCTTATGCGTAATGTGCCGGCTCGAATCCTCCGCAACTTGCTCCGTGAATACATCGTGACCGGTCGTGAAGAATACGAGAACCGCGAATTCAAGCGTGATCCGGCTATTTGCATGGACCCGCTCCGCCCGAACTTCGAAAGCCGGTTGAACCGCGTCATTGCCCATATCAATGGTTCTGACGATCCGGATCATCCGAGCGAAGGCGTCAAGAAATTCTTCGAAATTGAACGCCATCGCCGTGGTGGATTCCGTTTTGTTCCGAAGTGCAAGATAATCTTCAGAGAAGAATAGGCTTATTTTGTTCTAAATTTCGTGATGATAATCACGAGGTAGAAAAGGTAAATTTTATTGAGTGAAGAAATAAGAAAAAGGAAAGAACCAAACCGCAGACTAATTGGTATATTTGGAGTGTTGAGATTGGTTGGAAGGGTAAATCCTGAAACGACTTTATCATTGCTCCCCTCCTGATAGGTTCAAGGTTCTGGAAACCGCTCAATATTTTCTCCTTCTTAGGAAAGGGCCCTTTGGGGTCCTTTCTCTTTTTTTACTATTGTTGGCATTGTGTTAAAGAAGGGATTTACTATGAATTGTTTTTTTTCTTTGCCGAATTCTGTTGGGGGTGTTGGCGTCGTGGCAGCTTCGCTTGCGTTTTTGCTTTCTGCTTGCGGAGATGATTCCGGCAACAACAGCGAAATCAATGCGAATGATTTTTCTTTGCAAGTGAAATCTATTGATGAACTTCCTAACTGTAGCAAAAACCTTGATGGCGATTCCTCTTGGGTCGTGAATGAATCTGCTGTCTTTGTTTGTAAAGACCGCAAGTGGGAAAAGCGTGAAAAAGATGATGAACCCGAAAGCTCGTCGTCTGCGGCAAAGAAAAGCGAATCAAGTAGCAGCAAAAAGGGTAAATCATCCAGTGCTGTTGCGTCAAGTAATAGTGCAAAGTCAAGTGACTCCAAAGAAAAAAAATCGTCTTCGAGTCAAATGCAAAAAATTTCTTCATCAAGTGCTAAACAGGTTGTTTCTTCGTCTAGCGTGAAACAAGAAACGTCCTCGTCAAGTCGTGCTGCTTTATCGTCTTCGGCATTGGCCGAAAAAATATGTAGCAGCAGTACTGCAAAATCCAACAGTAGCGTAACCTCGGTTTCTTCTAGTGTTTCGTCTTTGTCTTCTTCAGTTATTCCAAGCTCATCAAGTGTCACTCCATCTTCTTCTAGTGTTGCACTTTTGTCTTCTTCCGTCATTCTCAGTTTATCCAGCAGTTCAAAGGACTCTGTTGGCTCTGAGCAAGGTCGAAGCGAGTCTGCCGAAGAGTCTTCATCTTCTGTTAAACTCAGCTCTTCTAGTGTCATCTTGAGCGAAGTCGAAGGGATTCTTACTGACTCTCGTGACGGTCAAACCTACAAAACGGTCGTCATCGGCTCACAGACATGGATGGCACAGAACTTGAACTACGTAAGGGCAGGCAGCTATTGCTATATGGATGCATCATTTTATTGTGCTGAGTATGGTCGCCTTTACACGTGGAATGCAGCGAGAACAGCATGTCCGAGTGGTTGGCATTTGCCGTCAAAAGATGAATTCGAAATGTTGTTCTCTGCCGTTGGGGGCCAATCTATAGCGGGCAAGATGCTTAAGTCTACTAGTGTAAATGGTACGGATGCCTACTCGTTCTCGGCGTTGCTCGCTGGCCTCAGGTTCAATGGAGGGTATTTCACCGACATGGGGAATTACGCGCATTTCTGGAGTTCTACAGAGTACAAGTACGACAACAACAATGCGTATAACATGTATTTGCACAACAGCGAAGACAATGCACACCTGCCCGACTACAGCAAGGACTTAGGGTTTTCTGTTCGTTGTGTTAAAGATTAGTTGCGGTGAGCCATCGGCGATGAGCTATGAAAATGTATGGGGCTTGCCGAAGGCTCCTAAATGACGTAAAAAAATCCGCGCAATCGCGCGGACTTTCTAATAACCAATGACCCCTTCGACAAGCTCAGGGACCTATATAAGGTTGGTACCTGTACTGAGTTGAGTCGAAGTAAGCCTGCCGAACCAAACCTCTGTCTACTATCTACGGCGTGCTGCCATTTCTTTCTTCAAGATGTCCATGACGGCGCCGATTTCGGCGGGGGCCTTGAATACCGGGTTTGCGAACTTGCTTGCAATGTCTGCGAGCTTTTGTTCGTGGTAAGCGACCTTGAATTCCGTGAACTTGAGGCCGTGCGCCGTGCTGATGACGACGACGTTTTCGTCCTTCGCAATCTTGCCTGCGGCACAGAGCTTTTCGAGAGCGCCGAGAGCGACACCCGTGTGCGGGCAGCAGTAGAGGCCGATGCGGTCGCCGCGGTGGGCTGCGTTTGCGAGTTCTTCTTCAGTGACGCTTACGACCATGCCGTTTGTCTTCTGGATGGCGCGTACGGCCTTCGGATAGCTGACCGGGTTACCGATCTGGATTGCAGATGCGAGAGTCTTCTTGGCCTGAACCGGTTCGAGCTTGTCGAAGCCACGTTCGTATGCTTGGAAGAACGGATTGGCATTTTCGGCCTGAGCAACGATGATGCGCGGGATGCGGTCGATGAGGCCCATGGCTTTGCAGTCTTCGAAGCCCTTGGCGAGTGCACTCACGTTACCGAGGTTTCCGCCCGGGATAATCACGGTGTCCGGAACGGTCCAGCCGAGTTCCTGGCAGATTTCCGGAGAAATCGTCTTTTGGCCTTCGACGCGGAGGCTGTTCATCGAGTTTGCGAGGTAAATGCGATTGTCCTTCGTGACTTCCTGAACAATCTTCATGCAACCGTCAAAGTCGGTGTCGAGCGCAAGCACGATGCTGCCGTTGCTAATCGGCTGGATGAGCTGTGCGGTGCTTGTCTTGCCGGCCGGGAGGAACACGATGGAAGGAATGCCTGCCTTAGCGCAGTAGGCGCTGAG
>NZ_JAFWOM010000139.1 GCF_017545445.1 Fibrobacter sp.
CGGAAAGTTTGTACTGACCGAAAATGCAATTACAACAGGAGACCGCACGTCGAAACTCGCGCTCCGCGGCTACCACCAGCATTGCCTAAAGCTCGCCGCCGATTCCATCGACCGCGACCCGCCCGGCAGCCGCCACATTTCAGGCCTCACGCTCGGCATCAGCCAAGAAGGCTACGAACGCATCGTGGAGCGCATCAACGCCTTCCGCAAAGAAATCGCGCTCATCGCCGAAGAAGACCAAAACAGCGACAAAGTCTTTCAGCTGGAATTCGCGATGTTCCCCGTCGGCGGGAAGTAAAAAGCCGCAAAACCACCGCAACAATAAACCGTCGCAAGACCGCATTAATGCATAAACACAACAAGACCCGCCTTGCGGCGGGCCTTTGCTGCAATAGCACATGTCAAAAAAATTCCGCTAAAAAAGCCGACCCCGGCACAAAGGCCGGGGTGACATATACGCTTTAGAGAGAAGCCGATTAGATAACTTTCATCCCACAAGTATAAGCGAGCGAGACAAGGCGTGGATGCGCGTAGCGTACTAAGGTACGTGAGCGCAGCCACAACGCAGTATCGCGAAGCTTAGACGACGCGGGTCATGCCGCTCATGCGGTCGCGGAGCCAAGCACCGATTTCTTCAACCGGATGGTTACGGATGTTCTTGTTCACCTTGATGAGTTCTTCGTTATCGACAGCGTTGGTGTTGCCTTCGTTGAAGATATCGCCAATGTCGCCCTTCTTGACTTCGTTCTTCATGAAGTCAGCGAGAAGAGGAACGCACTTGTTAGCAAACAGGTAGCAGCCGTATTCTGCAGTATCGCTGATGACGCGGTTCATTTCGAACAGCTTCTTGCGAGCGATGAGGTTTGCAATGAGCGGAGTTTCGTGGAGAGATTCGTAGTAAGCGCTCATCGGCTTGATGCCCACAGAGCACATCGTTTCAAATGCGAGTTCCACACCGGCCTTGATCATAGCGGTCATGAGAACGCCACGGTCGAAGTATTCCTGTTCGGTAATCTGCTTGTCCGTTGCGGCAACCTTTTCGAATTCGAGTTCGCCGGTTTCGCCACGCCACTTGAGGAGGTCCTTGTCGCCAGCTTCCCAGTCGACCATCATCGTGCTGGAGAACTTGCCAGAGATGATGTTGTCCTGATGTTCGCAGTAAAGCGGCTTCATGATCTTCTTCATCTTTTCAGCAAGTTCCGTTGCGCGGATCTTAGCCGGGTTGGAGAGACGGTCCATCATGTTCGTGATGCCACCATGCTTGAGGGCTTCGGAAATCGTTTCCCAGCCGTACTGGAGGAGCTTCACAGCGTAAGCCTTGTCGATACCGAATTCCTTCACCATCTTGTCGTAGCAAAGGATCGTACCGGTCTGGAGCATACCGCAAAGGATGGTCTGTTCGCCCATGAGGTCAGACTTCACTTCGGCGACGAAAGAGCTTTCGAGAACGCCCGGACGGTCAGCGTGGAGACCAGCGGCGTAAGCCTTGGCATAGTCCCAGCCCTTGCCTTCAGGGTCGTTTTCCGGGTGGACAGCGATAAGGCACGGCATGCCGAAACCACGGAGGTATTCAGAACGAACTTCGGAACCCGGTCCCTTCGGAGCGACCATGATCACAGTGATGTCCTTGCGGATTTCCTGGCCTTCTTCGACGATGTTGAAGCCATGGCTGTAAGAGAGAGCTGCGCCCTTCTTCATGAGCTTCATGATAGCCGGGATAACGTTGTGGTGCTGCTTATCCGGTGTGAGATTGCAAACGAGGTCTGCATCCGGAATCATTTCTTCATAAGTACCGACCTTGAAGCCGTTTTCAGTAGCGTTCTTCCAGGACTGGCGCTTCTGTTCGATGGCTTCCTTGCGGAGCGTGTAAGAGACGTCGAGGCCGCTATCGCGCAGGTCAAGACCCTGATGGAGACCCTGGGCACCGCAACCGACGAACACGATCTTCTTGCCCTTGAGGGCTTCAACACCACGGCTGAATTCAGAATGTTCCATGAAACGGCAGTGGCCAATTTCTTCGAGTTGGCGACGCATAGGGATTGAGTTGAAATAATTCATTTTTTTGAACCTCTGTTAAATAAAATTGTTCCGCGTGAGAATATAGTAAAGTAGGAAGTAGGAAGTAGACAGTAGGAAGTAAAAAGTGGTTAGTAAACAGTGGCTGGTGGTTAGGGAATGAGGTATGAGGCGTGAGGTCGGTCGCCGTTGACTCCCTTTGAAGCACGAGCAACATCAACAGGGCATCCTGAGCTTTCATTTTCAGTCAAAGGATCTGTGAGCCAAAAGCGACTCGTATTGACGAGTCGTGTTGGCAAGAGCGAGGCGATATCGTAGGTTCCAATATGCAATAGAGCCGAGCGGTCTATAAGGGGGGACGAATCCCCCTGATTGCAGCCGCGGCCAAGGTCCCTGAGCTGGTATGCTGAGCTTGTCGAAGCACTGCCGAAGGGCCGCGTCTTCCATACACCCCCTCTGCGGGCGCTCAGTCGCCGCCCCGCAACGCCCCGGCTAGTCCTTTACGCAACGAATACAAAACTCGGATTGCTTAAAATTGGTGAGCATGTCAACACCCTTGTTGTCGTAGTGCAGGTACACGTAGTACACACTGTAGCTAAGGTCCTCTGTAGAACTCCAAAAGTACGCGTTGTCGCCTCTATTTCTGAAAGAGCCTCCATAGGCGTACCTGTCGCCGGCGGGCAGTGCGGAAAAACCGAAAGCATCCGTACCATTGCCGCGACTTCTCCAGCCGCCCTGAGACTTGAGATTCTTACCAGCCGAGGATTGACCGCCCACTGCGGCAAACAAGTTTTTCCATTCTGTCGTGTCCGGCAAATGCCAACCCGTAGGGCATATCCCCTGCACCTTTACAGGCAAAGCACAGGTCTTGTGGTAACCACAGTCCTGCGGATTGTCCACATCATTCGCAAGCTTCACGGAGTCGATTGCCGCCGCCCAAGTGTAAAAGCGTCCAGCCACATCGCAATTTTTTTCCTCATTATTGTAGCACCAAGACCAGTTATATTTGTTCTCACCCGAACCGCCTTGACCAGGGTTAAAGTTCAAGTTTTCGGCCATCCAAGTCTGTTCACCAATTTTCACCGTTTTGTAAATCTGTCCATCGCGTTCATCAACAATGGAGTCATACTCTATTTCAGGGTTCAAATAGGCCTCTTTGGGCAACTTCCAAACAACACCATCCGAAGAACTTGACGACCGTTTAATCGTTTTAGAGCTACTACTAAATTTTGCCGAACTGCTACTGGATTCTTCGCCTACACTCAGAATAACGGATGAAGAACTACTCGACTTCACCGAACTCGACGACGCCTTAGTTTCCTTCTCATCTTTCGATGACGAGGACTTCGCCTTTTCACTGCTGGATGAATTTTTTTGGATGCTAGAACTCGAAGACTTCGCTAAACTGCTACTGGATTCTTTGCTTGCGCTCAGAATGACGGAAGAAGAACTCAACTTTTCCGAAGAGCTACTATTTTCTACGCTTACTGGTTCATCATCCGGACTAACGGATTTGTCACCATTTTCGCCACACGCAGCAAGAAACAACAGCATCAAATAAGAAATAGCAATATATCTTTTGCCCATAACAATATCAAAACTCATAAATTTTTAATTAAATTCACCCAAGCAAATATAGTTTATTTCTAAAGCAATCCTAACAAGGAAAAATGATGGGCAACCCGTTTTCTTTCATAAAAAATATCTTCGGCGGCAACACCAAAAAACAAGCAGTTGATTTAAAAGCCGCACAGACAACAAACCACGACAGCCCAGTCTATAGTACAGATTACATTTGCGACGTGATGAAGAACCTCATCAAGCAATTAAAAGAAAGAAACATTCCCATAACAGAGTGCAGGATGAGCGACTATCATTTCCATGAATACTACATTCGAGTGAATGCAAATCCAGAAATCATAAAAACGCTACATTTCGAAGGTGCAAAGATTGTCAATAATTCAATTGTATGCGATTGCCACTGGAGCATAATGGAATTCAAAGAAGAATGTTAGATAATTAATTTATAAAAAATTAAAAGCAAAAAAAAAAACGACTTATACTCTATTTATCAATAGTGCGCAGAGTTCTCTCCACCATCCAAGTTTATTCACTTTGAAGTGGATTTTGCGGACGGCTCCGGAGTTTTGTCCTTTAGGCAGCGGACAGAGAACCCGTTGTTCTTGATGTTGTAGAGCAACCCAGCATCGTCGCCGCCGTAACCCAAGTGCACGTCGTACGCGTAGTTGCTATTGAGTTCCGTAGAACTCCAGAAGTACGCGTAGTCGCCCTCATTGTAGCCTTCCCCATCGCCATTCCTGCCACCAGCAGGCAACGCGGAAAAACCAAAAGCATCTGTACCATTACCGCGGTTATACCAGCCTGTCTGCGACTTGAGAAGCTTGCCCGCAGTCGAATCACCTCCCACCACCGTGAACAGGGCATTCCATTCCTTTTTGGATGGCAGGTGCCAGCCGCCGGGACAAACGCCTTGAACAAAGGTCGCTGAGCGTGTCGAAGTGAAGTCACATTCCTTACCGTAGCCGCAAATCCGCGGATTGTCCGCATCGTCCGCCAATGACACCGAATCAATAGCAGCAGCCCAAGTGTAAAGGCGACCGGCCACATCGCAGTTCTTGGGTTCTCCGTTGTAACACCAACTCTTGCGTTTAAGGCTTGGGATCTCTGCGCTGTCGGCGTAATTCAGGTTCTCCGCCATCCACACTTGGTCGCCAATCTTGACCGTCCTGTAAACCTTGCCATCGCGTTCATCGGTCATGGTGCCGTAGTCAATATCAGGATTGAAACGGCATTCCTTCGGCACATTCCAATTCCAACCCGTTTCACCTTCCAAGAGAGCCGAACAATTCACCTTGTCCTCACTACTGCTGGAACTCGACTCAGTTTCGCTAGAAGTCGGCGGCACCTCTACAAAACTGCTGCTAGACACGAACTGCTTTTCCGAGCTACTCGAAGATAATTTGTCACCCTGGAGGTTCGAAGAGCTGATAGGGTCCACGAAGCTACTACTAGATTTTGCCGAACTGCTGCTAGACTTAGCATTTGAACTTGATGAACTGTTCACGACAGAAGAAGAACTACTAGACTTCACCGAATTCGATGACACCTTAGTTTCTTTCTCATCTTTCGATGAAGAGGACTTCGCCTTTTCACTGCTGGACGAATTATTCTGGATGCCAGAACTCGAAGACTTCGCTGAACTGTTACTAGATTCCGGATTGTTGCCCGGAATGACGGGGGATGATGATTTCCCCTGTTCAACCGAAGAAGACGATTCTATACCCAATTCATCATTCGGCCCAGAGGAAGACGAATCGTCCCCGCAAGCGACAAATATCATCGCCGCCGAGACCATCGCAACAAGAAACTTTTTCATAAACCCTCCGACAAATCCAAAGTAAATGTAGTTTATCTCAAACCACAAAACTATGCAAGCTCTGCATTCAGTTTCGCTGCAAGTTCCACCACGGCATCATCAACAAGCGTCTGGTAATGTCCACCAAAGCGATTAGCAAAAGTCTTAATAACGTCAACAGCCCCCGAATGCAAACGAATCGTATAAGGCTTTTTTGCCGAAGCCCTAATTTTAAAAGTTGCCCCCGCTAAAGCAGCAAGTTCCTTCTTGCGTTTTTTTGTAATCTGCGGTTTGCCCTGATGATTAGCCTCGTAATCAGCAAGAAGTTCACGTTCTTCGTCATCGAGATTAAACTTTTTCACATGTTCATCGAAAGATTGCATCATGCACCTCCATACTTTTTCTGCGCAATTCAGCTTTGCACTATAGTCTTAAGCCACATATCGCCATCAGGTTCAGGTTTGTACGGAACAAGACAACAATAACCATTGATTCTAACAACCATAACTCTCTGTCCAGGATATTTTTTCTGATTCGGATGTTCATAGTCATCAAGAACTTCTTCCCTGCGCATTAATTCTTTGACCTGTTCAAAAGAGACATTCCGAGTCGCCTTCAATAGTTCATTCTTTTCTGAATTCCTTCTAGCCATGAACTCTATCCTTCAATATACCTTTTGTACATACATTTGTCAATATGTCTTTTGAGTCATAAAACGGGAACGCCCCCGTACAGCGATAGAGAAACACACCCTACCATTATATAGACACGCTTTTTTGAGACATTTGGACTAATATTTTTGCGTAAAAAGATTTTATCAACATAAAAATCTATATTCAAGCTATGAATTACGCCAAGCTACGAGAAGAACAGTTGAAGTCCGCCGTGCGCGAGGATTTTTTTGCAAACTACAAATACACCCAACTGGGGAACATTGACTTCGTGATAGCGAAGCACAACACGCTTGGCGAGAGCACCGATCTTTTCGAAGACGATATCGGCGACTTGAAAAGCATCCTTTGGGCAGAAGCAAAGCAAGGAACTTCTCACGATATTTACGAATCCTTTGTGCAGTTGCTTTTGACCATTGGCAAAGAGCGCACCTTTGAGCACAATCTGCCCCCCAAGTACATCGGAGCTTTCGATGCAGAAAAATTTGCGTTCATCGAATACCACGGCATTCAAGAAATTTTCTACCAGAATGATTTCAACTGGAACGTAACTCCGAGTAACCACGACACCAAGGAATTCCACCAGCTCCACGACTTGTGCAAAAAACAACTTGAAGAAAATTCAATTCTCTTTTACTTCAAGAGTGCAACGCCGGAGCTTCAACAATTTATTCGCCTAAATTTCAAGACTGCAAAAGATGTTTCCGAAAAAATCTCGGTCACTAAGAACAACTTCACCTTTGTGTTCCAGAAATGGGAAGCGACCGTCAAGCCTTCCATCAACGTGGATTGGGCGAAAGTCAACAAGAACGGCATTATTTCTGCGGACTTTTTCTTGGCTGATTTGCTTTCTGATGGGGACAAATCCATCAAGGACAACCTTTTCGTGGTTCTGAAACGGACCAAATATGAATTAGCGAAAAAGCTTGATGAGAACGGTTTCCTTTCTTATTCTACCGTAGAGTTTAAGGACAAACAAAAGGCGTACAAGGAATTTTGGAGCATCTACAAGAGACCTCCGCAAGAAGAATACTGGGATTACATCATCGGTCGCCGCGACTTGCTTGTGCCGCAAGACATTCGCGAACGCAAGGGCAGTTTCTTTACACCGCAAATATGGGTGGAAAAATCTCAGCAATATTTGGCCGATGTATTGGGCGAAACTTGGCAAGATGAATATTACATTTGGGATTGTTGCGCCGGAACGGGCAACCTCGAAAACGGTCTTACCAACTACGACAACGTTTGGGTATCAACTCTCGACAAGCAAGACATCGACGTGATGAAGGAACGTGTGAATAACGGCTGGCCCATGCCAGAGAACCACATTTTCCAATTTGACTTTTTGAACGACGATTTCAGCAAGTGCCCTGAAGAATTACAACAAATTATCAATGACCCAGAAAAACGAAAGAAGCTGGTCATTTATATCAACCCGCCGTATGCAGAAGCAGGATCAACAAAACAGCTTAGCGGTAACGGAGAAAACAAAACAAATGTCGCCGTTACTCATAAAACATATTCAAAATATTTAGATAAAATAGGAATCGCAGGTCGAGAACTTTTTGCACAATTTTTTATTCGAATTTATTGTGAAATTTCAGGGTGTATTCTTGCCGAATTTTCAAAATTGAAAATTTTACAAGCCCCTAATTTTAAAGATTTTAGAAACGCATTCCAAGCAAAATTGCTGAAATCTTTTTTAGTTCCTGCAAATACATTTGACAATGTTAAGGGAGCTTTCCCCATCGGATTCTTTGTGTGGAATACAGATAGAGAATGCCACACGGATTTGTTCACGGCTAACGCCGTTCACGACGAAACGCGAAAACCGTTAGGTTTGAGCCAATCCGTGTGGCAAAAATTTGAAGCCGATGTTTTTGACGCAAATGGCGAAATAATCGGGAAAAAGACATTTGTCACCAATGATGAAAATAAATCATTAACAGATTGGATGATTTCAACACGTAACAGGCAAAGCAATCTTGTGCTAGGCTTTAATTATAGTGCCGCGAACGATGTTCAACACAACAATTACAATAGAATTGTAACGACAAAGGAAGAACTGCCATCTCCAAGAGGCACAATTATAACTGATGCAAACTTAATTGAAAGTTGCATCTATCTCGCAGTCCGTCATTCCATCGAAGCCACTTGGCTCAATGACCGCGATCAATTCCTTTATCCAAACGACGGATGGCAAGACGATAAAACATTCCAACTCGATTGCCTTATCTATACGCTTTTCCACGGACAAAACCGAATTTCGACAAGCACCCAAACCACTAACCATTGGATTCCTTTTACACGTGAGGAAGTTGGCTGCAAGAGCACTTTCAAAAGCAACTTCATGAACAAATTCTTAAAGTCGTTTTTGTGTGAAACACCGATGTCTCCGGCGGCAAAGGCTGTCTATGAAGCAGGTCTTGAGCTTTGGCGTTACTACCATGCGCAAAAGGGAGCACTCCCCGATGCAAGTTTCTACGACATCCGCAAACATTTCCAGGGAATCGATAGCAAAGGCCACATGAAAAGTGATTCCGAAGATTCGACCTACATGGATTTGATTGCAACGCTCCGCACACGCCAAAAAGCCCTCGCCAAGCAAATCGAAGCCAAAGTCTATCAATACGGTTTCTTGAAGTAGCTTTCGAATTGCGAGGTGTTCAAAATCCAATAGTCATGTAATTTATTATATTTATGTTATTTAGAGTAATACAACTTCTCAAAACCTTTATTTGGAGGATACATGAACATTCTAAAAAAATTCACCATAGCAGGATTCATTCTAGCAGCACTAGCATTTTACGCCTGCGGCAACGACAGCGATTCTAGCGTAAGCAGTGCACCCGAAACACTGTCTTCTGCAAGCAGCGACATCACAGGCAGCAGCAATGAAAGTAGCAGCGCAACGGAATCATCTTCATCGGCAGTCTCTTACACCAAACAGGCCTGGGAATTCATGAACCCCAACATCGACTACATCGAATTTACCGACGAAAGAGATGGTCAGGTCTATAGGTCAGTCGTCATCGGCAAACAAACCTGGATGGCACAAAATCTAAATTACAACCAGTACGCTAAATACGGATCCAACAACTGTCCTAAAATAAGTTCACCGGACTCCTGCGGAAAATACGGCATTTTTTATAACTTTAGCGACATAAAAAAAGTTTGCCCCAACGGATGGCATCTGCCAAGTTCAGATGAATGGAAAGTTCTCATTACTTTTGTAGGAGGCAGTACAGAGGCCTCAAAAAAACTCAGAACAACAACCGGTTGGACAATAAAAAATTACGTCGAAGATGGTGGAAACGGAACTGATGAATTCGGTTTTTCGGCATATCCTTCAGGTTTTAAGTTACATATCAGCAACGCCAATTTCGGTGAAGAAGCCGCTTTCTGGACAAGTACGATAGGTGGTGTCGGACCCTTGATTGCAGAATCAAAATACAGTTATTTTAGCACAGAGCAAATCACCACCCAGAGCCAAGACAGTTTTGCTATCCGCTGCATAAAAGATTCTGTAGAAACAGTATCAAGCGTAAAATAGTCCCATTCAGTAAACAAATTCTAAATAGCCTAGAAGCGGATTATCTCAACGTTTTTACCAGTTACGGAGGAGTAATTTTAAGTGCGACTTCGCGTCTAAGCCTTTTTCGTCTTAGTGACATGTTTAATATCTTTCACAAAGTTTTAGAGCAAAAATCGTGATTTTTTAGCGAAATCTCATTAAAAATCATAGTTTTAGAGCAAAAATCACGATTTCTTAGCGAAATCTCACAAAAAAGCAGGGCTTTAGAGCAAAAATCTAAAGTCAACCCAAATGTCAAAGTTTGCCCGCCCCGCTAAAAACGTCCCCACCTTAATCCTTTACGCAACGAATCGACAACCCATTATTTTTGTAGTACCGATCGCTCAAAGCAGCCTCTTCGAGGTCGTAATCCAAGTGCACATACATAGAATTGTGATGATGGTCCTCGGTAGAGCTCCAGAAAAGAGCCAATTTGCCATCGTTGAGGAATTTTCCATCGTTGCTCCAGAAACCAACAGGCAAGGCAGCAAATCCGAAGCCATCCGTACCGTTGCCATTGTCAAGCCAACCCGTCTGCGACTTGAGAACCTTACCAGCAGTTGATTCTCCACCCACAGCCAAAAACAACACATTCCACTCGTCTAGGCTTGGTAAATGCCAACCATTGGGACAGATCCCCTGCACAGGCTTTGTCGGCGAACATTTCCCATAATAACCACAACCAGTCTTTACAGAATCCATTGCAGCCGCCCAAGTGTAGAGACGTCCAGCCACATCGCGGTTTACCGACTTGGTATTGCAGCTCCAAGACCAATCGTATTTTGCTTCACCCGAACCGCCCTTTCCCGGATCATAGTTCAAATTCTCCGCCATCCAAGTCTGCTCGCCAATGGTCACAGTCTTATAGGTTTTATTGTCGCGAGAATCCGTCATGGCATCGTAAGTAATATTCGGGTTTAAGTAATCGTCATTCGGATTAACGGATTTTCCATCCTCACCACACGCAGCAAAAAACATCCCCACCAGAAATGAGATAGCCACACTTTTCAAGCCAGCAACAATGTTATGATTCATAAAAATCTCCAAATAGAATTTATTCCTAACAAACGTAATTTATTTTGGCATCATTAAATTACAAATAACAAAACAAAAAAGCAATAAAAGAATCAAGTTCTAGAACAAATCGTCCAAGGAGACTGTAGATGCAAACACGCCTGAATAAGCTTTATAAGCAAGCCTCTACACCTGCTATTTGCAGGGTCTGCTTAAAATTGCCTTTTTCACGTCAAAAAAGCCATTTTTATCCAAAAACACGCTTATAATCCGCTACAAAACGACTTTTTTCTTGTTCGCAGCGGATTATCTCAACGTTTTTACCTACTTCACACCTCACACCTCCACATTCCTCCCTCCTCTTAATTTTTTTTTACAAAAAAGTCTTGGACAAATGGGTCAAAAAAGCGTGTTAAGGATATAGAGACACCTCGAAAAAAAAGGAAAATCTATGTCTGAAAATGAAACAGAAACGCCTGAATCCGTCATCCGCGACATCGCGAAAGAGTTCAACGTCATCGCGGACTCCGTGGAGGACGGGAGCAATTTCACTCACGACCGTTTCCTCCGCTTTGCCTTCGCCGAGCCGGAACGCATGGCGGAACTCCTGACGCTCTTCTCGCGCCACAATCCCACGCTCAAGTCGTTCCTCGAAACCATCGACCTCAAGACGCTTCGCGGCACGAAGGAAAACTTCTCCAGCGACAAGCATGTCGGTTCTGCGGACCTCGTTTTCGAGGCTGACATCAAGCAGGGCGGCACCGCGGCCCTCTACGTGGGCATCGTCGTCGAACACAAGTCCAGCGAGGACAAAAGCGTGATGAAGCAGATCTCGGAATACTACCACCATCTTTTTCTGGAACGCAAAGCGGACGTTCCCGTGGTCGCGTTCATCGTCTATAACGGCGAGGACGCATGGAATCCGCTCTCTGAAACGCACTACGCGGACTATCCCGAATTTTACCACGACATCGGCTACCCGTTCAAGGCGATTCTTCTGGATGTGGGCCGTGGCATCGAAAACGTGGATATGAAGGACATCTCGCCTTTCACTATTGTCGCTTTGACCGCGATGAAGTATATTTGGAATGCGGAGCAGTTCGAAATTTCCTTCCGCAAAGCTGCGATGCATCTGCTCAGGTGGCAGAATACGGACAAGGGAAGGGACTTCATCAAGCAGGCGCTTTCTTATTTCTTTTGGAAGTGGCCCTATAAACGCGAGGATCTGAAAATGGACAGGCCTGAAATTGTAGCGAACAAGGGTTACGAGACATTCGCTGAGCATTTTGTGAATGTGGGTATTGAGAAAGGTGTCGAGCAGGAACGCGAGAAAAACGACGCTCGGGACAAGAAAATCGCGGAATATCTGCGTTCTAAGGGAGTTCCGGAAGATGTGATTTCTGGCGGGTTTGCATTAAAATAATCCCTTGCTTTGTCGCCCCGGACCTCATCTCGTCATCCTGACGCGCAGAGGCGGTATAGAATTGTTGCCAATTCATTGGCTTACAATTCTTAAGCTCTTTTGGGCTAAGGATCCAGTGACATGTCACCCCGTGCTCCGTCACGGGGTCAGTTGTTTACATAAAACAACCGAAGGACATCTCGCCTTTCACTATTGTCGCTCTAACGGCTATGAAGTATATTTGCGCTAAAGCCTTTTTCGTCTTTGTAACGAGTTTAATACAATTCACAGAGATTTAGAGCAAAAATCTAAAGTTGACCAAAACGTCAAAATTAGTCTGCCCCGCTAAAAATGTCCCCACATTAATCCTTTACGCAACGTACAGACAACTCGAAGTCCGAACGATGATAGCTCAGGTCCGCATTGTCGCCATAATACAGGCGTTCGTTATACGAGCCATCAATCATTCCATCCTTGCGACACCAGAAGTTCGCTTCGCTACTGGCATTATAATAAAGCCCTCTGAACTCGTAGCCAGCAGGAATAGCTGCAAAAGAATAGGCATCCGTTCCATTGTTGTTATAGCTCCAACCGCTCTGTGACTTAAGAACCTTACCCGCAGTTGATCGACCACCAACTGCAGTGAACAAGACTTCCCATTCCATTTGCAAAGGCAAATGCCAGCCGTTAGGGCACAGGATTGTTCCTTCGACCAACATGTAAAGGCGACCGAACTTGTCACAATTGGATTCAAGATTGTTATAACAGCTGGAATTACTCGCCCTGTATTTCAAATTCTCCGCCATCCACCACTGATCTCCAATTTTTACAGTCTTGTAGATTCGACCATCTCGTTCGTCAGTCAAAGAACCATATTCACAATTATCTTCCGTCTCAGTTTTGCAAGGAACCGCCAACACAACAGAACTCGAAGATACACCCAGTGACGATGACGATTCAACCATTTCTCTCAATGAACTCGACGATTTATCGTTCAATTCAGATTTTACCGAACTCGACAAATTTTTTGAATTTTTCTCATCTTTCGAAGACGAATACTTCACTAGCGCACCCGAAGAGCTCTGTGCCCTCAACGAGCTACTACTGTCCAAAATGCTCAAATCATCGTCATTCGGATTAACGGATTTACCATCCTCACCACACGCAGCAAAGAACACCCCCACCAGAAATGAGATTGCCACACTTTTCAAGCCAGCAACAATGTTATGATCCATAAAAATCTCCAAATAGAATTTATTCCTAACAAATGTAATTTATTTTGGCATCATTAAATTACAAATAACAAAACAAAAAAGCAATAAAAGAATCAAGTTCTAGAACAAATCGTCCAAGGAGACTGTAGATGCAAACACGCCTGAACAAGCATTATAAGCAAGCTTCTACACCAACTATTTGCAGAGTCTGCTTAAAATTGCTTTTTTCACGTTAAAAAAGCCATTTTTATTCAAGAACGCGCTTATAATCCGCTACGAAACGACTTTTTTCTTGTTCGCAGCGGATTATCTCAACGTTTTTACCAGTTACAGAGGAGTTTTTTTAATCCCTCAAGCAACGGACGGAATAGGCATATTCCTTGTCGCCAAAGAAGCCCGAAGATTCTCGTTTAGGACTCAAGTAAACCATGTATGCATCGCGATTCTCGGAGTCTCTCGCTTCCGTAGATCCCCAAAAGTTCGCTACACCGCCCTCTTCGCTATATCTAATCCTGCGATCAGTGAATTTGCGTCCGTTACTTTCGCGTCCGTTAATGTATTCAATCCGCCTTTTGCCAGCGGGCAACGCACAAAATCCAAAAGAATCCAAGCCCTCGTCACCATTCCAGCCGCTTGCGGACTTGAGAGACGTACCAATCGAAGTTCGTTTATCAACCACGCGGAACAAGGCGTTCCATTCAGTTTCACTCGGAAGATGCCAGCCTTCAGGGCAAGCTGAATTTGCAGCAGCCCACGTGTAAAGGCGACCATATTTATTGCAATAGCTTGCGCTGTCTTTATAACAATAACTATTTGCCATTTCAAAGTTCAGATTCTCGGCCATCCAAGTTTGTTCGCCAATTTTCACCGTCTTGTAAGTTTTGCCATCGCGAAAGTCCGTCATGTTTTTTTTTGACCCATTTCCTCCTGGAATCATTTGGACTCGACCGAGCCGCAAAACCTGAAGTGGATTTAGCGGATTTCCCTGAAATTTTGCCCTTTAGGCAACGAACAGGAAACTCGTAATCATACATATGTTCTCTCAATTTTACACCGTTAAACCAATCCCCAAACTCTACGACGAACGACCGACCGCTATCAGCCTTTGTAGAACTCCAGAAATTCGCATCGCTACCTTTACCCCAGAATTCACCATTTCCGTCACCATATCCAGCCGGCAACACCGAGAACGAAACTGCATCCGTGCCGTCACCACAGGCATACCAACCAGACGAAGACTTGAGAACCTTACCGGCAATAGAATCTCCACCAACTGTAGCGAATAAAGTGTCCCATTCAGCCTTGCTAGGCAAATACCAACCTTCAGGACACGCAGAATTCGCAGCATTCCACTTATAAATCCTCCCGTACTTGGTGCAGTTGGCAGCATCATCGTGATTGCAATAGCTATCGTCCATCTCATAGTTAAGGTTTTGAGCCATCCATGTCTGCGACCCAATTTTTACAGTCTTGTATGTTTGACCATCACGAGAATCGGTCATAGAATCTACGGTCACTTCGATGGGATCAACAGGCTTCTCGACCTTTCGGACATTCTCATCCTTTACACAACGGACGGAATTTGCAGTACAAGCATCTCCATAAGCAGTACCACCGCCACCAACACCGAAACCATCGTAATGAAAGGAAACAAGTTCTGCGGAACTGCATCCACTTATCGAAGAAGTCCAGAAATTCGTTTGCCATCCCTCACTATAGTAAGGCATTTCTTTTATATCAGTCCTACAGCCAACTGGAAACACAGAGAACGAGAATGCATCCGAGCCGTTGCCAGAAACAAGCCAATTATCCAAGGATCTGAGAGGTCTAGCAAATATTATAGCATCCAAAATCTTTCCAAGAAGATTATATTGCTTTGAAAAAAGAGGCTCCTTGTTTTTCTCCCACCCCGATGTGGACTTGAGCACCTTGCCCGCAGAAGATATTCCACCGGCAGCAACAATTAGCGAGTTCCATTCAGCCTTGCTAGGCAGGTGCCAACCGCTAGGGCAAACGCCCTGAACATTTCCCGGCGGTAAACGACACGCCTTGCCCTTTCCACATTCACTTTCCGGCTTGTCAACCGCATTCGCCAACGTATAGAACCTTCCATACTTGGCACACTTGCTTGTGTCGTCATTATAACAGAAACTTGAATCCGTTTTGTAGTTCAAGTTCTGGGCCATCCACGTCTGCGAACCAATTTTCACAGTTTTGTAAGTCTGACCGTCGCGAGAATCCGTCATGGTGCCTAAAGTGACTTTTGGCAAGGATGCATTATCACATGCAAACAAAAATAGACCGAGAAAACAAAGGAGTAGAAATTTCATAATTGAAAAATATAAATTATCCTTTTTCTAAACAGGATTCAACAAAAACAACTGAGCTTCATCCTAACAAACGATAACCATAGACGGCAAAATCAAGCTATTTGCAAACGGTTGGTTGCAAAATTTAGGGTTTTCTCTTTTTTCACATTTTTCGATTGTAGATTAAAAATCCAAGTTATCACTTGGATTCTTTTACATCATAGATGTAAAGAAATTTTCTTGACAGAAGGAAAGATTTTTCATATATTATGAATGTAATAACAAAACCAAAAATTCTAAAAGCAGTAAGGCTTATGCCTCAAAAAGAGCAAATGCTCTTCGCCAAATTGGTAAGAGATTTGCACGAGAAAGGGCCAGTCTTACCCAACTGGCCGAATTACAGAAAAATAGTGAATACAAATACGCATCATTGTCACCTATCATACCACTGGGCGGCATGTTGGACAGAAACCATTAAAGGAATCGAACTGGAGGTTACCTATGTTGGAAGCCGTAAAAATGCGCCTTACTAGCAAGGCTAAAAACGGGACTGTTTTTACATTTGAAGGAAAAAACATTCCTGATTATCTCGTCATATTCCTAAAGTCTGCTTTTCCAAATGTAGAGGAAATAAAAAGCGAAGACAATGAAGAATCCATAAACATTATGGATACCGACTGGTTCAAAGAAATGGAAGCCAGATCCACTCCAGCAGAAAGCTTAAAACTTTTGCGGACGACCTTCGGCTATACGCAACAACAGCTAGCAGACAAAGCCGGTATCACCAAGCAACAAGTATCCGCCATGGAACGGGGCAAGGAACCCATTGGTCGCAAAATGGCCCACCGCCTTGCCGATGCACTCGGAACAAGCTATAGAAACTTGTTCTGGTAATTCTGCGACCAGTCTCTACTCCGCAAATCCCGGAGGCGGCAAGTGCATCCCGGCCATCAGGAGTTTGTTATCGCGAGCATATTGCATAATGCGTTTGCGGCTCTCAGCCGACTTCGCTTTGTCCATGTCGTAATTAGAATTGATTTCGGGGTGATTCTTTTGCAAAGCATAGCCGTGCATCAAATCACCGATTACGAGTAAATTAGAAATTTGAAAGGCGGTGTGCCCCGGCGTATGTCCTACGGCATCCATCGCAAGCACTCCATGCGGCAAGCTATCGCCGAATGCGAACAGGTGCAGGCTATCCTTATAAAGTGTCATAATGTTCTTTTGCAAATCGTTTTTCGGGATTTTGTTCATCCACGCATCATATTCGACCTTGCCGGCATAAACGGCAGCATTCTTGAAGACCTTCTCCATTTTTCCGGCAGTGCCATTTTTCACAAGACCTGCAATGTGGTCCGCATGAAAATGCGTCAAATAAACAAGTCCGACGGAATCTGGATTCACGTTCAACGCATCAAGGCGTTTCGCCAACTGTCCGCCCCAAGCACCGAGCCCAGCATCGAACAAAATAAGCTTGCCATCCACTTTCACCAAGAACGTGCTGACAGAAGCCGGAATCCCAGCAGGCATGTTCAAGCTTGCGTAAAGCGAATCGCTCGCATCGCTAAAAAGTTCGCGAGGCATCAGCTTTTTGCCCTCGTTGTCCTGAATCCACGTGACCGAAGCTCCGTTCGCAAGCGTAACAGTTTTCGTCCCTGCGGGAGCCGCCGCCTCAGCAGAATGCGTCGCTACTGCGGAATTCGCACCAACCGCATTTCCAGCTGTTGTATTTGCTGCCGACGCATTAGCCGCATTAACCGCTGCGTTACCTGTAGCCGCGTTCACGGAAGGATTTTCGGCAACTTTGGCTCTCGCCGCCGCTTCGGAAGACGCATTGTTAGCAGGTGTTTTTGATTCACTGCAACCGGCAACAGTCAACGCCAGAACAACCGCAAATAAAGAGGGAATGGCTTTTTTCATACAGACTCCTATTTAGGGGGAATATAATAATTTATCGCCTTAGATAAACATTCTCATTTTTTCGCACAGATAAAGCGGTAAATGCAATGATTCAGTTAGCCCATCATTTATCACAGCGATATTCTTTTGAGAAAGAATGAATCCTTTCTTGGGCAAAAATCTCTTACAAAAAACACCATAACTTTTCGCCTTTGTGTGTTCTTCTGCCTTGACTTCGATTGGTATTAACTCGTTTCTAACTTCAACAAGAAAATCAAGTTCAGCCTTGTTCTCTGACCGCCAGAAATACGGGTGCAGCCCCAGCTTCACAAGTTCATTCATTACATAGTTTTCTGTAAACGCGCCCTTGAACGTTGCGTACAGCGGTGTTTCTTCAAGAATCGTGCTGGCGTCAATTCCAGACTTCACACGCAACAACCCGACATCGCTCATATAGACCTTGAAAACCGTGCCGCTGGCATTATTCGACAATGGTAATTCCGCATTCGTCACACATTCTAGTTTGTGCAAAAGTCCCGCATTAAAAAGCCATTGCAGCGCATCTTCCAAATCAGCAGCACGCTTGCCCGCCTTCACATGTGAGAACATGAACTTGTTGTTGTCCTTTGCCAGTTGCTTGGGGACGGAATCCCAAATAAGCCCAAGTTTCGGTATATCCGACGGCGGAGCATGCTTCGAAAAATCGTCCCCATAATCCAAAAGAATGTTCTTCAGAATTTGGTCCACTTTTTCAAAATCATTTTCCTGCACAAATGAAGCAACAGCAGCAGGCATTCCACCGACAACATAATAAAGTTTCAGATAATTTTGCAACGGAATGGTGTACATTTCCGGCAGTGCACGATGCAGGTCATAGTTCGAAAGACCTTCGAGCAAGGACCGGCCGTCATCAATCGCCATCAAGAATTCCTCAAAACTCATGGGGAACATCTGTAGGCGTTCCACCTTCCCCACGGGGAACGAAATTTCCGACTTGCGGATAACCACTCCCAGGAGAGATCCTGCAGCAATCACATGAAGCCCGGAACGATCTTCGCAGAAATACTTGAGACTTGTTATGGCCTTGGGGCACGCCTGGATTTCGTCGAAAAAGACAAGCGTCTTACCATCTGTAATTTTCTGTTTGGAATAGCGTTCCAGTTCCACCACGATGCGAGTAACATTGAAATCATACTCGAAGATAGACTGCAAAGCAGTATTTCCCTCAAAATTGAAATACGCCAGATTTTCAAAAAAACGGTTTCCAAAATCCTTGATTGCATAAGTTTTTCCGCACTGACGCACCCCGGTCACCACCAGCGGCTTGCGCCCAGACTCAGACTTCCATTCTATGAAATTCTTCAGTATTTTGCGATCCATACTAGGAAATCTACATTATTCATATCAATTTTGCAATAGTTTCTGCATTTTTCATATGAATAATGCAGACTAAACTACGTTTTTCATACGAATAACGCAAATCGTCACCACATGCAGCCAGAAACGCCAGCAACACAACTCCAAACAAACAAGTAGAGATCCTTCGACTACGCAACTTCGTTGCTCCGCTCAGGATGACACGGTCAATCTTTTTCATTTTACCCTTCAAATTTCCAGCCGCAGTCGTTGTGGTAAATCATCTGACGGGTCATGCCGCCGTCGATGCAGATGTTTTCGCCGGTAATGAAGCCGGCCTTGTCGCTCGCGAGGTAAAGCACCATGTTCGCGATGTCGAGCGGGTTACCGACGCGGCCTGCTGGCTGCTGTGTGGCATCGGGGCCTTCGTAGGTCTTGAAATCCGTATCGATCCAGCCCGGCGAAATGGAATTCACACGCACGCGGCCCGCAAAACTCACGGCAAGCGCATGCGTGAGGGCTGCAATTCCGCCCTTCGCCGCCGTATAGCTTTCCGTTTGCGGTTGACTCATGCGGTCGCGGCTCGAAGAAATGTTCACGATGCTTGCGCCCGACCCGAAATGCGGTGCGAAAAGCTTCGCGAGGTAGAAAGGAGCCGTCACCCCCACGGCCAGCGCATAGCTAAATTCCTCGTAACTGCATTCGTCAATGCCCTTCATCAGCGGGAGCGCGTTATTCACGAGCACATCCACGTGCCCGTACTTTTCAATGACAAACTGCGCAAATTTTTCGAGGACTTCCTTCTTGGAGAGGTCCCCCACAAAGCAGGGATTCTCGCGGATGTCGATGTAGGCGACCTTCGCGCCCTCTTTTTCGAATTCACTCACGACGGTAGCGCCAATCCCGTGCGCCCCGCCCGTCACTACGACCACCTTATTTTCAAACGCTTTCATGTTGGTAAATATACATCCGTCAACGCACAAATAACGATTTTCAGCATTTCAAAGGACCAAAATCGTCCAAAACGCACCTCCAACTTCAAAAAATGCACTAATTTCCCGCAAAAAAAGTATATTCCTAAAATCCACCCTACAGGAGAAAAGATGAGCAACCCATATTCACGACAAAACACGTTGTCCATAACAATTCAACCATTACACACATTTATCATGATTCCGATGATGGCGCTAGGCAATTCTGCACATAGAACTTCAAAATCAGACCGTTGAAAAATAACAAAGTAGATTTTCAAAAAATAAAAAAATTACGACATGAAATACTATAGATTAGATAATTCCGTTAACACGAAAGAAATAGGGAGACATTTTCTACAGGCAACTTTCACCGATAAAAAAACTTTGGATTCAGGATGTAGTCTAGTTAGAGACGAATTCCCAAATTTTAAGCCAGACTTGAGATTTGATTTGGAGAAAGGTTCCAAATTGACGGATGTCATCAATTCGTGTGTTGAAGTGCCAGGGTTCACAATAAATGAACGGGTAAAAAACATTTTTGAACAATGCAAGTTGCCTGAACATCGGTATTATGAAGCAAAAGTTAAAGATCTTAAAGGAGTTATTCACCCCTACTATTGTCTCCATATTTTGCCTAATGATTATTCTATGATCGATTTCGACAAAACCATATTCAAAAAAACAGAAGAACCTATGAAAACATGGCCGGAACTGGCATTTTCGAATGTGAAGAAAATTAAGAATGCACCAGAAATACAAATAAAAGACTTAGAAGAATTAGAGAAATATAAAGATGAATTTTTTCCGAATGATTTATATGTTGTTTTGGATGTATTAAGAATACATGACAGCGAAAAATACGACATGCTTTTTTTACCTGATGTAGATGTATGCACAAAATACATTTCAGAGAAATTAGCAAACATGTTGAAATCTGAAAAGATTACAGGAATCGGATTATATCCATGTGACGACATAGAGAACCTTGAATGAATGGCATGAATAATTGGACGCCAGTTAAATTGAGATAGAAGGAGCGGCAGAATTTCTATGAAAGCAAGTGAATTGTTAGAAAAAACAACCTCATTATTATCTACAGAGGAATTTTTCCGAGACTTTAAATTTCAGAAAAGCAATCGTTTTTTTATTTCAAAAAATGGTGGCTTTAGAAAAGATGTGCGACTTCCGTGTGCTCATTATTATGATGTAATTCATTTGCATCCAACATATTGTGTTAAGTTTGACATCCTGTTGAATTGGTTTAAAAAATACAATTTCAGAACAACTCAAGATCAAAGAGATGATTACAGTTTTGGATTTACAAGTTCCATGTTAGGGAAAAAATCAAGCGACTATGAATTTAGTTTGGACGGAAAGGACTTTGATTCGAAATTTGAATTTTTCAAAAAAGAATTATTTGAATGCTCTAATTGGGTGTTTACGAATTATGCGACGTTAGACCTTGCCTATCAACACGAAATAATTCCTTTGTTGAATGGGGATAAGGAAATGCCTGATGGAGGAATTGAGTGGGCCTTTAGAGATTTAACTTTATGCAGGATTGTATCACCTCAGAATTACGGTGCTTTTAAGAAAATGATTTTGGAAAGGATTGAATTCTTGCATAGTAGAAACGAGCCTAATCTTGCACGCTATTACGATAAATTAGACGAAATTATCGCTTACATGGAAGGTTTAAGCATCGAGGAATTAGAGAATTACAAATTGAGTAAAGAGAAGTCGAATAGTGAAGTTCGCAAAACAGGAAAAAAGCCTGGGATAAGAGAAATCAACAAAGCGATAGATGAATTAAACAAAAAAGATACGTCAATCAGAAAGAATATTGCAAAAAAATTCGGGTGGAAACAAAGCAGTTTCATCAATTGGAAAGTGGAGGCTGGATATTATTTTTATTTGGAACATCTCAATTGTTATAATGAAGCTACTTTGTACGTCAAGCCCCTTTATATAGACGACTTATGGTGGGATGTTTTTGAAATGTCCAGCAACAAAAAAGAACCCATGAGTTTGAGGGGTAAAGGAGCATTCGCACTAGATGGCGTTAGAATAATGGAAACACCCGATCTATTCGACATTAGAGCTGAGGAGTCAGAATATGAATTGGAAAAAATACAGAAATATTCCGATGAAGATATCGAAAAGATTTGGGACGATGTTTTTCAGCAAATTGAAGATGAGGTAAAACGTTTTCTCAAAGAGAATCCCGACCCTGATTCCTATTTTCCTGGAGAGGAACATTGCCATGGATATTACGCGCTTATCACGTATTTGCATGCAGGAGACAAGCAAAAAGTTTTGGACAAGATTGCGGAGTTCCGAGCGACTCCAGGCCGAATATGTGGAACGCTTGCAAGATCATTTGATGACGGCAAAACAAGAGACGGACTTGACTTTATCGAAGCATGGTGTTTGCGAGAACTCGCAGAGCAGGGCGATGTAACGGCTCAATACAAACTCGGGACGGCGTATGAATACGGTTCATGCGTCCCCATAGACAACGAAAAAGCCGTCTTTTGGTATCGCAAAGCGGCGGAACAAGGAAATTCATCAGCTCAATACAATCTCGACTTAATATTACAAGACAACCAAGAAACTCAGGCGTGAGGAACAAAGCCAGCGTTTCAATTTGGATATCAATTTCACATGTCAGCAACTTTACAAATTATCGAAATTAAAAAAGGCTCCCCGTATCTTCCGCAAGTTCAGGCGTTGTATGAATCGGCGTTCACGGCTGCATTTTCAGCAACTTTGGCTTTCGCCGACGCTTCCGCAGAAGCATTATCAGCAGGCGTTTTTTGAATCGCTGCAACCAGCAACAGTCAAGGCCAGCGCAACCGCGAATAAAGAGGGAAAGGCTTTTTTCATACAGACTCCTGTTTAGTGGGATTTTTATTTTCCGAAATCAAAAAAGGCCGCAGGATCCGTCCCAAAAACCTTACCCAGTTTTACCGCCATCTTGCGCGAAACAGCTCTACGCCCATTTTCCATGGCACACAGATTCTGCACCTGTATTCCAAGTTTTTCTGCTAAAGTCACTTGCGACCAATTGCGCAAATCCCTGTTCGCAACAATCATTTCAGCCGGAGTAGTTTCTAATGATTTAAACCACTCGGATTCCTCGACGGGGACAGAAACATCCTCATCACTTACGACCACATTTTCAGACTTATAGGTATCAACCAAGAACCTAACGAGCGGGGCGGGAATATGTTTTGCCCTGATTTCAATACGGGGCCTTTTCACGACTGCCAGCATAATAAACCTCAATATCTATGGAACCATCCTTGCAAGTCCAACACGCCACCCAATTAAGAGCGATGTGACAATGATATCTGTCGTTTCCAAGCTTAGAATAATGCCAAAACAACGGCTGTATCGGCCCGGAAACCTTAAGTGACTGAACGAGAGCCTTAAGTTTATTTTGTACGGCCTTTGGCATCGTCGCCGCATTCCTTTGGGCTTTTTTAGTTATGGTCACATTGTACATAGTTAAATATAATCATTTTTTGATTATCAGTCAAGTTTTTTCTTATTTTTTTCACACCTGCAAATATAGATTCATAGGATGTCATAATATGACATTTTAAACAACAAATAAAATTTGATACAGCTATTCCCTCTCCCACTTGTCCAGAAAGGGCGATTTCATCCTTCGATTTTACAAAGAAATCAATATACACTCCTACAAAAAAAGTATATTCCTAAAGTCCACACCACAGGAGAACTGAGAATCCCTAAAAACTAGGAAAAAGAGAAATTCGAAGCTTGGTGCAAAAAGAGATATAATTGGAGAATTTATGGAAAAAGAATTCTTTAAGGCGATAGGCTTATATATTGATTCTCAATATATTAAGGTCTATACAGAGTATTGGGTGTATGAACGTGGACGGTGTTCAACAGTCCCTGCATTCGTATTACGTAGA
>NZ_JAFWOM010000017.1 GCF_017545445.1 Fibrobacter sp.
AGAACCAGCAAACATTTGTGTCATGTCCTTGACTTTGGACACGTTCCATTTGCTGATATCTCCATTGAATTTGGAATCCGAAAAAATGAAGCTCATGTCCTGAACATGCGATACATCCCAATTGCTGATGTCACCGTTGAATTCGGAATCAGAAAACATGAAGTGCATGTCAAGAACATGCGACACATCCCATTTGCTGATGTCACCATTGAATTTTGATTCTGAAAACATGAAGTGCATGTCAAGAACATGCGACACATCCCATTTGCTGATATCGCCGTTGAATTCGGAATGTTCAAACATGAAGTGCATGTCTTGAACAAGCGAAACATCCCATTTGCTGATATCGCCGTTGAATTTGGATTTCGAAAACATATTGGCCATGTTTTGAACATGCGACACATCCCAATTGCTAATATCGCCGTTGAACGGGCTTTTCTCAAATAAACGACTCATGTCGGTTACTTGCGAAACGTCGATAAAATTAAGGTCGCAATTTACACCATTCTTTTTTATTGCGGCTTTAATCAGTTTTTTAAGACGGTCTTTATCCTTTGCGACGACTTTTTCTTCTGTCATTGTTTGATTCCTTCTTTCATTATGAAATATATCATTTTTCATTCTGTTTCCCATAAACAAACTTGACATGAGAATACTGTTTTTGTACATATACGAAAAAAGTAAAAGGAGCTTTTATGGAATTTATTGAACTTGCCAAGAACCGTTATAGCTGCCGTGCCTTTGCGGACAAGGCGGTAGAACCCGAAAAACTTGCACTCGTGCTTGAGGCGGGCCGCGTCGCCCCGACGGCGGTAAACGGCCAGCCGGTGATTGTCAAGGTTCTCAAGTCGCAGGAATCGCTTGCGAAACTCCGCAGCATCTCGCGTATGGCCTACAACGCCCCCGTTGTGATTATGGTGTGCTACGATGAAAACAAAGTCTATTCGCCGGTGACGTACCACGACGATTTTAAAAGCGGCATCATGGATTCGAGCATCGTGACGACTTCGATGATGATGCAGGCGACCGACCTCGGGCTCGCAACCCTCTGGGCCCGCGGATTCAATGCCGCTGAAATCGAAAAAGCGTTCAACTTCCCGGCGAACATCAAACTCGCTTGCTTCCTCGACGTGGGTTATGCGGATCCTGAAAACGGAGGCCCTTCGCCACGCCACCCGGTACGTAAGAGTATGGAAGAATTTGCCGAAGAACTTTAAAAATCTATCGCCTCGACAGCAGAATAAATTTTAGAAGAACGTCAAGATGAAAAAATGGCGGAGCGTGTCCGCCATAGCGTGAATTTTTTTGATTTATGGAATTACTGAAATATTTTCTGTTTGCTGCTAGTTTATTTATACTTTCCTGTTCGGGGAAACCGCCTCAGGTGTCGGGCGGCAAACAAAGTTTGGCTTCGCCCCGGAGCATCGTGGTTGTTTATGAAAACGACCCGCATTGCCAAATGGATGGTTATGCGAAATTTGCGGGCCTTCGCGATGCGATTGCGGATACGGCTGATGTCGTGACGGTTTCGTCCGGCGATTTTTTGCAGGGCGGTGCGATGGGGAGTATCTCTCATGGCGGCTATGTCGTATCGCTCATGAACGCTGTCGGTTACGATGTTGTGACGCTTGGGAACCATGAATTTGATTATAAAATTCCACGCTTGATGGAACTTTCGGATTCGCTGAATGCAGCAATTGTTTGTGCAAACCTTGTGCAAAAAGGAACATCAACTCCGCTGTTCAAACCCTATGTTTTAAAGCAAGTTGGCTCCAAGAAAATTGCGTTTGTCGGTGTTCTTACGCCGCAAACTTTAGTGGGGGAGTCTTACGCGTTCACGGATGATTCGTTAAAGACGTTGTACGATATCCCTGCGGAGAGTATTTTTAATTTAGTGCAATCTGCTGTGGATAATGCTCGCCATGACGGTGCGGACATCGTGATTCTTCTGGCTCACTTGGGATTTGTGCCGCCGGTATCTTCGTTAGAAGTTGTCCAAAATACAGTTGGAATTGATGTTGTGCTGGATGGGCATTCGCATAGCATTATTGATGGAAAGTTTGTTGTAAATGCTAATGGCGATAGCGTTCTCGTTTCGCAGACGGGAACGAAATTCCAAAACGTTGGAATGCTGGACATCACTCGCGATGGCAAATTCCGTTCTCGCTTGATTCCGACGGATAGCGTTTTTGCGGTGAGCAAAAAAGTCGCGGCGGTGCACGATAGCTTGCGAGCCTTGGCTGATGTTGATTTGCAAAATGTTGTTGCGAATACGAAATTTGAATTGACAATCAATGGCGATGACGGGAAACGCTTGGTCCGCAAAGGCGAGACGAACTTGGGCGATTTGGCGGCGGATGCCATGCGTTTTTCTGTGGGGGCGCAAATCGGGATTGAAAATAGCGGAAGCGTACGTGTGACGATACCGGCAGGGCCTGTGAAGTATCAAGACGTTCTGAACGTGATGCCTTTTGCAAACGGCATGTGCTTGATTCGTGCGACCGGACGGCAAATTAAGGAGGCTCTTGCACAAGGCGCTTCGCGTTTGCCCAATGAATATGGCGGATTCTTGCAAGTCTCGGGACTCCGCTATACGGCTGTCGTCGAGGCCTCGAAAGGTGGTGAAACAGCACAAGTGCTCATTGAAAACGTGCAGGTCGAAACGGAGAATGGCTTTGTCGCCATCGACGAAAATTCGCTTTACACCGTCGGATTGTCGTCTTATGTGGCGTACGAAGGCGGCGAAATTACAGCCTTCCGCGAAAGCGAAATCGTCATGGACAAGGTGATGACCGACAGCGATGCCATGGTGAAGTTCTTGAAAAGCTTGGGTGACGAAATTCCCGAAGTTTACCGCAAACCGCAAGGAAGAATTGTGGTGAAAAATATTCTGTAGAATTTTTTGACAAAACAGCCTGTTGAAACTATATATACTTAGAAGAAGTCTAAAACATCAAATTTCAACGGTATAGGCATGGACAACGAAAATTGGGTAGAATTTTCAAACGTCATCAAGATGGATGACGAAAACATCGAAAAGTTCAAGAAACTCTATGGAGAAGGACAACGCCCCCCCCTTTCTCCAGACTCACAGTTTTATGAAACAAAGCTTTCTTTTTCACAGATTATTCCGGAGGTTCAAAAGAACGAGTCAGACAAGGAATGGTTCGACAATTCTCGACAAGATGCATTGAAGTTTATTGGAGTAAAAGATTCTGAACTGATAGGCAAAACCCTTGCGAATTGGCGAATTGACCATTGGGGATCTTCCAGCGATTTGCTGTATGATGATGGACCGTCCTTACAAACTTTAGAGGGGTTGTTAAAGGGGGAATATGTGTTTTTCACAAGGTGTAGGCCACCCATTAAAGTCTATGAAAAAATGGCTGCAGACGGGTTGGTGTTTGAAACGACATGGGGGGCTGACGCCGATGACGAATGGGCGATTGGAAAAGGTCTAGTTGTGGATGGGCAGTTTCAGTATCACATCGGTCCGATGACAGGTCCTGAAAAAATGACTTTGGAATTAGCGGCGCATGAATTTTTAGATCCGGAAGAAAGTTCGGATGATAGACCTACAATTGTCGCGAAAAATCGAGAACACCTTGATCAGCTGATTCAGTGTGTTCAAGAATATCTCAAAACTGAATTGTATTTGCAGGGAACATTTGGTCTTATTAGAGAAATTTTAGGAAACACTATTGTCCTAGATAATGTTCTAGACTTGAATTTTATCGATGTTTCCAATGTAACCGACTTGAGTGATCTTTTTGCAAATTTTGACGTCTCCCCATGCCCTGAAAAGGGATGGTTCTGTAAAATCAGATTGGATATCTGCAAATGGAATGTGTCTAGTGAAACTAAGATGACACACCTGTTTGATAACGATCGAGTAGATTTAGGAGACTTTCGCAAATGGGATACTTCTAGAGCGAATAAGGTCTGGGATGACATTGAATCGTATTACAATTTTGGATTTAACATCATCCTTAATTTCAAGGACAAACATTCGTTAAAGACTAGCTTTGATGCTAATGACGAAGATTTTCTAGACGAATTGAGCCTCCATAACATTCCTTCTTCAGATTCTTATTACCTAAATGGGAAGCCCGTTTACGATTCGCAACCAGAGGATTCGTCCGAAGATTCTAAAACAGCACCAGCCGATGATGGAGCAGAAGATGACCTTCCTTTTTAAGTTATCAATTGTATAAATCTTGCATGTGAGAACATAAAAATGGCACAACAACCTAAAGATATGGCTACTGTCGTCGTAACAGAGAAAAAACAGCTCATGGATTTGATTAAAGAGACCATAGCTCTTTATGGTCCTGAGTGCGACCTGAATTTCATTGATGTTTCCCAAATAACGGACATGTCCGAATTGTTCAAAGGATCCGAATTCAACGGAGACATCAGCAAATGGAATGTGTCTAATGTGACTGATATGAGTGGAATGTTCATAGGGGGCAAATTCAACAGTGATATTAGCCACTGGAATGTGTCCAATGTGATCGACATGAACAGAATGTTTCAAGATTCCAAGTTCAACGGAGACATCAGCAAGTGGAACGTCAATATAGTCGAAGACATGACTGCTATGTTTGAAGGGGCTTCTTTTAACTGCGACATTAGTAATTGGCTTGTGGACGACTCTGTAAAGCATGAAAGGATTTTTTCAAATTCTGCTTATACACACCCATCGCTGTTTGATAGGGAGGTTATAGAAGCCAGAAAGGAACAACAGAAAAAGAATGTGAAACAGGAAACGGTTGTTGCAAAAGATCGAAATCACCTTGAGGAACTCATTAGTCAAGAAATGGCCAAGAGTGGCCGTGAATGTGACCTGAATTTTATAGACGTTTCTCAAATAACGGACATGTGGAATTTGTTTGCAGAATCCAAATTCAACGGTGACATAAGCAAATGGGATGTATCGAACGTAACAGATATGCGTGGAATGTTCAGTAATTCCATATTCACTGGCGATATCAGTAAATGGAATGTGTCGAACGTTACTAATATGGGTAGTATGTTCATTCGTTCCAAATTCAACGGCGACATTAGCAAATGGAATGTGTCGAACGTGACTGACATGAGTTGGATGTTCTGCGAAGCCCTTTTTGATGGCGATATCAGCAAATGGGACGTGTCTAATGTAACGAATATGAGAAACATGTTCTATAGTTCCGAATTCTGTGGCGACATTAGCAAATGGGATGTGTCGAGCGTTACTGACATGAGTAACACGTTCACTTGTTCCAAATTCAATGGCGACATCAGTCAATGGGATGTTTCTAATGTGACGAATATGAGTCATATATTCGATCAATCCAAATTCAATGGCGACATTAGTCAGTGGAATGTTTCTAATGTGACGAATATGAGTGATACGTTTAGCGGATCCGAATTCAATGGCGATATCAGTCAGTGGAATGTTTCTAATGTGACGAATATGAGTCATATGTTCCAATATTCCAAATTCAATGGCGACATCAGTCAATGGGATGTCTCTAATGTGACGAATATGAGTTGTATGTTCGCTCGTTCCGAATTCAGTGGCGACATCAGTCAATGGAATGTTTCGAAAGTGACGACCATGAGTGGAATGTTCAGCGAAGCCCTTTTCGATGGCGATATCAGCAAATGGGATGTGTCGAATGTAACTAACATGAGTGATATGTTCAGAGAATCCGAATTCAATGGCGATATTAGCAAATGGAAAGTGTCGAAAGTAACTGATATGTATTGTATGTTCTATTGTATGTTCTTTGGTTCCAAATTCACTGGCGATATTAGCCAGTGGGACGTTTCTAACGTGACAAATATGGAGTCGATGTTCCAAGGATGCGCTTTGGAATTTTCAAACAAAATTCCATTGTGGTATTCGTCTAAGAAGAAAAAGGGAAAATAATGGAAAAGATTACCGCTAGGGACAAGAACCATTTACGAGAACTTATTGATCAAGCGATCGACAATAAGCACATATATTGCGACCTGAATTTCATCGATGTGTCGCAGGTGACAGACATGAGTGGATTATTCGCGGAATCCCATTTCAATGGAGACATTAGCCGCTGGGACGTGTCGAACGTCACAGACATGAGTGAGATGTTCTGCAACTCCCATTTCGATGGCGATATAAGCCGTTGGAATGTTTCTAATGTGACGAATATGAGTGGAATGTTCCGTTGCGCCAGTTTTAACGGAGATATAAGCCGGTGGAACGTTTCAAAAGTGAAAGACATGAGTTACATGTTTTGTGGATATGGGCATGAAACGACAAAGTTTCCGTTTGATGGTGACATAAGTCGATGGGATGTCTCTAGCGTAACAAATATGAGTGGCATGTTCTCCTTTTCGAAATTCAACGGAAATATCAGTAAATGGAATGTTTCCAATGTTCAATTTATGAAAGCGATGTTCGCCTGTTCTTCTTTCAGTGGCGATATTAACGAATGGGCCACCTCGAAGGTGACCAACATGGACTATATTTTCAGAAATTCCCCAATGACAGAGTCTGGAAAAACACCTGTTTGGTATAAACATGTATCGAATTTAGATAGGGATTACAAAATGAGTGTGAAGGACATTACAATCATACTCAAAAATCCTGCGGACGATAAGTTATCTGCGGATGATGAGCTATTTGGCTTTTTTTAACAAAAAAGACAGCTTTTACGAAAAGTCCCTTAAAAAATTCCCAATTGTCGGAAACAACGTATATATATTTGAACAAAAAGTGATGAATCCTTCAAGGAGATAAGATGTCTTTAGATAAAAAGAAAAACGAAGTAGAAGAATTCTTAAAAAAAATAAAAAAAGAAATGGAGAATCGCAAAGCAGAAACCAATTTGATATGCTTAGATGTTAAAGCAGATTGTATTAAATATGGACTGAACGATGGTGGAAATGATTGGGGCAAAGATAAATGTTATTATGTATTTTACCCACAGACAGAATGTGTTGAAATAGCATTTCGTTATGAAAATAAAATAGATTCCGCAAAAAGAAAGGATTTTGCCTCTTCGGTTGAAAAAGATGAATCGTTAGCGTCAATGAGCTGTACATGGCAAAATACGCCTCATTGCGCTATTAAATATGCCAAAATTCCCTATGACTATGATAATCTGGAAAAGACTGCGAAAGACGCTGTAGAAAAAATGATTGAATTTGAAAAGAACTATGGAGATAAAATTCTTGGGTATATCAAGAAAAGTAAAAATTCAAGTAATGTTGAATCCGTCCCATCCATCACCAAGGAAAATACAATGGCTGAAAATCCGTATGTAAAATTGCTCCTCAATAATCACAACATCATTCTTCATGGCGCTCCGGGCACTGGTAAAACTTACTTGGCAAAAGAAATAGCCAAGGATTTGATTTTCAATGCAGAGGATAGAGCTCTGATCAACAAAAAAGAATCTGAGGTTGCGACTGAAGATAAAGAAAGATTTGACGCATTGAAAAAGCAGTTCAACGAACAGTGTGGTTTTGTCCAATTTCATCAATCTTACGACTATACTGATTTTGTAGAAGGACTGCGTCCTGTTAAAAAAGAGGGTTCAACAGACATCGTTTTCGAATTAAAGGACGGTGTATTTAAGCAATTCTGCCAAAAAGCCTTAACCGCTCAAAAAATCAATTCCGTTGATAATTTTGAAGAAACTTTCCAAAAACTTATTGAAAAATTTAATGATGAAGAAAATATTGAAATACCCTCGTTAGGAGGGAAAAAATTTGCATTGTCACTAAACGCTTCAGGGAATGGATTTGTCCTTATGCTAAAAAACTCTGAAGGAGTATACGAACAAACCTCATACGGTTTTTTCAACTATGACCAATGTTATAAAGTTTACCGAGATTTACCAGGAGTACCGACAAGATCTTTAGACAATTACAGAAAAGCAATTGTCAAATACATGAAAGACAATCTTGACTTAAAAAAATATATTCCTGGAACAACAACATCCGATATAAAGCCATATGTTTTCATCATTGATGAAATCAATCGTGGCGAAATGTCAAAAATTTTTGGCGAGCTATTCTTCTCTATCGATCCAGGATATCGAGGAAAAGAAGGTAAAATCAGGACACAATACGCGAACCTTCAAGATGGAGCAAATGAATTTGACACCGCCTTGGGAATAGCCGACAAAAACTTCGGTCACTTCTTTGTCCCTGAAAATGTTTATATTATCGGCACGATGAACGACATTGACCGCAGTGTCGAAAGCATGGATTTTGCCATGCGTCGCAGATTCGCGTTTAAAGAAATTACAGCTTCTGAACGTTCAGATATGTTAAAAGAACTGGGCTCGTCCTATGATGAAGCTGACAAACGGATGACTCGCCTTAACAGCGCCATTGAAAAAATTCCAGGTCTTTCTTCTGCATACCATATTGGTCCAGCCTATTTTCTTAAATTGAACAATTACAACGGCAACTTTGAGCAACTTTGGACAAACCATATAGAAGGCTTGTTGAGGGAATACCTTCGTGGCATGGACAAAGTTGAAGAAAAAGTGCATTCTTTAAAGGCTGCGTTTGATTTAAAGGAATAGCTATGATTATTTCTTTAAAGGATAATCAGTACAATGCCACTCCTTGGAATGAAGCGACAAATGACGATGCTCTGCTTGATGAAAAACAGCAGGAGCTGCTAAAAAAAATTAGTGGAATCAGCCTCAAGGAGCTGAATGCGAGCAAGGATTTTGGCAATTTCCTTGTGTTTCCTTCCGTAAGTGCAAAAAATGAACTTGACGATAAAGATTGTATTTTCAAGTTAGTGGGGCAAGACTCCGCAAAACCATCATTCTTCACGGGAAACGTTATGGGCTTTTTCCGCTTGGGTGATGATGTGCAAATGCGGATAACGTCTCGATTTGACAGCAGCGAAAAAAATTACTTCCTACATTACATGTTGCACAAGGTCTGCAATGTTGCAATCGTTCCGCAAGAAACAGATTCAGAACAAGATGATTTATTTGATTTCCTGTATTACCTATTCCCGAAATATTTGAGCGATGCTTGCAGGCAGGGAATCTACCGCGCTTACATGAACAGGGAATGCAACGATGCTAACGTTCATGGTTCTATTGATGTCACAAGACACATTCGGTTAAACACGCCGTTTAACGGGAAAATTGCTTATCATACCCGCGAATACACGACCGACAACAAGGTGACTCAGCTTGTTCGCCATACTATTGAATATATTCGCAGCCTACAATATGGCAGTTGTGTTTTCGAAAATAACGAAGATACAAGAGACAATGTAAATGATATTGTCGCCTCGACCGTGAGCTACAATAGAAATTCAAGGCATCAGGTTATCGCCCAAAATCTAAAACCGATAACGCATCCCTATTATACTGCATACGAGCCTTTGCGCAAGTTATGCCTTGCTATTTTGTGCCATAAAAAAATGGGGTATGGAGCTGACACCAATAATCCGATTGTAGGAATTCTTTTTGATGGAGCGTCCTTGTGGGAAGAATATTTGGCAAAGGTGTTTGAAGATCATAAAATAGATTTGGTTCATTCAAATAATCGCGACAGGGAAAATGGCGTTAAAATATTTGAAAATGGCGGCGTTTATTATCCAGATTTCTACAAGAAAGATTCCAGAAATTCAAACACCATTAAGGAATGTAATGGATTTGTCCTTGACGCAAAATACAAGCAATTGTACACCGTAAATGAAGAAAAAATAGACGGTGATGAAGGGTCTGTCGAAACAGCAGGCGGTACGAACTTCCATTTCCAGCGCAACGACCTGTTCCAAATGCTTGCCTATATGCATACATTAAAAGCAAGCAATTCCATATTGATATCTCTTTACGAGAGTTGCAATGTCGATGTAGCGAATTCTCTGAAGTTTTCAAAAGATACAGGCAAGGGGAAATCGGCCTTAGGATACGGCGGGGAGATTGACATAATCGCATTACCGATATGTTCAAAAGTTGACTCTTTTGAGGAATTTTCTAATTATATGCGTGTGATGGAAGAAACCTTCATTGCTCGCATTAAAGAATTCCTTTAACCAGTTTAGTCAATATTCTCGAAATCTTCTTTCTCTGCTCCACAGTCGGGACAAACCCAATAGTCGGGTAATTCTTGGAACGATGTTCCCGGCAAGGCGTCTGCACCTGCATCCGGATCCCCGTACTCCGGATCGTATATATAATTGCAAATAATGCACTGGTATCTATCGTTTTCATCCATAAAAACTCCTTTGTGTGATCTCTTATATTATCGTCACGAAAAGGAAAAATGTATAATGTTTTTTTTTAAAAGTACAGGTTACGACTGCACTATTTTTTACGTGACATCCGCCAGCAGCTCGGCGAATTTATCGCGTCTGAATGGAGCGGGTGAGGGATTGATAGAATGTGTTAGAGGCTTTGCTTTTAAAGCTTAGTCGGTGAGAAACATTCCAAAAGAATTTATCAAAAAAAATGCACGAACCTCTTGACAATCGTGTTTTATGAATTTATATTTTTAGTGCTCAAATGTGTATTTTTTTTCGGAGCTGTGGCAAGAGATTGCTTCGCTCCGCTCGCAATGACTATCAATTAAGCTCCGCTTTTTTATGCATGTAGGCGGATGGAGGTAATATGAAAAATGGTGTAAAAACTGGTGGTGTTGGCATTTGGCTTGACGAAATTGTCCCCTGCCTCAGAGATACTGAAACTGGTGAAATCAAGGAAACTGTGGTCTTCAAAATTGAAAGTCGTTCGTTTCTGAGAAAATTCAAGGAAAAGGATGGATGGGGTATCAACTGGATAGAAATCCCTAGTGATGTTGAAGTGTATGCACTCGCTTTGAAAGAAAATAATGAAATTCAGGGGTTGGTTGGGGTGAAAAACGATGTTGATGTTGAAGCGGTCTATCTGCATTGGGCTTGTTCTGCTCCGCAAAACAACAAACATGCTTTTGGATGTCAAAAATACAGTGGTGTTGGTGGTCATCTTTTTGCGATAGCCGTTGACAAAGCTGTTCAATGGGGGTATAGGGGTGTTGTTCATGGCTTTGCCCTTAACGAAGAGCTTTTAAATCACTATATTGTTGCTTTAGGAGCGTCCTACTTGGGGGCTCAGCATCCTTATCAGTTTCTTTTGGATGGGGATGCTGCACGAAAACTTTTGGAGGTTTATACCTATGAATGGAATTAGAAAGCCTGCGGTAATTCTGGCGGACTCCATGGATGAATACATGGCGACTCCAAATCCGTATAAAGCCCCTCCTAAAAGTAAATTGCATATTCAAAGGCTTGTGCGGTATGCCGAGCGTGTTGGAAAAAAAATTGAGGAATTAACTGCTGAAGAAATTCTACAGTTCAAGATTCCATAATACGGTGCTCGTTCGATTCCCTAGAAGATATCGTCGTGCTCCGCAGTCAGCTTGATGCGTAATTATTTCATCATTAAAATGCCAAGATGATTAAAAATTCAGGAATTATTCTTGAAAAAAACACCCTGTCAAAATATGACGCTACAATGATGTAGATTTAATCGTGTAATCCCAAAAACACAGGAGTTGCTTTATGAGTGTCGTCATTTTGAGATGGAATCCGGAAATTTCCAGCTACCGCATGGAAAGTTTCAAGAATGCTGTAGAAGAGGCGAAAAACACGCAGAAATACATGCTCAACTGGAGCGTATGGGAACACGAAAAGGTGCACTGCGGCGATTGTTTCTTTATGCTTCGAGTCGGCAAGGGCAAAACTGGAGTGGTCATGAGTGGCAAAATCGTTTCGGAGCCTTATCATGAAGAAGACTGGTCTGGCAAGGGGCGGATGACCTATTATGTGAATATTCGTCCTGATTTCTTGGTGGATACGGAACGGGGTAAGCATCTCTCCATCCGCGATCTCGAAAAGGCCTTTCCGAACTATGTGTGGAAAGAGGGGCATTCGGGAATGGTGTTGAGCGATTCCCTTGGGACAAAGCTAGAATGGCTGTGGCTTGATTTTCTTTATAGTAATTTCAGTGTCGGTAAAAAAGGCAATTTTGCTTCGAATTTGTTCGATACGGATAGCGAATGCGTTCTGAAAACGTACCATTGCTATATGGTTGAGCCTCTCCAGTTGGATCTTGCAAAGAAAAAGGGGGCGGCATGCGAAATTTGCGGTTACGATTACGAAAAGGTTTTTGACCTTTCTTCTCTAAATTACGGCGGTGTCCAGAATATCTACTACTTTTTCCCTGGTAAGCGTCAGGGCAAATCCGTTCGTCAAAACTTTCACTGCATCTGCGCCAATTGCAGAAACATATACAGCGACATTTGCTCCGACACCAATGACGGAGATTTGCTCCCCTTTGAAAGTCTGGTGAAAATGAAGCGAAAATAAGCGAAACGATTCTCTAAAACCTATCGGATGTTTGCAAGTGCATATTTCAATCGTCAATAAAAGTTTTAATTGTAAAAAAGAGTTTCCTTTTTCTACATTTGCTCCTGTAAAACTTAAAAAAGGATAAATCATGCGTGATCAATTCGAAAGCCCGCTTATCAAGCGTTACGCCAGCAAGGAAATGAGTTTCATCTTCAGCCCGCAGTACAAGTTCCAGACTTGGCGCAAGCTGTGGATTTACCTCGCCGAATCCGAAATGGAGCTCGGCCTCCCGATTACGCAGGAGCAAGTCAATGAATTGAAGGCTCACGAAAAGGACATCAACTTCGAAGTTGCCGAAGAAGAAGAAAAGCGTCGCCGTCACGATGTGATGAGCCACGTTTACGCTTACGGTGTGCAGTGTCCGAAGGCGAAGGGCATCATCCACCTCGGTGCAACGTCTGCATTCGTGGGCGACAACACAGACCTTATCCAGATGCAGCAGGCTATGATCCTCGTTAGGAAGCGTCTTTGCCGCGTGATGGACAAGCTTTCCAAGTTTGCGATGGAATACAAGGACATGGCCCAGCTCGGTGCAACGCATTTCCAGGCTGCCCAGCTTACGACGGTTGGCAAGCGCGCTTGCCTCTGGCTCCAGGACATGCTCATCGACCTCGAAGAACTCAACTTCCTCATCGAAGTGCTTCCGTTCCGCGGCGTGAAGGGTACGACCGGTACGCAGGCTAGCTTCATGGACCTGTTCAACGGCGACGAAGAAAAGATTATGGAACTCGACCGCCGCGTGACCGCCAAGGCAGGCTTCAAGCGCGTGCTCACCATCACCGGTCAGACTTACACTCGTAAGTGGGACAACCGCGTGAACCAGGTGCTCAGCTCCATCGCTCAGAGTTTGCACAAGTTCGCTACCGACATGCGCCTCATGCAGGGTGTCAAGGAAGTCGAAGAACCGTTCGAAAAGACCCAGATCGGCTCCAGCGCCATGGCTTACAAGCGTAACCCGATGCGCAGCGAACGCATTTGCTCCCTCGCTCGTTTCGTGATGGCTCAGGTCAACAGCACCGCCTTCACGCAGGCAACGCAGTGGTTCGAACGCACCCTCGACGATAGCGCCAACAAGCGCCTCGCCATTCCGGAAGCGTTCCTCGCAATGGATGCCATGCTTATCATCGCTGAGAACGTCACGAACGGTCTTGTTGTTTATCCGAAGGTTATCGAAAAGCGCATCATGGCCGAACTCCCGTTCATGGCTACCGAAAACATCATCATGGAAGGCGTGAAGAATGGCGGCGACCGTCAGGAACTCCACGAAGAAATCCGCGTGATGTCCATGGAAGCGGGCAAGGTCGTGAAGGAACAGGGCAAGGACAATGACTTGCTCGAACGTGTCTTGAAGAACGAAAAGTTCCAGAAGCTCGGCATCACCGAAGAAAAGCTCAAGGAAATCCTCGACCTCCGCAAGTTCGTGGGCCGCGCTCCGGGACAGGTCGTGAAGTTCGTGACCGAAGAAGTCCGCCCGGCTATCGAAGCAATCCCGGATTGGGCGACGATTGACGCCGGCGAACTGAAGGTGTAATTTGCCGTTCGAATTTTTTGTCACCCCGGACTTCGTTCCGGGGCGGCATCATCGCGACTCTCGACGTACGATTTGTACGCCTTCGGTCGCGGATTCTTTGTCTCGCTAGGCACTAAGTCAAATTAGTCGTTTGTGAACGGTTCGCGCCTCGTCTTGCTTGATTCTGAAGCGATTTTGTTCTGCTAGGTTCTAAATCAATTTTGGTAATTTAGAGAAATTACCCCATTTTCGTGATGGGGTATTTTTTTACGTTAAGTTGTGTATTTGGGGGAACGAATAAAAGTATTTTAATGATATTCATGAGGAAATGTAATGAGCAAAAAGTGGATAATTCTTATTATAGCGATACCTTTGCTTGCATATTATATTTACGACTGTTTCTCGTATAAGCCTCCCAAAACGGATTTTGTTATTTATCGGGATATAGGTTCTTATGCTTGCTACGACATGTCTTCTTTATTTGATGAATTTGACAACTTTATTTCGTTCTCCATAAATTCACTTGATGCAAATAGGATTAAACGTGGAAAGCTGAAATGGAATGATGATTTTAGCGATGCCTACATTTGCACCATCAAAGAAAACGATTGCGTTTGGGAAAAAATCGCCCAAGAAAAGAGACTTCATCTAACGAAGCTGAAAACAGCAATTAAATCTTATGTAATGGAAAAAGAAAGCAACGAAGTGTATTATTTGGATGGAGAAACTTTCAACATTGAGTTCATTGATAAAAAAGAACGCTTATTCTATGTTTTGAATATAAACGAATTACCTGATGAAGCCGAAAAAGCGAAAGGCTTATTTGAACGGTTAGAAAGAATAATATATGATTAAGTCGAATGTTGCGGCTGGCTTTAAAGAAAAGTATTTTATTGCTTAGTGAGGTGATGAATGGATATCAAAAAGTGTAAAGTTCAAAAGAATTGCGAATGGTCTGCTGCGGTCGTGAAAGGGCTTGCTGTGACTTTGGGTATGTCCGCACTAGTTTCGCTAGAAGGGTGTGCGGGTAATGTTGCGAAAACGAACAATGAT